>NZ_PIZV01000022.1 GCF_002835665.1 Chryseobacterium sp. PMSZPI
GATAGCACTGTAACCCAACCTTTAAGACATCTGATAAAAGATGAGGATCAAGCAGTGATTAGTATGGAAAGACATGTTGATCTCTATTTACAATGGGCACTTATTTTTGATAAAAATCATCCTTTTCTCAAAAAAACACTAGAGCTAATGCTCGATAATATAGAAACCCATCGCTATCCCAATGATATACATTCTACAACCGGACCTCGTGTATTTACGAATGCAATACATCAAAGCTTAGAAGAAAATCCCAACATCTCTTACAGGCTCTTTGATGGCATTGAATTCCGGGGATATTTAAAATTTAAATATAAACTGGGAAAATTTTTTCTTTATGAAAAAAAATCTGAACACTGGAAAAAGAAACAAATGTCGCAAGATATTATAAAAAGTAAATTTAAAAGTACGTTATTTTTTATTTTACATTATCTGGAAACTATCAATTTCGAAATCATTTATATATAATTACAAAAAAAACATATACCGTGAAAAATTCACAAAACATAATTATTTAAATCATACAATTAGCAAAATAATCAAAAAAGTTTTGCTAATTTTGTTTCACACCCACAAGGATATGAGAAATATATGTATAGGTTTGATAGCAATATCCACATTGAATATTGCTTGTAAAAAAGACGAAAGAGCTACTTACATAAAAGAGGAAGCTGCTACTTCACAATCCGGAATAGCTCTAAATTCTCCGTCTAAAACAGCTTTAATGGATCAGGCAGGTATTCAATCCAACTCAAACCCCACTCCTATAGCAACCGTTCCCGGAATGAATCCTCCACACGGACAACCAGGACATCGATGTGATATTCAGGTAGGTCAACCCTTGAATAGTAGCCCTGCTCCATCTCCTACTTCTCAGAATATAACCGTTAACGGGAATAATACGATTCAAATAGATCCTAGTGCTATAGCCGCTGGAAAAGCTACTCCAAATAATAATGGGCAGCCAATAAAAACAGCTCCCGGAATGAATCCTCCACATGGACAGCCAGGGCATCGTTGCGATATTCCTGTGGGACAACCTTTAAATAGTAAATCAAACAACACTACCTCTGTAAATACAGTACAGACGACCCCCACACCAGCCCCGGCAGAACAGAATCTGGCTATGGGAGACAAACCTAAAGTAAATCCGGCTCATGGTGAACCTTGGCACGACTGTTCTCTAAAAGTTGGTGATCCTTTCCCATAATTTTTGTAATTTTGCACCTATGAAGCTGTTTCATCTACTTATTATAGTATTTTGTTTAGGAATTTTCTTGGTTCCTAAGGATAGTTTCTATGCACAATCTATGCAGGATACCTGCTGTAAAGCAGAGTCTAAAAAAAGTGATTGTTGCAAAAATCATTCTTCAAAAAAAGGTCATGACAGCACAACAAAATCATCATGTAATGATGATTGTTGTTCTTCTTGTATGATATGTTATTCTTTTATAGAAACTCCTTTTTCAAAGAATTTACGTTTGGAACTGTCTTATTACAAGGCTAATAAGAATCCTCAGTTTCAATATTCAGATCCTTATCTTTCAGACCGTTTAAAGGAAATCTGGCAACCGCCTAAAATAGGTTAATTCAATCACAGCCTGTTCATTATGTTATGTAATGGACTGATTTTTAATTAATCTAAACTTTTAAACAAAATGAAATTATATATTTCCAGGTTGATACTTGGTACATTATTCTTATTTACCCAATTTATATTCGCTCAGGACCTTTCAAAAAACCAATTTAAAGTAAAAGGGAACTGCGAAATGTGCAAAACCCGAATTGAAGGGGCAGCCAAAAAAGCAGGAGCAAAAACAGCTGTATATTCTATTGATCTTCAAACTTTAACACTAGAACCCGGAGATCAGGCTTCAGCAGATGAAATTTTAAAGAAAGTAGCAGAAGCCGGCCATGATAATGAGAAATACAAAGCACCGAACGAAACTTATGAAGGACTTCCGGGATGTTGCCATTATGACAGGGATCTTCAGCCGGCTGCTACAGAAGTTCACGAGCATCACACTCACAAAAAGGAAAACGAATTTTATGTAAAAGGCAACTGTATTTCATGTAAAACAAGAATTGAAAAGGCCGCTAAAGAAGCCGGTGCAAATTCCGCAGACTGGAATGCAGAAACACAAACTGTTACGCTTAATTTTGATTCGTCAAAAACCTCATCAGATAAAATTTTAAAAAAAATTGCCGATGTAGGACATGATAATGAAAAGTATAAAGCAGCTGATGATGTCTATAAAAATCTTCCCGGCTGCTGCCTGTATGATAGGGATTCTGCTTTTAGTGAAGTCAATCCTAGCGTACACCACGAAGAAGGAACAAAGCACGAAGAACAACAAACTCCACCTAATGCCGAGTCACACAGCCAACATGAAAAGAAAATTGATGGTGTTGTAGTAACGGGCTCTAAAGCCGCTACTTCTTTGAATAAAAAGGAAGCAGGACTTGTTTTTAATATTGATAAAAAAGAGCTGTTAAAAGCAGCTTGTTGTAATCTATCGGAAAGTTTTGAAACTAATGCCACTGTAGATGTTTCCTTTAGCAATGCCGTTACGGGAACAAAGCAACTGAAAATGCTAGGTTTGGATCAGAAATACACGAGCCTGACTAAGGAGCAATTACCTGAAATCAGAGGGTTGGCTTCAGCTTATGGGTTAAATTTTATTCCCGGCAGATGGATTGAAAGTATTCAGCTGACAAAAGGCGGAAGTACGGTAACCAACGGATATGAAAGTATTACCGGACAGATCAATACTGAACTGCTGAAAAATGCGAAAACTCCTGAAACTTCTCTGAACCTGTTTTCAGATTTCAATGGAAGGGCTGAAGCTAATATTACCAGTGTCGCTCCTATCAATGACAAATGGTCCCAAACGTTTTTACTGCATGGAAACGGCACTTTCGGAAATACGGATATGAATCATGACGGATTTCTCGACAGACCAAAGGGAACACAAATCAATGCAGCTTATCTTCTTAACTACAATGACCTTGAGAAATCAGGATTCGGATCTCATTTTGGAATTAACTTTATCAGAGATGAAAGAACTGCAGGGCAAATAGGTTTTGATAAAAAATTAGCCCAGGATAAACAACCTGCTTATGGAGTGGGAATTGATATTTCAAGGTTTCAGGTTTGGAATAAAACAGGCTATGTTTTCCAAGGAAAACCTTATCAAAGTATAGGCTGGATGAACCAGTATGTATATCATCAACAGGACAGCTTTTTCGGATTGAGAAATTATAATGGGAAACAGCATACTTACTATTCCAATCTAATCTTCGAAAGTATCATTGGAAATACCAATCATAAGTATAAAGCCGGTGCCAGTTTTTTATATGACGGATATGAGGAAACTTATTTAACGGACAATATTAAAAGAAATGAAATTGTTCCGGGAATTTTTGCTGAATATACTTTAACAGGTTTAAAATATACTTTAGTCGCAGGTACCAGAGTAGATTTTCATAATTTAGCGGGAACCCAGTTTACTCCAAGACTAAATTTTAAATATGATTTTACACCTCAGACTATTTTAAGACTTTCTGCAGGAAGAGGGTTTAGGACAGCTAATGTTTTTGCAGAAAGCCAGCAGTATTTTGCCTCCAACAGAGCTGTTACTATTATACCTAACGGAGGAGATATTTATGGTTTAAAACCAGAAATTGCATGGAATTACGGAGCCAGTTTACAACAGGAGTTTAAACTTTTCGGAAGAAAGTCCAGTATCATTGCAGACTTTTTCAGAACCGATTTCCAGGATCAGGTTTTGGTAGATTTGGATAAATCACCTCAACAGTTGACATTTTATAATCTTGACGGAAAATCTTTTGCCAACTCTTTTCAGACACAATGGGATTTTACACCTTTCAAAAATTTTGATGTAAGACTTGCTTACAAATATTATGATGTACAGGCAGATTATATCGGAGGAAGAAGAGAAGTTCCTTTTATGGCAAAGCATAGAGGTTTTGTGAACCTTGCGTATGCTACCAATAAAAACGACAAAGGCGGATTCTGGAGTTTTGACACTACTTTAAACTGGGTAGGTAAGCAAAGGCTTCCGGATACATCAAGCAATCCTGCGGAGTTCCAACTTCCGGCATATTCTAATTCATATGCTGTTCTAAATGCTCAGATTTCAAGGAATTTCAACAAAAAAATCAGAGCTTATGTAGGCGGAGAAAACCTGACTTCTTATTATCAGAAAAATGCAATTGTAGATTTTAGAAATCCTTTTGGTAATTATTTTGATGGTGGAATGGTATATGCTCCAATTATGAAAGCCAATTTCTATGTGGGACTGGATGTAACATTTTAAGAGCGAGGAGCTGGAAGATGGAGGCTCGAGGTACTCTTCGCCAACGGACTCCTTTAACTACGATAAATTAATATAAGCAAAACGTTATAGGTTTTTGAAACCTATAACGTTTATTTTTTTTACCTGCTTACTTCAGTCTGAACACTCAGACTAATAGCTGAAATGATCTTTCTGAAAACCTCCAGTAATTTTACTCTTCCAGCTCCCTTACCAAAATAAAAAATCAGCATCAATTCTGATGCTGATTTTTTATTTTATCTTCCAAAGTCATCCTGTACCCTTACGATATCGTCTTCATCTGAAGGGTTGGAAGCATCAGTATGTTGCCAGATCTCAGCAACGATTCCCCAACCTTCTAAACCGATTAAACGGTGTCTTTCCCCTTGTTGAAGCTTTACCTGATCTTTGGGCTGGTACTCTTTCAGTTCTCCTTCTTCATCAGTAATACTTCTTTTGATTCCAACGGTTCCTTCTACCACTTGCCAGATTTCGGCTCTTCTATGGTGGTACTGCCAGCTTAGTCTGGCTTCAGGAGCTACAATAAGAATTTTCGGGCTTAGCTTCCCTCCTATTCTTAGTCCTTCTACATCAATACCATCAAAGTATTGGTTGGCAAAATCTTGTGCCTGAGTTTCATCAATCACAAAAAAACCTCCCCATGGCCTTGTCTGATCCTGTGCAGCAATGTTAAATCCCTGGGTCTGCAGCATTTTTTCTACTCTGTCGAATATTTCTTTCTTCTCTGTACTCATACAGTTATATTTCTGGATTAAAATTATTTATTTGATTCTTCTTTTGACATTGAATATGGAAAATCCTTTTCCTGAGTTCCTCTTTCTTTATTAGGCTTATTATCCATTTTAAAATCCAGGACTGCTCCTTTTATTAATTCTTTATGGCTCAGCCAATTTTTGGAATAAGGTTGTTGATTAACATTCAATGATTTTACATAAAAGTTTTCGGAATTATTTTCCTGAGCTTTTATTTCAATTTTCTTGCCATTCTCAAGGTGAATAGTAGCTTCTTTAAATAGTGGTGCTCCCAATACATACTGATCTGTAGCCGGCGTTACCGGATAAAATCCTAATGCTGAAAAAATGTACCATGCTGAAGTCTGTCCGTTATCCTCATCTCCACAATAACCGTCGGGCGTTGCATGGTATAACTTATCCATCACCTGTCTTGCCCAATATTGCGTTTTATAAGGAGCTCCGGCATAGTTATATAAATAAATCATATGTTGAATCGGTTGGTTTCCATGGGCATATTGCCCCATATTCATGATTTGCATTTCTCTGATTTCGTGGATTACTCCTCCATAATAACTATCATCAAAAACCGGAGGCAATGAGAAAACCTCATCCAGTTTAGCTTCAAACTTCTTTTTACCACCCATCAATTCTGCCAGCCCGTTGATATCCTGGAATACAGACCAGGTATAATGCCAGCTGTTACCTTCTGTAAAAGCATCCCCCCATTTGAAAGGATTGAAAGGTTTTTGAAAATTTCCATCTTTATTTTTACCACGCATTAAACCGGTTTCCTTATCAAATACATTTTTATAATTATATGCTCTTTTTTTGTAAATATCAATTTCTGAAGCAGGCTTTCCTAATGCTTTCCCAAGTTGGTAAATCGAAAAATCATCGTAAGCATATTCTAATGTTCTCGCTGCATTTTCATCAATTTTCGAATCGTAAGGAACATACCCCAATGTATTGTAGTATTCCACTCCTGCACGGCCTACAGCTTCTATAGGGCCTTCATGGTTAGCTCCATGTTTTACAGCCTCCCAAAGAGACTCTATATCATATCCCCGAAGTCCTTTCAGATAAGCATCTGCTACTACGGATGCCGAATTATTTCCAATCATAATATCAGAATATCCGGGACTGCTCCATTCCGGTAAGAAACCTCCTTCTTTGTATGCGTTCACCAATCCTTCCTGCATTTCAACATTCATACTTGGATATACAAGATTCAAGAACGGATATAATGCACGGAAAGTATCCCAAAATCCTGTTCCGGCAAACATCCTTCCATCCACAATTTTACCATTATAAGGGCTCCAGTGCTTTATTGTATTCTGAGCATCGATTTCATACAATTTTTGTGGAAAAAATAAAGTTCTGTATAAAGAGGAATAAAAAGTTCTCATCTGCTGATCGGTACCTCCTTTCACCTCTATTTTCCCTAGTGTTTTGTTCCAGATATTTTTAGCATCTGTTTTCACCTGTTCAAAGTTCCTATTACCAATTTCTCTTTTCAGATTAAGTTCGGCTTGTTCAAAACTTATGAATGAAGAGGCTACTTTTGCATATACCGCTTCTTTATTTTTCAGTTTAAAGCCTACTATAGCTCCTGTATGATTGCTGGTGATTTCTAACTGATTGCTTAAAAGTTTATCGTCTTTCCAAGCTCTTGACAGGTCGAAGTCTTTATCAAACTGAATAACGAAATAGTTTTTAAAATTATCATATTTCCCTGTTGAATATTTGGTAGTATATCCTAAAATTTTTCTTTCTTTCGGAAGAATTTTGATATAAGAGCCTTTATCTAAGGCGTCAATCACTACATAGGCACTATCTGTTTTAGGAAAATCGAATTTAAAAAAAGAAGCTCTCTCCGTAGGAGTAAACTCTGTGGTTACATTAATATCAGCCAGGTATACACTATAAAAATAAGGTGTTGAAACCTCTGCCTTATGGCTGAACCAGCTCGCTCTGTCCTCTTCTTTAAATTTTAACCGGCCAACCCCAGGCATGATGGCAAATGCACCATAATCGTTCATCCAGGGAGAAGGTTGATGTGTTTGCTTAAAACCTTTTATTTTATCTGCATCATAAGTATAAGCCCATCCATCACCCATTTTACCTGTCTGCGGAGTCCAGAGGTTCATCCCCCAAGGGAGTCCTACTGCCGGATATGTATTCCCGTTAGATAAAGAAGGTTTAGATTGGGTACCCATTAACGGATTCACGTAATCTACAGGAGATACGTTCTGTCCAAAGACCCAAGCTTGTAATAAGAGAAAAAAAGTAGAAAATAGAGACTTCATTGTATCGTTTCGTTTGTTATTTGTTTAAACTTTTTTCAATGCATAACTGGCAGCTCCTAAGATAGCGGCATCTTCAAAAATAGCAGAAATCCTGACCGGCAAGTTAATATTATTCTTTAATAAATTTTTGGTAAATCTTTCTTCAAACTGAGGATAAGCTTTTGCAATATTACCTCCGATAACTAAGACTTCCGGTTTGTAATGATCTACATATTTTATGATAAATTCGGAAAAAGAATCTGCGTATGCATCAAATATTTTGGTTTGTATTTCTATCGGCTTATCCAATATATCTTTCGTTCCTGAAATTGATTCTCCGGTTAGTTCTCTATAGTAATTGACAAACCAACGTGTTGCCAGATAGTCTTCACAAATAGAGTTTTTAAAAGGTGAATCCCACAGATCTTCATCTGTAGCAAATTCTCCATTATAAAATGTTGTTCCTAAGCCAGTCCCAAGAGTTACTCCAAAAATTCGTTTGAAACCCTGCACACAACCTCCGAAAACCTCTCCTTCCATAAATGCAGCAGCATCATTGACAAAATGAATCTGATGTTGAGAAATTTCCAGTCTGTTCGCCAATTCATTTTTAATATTAACCTGGTAGATATCAATAAATTTTCCTTGTTGCATTAGGGATATTCCATTTTCATAATCGAAAGGTCCGGGCATTGCAATCCCTATTAAAAGATTTTCTTTCTTCAGGTCATGAGCTGCTTTTTTAATAGCAGAAACCCAAGCAGAAAAAATATCTTCTTTACTGTCAAAAGAATTAACATGTTCTCTTACGTATGTTGAAGAAATAATTTCACGCTTCTCTGTACTTACCTGAGCCAACGTAATATGTGATCCTCCAATATCTATTCCGAGTATATTTTGCATTATTTTTTGCTTTATTTTTATTTTCAAACATTTCTTTGACTGAAAAAACAGGCCAACAAGAATATAAAACCTGCCTGCCTGTTTTCTAAGTTTCAGAATTTACTCTATTTTCGGTTAGGAAATTTTGTAAAGATAAGTACCATCGGTTAAATCCTGTGTATTAACTATATTATTATTTTAATTAATATTTCGTTTTTCAGATAACTTTACTGAAATATGAACACTGAAATTAAATAACCGAGAGTAACTGAAAAAAACACCGGGCCTAAGCCCGATGATTGATAATTTATTTTACCATTAATTTTTCACTTTGTTTTAAACTACCATCCTGGGATTCAAACTGGATAATATAATTTCCAATAGAAAGTCTGGATATATCATATTGATTATCACCCGCAGACAATACTTTTGTGTCCACAACACTACCACTAAAGCTGTAAATCGTTAATTTTCCTCTATTATATCCATCAGGTACAGAAATACTAAGTGGTGAAGATTTACTTACCGGATTCGGATATAATTTTATTTGATCCTTAGCCATCATTTGTCCTGATATCTTTTGGGCTGTCACCGCTCTTGCAGATTTTTGAGTACTTGGACATGGTACATCTGTTACCCAGCTGGAAGCATTAGTTCCTGTTAATGTTAAAGACATTCCGTTTCCTGAACTATCTTGTACCGACGTACCCGTTCCTTCATTAAATTTCCAATAAGCAGCAAGAGAAGATGCCGGAGTAGATACTCCACACATATTCTGACTGATTTCTGTCTGACTTAAGGCTCGTTTCCAAACTCTGACTTCATCTATATTACCATTAAAGTTTCGTGAAATATCGTATGAATATCCTACGTTGAAAGCTCCATTCGAATTAATACTTCCTGTCTGAGCTTTACTTGCATCCAAAACTCCGTTGATATACAATTTCATCGTAGCACCATCATATGTTGCGGCAACGTGATACCATGTATTGGCGTTCAATGCAGTAGCAGAAGCCAGCTTTTGTTGTACATTATTAATACTTACTACAAACTGAAGTTTATTATTAGCAAGATTTCCGTCTCCTAATCGTAAAAGAGCCGAATTATTATCTCCTACTTCTGTTCCCATGATGGAAGAAATATATGGAGATGCTGATTTGAAAGATGAAGGTTTTATCCAGCCTTCAAAAGACAATGCAGAACCACTTACATTCATATTTCCGGCAGTTCCTGATGTTGTACTTCCATCTAAAGAAAGAGCATAAGAACCTGTAGGAGTTGCTCCACCACCACTATTGAATCTTGGAGCAAACATATAAGTGCTCTTTACACTACAGTTTGTTCTGATTCTCCAGTCATAATCAGTATTTGCAGTTAATCCTGATATTGTTGTAGACGTTCCGCTTACAGCAGTTGCTACACTGGTCCAGGTAGTGGCTGAAGCAGGCTTATAATCTATATCATAGGTATTCGTTCCTACGGCAGACCAGTTTAATTTCACACTTGTTCCTGTGAGATTACTTGTGTATAATCCGATAGGTGCATCACAACTCGTACCTTGTGTCCATGATTGTAAAGTACCATTTAAAACCGTTTGTTCTCCATATAGAGTTTGTGTACCTGAGGAAAGCTGTGATGTCTGGCTAGTTCCTTTAAGATCATACCAAAGGAATAATCCATACCCACCATCTTTAGTTTGTTTGGCTAAGCTCGTTGTAGTTGTATTAGAAGTATTTCCCAGCCAAACAGCAGCAGGTGATAATTGAGCTTTTGTAAGCGGTGGAACATTAGGTACAGAAAAACTTCCGTAGCTAGCATTCCAGCTGTAATTGATATTGTCTCCGGCTCTGTATCCGTTCCATGAAAGTTTGGATGCAGCTGGACCGTAATAATAGAATGAAATTATTTTATTCGGCAGCAAAGCTCTTAACTCCTGAACAAGCATTATAAAGGAACTGTCATTAGGTTGTCCAGTTCCATTATTTCCATATTCTGAATATTCATCGTCAAAATCTATTCCATCTAATCCATAAGTATTTACGGTATTGGCAAGTTGCAATGCAAAATCTTTTGCTGCTTCACGGGTAGGAAAATTACAAATTCCTGCCCCTTGATGGTTTCCTAAGATAGTCAATACTACTTTCATTCCCTTTTGCTGAAGCGGTTTGATGTACGTATCTGCATTCGTCAATACTTTAGTTACATTATTATTAGAGTACAGATAAGCTCTGCCACGGCTTGTGTCATAATTAATATTAGCCGCAAAAATATTCACCACATCAAATAAATACTTACCTGATGTCTGCAATTTGTACGCTCCTGCGTTGAGGATGTTATTGTTGTTTACTTCTACATAGCATATTCCTGAAGGATTCAGCTGTTGTGCATTCAGTAGAGAACCGGATTGAAGGATCAATCCCATTAGAGTAATAAAAATTGATTTTTTTTTCATAATATAATTTTTTTAAGGTTTTTTGGTGTTTAGATTTTATATAGCACTCCCCTGGAATCTTCCTTTTCAAGAAAGAAACCTTATAGAAAGGACAATATAAAAGGGTGGATTATGTCAGTAATTCCGGGTTTTCGTTAAATGTTTTCCATAATAGTTCTCCAAATAAAGTATTCGCCCATGCGAACCATTCTCTAGTGAATTTTTTGGAATCGTCTTTATGGAAGGATTCATGCATAAAGCCTGTTCCTCCGTGCGTTTTTTGTAAGGTTTCTATGCACCATCTGATCTCACTTTTGTCTTTAGTAGTAAGTGCTTTCATGATGATACTCATCGGCCAGATCATATCCAATCCGATATGTGGTCCACCAATTCCTTCTGCCAGTTTTCCTTTGAAAAAGAACGGATTGTCTTGTGACCAAACATATTTTCTTGTATTTAAATAAACCTGATCGTCAGGTTTTACGGCATCCAGATAAGGTAACCCTAATAAACTTGGACAATTGGCATCGTCCATCAGGTTATAACTTCCAAAACCGTTTACTTCAAAAGCATATATTTTCCCGTATTCAGGGTGATTGTAAATTCCGTATTTCTTAATCGCTGCATCTACCTCATCTGCAAGAGCATTTAATTGTTGAGCTAATGCCTTTTCATTTTTGATTTGAGAAACCATTTCTGCCGCCTGTCGTAAGCTTACTACAGCAAATAGATTAGAAGGAATAAGGAATCCGTAAATTGTTGCATCATCACTTGGACGGAACATTGAACTAATCAATCCAACAGGTTTTGTAGGATACCCATAACCTCCCATCGGAACTCCATCCGTAGCCCAGGATGTGGTACGCTCAAATTTGTATGGTCCTAAGTCTGTTTTTCTCTGCTGTTCCGTAAAAGTTTGCAAAGTAAGCTTGATTCCTTGTAACCAATTGCTATCAAAAGGCTTCGTATCTCCTGTAGCTTTCCAGAAATGATAAGCCAAACGAATAGGATAGCATAATGAATCTATTTCCCATTTTCTTTCGTGGGTACCAGGCTTCATATCTGTGTGGTCGTATTCTTTCCATTTGCTTATTTTTTGATCATCATTATAAAATGCATTGGCATAAGGATCCTTAAGAATGAAAGTGGTTTGCTTATGAATCACTCCGGAAATCAGCTTATGAAGTTTCTCATCTTTCTTTGAAAACTGTAGGTAAGGAAAAACCTGAGCAGAGCTGTCACGAAGCCACATTGCATCAATATCCCCCGTAATAACGTAGGTATCCGGAGTACCATTGTTTTCATTGTAAAAAACGGTAGTATCTAATGTATTAGGAAAGCAGTTTTCAAAGAGCCAACTTAGTTCTTTATTTTTAACTTTCTTTTTAAAAGCTGTGATGGCACTTTCTACAGATTCGCTGGTAAAATGTCTTTTATCTTTAGGAACGCGAACAATCGGAAATTCTTCCGTCATCAAATTCTTTGCAAAAACATTTTGAGTAAACAGCAACCCGGCTCCTGCCAGTGCACTTGTTTTAATAAAATTTCTCCTTTCCATTGATACTTTATTTCGTTTTATTTTTATTAGTTTTTATTTTACAGGCTTACTTCCCATTACAAATCGCAGCTCTCCACCTTTCATAATGTCACTGTGATTCAATTCCCAGCTTTTGTATTCTTTTCCGTTCAGGAACATTTTCTGCACATAGATATTTTTATCAGAAATTTTGTCTGCAACCACAGTAAAGGTTTTTCCATTTTCCAGTTGCAACGAAGCTTTTGGAAACTGAGGAGCACCTATTGCATACACAGGTTTCCCCGGTGTCACAGGATAGAATCCTAAAGAAGAGAAAATATACCAGGCTGACATTTGCCCGCAATCTTCATTATTCACAATCCCATCAGGTTTTGCGGCGTACATATTATCACGGATATACTTGATCATCTTTTGTGTCTTGTATGGAGTTCCCGCATAATTATATAAGTAAGGAACATGATGTCCCGGTTCGTCTCCAAATCCTAATGAACCAATAAACCCTGAAATGTCTACATGCTGTTCACCCTGCATATTCAATGCTTCTGTGAAGGTTTTATCCAGCTTTTCTTCAAAACCTTTTTTCCCACCATATAAATCCATCATTTCATCAATCTGATGCGGAACAAAAAAGTCATAGGCCCAGATATTTCCGGAAACCCAATGGGGTTGTAATTTTTTCCAGTCGTTCAGAGCAAAATCAGAAATAAATTTCCCATTTTTCTGTCTTGGCCAGAAGTGATTATTTTCTTTATTAAAGGTATTCAGGAAGTTCATAGAACGTTTCTTATACACTTCAGCATCTTCTTTTTTACCTAACTTTTCTGCAAGTTGCTGAATACACCAATCATCATATGCATACTCTAAGGTTGCAGAAACAGAAGCTCCGTTTTCTGACGGATTATATCCTAATTTGATATAATCGTTAAGACCTCCATCTCCATCACTACTACTCATTTTATCAGTTAGAGAAGCATCTTTCATGGCTGCAAAAGCTTTTTCGGCATCTATCCCCGGAACTCCTTTGGAAATAGCGTCCCAGATAACCGATACACTATGGTACCCAAGCATACAGAAGTTATCATATCCGCACAGTTCCCAGATCGGCATATGATCTTTACGATCTGTATATCTGCTGATCAGAGAATTTGCAAATTCTTTGGTATGTTTCTGATCCATAATAGTAAGCAGCGGATGTGTCGCTCTGAAACCATCCCAATAAGAATAGGTACTGTAGTTCGTAAACCATTTGGTATTCATATTTTCCTGAGCGGCAACATAATCTCCATTGGCATCCATATAAAGGTTAGGAGCTATGAATGTATGATACACTCCTGTATAGAAAATTTTTCTCTGGCTATCTGTACCTCCGGTTACCTGGAATCTGCCAATAAGATCTCTCCATGTTTTTTGGGCCGTTTCTTTAGCTTGTACAAAGTCAACACCTTTAGCTTCCGTATCAAAGTTTTCCTGTGCATTTTCCGTACTTACAGGAGATAAAGAAACTTTTACTTCAATACTCTCATTATTTTCTGTAGCAAATCTTACAAAAGCTTTAGCATCTTTGGCAAGCGCTATTTTTTCATTATTTTTTATCTTTCCTTCCGCATACACTCCATAGGATTTAAACGGTTTCGAAAATTCCATTACGAAATAAGCAAATCGTTTACCTCCCCAACCGTTGCTATAGCAATATCCTTTAATTTTATTATTTCCTTCTACACTTACCAACGTGTGGTAAATATTTCCAAAGATTTTATTAGTAGGATCAATAATGATATTCGCTTCTTCACTTTTAGGAAAAGTATATTTGTGAAATCCTACTCTTGGGGAAGCTGTTAATTCAGCTTTAATTCCATAGCTATCCAACATCACAGAATAATATCCCGGTGATGCAGTTTCTTTATCATGACTAAATGTTGAACGATAGCCTGTTTCCGGATTCTCTTCCGAGCCGGGCACCATTTTTACTTGCCCTACAGTAGGCATCACCAAAATATCTCCAAGATCCGCCCAACCTGTTCCACTCAGGTGATTATGACTGAACCCCATAATGGTTTTGCTGCTGTAATGATATCCGGAACACCAGTCCCAGTCACCACTTTTTGTATTCTGATCCGGACTTAGCTGAATCATTCCAAAAGGTGTAGTTGCCCCCGGAAATGTATGACCATGTCCGCCGGTTCCTATAAAAGGGTCTACCCAGGATAAAACATCATTTTTATTTTGTTGGGCATTCGCTATAGAAACTATGCTGGTAAAAAGGCAGATAAGTAATTCTTTTTTCATGATAAAGGGATCAGATTTTTTTTATTTAAAAGTCGGTTAAAAATAGGAAAACCATTACAAAAATCCCAATGAATAAAGGAATTAAGCTGATTATTCTATTTTTAAATGCTTTGAATCTTTAGATTGAATTCTTTTTCATAAAATCAATAATTTCCGAAATATACCCAAAGGCAATCGCAACGACCGTATCAGCAGCACCATAATATACCGTTACCTTGTCCCCTTCTGTCAATGCCGCACAAGGAAAAACTACATTGGGAACATCTCCTGTCAGCTCATACAATTCTGCCGGAGCCAATAAATAAGGCTTTGTTCTGTATAAGACTTTCGTTGGATCTTCAAGATCAAGCAAAGCAGCCCCCATTGAATAACGGAATCCTCTGCATGTATTGATTACTCCATGGTAAAACAATAGCCATCCTTCTTCTGTTTTAATAGGAACCGGACCTCCGCCAATTTTCGTACATTGCCATGCACTGTCTTCAAAAGGTGTTACTTTCATTACACAACGGTGTTCTCCCCAATATTTCATATCAGGACTATAGCTGATATAAATATCACCGAAAGGGGTATGTCCGTTATCACTCGGACGGCTCAACATGGCATATTTACCATTGATTTTTTCAGGAAAAAGAACTCCGTTTCTGTTAAATGGTAAAAAGGCATTTTCACACTGAAAAAATTCTTTAAAATCAAAAGTATATCCAATACCAATCGTAGGACCGTTATATCCATTACACCATGTAATCCAGTAGCGGTCTTCAATAAAGGTAACACGAGGATCGTACTTATAGTCTGATTCGATCATTTCAGTGTTTCCGGCTTTCATTTCAATAGGGTTATGGTTAATATCCCAATTGATTCCATCCTTACTGAAACCGGCAAAAATATTCATCTGTACCGCTTTATTATCACAACGGAATACTCCTGCAAATCCATCCTCAAAAGGAATCACCGCACTGTTGAATATACTGTTGGATGTAGGTATCGCATATCTGTTAATGATCGGGTTTTCGGAAAACCTCCACATAATATCGTTACAACCTTCCGGGCGATCCTGCCATGGGATCATTACTGATTGAGCTGTCATAAAGTATTTTTACTTTTTATTTTAATTGTTTGATTTAATGTGTTATTTAAACCTAACAGGTTTTAAAAATCTGTTAGGTTTAGTGCCTGTTAATTATATTCTTCTTTATTTTCTGGATAAGGAAAAGGAACCCATAATGTTACAAGGAATGCAGGAATTGTAGCTATCAAAACCCAGATAAAAAACATTTTATATCCGATCCAGTCACTGATCATCCCGCTGAACATTCCGGGAATCATTACTCCGAGATTCATAATCCCTGTTGCAAAAGCATAATGAGCTGTTTTATGTTTCCCCGGTGCAATTTGCTGCATCATATACAGCATCAATCCCACAAAGCCAAAGCCATAACCGAAATACTCCACAACCACAGCAATACCCACCGGTAAAAGATCAGACGGCTGATAATAAGCCAGTAAAGCATACACTACAAACGGAATATTGAAGGCACAGCATAACCATATCAATGATTTTTTCAGTCCACGGGCTGAAATAAAATATCCCGCCAGTACAGATCCTAAAATAAATGCTGCAGAACCATATGTTCCGTAAACAAGTCCGATGTCTGATGTTGATAATCCTAATCCGCCTGATGTTCTTGGGGCCTTAAAAAATAAGGGAGCAATTTTTATAGCAAACCCCTCAGCAAAACGGTATAAAATAATGAACAGTATAGACCATATAATATTCTTCTTTGTAAAGAACGAGGTAATGACTTCCCATAATTCCTCACGAACAGTACCTGCCGTTTTTTCTTTTTTGGGCTGCTCTTCTTTTTCTTTAGGTAAAACCAGATAATGATAAATGGCCAGCACAAAAAACAATAAAGCATAGATCACCATAATAATCATCCAGGCATGGGTAACTCCTTTTGTTTTTTCTAAGACTCCTGCAAAATACACTAAAGCCCCACTGCTGATAATTTTAGCTAAATTGTAAAAAGCTCCTTGCCAACCAATATATTTTGCTTGTTCTTTATTGGTAAGAAAACCGATATATGTTCCATCTGCAACGACATCGTGAGTTGCCCCACAAAAGGCAATGACGGCAAAAAGAGCGATACTGTATTTAAAAAAATCAGGTAAAGGCAAACTTAATGCGATCAAAGCAAACAGAATTCCTATTGCAAACTGGGTAAAAACAACGAAGAACTTTTTGGTTTTATAGATCTCCAGAAAAGGACTCCAAAGAGGTTTCAATGTCCAGGAAAACATAATCAGGGCTGTCCAGAATGTAATCTGTGAATCTGAAACACCCATATCTTTATACATAATCCCGGAAACCGCATTAATCGTTACAAAAGGAGCCCCCATTGCAAAATATAATGTTGATATCCACAGGATAGGATGTATCAGACGTGTTCCGGAATTGTTTTTTCCCATATTAAATAAGATTCTAAAGAAACAAGACATCTCAAAAATTCATTTCGGTTTAAAACGAAACTATAAATTATTGGAGTTGGTAATCTCCTCCCGAAGTGAATCAAATAAAAATTTGAATTCTGAGATGCCTCTGTATATATTAAAAGATGTTTTGGCTTATTATTTCTTATCCCACCAAAGCTTTGTTCCTCCATTGTCTGCTCCCCCTCCAAGCAATTGTACAGCTTGCTGATAGTTATAAAGGGAAGTTTTAGTATCATTGGTAAAAGGAATTCTTCGGATCATCGCATCAGTACTTATTAATCCACCACTATCATTTTGTCTTATTTTGAATAGAATAGGATAACCTGTTCTTCTCTGTTCAGCCCATGCTTCAGGTCCGTTTGGATAAAGTGATAACCATTTTTGAGTAATAATTCTTTCCAGTTTTCTTTCTGTAGAATCACCATTATTCCATGCAATCGTAATGGTACTCAGTTGTGCATCCCCAAGATTAATATTATTCGAAGCATTCTTAGGATCAACATATGCTGCTTCAGTAGCTGAAGTATTAGAAAGATAGGTTGTCACATCTGCAGTTTTACCCCATTCTCCAAAAGATTGTTTTACTCCGTTTTCATAATTAACCTGAATATCTCCGGCACCTGCATACCCTCTCAAAGCAGCTTCCGCTTTAAGGAACCATGCTTCTGCTGCTGTAAATAATTTCAGCTTTCCATTTGTTCCTGAAAAATAATCTCCGTTTGCTGATTTGGCCTGTGGCTGAGAGAAACCTCCATAAGTAGTTTTTCCGTTGAGCAAATCTATTCCCTGACGAACTCCGATATATTTTCCCTGAACCTGACCATCAGTAGCAGGAATAGCATACGCAGATAGCCTTGGGTCATCATACCCGTTCATATAGGCCATCAAAGGAGCTCCGATTAAACAATCTCCCCAAGAGTAGATAATAAAACTCAATTCGGACTGTCCTACATTGATTAATGCATTATCGGCATTATCGGTAATTAATCCTGCAGATGAGGTAAGCGCTTCTTCTGCATATTGTTTTGATTTTACAGGATCAGCATAACTCATTCTCATTGCTAATCTTAGCTTTAACGAGTTGGCAAACTTTGCCCATTGCCCAATATTTCCCCCGAACACCAAATCTGCTTTTTTCAATGCCGCTCTATCTCCTTCATTTTGATTAGCTGGCATATTTTGAACCTTCTGTAAATTGGTAATCGCTGCATCAAGATCCTTGATAAAAAAATTATATGCATCCTGTTGAGAGTCAAAATCAGTTACTCCGTTAGCATTTGGAGTTTCATACTTGCTATATACTACCGGACCATGGCTATCCGATACTCTGGCAGCAGTAAATACTTTCAATATTTTTTTCACTGCGAATGTAGCAGTAAAGTCTACGTCAGGATAGATGTTTTTTGCAGCAGCATCAATAACGATAGAATAATTAAAAATATCCTGTTGTCTTGCAATAATTCTGTTGTTCCACCCATCCATCATAAAATAGGTCATATTGTTCTTTCCACCATTAAACTGTGTTGCCGTACTGAACATACCGCTGAACATATCTGCACTCAGATTGGGGTATAATTGATAATCCGACTGTAAACCTCTTTGCATGGATTTCATAGGGTTTACTACGGCTGCATAATCTGCATAAAAATTTTCAGGGCTTCCCAATTTTTCCTGATTGATATCATCAAGATTTCCGCATCCTGAAGCAGAAAACAGTACTACTGCTCCGAATACTAATATTTTAATATTATTAAATTTCATTTTTGTTAAATTAGAAGTTAGCCTTTAATGATAATCCGATAGAACGGGTAATTGGAAGTCCGAATGAATCAACCCCTACTCCTCCCGGTGTATTTCCGGATACTTGTTCCGGATCGAACGGTGCTTTTTTATAGAAGAAGAATAGATTTGTTCCTACCAAACTCACCGTTGCATTCCTCATATATTTTGCATTGATATCAAAAGTATAAGAAATGGCTGCCTGACGCAGACGAACAGTTGTAGCACTATACATATAGGCTTCATCAATACCTGTTCCGATACCTCCGGCTCCGCCTGTTCTTTTGTAATATGCTTTTGCATCCGTTACCCCATTGTAAGCTTGCCCTGCCAAAGGAGTTCCCGGAGCATATACAGCATTTGAAATGGTTACTCCACCGGCATCTCTTGCATCAGCTGTTCTCTGGCTTACACCATACAGATCATTGGCTTTCTCCGTAAGAGATAATACCTGTCCTCCAAACTTACCATCAATTAGGAAAGAAACGCCCAGTTTACCAATATTAAATGTGTTACCAAAGCCAAGAATAAACTTAGGATTCGGATTGCCGAGATATCCCGGTACACCGGTTGTTCCCAACGGCACTCCATTTTGATCCACCAAAATACGTCCCTGGTCATCTCTTTGGAACTTCACTCCATAAAGATCTCCGAAAGATCCTCCTAATTTCATTTTCGTAAACTCTCCTCCCCCTGTTAACGAGAAAAGCTGATCTTGCGGAATGCTCAAGCTTGGTGGAAATAATTCTACAATTTTATTTTTATTTGCTGAAGCGTTTATGCTGGCCGTCCAACCGAATTTTTCATTGTCAAAAATTTTGTAGGATAAAGAAGATTCGAAACCTGTATTGCGTATTTTACCGGCATTAATAAAGTATGAACCTGTCGGAATCCCTCCTAAATTAGAAGAAATTGTTGTTTCTAGCAACTGATTGGTCGCATTTGAATTATAGTAGGTAATGTCAAAGCTCAATTTATTTTTAAACATTCTTAACTCAGTACCTGCTTCAAAAGTTTTGTTGAGCTCAGGCTTTGGAAATAAATCTTTATAATTTTGATCCGTAACAAATGAACTCTTCGGATAGATGATAGTTCCTGCATCTACTCCATATGAATATGCTTTATAATACTCAACGATAGCATTGGATGTGTTTGCAGAAAGCCCCAATCCAACACTGGCATAAGAGCCTCTCACTTTCCAGAAGTTGATAGCTTCCGGAAGTTTAAATACTGAAGATAATATAGCATTTACCCCCACCGATTCATAATCAAACCCACTTCTTCCGGTTAAAGACAAAGTAGAATCCCAGTCATTTCTGAAAGTCATATCTACATAAAACATATTTTTATAACCAACAGATGCGCTGGCAAACACCGAACGTACCTGTTTCTTTACATTCCAATAGATATTATGATAACCATCACCCGGGCTTCTGTCGACATTCCACTGAAGATTGTTTAAGGTAAACAAGTTCGGATAAGCTAAATAAGCATTATCTATTTCTGTCACTTTATTATTGACAGAATTCACACTTCCTCCAATGGTAAAATCCAAAGAGATTGATTCACTTAATTTCGGGCTACCGATAAGCAAAACATCTCCGTAAGTAGAGGAATTTTCATATACATTCTTAAGAATTCTTCCATTTTCTCCTCCGGCTAATAAACTTGGGGCAGAAAAGGCAGAAATATCACGTTGGCTATCAGAATTACTCCAACTGTAGTTTCCACGTACTCTTGCCGTTAACCATGGATTGATCTCATAAGATAATGTAATTGCACTATAGGCGTTTTTATTTTTAACAGTGACTGCATTTCTGTTCAAAATCCAATACGGATTCTGGGTTTCCGGATTTCCTTTGAAAGTTCCGTCCGGCTTTATTTCCCACCAATTTTGGGCAGGTAACAATCTTTTTTTATTGATAAATGAGTACTGATCGCCACTATATTGATCAAAATCTACTCCTCTAGGCAACCAATATAAGCTGGTCAATGGAGAGAAAGAAGCTCCCGGAGTTTGTCTGTTTTTACTATCCTGGATAGAACCTATAAAATTAGCATCTAATGTCAGTTTATCATCCAAAAACTTACTTGAATTTCTGAAAGAAATGTTGTACTGGTCAAAATAAGACATTGGCACAATACCTTTGTTGGTCGTATTTCCAATAGAAAAATAGTTGGTAGATTTTTCATTTCCAGACTGGAAAGAAAGGCTGTTTACCCAAGTTGTTCCTGTTTGAAGAAAATCTTTAAGATAATCTTTTGAAGCCCCTTTTGCACCCCAGCTTTCAATATTATCTCCGGGATTCTGGTTAGGCATAGAAGGATCATACGACAAATAGCTATGCTGTAGCTTCGGAAGGCTGTATGCACGATCCACGGTTAAACTAGTACTATATGAAATAGAACTCTTCCCTATTTTTCCTTTTCTTGTAGTAATCAGTATTGCTCCGTTTCCTCCTGCAGAACCATATAGTGCAGATGCCGATGCTCCTTTAAGGAAATTAATACTCTCAATATCATCAGGGTTGATGGAACTCAGCACATCTCCGGGGTCCGGCATATTTGCATACTGACTTATGTTTGCCGATTTTCCTGTTTGATTGATAATAGGAATTCCGTCAATCACGTAGAGAGGCTGACTATTGGAGACAGATTTATTTCCCCTCATAATAACCCTTACGGAGCTTCCTACACCGTTCGTTCTATTGATCTGTACATTGGAAACTTTTCCGTTGATAGAATTTAAAAGATTGGGAGTTTTCACTTCAGTCAGCTCATCTCCTCCAATCTGTTGGCTGGAGTACGTTAAAGATCTGGCTTGCCTTTTTATCCCCAAAGAAGTGACAACAACCTCCTGAATATCGGTGGTCTTGGTGGTGTCGGCTGC
>NZ_PIZV01000023.1 GCF_002835665.1 Chryseobacterium sp. PMSZPI
CCTCCTCCCTTTTCTCTCATCCTTTCTACCTTCCCCCCCCCCCCCCCCCCCCCCCCCCTCCGCCCCCCCCCCCCCCCCCCCCCCCCCTCCCCCCCCCCCCCCCCCCCCCCCCCCCCGAAACTAAGAAAAAAGCGAGTAACGAAAGCAGGTTCCCGGCTCCTAAAAATAAAAACGGAAGGATTTGAGGGATTATTAATAGCTTTTTTTGTTGAATCTCATGATTTTGAATCCAATTTGCTATTTTTGCACATCAGACGTAAAAAAATTATGGCAAAGCAAGAAGATGTTTTCAAGAAAGTAATTTCTCACGCTAAAGAATATGGATTTATTTTCCCTTCCAGTGAGATCTATGATGGTTTATCCGCTGTTTATGATTATGGACAGAACGGGGCTGAACTTAAAAATAATATCAAACAATACTGGTGGAAAGCTATGGTACAGCTTAACGAAAATATTGTGGGTATTGATTCGGCAATCCTTATGCACCCAACAACATGGAAGGCATCAGGCCACGTAGACGCTTTCAACGATCCATTGATTGACAATAAAGATTCTAAGAAACGTTTCAGAGCAGACGTTTTGGTGGAAGACTATTGTGCTAAAATTGAAGATAAAGAGAATAAAGAAATTGAAAAAGCAGCGAAGAGATTCGGAGAGGCTTTTGATAAAGCTCAATTTGAAGCTACGAATCCAAAAATTTTGGAATACAGAGCAAAAAGAGAGGCTATCCTTTCAAGGTTGGCAAAGTCTTTAGAAAATGAAGATCTTGCTGATGTAAAAGCTTTGATTGAAGAGCTTGAAATTGCTGATCCGGATACGGGTTCTAAAAACTGGACGGAAGTAAGACAGTTCAACTTAATGTTCGGGACTAAATTAGGTGCTTCTGCTGACAGTGCTATGGATCTTTATCTGAGACCGGAAACGGCTCAGGGTATTTTTGTGAATTATTTGAACGTTCAGAAAACATCACGTCATAAGCTTCCATTCGGTATTGCACAGATTGGTAAGGCTTTCAGAAATGAGATTGTTGCAAGACAGTTCATCTTCAGAATGCGTGAATTTGAGCAAATGGAAATGCAGTTCTTCGTTGCTCCGGGTACAGAACTTGAGTTCTACGAACAATGGAAACAAAAACGTCTGAACTGGCACTTAGCCTTAGGATTAGGAAATGACAATTACAGATTCCATGATCATGAGAAACTGGCTCACTATGCTAATGCTGCAGCTGATATTGAGTTTAATTTCCCATTCGGATTCAAAGAATTGGAAGGTATTCACTCCAGAACCGATTTTGACCTTAAGGCTCACGAAAAATTCTCAGGAAGAAAGCTACAGTTCTTCGATCCTGAAAGAAATGAAAACTATGTACCTTATGTAGTGGAAACTTCTGTAGGTTTAGACAGATTATTCCTTTCTATTTTCTCTCATTGCTTAAAAGACGAAGTATTGGAGGATGGTTCTGAAAGAACAGTTTTATCTTTACCTCCGGCTTTAGCACCGATTAAAGCAGCGATTCTTCCATTGATGAAGAAAGATGGTTTAGCAGAATATGCAGAGAAAATCTTCAACGATCTGAAATACGATTTCAACTTATTCTACGAGGAAAAAGATGCGATCGGAAAGCGTTACAGAAGACAGGATGCCATTGGTACTCCATATTGTATTACAGTAGATCATGATTCATTAACTGATCATACAGTAACCATCAGAGACAGGGATACCATGCAACAGGAAAGAGTTCCTGTTTCAGAGTTGAGACGAATCATTGATGAAAAGACCAACTTCAGAAATTTACTTTCTAAAATATAGTGTGAAAGCCCTGTCATCAGGGCTTTTTTTTATTTAAAAAAATAGATATATCACATATTAGAAAAATGATTATTTTTGATGCAATGTAAAACTAATCATAACCATGAAGAAATTAATTATCTCATCACTAGCCATGGCAGTGATCATAAGCTGTAGCTCATCCAATGATGATGCCTCTAACAACAACGATAATAACAATAACACGCCATATCTCTTAAAAAAATCAACTGAAATTGCTCCGGACGGCTCATCTTATGTTGTAGAATATAAATACAACGGAACTAAAATAATAGAGTCTTATGATGTTACCGATAAGGAAAAAGTAGCCTATACTTATAACGGGGACAATATCGAAAAAGCTGAAGTGTACAGAGATGGAGTATTAAAAATCACAAGAGAATATTCTTATTCTAACGGTAAATTGGTTGCTCAAAAAGTAACGAATAAAGAAAAAGGTCAACCTTTGATTTATACCGAAAACTATCAATACGTAAGCGACAACCATGTACAGTATAATGATTTTTATTCTGCTACGTACAGCCCGACAACGGGAGCTTATTCTGATATCAAATTCGTTCAGAAAGATGTTTACCTGAATAATGGTAATATAATATCTTCCAGCTTTACAAACATGGGAACTACCCACAGTATAACCTACGTTTATGATGGAAACAATCATCCTATGAAGAATGTAACCGGTTTTGTAAAAATGGAAATATTCAGCTATGACGATGGCGAAATGGGCTACAGTAATCTGCTTAGCTCAAATGGTACTTTTACAGGTATTTTGAGTGGAAACCATCAGTCCAAAGGAATTCATACACTTAATGCGGCCAATTATCCTACAAAATCAGAGATGACTTATACAAGCTCTAGTGTTGGAAATAATAAACGTACTTACCTTTATGAATACAACAAGTAATGGTTTACTTTACTGCAATATAGCCTTGAAATAACTCAAGGCTTTTTTATTTATCACTGATCTTCATTTTTCTAACTAAATTATTTTACATTTGTTAGAGACCGATTCGTGAAAATATGAGAATATTAAAATATGTGATAGGCGGAGCTATCGCAGGTGTAGCAGCAGCTTATCTTCTGGGATATGACTATTTATTTAATGGGATTTCCAAAACCTATCTTAAAGGGAAACCCGGAGCCTATATTGATGACGGAAACCTTTTTCCCAGCAATCCTATTGCTATAGGGGTACCAAAGCGATGGGAAGAAGACCCGGAATACAACTCCAAAGAGTTACCTAAAAATTTAGTTGATAATTTAAAACACTCAAAAACGGCTTCATTTATCGTAGTCCGAAACGGAAGGATTCTTCACGAACAATATTGGGAAGGATACAACCAGCTCTCGCAAACCAATTCTTTTTCTATGGCAAAGGCAGTAACGGTAATGCTCTTAGGAAAGGCCCTGGAAGAAGGTATTATTAAAAATATTGACGAAAAGTTTTCTGATTTTTATTCTGAATTTAAGACCAAAATATTTGGCAACAAGGTGACTCTTAAGAACCTTGCCCAAATGGAATCCGGACTTGACTGGGACGAAAATTACAATAATCCTTTTCTTCCCAATGCAAAAGCTTATTATGGAAAAAGTCTTGTAAAAGCAGTTTTTTCAAGAAATTTTAAAGAGGAACCGGGAACAAGATTCGAATACCAAAGCGGCTCTACTCAGCTCCTGGGTTTTGCTTTGAAAAAAGTACTGGGAAAACCATTGGCAAGCTATCTATCTGAAAAATTCTGGATTCCGCTGGGTATGGAACAACATGCTAAATGGAGCACAGACGATTATGGCATGGAAAAAACATACTGTTGCATTCATTCTAATGCAAGAGATTTTGCAAAACTGGGGCAATTGTTTCTCGATAATGGTAAAGTGGGCGATCAACAAGTTCTCAATCTTAATTTTATCGAACAAATGAGAACGCCTACCCAAAAGTCTCAAGAGACATATGGAATGGGGCTATGGATTAATCATGATAATCCTGTCAAACATTATTATTTCCTTGGATTACAGGGGCAATATATTATTATGATTCCTGAACACAATATGGTTATTGTAAGAACAGGAAGTTATGCCAACAGTCCAAAAAATGATAAAGGACGACCTGATCAGGTGAAATTCCTGGTGAATGAAGTGGTACAGCTATTCAAGTAAAGCATCAATACGATTAATGAAACCTGAAATTGGCTTCCGGTAAGGTATTATTTTTTAAAAAAGCTTCATATTCCGGAGATAGCTTTGCCCTGCCAAAGGTATTTTCCCCACTCATACTTCCGAGTCGGACCTTGTCTTTTCCAAATTTCCGGTTCATCGCATCCATCGCCTTCATGACAGGAAGATGCTGATTCTGTATATCTTCTTCAAAAAGACTGATCTGTCTTTGGTCTTCAGGAACGAAGTCATTGACCAAAACTCCAGCCCTTTTATAGTGAAAGCCTTCTCTGTAAATGGCTTCAAAAAGTTCATTCACTACTCTTCCTATTACAATAGAAGAATTTGTAGGATTGGATAGAATCCGGGTCATTGCATTTCTATATTCGGGAAGATCTTTTCTAAAACGGTTGGTTTGCACAAAAACAGTAACCATTTTACAACATGTATTTTGTTTCCGTAATCTTTCTGAACAATACATTCCAAAAGTTTCCACCCGCTCCCGGATCTCTTCTTTTTTCGTGAGCATTTCCATAAAGCTTCTGGTAACCGCTATCGATTTTTTGGGTGATGGAGCGTCCAATTCCAACTGACGAATGCCTTTTAGCTCATTAATCATTCTTACACCATGGATTCCCATCATCTTTCGAACCCATATTTCCGGTTTCTGAAGAAGATCCCAGGCTTTATAGACTCCACTATCATTCATTTTTGCAGCTAATCTTCGCCCTATTCCCCATACATCTTCTATATTGAACCATCTCAATGCTTTTTCAATTTTTCCAGGAGTATCCAAAATATAAACACCATCAAATTTTTCCGGAAAATCTTTCACAATTCTATTGGCAAGCTTACACAATGTTTTAGTAGGAGCTATTCCTATACTCACAGGAATTTTCACTTTTTCCTGTATCTCTGTTTTGATTTTAAGGCAATATCCATAAATATCAATGTATTTAAACCCTGTCAAATCCAAAAAAAGCTCATCAATACTATATACTTCATGATCGATGACATAGGATTTCGCAATATTGATTACTTCCTGACTTTTGTAATTATACAGCTCAAATTTTGCAGAAAAGCTTTTAACATTATGTTGTTGAAAAAGTTCTTTGTATTTGAAGGCCGGTGCTGCCATAGGAATTCCCAGATCTTTTGCTTCTTTGCTTCTCGATACAACGCATCCATCGTTGTTGGAAAGTACTACAACGGCTTGGTTTTCCAAAGATGGATCCAAGGTCCTTTCACAGGAAACAAAAAAGTTATTACAATCTACCAGAGCATACATGATGAATGAATATCTATACAAAATTATTGTTTTTAAAGAACAATATATTCTTTTAGACCAGATTTAACATTAGATTTAACACACTGAAAAACAAATGAATAAAATTTCAAAATACGACATATTTTGTCGCATTAACAATTTAATTTTGGTTTCAAAAACCTTTGTCAAGGTTCGGTATCTGCTAAAATGTTGTATTAAATCATCCTCAACCGTTCTTCTTCCAAATCAATTTGATATAACTGATGCCGGATAATATCTTCATTCACTGAAATATCTTTATTCAGTTCAGCAAGAAATTGCCGTTGACTTTCCAGCATTTCAAAAAAAATAGCCTTGATATTTTCATCCATCCAATCTGTATCATTATTCTGATTTTTTTCTTCCCAATGTTTCAAAACTCTTTCAATTCCGGCATGGCTGTGTAACTCATTTTCATGTTTATTTTTAAGAAAGTGATAAACATGATGCTGCAATTTTTGTTTGACCTCCAGCCTTGCCTGCTTATCTTTTTCTTCATCCATAAAATCATCAAATGCATGTCCGTATTTTATAAAATAAGGCAATGTAAGCCCTTGCACCAATAATGTCAGCAATATGACTATAAAAGTAATGAACAGAATAAGATTTCTATTAGGGAATGGACTTCCATTCTCAAGGGTTATAGGAATTGCTAAAGCAGCAGCTAATGAAACTACACCTCTCATTCCTGTCCATCCAAGTATAAGAGGCATCATTAAGCGCCTTCTGGTAGAAGAGACTCTTGGAGCAACTCTTGGCCGAAAAATAATGGTAGCTACCATTGCAGCATATGAACTTATTATTCGGGCTATAATAAGAATAATGGTAACCCAAATTCCGTATTGAATTGCGGTCCCTAAAGGGATCCCTTCTGAACGTAAGCCTCCAACTATTTCTGGAAGTTCAAGTCCAATGATCAAAAATACAATTCCATTGAGAATGAATACAAAACTTTCCCATACACTATATCCTCTTATACGACTTGTACTGTTTAAGAATATCATTCGATTATTCGACAGATATAACCCGCCACAGACTACTGCCAATACACCAGAGCAATGGAACTGCTCTGCTACCCAATACATCAAATAAGGCTCAATAAGAGTTAATGCAATATCTGAAGAGGCATCTGTAGGAAGTCGCCTATGTATTTGTACGAAAATCCAGGCAAGAATCAATCCCATTCCTGATCCGCCGATAATCATCCACAGAAAATTTAAAGAAGCTTCCTGCCACACAAATTGTCCAGTTCCTACAGCAATCAGGGCAAAACGAAAAATAATTAAGGAAGAAGCATCATTCAGCAAGCTTTCTCCTTCTAAAATAGCTGAAGTGGTTTTAGGTATTTTCACAAATTTCATAATAGCTCCTGTACTCACTGCATCAGGAGGAGATACAATTCCCCCTAATAAAAAACCTAATGCAATTGTAAAACCGGGGATAAAATAATTAGCTGTTACGGCAACTGTAAATGCGGTAAAAAAGACAACTAAAAAGGCAAAACTTCCGATAATCCGCCACCATCTCTTCATCTCTTTAAAAGAAATAGACCATGCCGCTTCAAATAATAAAGGAGGTAAAAAAATAAAGAATATAAGATCAGGGTTTATTTTTACAGCTGGTAAACCGGGAATAAAACTCACAAGCAGCCCAAATACAACCAATAAAATCGGGTAGGCAATTTTTAATTTGTTCGCCCACATATTGAGCAGTACAATAGCTGCTATCATCGCCAGGAAAAAAGGTAAAATCGTATGCATTCTGTATTGTGTTTTTTCTTTAAATACTCTCCATTTATTGAATCTTTAAAAATCCAGGGAACATTTATTTACAAATATACATTCAATTCGAATTAACTTCTATTATTTTTTAATCTTAACAAAACTTTATTCAAGAGCATAAAAAATTGATTAATCTTCTCCTAAAACCACAACCAAACAAAATTAATTTTTTAATTAAAACACGTCAACTTTAGTCGCATTCATCCTATATTTTTGCCAAATAACAGTAAAAAATCATGGACAAAGTAACATTAGAGCGAATTACGAAACTTCATCCGTTAGTACGTGATGAAGTAAAACAAATTATTAAAGAATGCGATGAAGAGCTTACCGGAAGAGCCAAAATCAGAATTACTCAAGGGTTAAGATCTTTTGAAGAGCAGGAAAAATTATATGCTATCGGAAGAATTACTTCAGGAAAAAAGGTAACCAATGCCAAAGCAGGACAAAGTATTCACAATTACGGTCTCGCTGTAGATATCTGTCTCATTATTGACGGAAAAATTGCAAGCTGGGATACTGCCAAAGATTGGGACAATGATCAGGTTGCGGATTGGTATGAATGTGTAAAAATTTTTGCAAAATACGGTTGGGATTGGGGAGGAAATTGGAAAACGTTCAAAGACCTTCCTCACTTCGAAAAAAAGAATATCCCATCCCAAAAAGGTAATATAAAAACCAGCTGGAGAAGGCTTTTGAAACTGCCAAGAGACAGGCAAAATTATGTTATTTTTTAACGCTCTTTTATTTGAAATCATTTAAAATACGACAAGTTCTGTCGCTTCCCCGTCCTACCTTTGCTTTACAGAAAACAACTGAAAAAGCAATGAAATCTAAGCATGGAACCAGAATATTTTTTCCCAAATAGTCTTCGTTCTCTTGATCTAAGATTGCATGTGTCCTTTTAAAAAAACCATTAAAAACATCACATGAAAAAGACAACCATTCTTTCTTTAGACGGGGGTGGAATAAGAGGAATTATCACCTGCATTATTCTACGCTACATAGAAGAACAGCTCCAGTATTATGATAAACCAAGTGCCAAACTTGGAGATTATTTTGATCTGGTTGCAGGCAGCAGCACAGGAGGTCTGATTGCTTCTATTATCCTATGCCCCGATGAAACCCGAAAAGCAAAATATTCTATCCAAAAAGGATTGGAATTGTATGCAGAAAAGGGCGGTGACATTTTCCAGGTTTCCTTTTGGGAAAAACTGGTGAATCCATTCGGATTATTGAATGAAAGAATTTCCCAGGAATCACTTGAGAAAAACCTGAATGATTTTTTTGGAAATTTAGAGTTAAAAGAATTAATAAAACCGTGTTTAATCACAAGTTATGATATAGAAAACAGACGGGCAAAACTTTTCAATTCTTGGAAAGCCAACCTCAGCACAGATAATTTCTATGTAAAAGATATTTGCAGAGCAACTTCAGCCGCTCCTACTTATTTTTGCCCCGTACAGATCAAATCCATGTACGGGCAGATATTCAGTCTGATTGATGGTGGAATGTTTGCCAATAACCCTGCCCTTTGCGCTTATGCAGAGGCAAGAAAGATTCCTTTTGCAGAAGTTTTGAAAAATCATCAGAAAGCCAACCATCCCAGCGTAAATGATATGCTTATCATATCTATCGG
>NZ_PIZV01000024.1 GCF_002835665.1 Chryseobacterium sp. PMSZPI
AGTTTTATCTCCTAATTTACTAAAAAAATACATCCGTGAGCTCGACAAAAAAATGTTAAAACATAATTTTAAGCTAGAAATCGTTTGGATAGATGAATCTCACGATATGTATTACACAGGATTAAAAGGTAGGGTTTCTGTATCTGAAAGTGGTCCTATTCAACTTATTATAAGAAAAAAATGTTCTAAAATGGCATGGTTTCATGAGAATGTCCATATCGACGATTTATTAAAATTAGGTAGAAAGAATTATAGAAAAATGGTTGCTGAAAAACCTTGGGATTTAGAATGGAATGTATGGGAAGAAATATATAAAACCAAAAATAAATACAGAGAAAAAGAAGTAATTAGTGCATACAAATATGTTAAGAAATTTTTTGAACAAAATAACCAACCTTTTTTAGAAAATCCAGAAATGGAAAAATTAATATTAAAACATGCAGACTAAATCATGAAACATACAGAAGATCAAATAAAAAAAACTATCGCTAAGGTCTATAAGGATTTAAAATTAGATCATAACGATCAGTATCCTATAAAATTAAATTTTTGGAAGAAAGAAGATAAAAATAATAAGTTGAATATGGATTATTGGGCCGGATGGTATGATTATTCAAAAGGATTCCTCCCTAATGAAATGTATGAAAATTACATAATAACAATAAATGATAAAGACGGGAAACCTTTATCCGTATTAATATTTCCTGAGGAATCTAAGATTGAGATTGATAAAAATGGAAATTATGCTTGGAAAAAATAAAACACGACACGTTTTGTCGCATTAAGCCCATATATTTGTCTTATAAAATTAGATCATGAAAAAAGATTTTTATCTGACAAGATATGCCTTAATTATAAAAAGATTAGAAAGTTCTCCGGCTACTTATTCTCAGCTGGAGGACTATCTTTTAAACTCTTTTGAATTCCAGGATGCAGGGATCAAAAGTTATTCTATCCGTACCTTGCAGAGAGATATCCGTGAGATATCTGATCTTTTCAATCTTTCCATTCACAATAAGAAAAAAGGAGACAACCGATACTATATCGAAAGCCGCCCAATCATGGAAGTAGATGAATACAACCAGAAATTACTGGAATCTTTCCAGGTAAGCAATGCTTTAAATCTCCATCCTGATTTTTCAGATTTTATTTTTTTTGAAAGCAGAAAGCCAACCGGTATAGAGCATTTTTATGACCTGTTCTTTGCCATCCGTAACAAAAGAGTGGTAACCTTTGAACACTACAATTACAAAAACAAACTGATGACCTCCAGAAAAGTTCATCCTTTAGCCTTAAAAGAGTCCAAAGACAGATGGTACCTCATCGCTATTGATACTAAGGATAAAGTGCTAAAATCATTTGGATTAGACAGAATCAACTATCTGGATGTAGCTAAAAATCAGTTTAGGGAAAAATACAAATATAACTTCAGAGAACATTTTAAAAATGCTTTCGGCGTGATGAATCTGGCAGAACAGAAACCACAGAACATTGTATTAAAATGCAGCCGTCATCAGGGAGAATATATCAGAAGTTTTCCGCTACATCAATCCCAGAAAGAAACCAAAGAAACCCCGGAAGAAATTTATTTTGAATTTTTTCTCCATCCTACTTATGACTTTATGCAGGAGATTCTTTCCTATGGAAAAGAGGTGACCGTCTTAGAACCGAAAACCTTAGTTGACGAAATCAGAACTCATCTTCAGGAATCTTTAAACCGTTATCTTGAAAGCTAATACATAATCATCTTATCTCATAATTTTTATTTATATTTACATAAATATACCGTATTGAGAGCTTTATTTATTTGTATATGCTGTATTATTTCTTCCTTTTGTTTATCACAGCAAAAAGAAGAATTCCGGCTTGTAAAAACATATTACAATCAGCATAGAAGTATGCTGGATAAAGAATTCAAGAAAAAATTTGATGCAGAAACCAACACTTTTAAAAAGGCAAGTATAAAAGGTGATTTTCTTTATTTCATGAAAAAAATGGACAGCATTGAAAATACAGCTATGATAGGGGCTTTATTAAGAGTAAGAAATCTTGAAGATCTTCAATCCATCAAAAAGGCCTATGAATGGCCTACCGTTGTAGAAAAAGCACCTGATTACCCCGGAGGCATCAACACATTAAGACAAGAAGTAGCCGGTCTTCTTTATGTAGCCGGTGTCAATTCCGAAAACAAAACAGTAAAGACCAGTGTTGCCTTTATTGTGGAAAAAGATGGAAGTGTAAGCAACGTTCATGCACAAGGAGATAATTTTACATTCAATAGACAAGCTGAAATTGCCTTATATTCTATTTCTGAAAAATTTACCCCGGCAATGGCTAAAGGAGACCCCGCGAGATTTGAGTTCAGGCTCCCTTTAACGTTAACAATGGAATAATCAATGTTTACTGACGAATATTATATGAAAATGGCACTGCAAGAAGCAGAAATTGCCTTAGAGAAAGACGAAGTTCCTATAGGATGTGTTATTGTTTCCAACAATCGAGTTATTGCAACAGCGCATAACCTTACCGAAACATTAAATGACGTTACTGCCCATGCAGAAATGCAGGCCATCACTTCCGCGGCTAATTTTCTTGGAGGCAAATATTTAATAAACTGTACATTGTATGTAACAATGGAACCATGTGTGATGTGCTCCGGAGCTCTTTCCTGGTCACAAATCTCTAAAGTAGTAATCGGAGCAAGAGATGAACAAAGAGGCTTCATCAACAAACATCTTTCTTTACATCCTAAAACTGAAATGATCACAGGTATTATGGAAAACGAATGCTCCACAATTGTCAAAGAATTTTTTAAAAGTAAAAGATAAGATTCAAAGGTTCTCATAGCTTAGAATGATAATCAAATAAAAAAACCAGAGAACATTCAAAAATTCTCTGGTTTTTACTTTTTATAAAGATGAGGTTGATTAGGCCACAATATCAATCTTTATTTTTAAAAATTGAATATAAGGCAAGATCAAAATATTCTCCATCTTTCTTGACTTCTTCTTTTAAAATGGCCTCTCTTTCCATTCCAATCTTTTCCATAATTTTTCCGGAAGCCGGGTTATGAAGAAAATGTGTGGCAAAAATTTTATTGAAGTTCAATGTTTTAAATCCAAAATCTACAATAGCTCTGGCTGCTTCGGTCACATATCCTTTATTCCAATAAGGCATTCCGATCCAATAGCCTAGTTCGGCCTTATCATCCTCTCTGTCGTGGAGGCCAATGGCTCCTATAATTTGGCCTTCCTTATTACGGATTCCGAATGTATATCCTGATTTATTTTCAAAAGCTTCATTAGCCATTTTCAACCAGAATTTAGCATCACTTTCTGTATAAGGATAAGGAATATTAGAGGTAAGGTCTGAATAAATTTTATGCTGAAGATACCCAACAATAAAAGGAAGGTCTTTCTCTTCCAATTGTGATAAAATAAGTCTCTCTGTTTTTATAATGGGGAAATTTTCCATGGTATTACTATTAGTGGCGATTAAGAAAAAACTAAGATTAAAGCTTAGTCTTCACTAAACTTTAATCTCCGTCTTTATATTTTACAGGTCTTTTCCTAAGAAGTAAAGTCCTTTCAGCGTATGAAGTCGATCCATAACATGGATTTTATCCGTTAATGGCTTATAAACGTGAGAAACCCCACCCGTAGCCACCACAAAACAGTCATCATTTACCTCATCATTGATACGATTGATAAAGCCTTCAACCATTCCTAAAAAGCCGTACACCATCCCACTTTGCATACATGTTACCGTATCCAGACCCAGAACGGATTTTGGCCTTTTCAATTCAATGTCGGGAAGCTGAGCTGTTTGATTAATCAATGAATTCAAAGAGGTTACAATTCCCGGAGCGATGATAACGCCTAACGTTTCACCTGTTTCAGCGACACAACTTGCTGTAAGGGCTGTGCCAAAATCGATGACAATCTTTTTTTGGTTCGGATATAAATTATGGGCAGCCACAAGGTTAGCATAGATATCGGTTCCCATTTGTTTGGATTTTGCCTGAACCCCGGAAGGAGTGGTACGGTCAACAATGATGGGAGTAATTCCGTGAATCTTTTTAATCCCGGAGCTCATCACTTTAGTAAGCTGAGGGACTACAGAGCCTATGATTACTTTATCAATTTCTTTTGGTTCTATTTTGTAAGTTTGATAAAGCATCAACATTTGTACATATAGCTCATCTGCAGTTCTGTATGGCTTCGTATTGATTACCCAGGAAATATCACAATTATCACCATTAAAAAGGCCAAATCTGATATTACTGTTTCCGACGTTTATTACAATTGAATTCATTTATTTTAACAGGCTATGATTTGAAAAAATTAGAATCCCAAATTTATAAAAAAATAAAAGGAGTACTTTAAAATACTCCTTTTAATCTATATGTTTATCGTTTTATTTTACTTCAACAAAATTATCCGCCATATTCACATCTGCAATTCTCTGGCTGAAATCAATTCCCAACACAGCCAATTCAGATTTTGTATAAGGAATCGTCAGCTTATATTCTTTCTGTGTCCAGGGCCAATAAGGCATTGTTTTAAATTCTCCATAAATATCTTTCTCTTTCCATGTATGCGTCATATTCAATGGAATCTGATAAGTAACAACTTTTTTATCCTTGGTCATTACACCAAAATCGATTGGCATAGGAACCTGTCCGTTATTCACTAAAGTAATGGTGGTAGATTTTGCATCGTATTTCACATCCTTAATTCCGTAATCAATGGTTTTGGTTGTATTGATCCAGTAATGGTGGAACCATTTTAAATCCATTCCTGAAACCTTTTGAGCAATATGAAGGAAATCCCTGTCCGACGGATGTTTCATACTCCATTGATCATAATATTGTTTTAATGTTTCAGCAAGGTTTTGCTCGCCCATAATGTAACCTAATTGTACTAAATATAATTCTCCTTTTACATAAGAAGCATACGTATAAGAAGTTCCGTTATCATGATGATCTCCCAACCAAACAGCAGGCTCTTCAATCCCTTTTTTAATGAATTTTCTATAGGCATCTAATCTTTCCATAAAAGGATTCGGAAGGTCTTCCGGGAACAACTGATACATGGTATATCCTTCTGCATAACTTGTAAACCCTTCATCCATCCATGGACGTACAGATTCGTTGGTTGCCAACATTTGCTGATACCATGAATGAGATCCTTCATGGGCCATTAAGCCCATTAAATCTTTAATATTTTTAGCTTCCCCAAGAATCATCGTACACATACCATACTCCATTCCTCCGTCACCACCCTGGATAAATGCATAAGTCGGATATACATATTTCCCGAAATGGGAATTCATAATCTGGAAGTATTTCGTAATATAAGATTGAGCCTCTCCCCAAACTTTAGTTTTATCATTTTTTTGATAGACTAAATAAACTTTTGGTCCTTCCGGAACATTGAAGCTTTCCACAGAATAATCTCTGTCTGCACTCCAGGCAAAATCAAGAATATTTTTTGCCGTCCATTTCCAGGTTACCTTTTTATCTTTTTCGGCTTTAATTTTTGCGTTGGCATCGTAGCCTTTTACGTCAGCAGGATTTTCAAGGATACCGCCGGCTCCTACCACATAATCTTTGTTGATTTTAATATTCACATCAAAATCTGAGAACGGAGCATGGAATTCTCTTCCCAGATAATCAAAAGTTGCCCAACCATCATAGTCATATTCTGCAATTTTCGGGTACCATTGAGTCATAGTCATATCCACTCCTTCCCTGTTGTTTCTTCCACTTCTTCTGATTTGTTGTGGAATCACGGCATCCCAATCCATCGTAAAAGTAGTGGTAGAATTTGGTTTAATCGGATCTGCGAGATACACTTTCATAATCGTTTCCTGAACTTCAAATTTCAGATCTTTTCCATTTTGCTTGATCCAGTGGATATTTTGAGCTCCCTCCTGATCCTTCGGAATAGAAGCTAACCTTGAAATCCCATCTTTTTGCAGCCTTCCATCCCCATTTTTTCCTTGGGAAGCCACTCTCTGATCCATCATAGAATTGGGCTTAAAAGCATTCCAATACAGGTGGAAATAAACCACATTCAGCTCATCCGGTGAATTGTTGGTATATTCTAACGTCTGCTTTCCCTGGTAAGTAAATTTTTCAGCATTGACATCAATATCCATCTTGTACTTTGCAGCCTGCTGATAATAAGCTCCTTGCTGAGCCTGAAATTGTGAAATGATAAACGCAAAAATGATTGCAGCCGATTTTTTCATTTAAAATTTTATTTTTTCTAAAGGTAGGTAATTTATATAACACCCTCAAATTAGACTTATTTGAAGATTTTACTCTGTTTAATATGGTTTTAGATGAATCTTATTATGAATTGTTAAAGGTGCTGATAAATTTTTTTATCAGCAGATTACACAAATTTTCACAAATCATTATAATTGAAAACTATTGATTTTCCAATAATTTCTTAATCAATGTAATCTGTCCCAAATGGTAATAAGCATGCTCAATCATCCCATCAATATTTCTGCGATAGGTTCCGTACTTTTCATCTACAAAAAACTCATCAAGTTTTGAATCCGGCACCTTTTCTAGTAACCCTGCAAATTTTTCAGAGTCAGACCATAGCTTATTCAACAAAGCATCCCATTGTTCCTTAGATTCTATAGAAGGGAGATCAAAACTGTATTTGTCTTTTATTTCCAGATTTCCACCTTCAAAAACAGGGATAATTCCGGCGATATAATAATCAATATGAAAAGTGAGCAGGGCAATAGTATTCAAAGAACCAACCTTGGTTACAGCCTGTTCCCAAGTAACACTAGAAAGCTGATCTTTAAAATTGGTATTGGCTATCCAGAGACCATCAAGCATGACTTCCCTGAATCTTTTGACTAATTGTGATACTGAATTCATAGATATAGTATGTTTTTCTAAAGATAGATAATTAAAAGATTGATTTTTAAGCTTTCACTGATTTTTTAGATGATGCAGATCTTATTCAAAAACAAAAAACCTCAAGTGCAAAATACACTTGAGGCTAATATTATGATTTGAAATTACAATTATTTTTTAGCAGAAGCTTCTTTCTTTCCACTTCTTAAAATCTTTTCAAGGATTCTTAAAGTGATTAAATAGGTAGGCTTCACTCCTGTAAGTCCTAAACCACCTGAAGATAGCGTACTTCCTGTTTCTAACGGATTATCCGATGCATAATATGCGTAGCAAACAAAAAGATCCGGTGAAATATGATGTCTGATTTTAGAAGCCACCTGAATTGCTTTTTGATAGTGGGCACCCTCCATTTCAAGACCAATTGCTCTCCATGAAGTATTCATAAAATAAGATAGAATATCCTTGTTCTGAAGTGATGTTCCTAAAACAGTAATCATTGGCCCTTCAAAAGCTTTTAACTCATCATCTTTAAAATCATCAAGTTTTAATGCATTTTCAAAAGGATAGTTATCTGCTGTTCCTTCAAAGATATGAGAAGTCGGGATCATAATATCTCCTTTTTCTCCGGTAAGAATTCCTGCCTTACCCATAATGGAAACAGATTTCACATGCATCATGTAAACTTCTCCTTTATGTTCATAAGGTTTTAACAATTCATCCATTACTTCGAAAGCCTGTTCTCCGAAGGCATAGTCAAATACCATCACTACATCATCCCCATTAAACTTGCAATCTGCAAATGGTGTATTCTTTAAATCGGTTTTGCTAAGATCAATGATCTGTACATCAATATTACTTCCACTTTTATCAGCAATATGGATCATTCCTTCATCTAAAGCATATTTTAACACCTTATCACGAAGTTCTTTCTTGTTGGATATTTCCTCATATAGCTTATAATCCACTTCATTATGATGCTTCTTTTTAAGAGCCTCATTAGCGTACAGCATATTTTTTACAGAGTGCATATTGGCTGAAATAATGTGTAATGGACGATTATGAAGATTATTTTCAAATAAAACTTCCTTCACCTTATTAGCCCATTTTTCACCAAAATAGTGATGTCCAACTCTTTCTTTTAATATAGCGCTGAAATGAATTTCTCTTTCTGTAGTTCCTTTTGCATCTTCAAGACTTACCTTACCTAAGTTATAGATTATTTTAAATAAACGGTCAGGGTTATTATCGTCTCCAAAAGTATTGTAAGCTCTTAATGTTTCATCAAAAGATCTTCCTATTAAAGAAGAAAGATGAATAAGCGCCACTTCTTTTTCCTTTCTGCTGAATTTCTTCTCTCCCTTCACTACTTCTTCAATAATTTTGAAAGCGCGTGTCGGTTTCCAGTTTTCATCTTGAATGAAAGCCAGGTTACGGATTTTATCAGCTTCTATAAATAGGAATGTCAGGTGGGTAAGGATGTCATAAATTTCGGAACGGCCCAAAAGAACCTCAATATTCATCTGGTGTTCGTCTATTCTATAACAGTTTCTCCTTCTTTTCTTTGGAACAATAGGTTCGAAACTTCCTTTATCAAACCCCTCATCTGATGTAAGATGAATAAAAGCACATTCTTCAATCCCTTCAGGAAGTCTGTCTAAAACATACATCAATCCATCCAGTTCCAATTTACTTGGGACGTTCATAGTACCATAAATTTCCGGATTGATTGTTTTCAACAAACTTCTGATGCTTTCTCCTGAAACCCCTGCCGGCTTGAAAAATCCTCTATAAAATAAGTGTCTCATAGAGATGTATAATCTTTCAATAGCCTCTGTTGTTTCTCTTGCTCTAGAATTTGTCATAAAATAAATTTCACACAAATATACGAAATCTTTGTCCATTTTATTTTAACTATCTTTTAATAAGTCGCTTAAATCCGCATAGGATTGCTGGATGTATCATATAAAATGTATTTATGCTCAACACCCCCTTTAAAAAACACCGACAAATATTACATTTTAACCCTTAAAGCAATAAGCACCCCTATTCAAAACACACCAAACAATTGTTTAATTTATATAAATTTTCAAGAGACCCCTAAAAATTTTAGGGTCAAATCATTTTCGATTCATTTTTTTTGTAAATTTGCCCTATCAAAATTCACCCAAATATGTCAACCTTAAGATTCAAAGCATTAGAAACTCTTCCATTTAAGGATTTCAGAAAAGACAACTCTGTTGAAATCCCTGCGAAATTATCGGAATTATTCTGTAAAAATGTTTTCTCAGAAGAAACAATGAGAGAATATTTAACGAAAGAAGCATTCAGCTCTATTATGGATGCTATTAAAAAGGGAACAAAAATCCAGAGACATATCGCAGATCAGGTAGCGGTAGCGATGAAGGATTGGGCAATGAGCAAAGGAGTAACCCACTATACTCACTGGTTTCAGCCTTTGACGGGTACTACTGCAGAAAAGCACGATTCTTTCTTTACCCCAATTGAAGGCGGTAGAGCAATTGAAAGATTTAGTGGAAACATGTTGATTCAACAGGAACCCGATGCCTCTTCTTTCCCGAACGGAGGAATCAGAAATACTTTTGAAGCAAGAGGATATACAGCTTGGGATCCTACATCTCCGGCTTTTATCATGGGTACTACATTGTGTATTCCTTCTATCTTTATCTCTTATACAGGAGAAACATTAGATTATAAAGCACCACTTTTAAGAGCGCTAAATGCGGTAGACGAAGCTGCAACGAATGTAATGCAGTATTTTGATAAAAATGTAACAAAAGTAACTCCTACCTTAGGTTGGGAGCAAGAATATTTCTTAGTTGACTCAGCATTATACCAATCTCGCCCGGACCTTGTTTTAACAGGTAAAACATTATTAGGACACTCTCCGGCAAAAGGTCAGCAATTGGACGATCACTATTTCGGTTCGATTCCTACAAGGGTTATGAACTTCATGAAAGAGTTGGAAATCGAGTGCATGAAACTGGGTATTCCTGCTACAACAAGACACAACGAAGTTGCACCGAACCAATTCGAACTTGCTCCAATGTTTGAAGAAGTAAACGTTGCTGTTGACCATAATTCTTTATTGATGGACATCATGGCAAGAGTAGCTCACAAGCACCACTTCCATATCTTATTCCACGAAAAGCCATTTGCAGGAGTAAACGGAAGCGGAAAACACAATAACTGGTCTTTAGCTACTGATACCGGAGAAAACTTATTAAGCCCGGGAAAAAATCCAAAGAAAAACTTACAGTTCTTAACATTCTTCGTGAATACGATTAAAGCGGTTCATGAATACGCTGACCTTTTAAGAGCTAGTATTGCTTCAGCAAGCAATGACCATAGATTGGGTGCTAATGAAGCTCCACCGGCAATTATTTCAGTATTCATCGGAAGCCAATTATTCAGTGTTTTGGAAGAGCTTGAAAAAGTAACGAACGGAAAATTATCTCCGGAAGAAAAAACAGAATTAAAATTAAATGTTGTTGGAAAAATTCCTGAAATCTTACTAGATAATACAGACAGAAACAGAACTTCTCCATTTGCATTTACAGGAAATAAATTTGAAATCAGAGCTGTAGGTTCATCAGCAAACTGTGCAGAATCTATGACCGTAATGAATACTATTGCTGCAAAACAGCTTAACGATTTCAAGAAAGAAGTAGACGCTCTTATCGAAGGAGGCTTGAAAAAAGACGAAGCAATCTTCAATGTATTAAGAGAGTACATCAAACAATCAAAGAGCATCATGTTCGAAGGGGACGGATATTCTGATGACTGGGCAAAAGAAGCTAAGAAAAGAGGGTTAAACAACTTAAAAACAACCCCTGAAGCTCTTAAACAGGAAATGGATAAAAAATTCTTAGACCTTTATGAAGAGATGGGAATTTTCAACCACAGGGAAGTTGAGGCAAGAAATGAAATCAAGTTAGAGAAATACTCTACAGTCATTGATATTGAAGCCAGAGTATTAAGTGACATCGCAAGAAACCACATCATTCCTTCTGCTTTAAATTATCAAAACAGATTGATTGAAAACGTTAAAGGACTTAAAGATATCTTTGGAGATAAAGAATTCAAACCTTTAGCAAAAGAACAAATGAGTTTAATTACCAGCATCTCTGAAAACGTTTCTAAAATCAAACTTGGTGTTGAAGATCTTATTAAAGCCAGAGAAGCGGCAAAAAGCATATCAGACAGCCAAAAGCAGGCAGAAGCATACTGCAACAAAGTAAAACCATTATTTGACCCTATCAGAGAAGCTTCTGATGCGTTAGAAATGATGGTAGATGATGAGCTATGGCCGATGACCAAATACAGAGAAATGTTGTTTACAAAATAACACCTGTAAAGTTCCATATTAGTTTAAATTCCTCGGTTTTCCGGGGAATTTTTTTACCATCATACTCAATGAGTCAGTTATAAATACCTATTGCCACCATCAAAATATTCCAGCATATCTTATTTAATAGCAGAAAAGAGACATATCATTTGAAGCTTATAGCAAAACACAACCAGAAAGCCTATTAATTCAGGGATTCAATGAAATCTATTTTGTTTTTTTAACAACCCTGAAAATTAGAGTTTTAAATTTCAAATCGCGATCTATAGAAGAAAATCGATAGAGTTTGTTAAAGAATCTTAATAAAAAAAACCGCATACTTGCCAAAAATAGGCAGTTGCGGTTTATTTTTTTTTAACATACGTAAATAATATGTTAAAATGTGTTAAAATAAAGTCCTGACAATAATCATATCAGGGGTCTTTTATTCGGAATCTCTACTTTTGTAATGCTTTTGAAAATAAATATTCCTTTTAACACGGATAATCAAATATATATGAAGAAAAGAGTTTTGTTTTATTTAGTTGCTATAGTTACTACAGTGTCAATGCAATCGTGTGCTACTAATTATGTAGTTTCAAAACCAGCAACTTACACTAAAGAATACAAAACAGATGCCAAACTAGCTTCTATAGATAACAAAAAAATGGAGCAAGATAAGCAGAAACTTATCGACTCTTTCCTTGCTGAAAAGGCAGCATCTATAGCGAATGCTAAAAAAGCTGTAAAGAATTCTGAGATTGCAAGAGCAATCAAACATAATAAAACGATTGACGGTATCCTTACAGAGGCTGAAACGTACCTAGGAACTCCTTACAGATATGGAGGAACGACAAGAAACGGTATTGATTGTTCAGCTTTCGTTCTTTCTGTATTTGGAGCTGCTGCAGGACTTAGTCTACCAAGAGTAGCTGCTTCTCAGGCTCAGGAAGGAGAAAGAATTGAAAAAGGAGACCTACAAAAAGGAGACCTAATCTTCTTTTCTCATGGAAGAAGAATCTCTCACGTAGGTATTGTAGAAAGTGTTTCTGAAGATGGTGAGATTAAATTTATCCACGCAGCAACATCAAAAGGGGTAATGATTTCTTCACTGAATGATTCTTATTGGGGACCTAAATTCAGATTCGCTAAAAGAGTAATCAACGAAGAAGGAGAAGCTTATAATAATTTAGCAGCTATTACTCCAGCTACACCAGCAAATTTTTAATTTTATAAATAATTGATTTAAATAATGAAGCCATCAGACGTTCTGATGGCTTTTTTATTTGCACTACTCGTAAAAAAGATAATTCATTTTTTTCTTCAGATTAACTAATTTTTTATCTAGCCCTCAAGTTTTACACCTGATCCAATATCAGTTTCTAAAGGCTAGCTGTTTTTATCAATTTCTATATCCAGCTTATACAATAGACCATGTATTTCTGAAAGAGAAAATTTGGCCTTTTTAAGCCTATTTAAGGAAGGATCTATTGAATAATTAACCGAAGTCCTCAAATCAGCTTTTTCAAGGTTTGTATGATCGAAAACAGCTCCGGAAAAATCACTCCCATGAAATATAGCATTAGACAGATCACATTCCGTAAAATCAACATCTATAAGTTTCGAATTCTTGAAAACGGTTTTCTTAATTGAGGTTTGGTAAAACACAGAATTATTCAGAGCGCACCCATCAAATGTAAAAGATAATCCAAACGGATTACAGTTGTTAAATTGAAGTCCAAGCATTTTACATTCCTTGAAAGTTGTTTCACGAAAAGCTGTTTTAACAAGCTGCACCATGCCGAGGTTACATTCAAGAAATTCACAATCCATAAAACTAAACCCTGAAAGTATCACATATTCAAAATTGCAGTTTCTGAAAGTACAACTCTCATACTCCCCTTTCTCCAATGGGAATTTCACAAAATCTGTATTTTCAAAATTTTGATCTGAAATATAAGCTTCTTTCATAGAAATAATTATTGATGGAAACCATTTTAATTTCCACAGGTTGAATAGATATATTAGCTTTTGTAAATGGTTATACTAAGCTATTTTTATCTGAATAATTAAGTTTAAAGAAAATAAAAGTCATCATAGAGAACGCCAATAGAGAACTTCCTCCATAGCTAAAGTATGGTAAAGGAATACCTACTGTAGGGAAAAGTCCCATCACCATCCCTAAATTGATCGAAAAGTGCATCAGCAGAATCGATGCAAAACAATAACCGAATACACGATTAAATGTAGATTTTTGCTTCTCTGCCAAATAATAAATCCGCCCGATATAGACCATATAACAAAGTACCAAAAGTGCACTTCCAACAAATCCCCATTCTTCACCTACAGCACAGAAAATATAATCCGTTTGCTGTTCAGGAACAAATTTACCCTGGGTAACGGAACCTTCACGATATCCTTTCCCCCAGATTCCTCCCGATCCGATGGCAGTTTTAGAATATAATAGGTTATATCCTGATGTATCTCTAAAAGCTTTTTCACCTTTGTAAAGCACCTCAATTCTTTCTCTTTGGTGTTTAGGCAGCTTTTCTAAAATATAAGGAGAACCGAATGCCAATCCACATAATAAAAGAATAGAGCCCGCAATACCGGAGATGGTAATCACATCCCAGGACATCCTATGATAATTCATAGCAATAAGCACTCCTGCAATCAATACAACTGCTGCGGCAACATATACAGGAGGAATAGCCAAAGAAATAAGGAACACTGCTGCAAAAATAAAACCTAGCCCAAACAGGAAACCACTCAGCCCTTCTCTATATAAAGCAATAAAAAAGGCAATAAATACAAGCATAGACCCCACATCAGGGATCGCGAGTACCACAACGGCAGGAATACCGATAATCGCCAAAGCAGTCAGAAGAGACTTCCTGTTTTTAAGATTAAAATCAGGACCGGAAACATAATTGGCAAGCATCAGGGCGGTCCCTATTTTAGCAAACTCTACAGGTTGCATCGTAAAACTCCCGAATTTATACCAGTTCTTCTGGCCAAGAATCTCCTTACCAAAGGGAAAAAGCCCTATCAATAGCAAAACACCACCAATATAAATGATACCTGCCATATTTTCAAAGAACTTACTTCTTCCGACAAAGATCACTAATCCTACCACTAAAGAAATACAGAAAAATACAAACTGTTTCTCTCCTAGTTTTTGGTCAACACTGTAAATATTTGCAATCGCAAAAATGCAAAGCAGGAAATACAGCCCAAGGCCTAATTTATCTATTCCTTCCGTCCATTTCATTGTTTTGCAGGTTTAGCGTTTTTAGTTTCTTCTTCTATTTTTTGTTTCAGTTTAGCTTTCTGTTGTTTAACAAACTCCAGACTATCCTGTATTTTTTTACGTTTAATTGAATCCGCTTTAGGGTCTACATACAAACCTTTACGCTTTAGGTCAACAACCCATTGTCTTTTATATTCAGGCATGAAGCTTGCGCTGGTCATTTTCTTATAAAGATTTTCTCTTTTCAGATCACCTGTAATATATTTTTCCGCAATTACCGTACACGCCGGACCTGCCCATGTAGCTCCAAATCCCGCATGTTCCATTACTGCTGCAACTACAATTTTAGGCTTATCTGCCGGAGCGATCAACACGAAAATCGAGTTATCCTTTCCTTGTGGTACCTGTGCCGTACCGGTTTTTGCTAATTGAGTAAAATCATTTGATTTTAAACTTCTTGCCGTCCCTCTCAATACCACAGCCTCCATACCTTTCAATACAGGCTCAAAATATTTAGGATCTACAAGTGTTTTATGTTTTACTTTAAATCTTGGATCAGGATTAGGTTTACCATCAATCGATTTAACGATATGCGGAGTATAGAACCAACCTTTATTAGCAATAGCAGCTACATAATTAGCAATCTGTAAAGGAGTAATCATAATATCCCCCTGCCCCATTCCATTAAAAACGGCACCCGTTGCTAAAGGATCCCAATTTTTAAAGTCTTTTTTACCGCTATATTTATTTAGTGCTTTCTGTCTTTTTTCATAAAATTCTCCACTTGGAATTCTTCCTTTGGCTCCCGAAGCTAAGTCGTTATTTAAAAACTCTCCAACTCCGAAACTGTTCATTATTTTCTTCCATTCATCAACACCCCTGGATGGATCTCCCGGATATTTGTTCATAATAGCAAGGTAAGCGTGAGAGAAGTAACAGTTACTGGAAATCTGGATAGATGGAATCAAAGGATCGGCACCACCGTGACCTTTGATTCTTAAGCCTTTGTAATAGAAACCACCTCCACAAGGGAAAATTGTTTTATCATCCATTACCCCCATCTGCATTCCTGCCAAAGCAGTCAGCAACTTAAAGGTAGAGCCCGGAGGGTAGGCAGCCTGAACAGATCTATCAAACATTGGTTTGTTTTCATAGATCGTATCTTTATTCAAGTTGTAGATATTCTTTGATTTGGTAGGCCCCGTAAATAAATTAGGATCAATATCCGGACCTGAGGCTAATGTTAAAATCTCTCCATTATTAGGATCAATGGCTACAATCGCTCCATGTTTATTTACCAACATTTCTTCTGCCATTCTTTGGAGATCATAATCAATGGTCAGCGTAATATCTTTACCTGTAATAACGTCTTTATCTAATGTTCCATTTTTATAGGATCCGATATTTCGAAGCTTGATGTCTTTTTGAATATATTTCACTCCTTTTACCCCACGAAGTTCTTTTTCATAAGATTTTTCAACTCCTTTTTTACCAATGAAATCACCTGGCAGGTAATATGTGGAATCTCTTTTAATTTCAGCATCATTTACTTCATTGGTATATCCTAAAAGGTTTCCTGAAGTGGAAACTTCATACTGACGTTGAGGACGCTGAACAATGTTAAATGCAGGATATTTAAAAATAATCTCCTGTACTCTGGCAATATCTTCTCTGCTGAGATCTTTCAAAAAAGTCATCGGAGTCAGCTTAGAATAATATTTCTCTTTTTTAATGATATTAATTTTGTTGATAAAATCGGACTTACTGATTTTCATCAGACTACAGAATCCTAATGTATCAAAATCAGGCTTCATCAAAGCTTGCGTAAAAGAGATCTCATAAGCAGGCTGATTTCCCACCATAATCTTTCCATTTCTATCAAAAATAACTCCACGCTGTGGAATAATGTATTCGGTTTTAATAGAAGTATTGGCTGCATTTAATGCATAACGATCTGTAAATAATTGCAAATACGCAAGTCTCGCCACAAAAATAAGGGCGATTACAACAAGTACGGAAAAGATTTTTAAATAACGTGTGTTCAAACTTTTTGTTTGATTTTAAATATTAATGCGTAAATGACTATAAAGATAAATGAAATTACACTCGTCACCAACACATTAAATAATATTTCAAAAAATCTGCTAAACTTAAAGAACTCTATATATTGTACTAAAAGCTGATGCAGAAAGATACTTGAAAATAAAAACAGCAAAAATTGCGCCCATTGTAAGGACTGAAAAGAGAAAAAATCGGTAGAGGTATCCGTGGAAGTCCTGAATATCAACGTCCTGAAATAAGCAATCAACGTTGTTGCAAATGCATTGATTCCCCATGAATACAGGAATCCATCAATGGATAATCCGATTAAAAAGCTCAAGGCTAAAAACTGAAATTTATTTCTGAAAAAAGGATAGAACATGACGAAGACAGGATATAATACCGGAGTATATTTCCCAAATATCGTAATCCTGTTCAATACAAATATTTGTAAAGCGACAAGAAAAATCATGATCAATATATCGGTAAATAAAGTTCTGCTAATCATTTTCTTTTTTTATTACAGCCTGCATAGTATCCTGAATCTTTTGCACTTCTGCCTTTTTAAGATTCTTCACTACGTATACTTTATTCAACGAACCCATTTTTTCACTCAATTCTACTGAGATATCCCAGAAACCGGTTTTATTATCTACAGAATATCCTGCAATAGTACCAATCATTAACCCTTTAGGGAAAATAGCAGATTTACCGTCTGTTACGACACTATCTCCAATTTTCAACGCTACATATTTTGGGATATCTGCAAGGTGCATTACCCTGGAATTATCTCCATTCCATGTTAACGTTCCAAAGTACCCCGAGTTTTTCAGTGCGGCATTAATTCTGATTTTATTTACACTTAATACGGATTGAACTAATGCATAGCTATCCGTAGAGTTAATAACAATACCTGCAATACCTCTTGGTGCCATCACACCCATTTGTGGGAATACCCCATCTCTACGACCACGATTGATGGTAAAATAGTTATTTCTTCTATTGATGCTGTTAAAAACAATTTCTCCATCAACAAAAGTATAGATTTGCCCACCACCAATGGTATCATGAACTTTTTTGAAAACAGGCTTTTTCACATCCTTTCCATAAAGTTCGGTCATAAGAGCCTTATTTTGAGCTACAAGGTCTTCATTGATCTGTTTAAGCTTCAGATAAGAAACCCCTTCGTCAATATATCCGGAAACCCAGGAATTAAACGCAGCTGTTTGCCCCGCAATCCAGGATCTCTGCATGGCATTTCTAGAGAATATCAGAACCAGAGCAATAATTTGCAGGAATATAAAGAAGACGAAAAGAGTGTTCTTCGAAAATAATCTCAGCAAAAATCCCATTCAGATATATAGTCGTAAAAAGTTAAAATTATTTAATTAAGAAATTGAATTTATCCATATTCTTAAGAGCAATACCTGTTCCACGAACAACAGCTCTCAACGGATCTTCAGCTACAAATACAGGGAGACCTGTCTTTTTGTGAATTCTATCCGCAAGACCTCTTAGTAACGCACCTCCTCCGGCAAGATAAATACCTGTTTTATAGATATCAGCAGCCAATTCCGGTGGAGTAAGAGAAAGAGTCTCCATTACAGCATCTTCAATTCTGATAATAGATTTATCCAATGCACGGGCAATCTCTTTATAACCAACCATAATTTCTTTAGGCTTACCTGTGATAAGATCTCTACCTTGTACAGGAATATCTTCAATATCTACATCAAGGTCTTCTACTGCAGAACCTACCTCAATTTTAATTCTTTCAGCAGTTCTTTCTCCAATATAAAGGTTATGATGAGTTCTTAAGTAATAAGCAATATCGTTTGTAAATACGTCACCTGCAATTTTCACAGATTTATCACATACGATACCACCCAAAGCTACTACGGCAATTTCTGTAGTACCTCCACCTATATCGATGATCATATTTCCTTCAGGCTTCTGAACGTCAATCCCTACTCCAATTGCAGCAGCCATTGGTTCGTAAATCAACCTTACTTCTTTTGCATTTACTTTTTGAGCAGAGTCTCTTACCGCTCTTTTTTCAACTTCAGTAATACCAGAAGGAATACAGATTACAATTCTTAATGCAGGCTGTATGAACTTACCTTTAATCCCGGGGATTTTTTTGATAAATTCTTTGATCATATGTTCAGAAGCATGGAAATCTGCGATAACCCCATCTTTCAATGGACGAATCGTTTTGATATCCTCGTGAGTTTTACCTTGCATATGCTTAGCCTGTTCACCGACAGCAATCGGTTTACCCGAAGAACGTTCAATTGCTACAATTGACGGTTGATCTATAACAATTTTATTATTATGGATGATAAGGGTATTCGCAGTTCCCAGGTCTATCGCAATTTCTTGCGTAAACATATCAAATAAACTCATATTTCTCTTCTGATTTTAAGTTTACAAAGATATAAATTTAACAATACTAAAGAAATTTCAAAACAACATAATTTGGTTAAAATTTGGTTAAAATTTATAATTCTTTATTAACTTTCTGTTTAGACAATTACAGAGTTTGATTTCAACCAAAATTAATGGGGTGTTAAAAGAACAAAATCACTAAATCGTGAAAGGGTAAAACGACAAAGAAAGTAGAAAAAAGAATTTGTTCTTTCTTAATTTGTCGCATTTCTCTTTCACCACTTGCCAATCCTGTCTTTATTAGCCAAACCCAATCTGAACTATTCTATAGTTTTTTACGATAATTATCATATACACTATCAGAGGATGATTAATTAAAAAAAGCGTAAATTTGCGACTGCTTATGTTACAGTATTCCAACATCCATCAAACATCGAATTTTGCTGTGCTTTCCATCAGCTTTGAGAAGGCCGATGTTGAAACGAGAGGAAAGTTTGCTTTTTTTGATGAAAACATCAAAAATTTTGTTTCCCGGGTCCATCAAGAAGATCTTGGGGATGCGTTCGTGGTTTCCACGTGTAACAGGACCGAAATCTATACCACTTCACCTAATTACCTTTTAGTTGCCGAAGAATATTGTAAAACAATCGGAGTAAACATTACCGATTTTCTTCAATTTGCGAATATTCTCACCAAAGAAGAGGCGTTAATTCACCTATTCAGAGTTGCTGCCGGTCTTGAAAGCCAAATTATTGGTGATTTTGAAATCATCGGCCAAATCAAAAAAGCATACAATCGCTTCAAAAAAGAAAGACAGAATTCGAATCCTTATTTGGAAAGAGCAATCAATGCTGCCATTCAGATCTCAAAAAGGATAAAGAATGAAACAGGGATTTCCAATGGTGCCGCTTCTGTTTCTTATGCAGCTGTGCATTACATCTTAAACAGCCAGAAAAGAATCAATGAAAAAAACATCCTTCTTTTGGGTGTTGGTGAAATCGGACAAAATACCGTTGAAAATCTGGTAAAGCACGTTTACCAGCCCAAAATTAAAATTGCCAATAGAACCCAGGAGAAAGCTGAAAAGATCTCTCAAAAATATAATATTCCTCATGTTGATTATTCTGATTTTGACCAGGAATTAAAAAATACGGACATTCTTATTGTAGCAACCGGGGCTAAGCATCCTATTATAAATCAATCTCATTTCCCAAATGGGAAAGAAACTTTAGTCATTGATCTTTCCATTCCTCATAATGTTGAAAAAAACGTTATCGAAAATGAAAACGTTACCTTGATTGACGTTGATGAGCTTTCAAAACAAATTCAGGAAACGATTCAACAAAGAGAAAGAGAAATTCCTAAAGCTGAAAAAATCATCAAAGAGCTGATGAAAGATTTTATTGAATGGGAGAAAAAAAGAAAACTGGCACCCAATATTCATCATTTCAAAGCCGTTTTAAAAAATATGGAACGCAACGAAATGCATAATTTTTACAAAAAAAATAAATATATAGACATCACGGACATGGAACTTTCTGATAAGATGATCCAGAAGATTACCAACCGATTTGCAAAATATATCATCGATAATCCTTTAAAAGCCGAAGAAATTAGTAAATTAATGCACGAAATATTAGTTGAACAACCAAACAACGAATTCAATGAAAAGCATTAGAATCGGAACCAGAAATTCCGCACTTGCACTTTGGCAAGCCAGAGAGGTTGCGAGGCACCTACAGAATAATAATTATTTAACGGAAATAGTTCCTATCGTTTCTTCTGGCGATAAGAATCTTAATCAACCGTTATACTCTTTAGGAATCACAGGGGTTTTCACAAGAGACCTTGATGTTGCGTTATTAAATGATGAAATCGATATTGCAGTACATTCTTTAAAGGATGTTCCGACTCAATTACCTCAAAACATTGAGATGATCGCTTATCTGGAAAGAGACTTTCCTCAGGACATTCTGATCAGAAAAGAATCTGCAAGAAATAAAGAATTTCATGAGCTTAAACTGGCAACCAGCAGTTTGAGAAGAAGAGCCTTTTGGCTAAGACACTATCCAACCGCTGAGTTTTCAGATATCCGTGGAAATATACAGACTCGTCTTCAAAAACTTGAAGATGGAGATTTTGATGCCACCATTCTATCATTGGCAGGAATCAAAAGAATGAAAATGGAAATCGATTACGAGATGCTTCCTTTAATGATCTCTGCACCTTCCCAAGGCGTTATCGCTGTTGCCGGACATTCTGACAAACCTGAGATTAATAAAATACTGCAGGAAATCAACCACAGGAAAACTCAAATTTGTGTAGAAATTGAGAGAAATTTCCTAAGCACTTTAGAAGGAGGTTGTACAGCACCTATCGGAGCTTTTGCAGAAATCATTGAAGATCAAATCCGTTTTAAGGCAGCACTTTGCTCTTTAGATGGTAAAAACTGTATTGCGGTAGATGAAAACTTCGAGTACAATCCAACAGAAAACTTTGGAGAAAAGTTTGCAAAAGTCGTTCTTGAGAACGGGGGGAAAGAATTAATGGCAGAAATCAAAAGCCAGATCTAATTTAATTTAGATTTCAAATCCGTTTAACTACTTTTTTCATTTTCTAACTCAACAGGTATGAAAATCTTATTTACCAAAAATATAGACCAAGCAATACTATCCAAAGAATTAGGAGAGGATATTTTGGTTGATTGCGTTGAGGTAATTAAGACCAAGCCTATTATCATCAATCCTTTTGAGTTAAAAAATTACTCCTTGATTTTCACTAGTGTAAATGGAGTAGCTTCATTCTTTAAAAATCGTTTTAAACCCAACGAAGATTTTACGGCTAAAAACTACAATAAGATCTATTGTGTTGGAGAAAAGACAAAGAGAGAATTAAGAAAGCACGGTTTCGGAACTTTTAAAGTTCTAAAGAACGCAGAAATGTTATCCAGATTTATCATCGGAAATTGCCAGCACGAGCAATTCCTCCACTTCTGTGGTAATCTTGCTATCAATGTTCTGGACAACGATCTTCCTTTACAAAACATCAAATACAAGAAAATCACCTTATATAATACGGAGGAAATCAATCCTTTAATACCTGAAAAATATCATGCTGCGGTATTTTTTAGTCCAAGTGGAGTTCGTAGTTTTGCAAAACGAAATTCCCTGGAAGGCATGAAGCTTTTTTCAATTGGAGAAACTACCTCCGGAGAATTAAGAAACTATACTCAACAAGAAATATTTACTTCCGAAGACAATAATTTGGCATCAATATTGAGTCTAATAGTGAAAATTTTAAAAAACAAACAAATATGAAAAATTTAGTTACCCTACTAGTAGGATTGTTATTAATCACTTTTTCTTGTACACCACAAACAGGAAATCAGACAGCTACTACAGTTCCTTACACTGAAGCAAAAAATTATTTTGTAAAAAACACGTATAAGAGCAATGCTGTTGCTGTAAAGAAAATTGTTTCTCAACAAGAATTTGAAGAAATCTTCGGAGCTGCTGCAACCATGGGAAAAGATGGCATGCCCACTATGATTGACTTTTCTAAAGATTATGTTATTGCATTAATCGGAACAGAAACCAATGCTAATTTGAATCCTGAATTCAACATCAAAGGTCTTGTTAAAAAAGGAAATTCAGTAATTCTTTCATATGCTAAGAGCGGATGGAGCGCAAGTACTCCTGCTTCATACAATGTTATGCCTATGAAAATACTCGTTGTCAGCAAACAATACGATGGCAATGTTAGTAGTTTGAGCTTAAAATAAATTATGATAAAAAACGACCTATATTTAAAAGCACTTCGCGGAGAAACCGTTGAAAGACCTCCTGTCTGGATGATGAGACAGGCTGGAAGATATCTACCGGAATTCATTGCTCTAAGAGACAAATATGATTTCTTTACAAGATGTCAGACACCTGAACTCGCTGCTGAAATTACAGTACAACCTATCCGCAGATTTCCTTTGGATGCTGCGATCCTGTTTTCCGATATTTTGGTAGTTCCTCAGGCAATGGGAATTGATTTCAAAATGAAAGAATCCGTTGGACCATGGTTGGACACACCAATCAGAACGATGGAACAGGTTCAGAATATTGTAACTCCGGATGTGAATGATACTTTAGGATACGTTTTTGACGCCATTGAGCTAACCCTTCAAAAGCTGGATAATGAGATTCCATTGATCGGCTTTGCCGGTTCTCCGTGGACGATCCTTTGCTACTGTGTGGAAGGAAAAGGAAGTAAGGCCTTTGATATCGCAAAATCTTTCTGCTTCCAACAACCTGAAGCTGCCCATTTATTGCTTCAAAAAATCACTGATACCACAATAGCTTATCTAAAAAGAAAAGTAGAAAAAGGAGTTTCCGCAGTACAGGTATTTGATTCCTGGGGAGGAATGCTTTCTCCTGCTGATTATCAGGAATTCTCATGGCAATATATCAATCAAATTGTGGAAGCTTTAAGCCCACTTACCCATGTCGTAGTATTCGGGAAAGGATGTTGGTTTGCCCTGGAAGATATGACAATGTCTAAAGCTTCCGCTCTTGGAGTTGACTGGACCATTAAACCGGAATTCGCAAGAACATTAACCAACCATACAATGACGTTACAAGGAAACTTTGATCCTGCAAGATTACATTCAACACCTGAAACGATCAAGAAAATGGTTAATGAAATGATCAATCGTTTTGGAAAAGACAGATACATTGCCAATCTGGGACACGGAATCCTACCTAACGTTCCTGTAGAAAATGCAGAAGCATTCATCAGAGCCGTTGTGGAATGGAAACCTTCTACTCAGTTTTAATCTCTTGATTAAAATTTAGATAAAACTTTAAATTCAAAGTAAAATAAACAGAACACTCTTTCAATAGTTGAAAGGGTGTTTTTCTATATTCAACGGTCTTTTATGTTCTGATGAGGATTTTAATTCTTCTGTTTTCTTAAGATTTATCAGCCTCCCGCCCAATCCATATAGATTATTTTTTTGTGTTAAACTTTTCGTTATATTGCCACATTATCAATAAAAATTAATACCCGAAATATAATGACCGAAAACACTGATTTTGATTTTGAAGAATACAAAAGACAATCGGAAGCACAAAGACAAACTATAAACAATGAGGCATATGATCAGATCCTAAAAAGTGCAAAATTCTTTTTACAAAAAAGGAAAAACAATATTGTAAGCGAGGAAATTGTTATCGCTTTGGACAGAATGGAAGAAGTATCCAAAATTCCTAATCTGAATGATGTGACCGACATTTATCTTTTTGAATCTGAGTTCGGCATGAATCCCAGAGACCTTTGTGAAGAATTTCTTTACATTATTCTTATCATGATAGGCCAGCATTATAAAGATGAGCAAATGCAATATCTTGAGGAAATCATCCTTAATAATAGTAAATTCCGAGGATCAAATGCATTACAATTTTATTTAAAAATAGGAGTATCCTACAAAGAAAAGAAAGAACGTATTTTAAATTTTATTGAAAGTAATATCGATAAGCTCCCTGAAGGTCATAAAAATATGACAGCAATGTTTATCAAAACACATCTTCAAGGTGACAAACATGCCAAAATTATTTTCGATAAACTAAACATTAGTAATCCCGAAGTTCATTTCAGAAATCCTCCAAGCCACACCCAAAGTAAACCTAAACCGGCTAAAGTATATCCAAAATGGTGGGAATTCTGGAAATAGATATAAAAAAAACCTCTGAACATTCAGAGGTTAATTTTTTATTATGACAACATTCGCTGAGCCTTTTTAACACCTTCCACCAAAAGATCTATTTCTTCAAAGGTGTTATATACCGCAAAGCTTGCTCTTACTGTACCGGCAATATTAAAGAAGTTCATAATAGGCTGTGTACAATGATGTCCCGTTCTTACAGCAATCCCCATTTTATCAAGGATCATTCCCACGTCAGAAGAAATCCCCACACCTTCAAGATTAAATGAAACGACACCTGTCCTGTGCGCTTTTTCACCATAAACCTTAAGTCCTTCGATCTCTAAAAGTTGTCTTTGAGCATATTCAAGTAAAGCATTTTCATGATTCTGAATGTGCTCATGGCCTACCCTGTTCATAAAATCAACAGCAGCTCCCAGAGCAATATTCCCACCTACATTGGGTGTTCCTGCTTCGTATTTAAATGGAAGTCCTGCATAAGTAGTTTCGTCAAAAGAACATGTAGCAATCATCTCTCCTCCTCCATGGAACGGTGGCAATGCTTCTAAGATTTCTCTCTTACCATATAAAATCCCTGTTCCCATTGGCGCATACATTTTATGACCTGAAAAAACAAAGAAATCACAATCCAGCTTCTGAACATCAATATTGAAATGAGGGGCAGATTGAGCACCATCTATCACGATATAAGCATCAGTATTTTTTCTTGTTTTAGCAATGATTTCTTCAATAGGATTTACAATTCCCAAAGCATTGGAAACCTGGTTTACAGAAACAACCTTAGTTTTTTCATTTAAAAATGTATCAAGATAATCTAATTGAAGGATTCCGTTCTCATCGATAGGGATAACACGGAGCTTCGCACCTGTTCTCTCACACAATAATTGCCAAGGAACAATATTGGAGTGGTGTTCCAGATATGAAATGATGATTTCATCATCTTTCTTTAATTTCTGTGTTAAAATATAAGAGATAAGGTTCAACCCTTCTGTTGTTCCTTTTGTAAAAATAACTTCAAAATCATGTTCAGCATTGATGAATTTCTGAATCTTTCTTCTGGAAAGCTCCATTTCCTCTGTAGCCAATTGGCTTAGAGTATGAATTCCTCTATGAACATTAGCATTAAGCTCAGTATAATATGCGTGACAGACTTCTAAAACCGAATTTGGCTTTTGAGATGTAGCTGCATTATCCAGATAAACCAGGGGCTTACCGTTCACTTCTCTGTCCAATATAGAAAACTGGCTTCTTATTTCCTGAATGTCAAACATTTATTTATTTTTTAAATTAAAGCGTCCTTATTTAGAACTCTTCAAATTTACGGCTTTTTTTTCGAAAGGAAGTATTGGATTGGGCACTGATACTTGTCAGGTGATAGAAAAATTCGATGGTGTATTGCGAAGAAAGTTAATAAGGTAGAGGAAGCTAAGAAAAGCAAAATTCGCTTATTTCTTTTTATTGGCTTTTTAATAATTTCTTTTCACCCATAAAAAAACCTGTCAATAAATTGACAGGTCTTATATTGTTTAAATAAGCAATTCTTATTCTGCTGCAGTTTCTTCTGCTGGAGCTGCTCCTTCTTCAGTTGCAACTTCTTCTTCATCTTCATCATCCATAGCTGCTGCACCTCCTTTCATTGCATTTCTAGACATCTTAACAGCTACTACTACTGCGTTGTCTGGGTGCATGAAAGAATATCCTTCAGTTTTGATACCTCCTACATAAAGTTTGTTACCAATTCTTAATGGAGTAACATCAACAACGATTTCGTCTGGTAAGTTAGCCGGAATAGCTTTTACTTTTAACTTTCTGAAAGACTGACGTAAAACACCACCAGCAACAACACCTTTAGAACGTCCAGTAATTCTTACAGGAACCTCCATGATAACCGGCTTATCGTCAGCTAATTGATAGAAGTCTGCGTGAAGAATTTTGTCAGTAATTGGGTGAAACTGAATATCCTGAAGAACAGCTGGAATTGTTTTTCCGTCAACTTCAATAGATACCGTGTGTGCTTCAGGAGTGTATACTAATCCTTTGAAAGCTTTCTCTTCAGCAGAGAAGTTTAAAGGTGCTTCACCTCCATAAACAACACAAGGAACTAATTCAGCATCACGTAAAGCTTTTGTAGACTTTTTGCCCACGCTTTCTCTTTTTGTACCTTGAATTGTAATAGATTTCATTTATAAAAAATTTAAAAAATTGTTCTTAATTTAATCTGCAAACTATTTAAAATCAATTAAATAACAAATTTGCTACTGATTGATTTGTGCTCATGAACCATTGTCATAACGTCCGCAAATAATGGGGCGCAAGATAGCACTTTTATTTTAGATGACAAATTATTTTTAACAGGAATTGAGTCAGTTACAATAACTTCCAGAAGTTTTGAGTTCTCAATATTCTCGTAAGCCTTTCCTGAAAGTACTCCGTGAGTAGCCATTGCTCTTACGGTTTTTGCACCTTTTTCAATTAAGATATCTGCAGCTTTGCAAAGTGTACCTGCAGTATCAATCATGTCATCAATAAGGATTACATTTTTACCGGTTACATCTCCGATAAGGAACATTTCCTCTACAACGTTTGCCTTTTTTCTTTCTTTATAAGCAATTACTACTTCTGCCCCTAAGTGGCCCGCATAGTTCTTAGCTCTTTTTGCACCTCCCATATCCGGAGAAGCAATTGTAAGGTCTTCAAGATTTAAAGATCTGATGTAATCTACGAAAATAGTAGAAGCGTAAAGATGATCTACCGGAATTTCGAAGAATCCTTGAATCTGATCTGCGTGAAGATCCATGGTCATTACTCTTGTTGCTCCTGCTGCAGTAAGAAGGTTAGCAACAAGCTTAGCACCAATTGGCGCTCTTGGCTTGTCTTTTCTGTCTTGTCTTGCAAGTCCGAAATAAGGAATTACTACAGTAATGCTTTTTGCAGAAGCTCTTTTTGCTGCATCAATCATTAAAAGAAGTTCCAAAAGATTGTCCGCGGGTGGGAACGTAGATCCGATTAGGAAAACTCTTCCCCCTCTTACAGATTCGTCTAAAACAGGCTCAAATTCCCCGTCGCTAAACTCCTGAAAGTTGATTTTCCCTAATTCTTTCCCATAATGCTGGGCAATTTTCTCTGCCAAGTCCCTGCTGGTTCTTGTACAAAATAGATAACTTAACTGATCGGCCATTTTTACTTTTTAAAAGATTTTGCAAATTTAAAAAAAAACCACAAGAATTACTCTTGTGGTTTCTAAGTTTTTATTTTATCAATTATTATGGGAATTTAACTCCTGAATAATTATTAGGATTTACCTGTGGAAGTGTCGATCTGTATTTTGCGTTAATGGATTTGATAAATTCATTCGCAACTACAGCATATCCTCTTCCCGTCAGGTGAACACCATCAAGAGAGAATGCTCCTCCTGTTACAAATTTTGCAGTGTATTTTACTCCATCAAACGAAATACCTGATTGTCCGTTCAATTCCAACATTTTAGAATTTGCATCTACAAAAGCTAATCCGTATGAATCAGCAAGTGATTTGATAGAAGCATTATAAGCATCAATAGCTGTTTTTACATAACCTGCTTCTGTTTTTGTTAATACATGTTGGTTCTCTAATGGATAAGAAATACCATAAATATTTACCGGAGCCGGCGCATTAGGTACAGTACTGTTAATTACAGAACTTGTAGTAAGAAGAATAAAGTCATCTTTCGTAGCTTGTCTTGCCTGCCCAAAGATTTGTCCAAATGCTGTTGCAGTTGGCAATCCCAAAGAAGGAGTTAAAGCTGCAGTAAGTTGAGCTGATAAATCCTTAAGAGCCACATCTTTAATTAAAACAGGATTTGGCGAAGTAGTAGAAAGAAGATTAATTCTATCTCCTGCACCAAAAGCTGTAAGCGCCTGCTTCAAAGGACCATACAACCCTGCATTAAGAGCTGCTAAATTCGCACCCAAAGCCTCAGGTGTCAAAGGATTATAAGGAACTGTTGTAAAGAAAGGAACTGAAGTAACATAAGGAATATTAGCAATAACCCCTTTTGTTGTTCCTACACTTTTAAGACCATCCAAAACTCCTTTAATAGAACCTGCCACAACTGCAGGATCAGAAATATCATTGGATTTATATTTTGTAGGATCTAAATTCCCTGTCTGAACTGTAGCAACACTATATGTTGTAACCCCGCCTACTGTCTGAGAATTCGTTCCTCCGTTAGTTGCATAAGATAATACATCATTATTCCCAATCCAAAGAGAGAAAAACGTAGCTTTTTGAGCCATTGCATCAGCCAAAACACTGGTTGTAGGGGAAGAAGCGAATCTTACGAAATAAGGATTAGCAGTCCCTGTTTGAAGGCCAGCCTGACTACCATATCCAGGCGCAACCAAGTGAAAAGATTTTGCTCCCGGTACTCCCATATTTTGATAAGGTGCACCAGAAACTACATTATCCAATGCTGCCGCCGGAGCACTTGGAACAGGAGTTGGAGACCCCTTAACGATCTGAAGTGTTAATTTTCCGGGAAAACCTGGAAGATTGGTAAATCCACCAATATCATTAGGTATTAAAGGTTGTTTAAAATCTCCACCTCCGGCAAGTTTCATCTGCATAGCAATCATGCTTGGATAAGACTCGTTTTGACCACTGCTATACAGGGCTCCATCACGATATCCGGAAGTCAGTGAGTTTCCTAAAGATATATATTTGGAAAAATCTGCATCTCCTTTCGTTACAGGAATGTCTTTCACATCTGTATCAAAATCATTCTTGCAGCTTGTTGTAAACAAAAGTGCAGCAATTCCAAGAGTTGATATTATAATTTTTTTCATAGTCTTTCAATTAAAAAGGATTGTAAGATAAACCTAGTCCAAAATAGAACGCTCTCGCTTTCGCTTGTCCATAGAATCCAAGGTTAGCATTATTTACATCTCTGTATTGAGGCATAGCATATCCTCCGGCAACATCAATTCCGAATTGCTTCAACTTAAATCCAACCCCACCCGTAATGACGTATGTATTGAATGAAGGAGTCTCCGCAATAAAGTTTTCATTCGTATAAGGTGCTTCATCATAATAAGCTCCTAAACGTCCGTAAATCATATTGGAGAATGCATATTGAGTTCCCAATCTGAATGTTTTGGAGTTTCTGAAATTCTTAGGATTCACAAGAACAGTAGGATCTGCCTGATTCCCGATAGGCGCATTATCAAAATCTAACACCAGCTTGCTGTATCTTTCCCATCCATGATAGTTAAAGTCAGCAGATACCAACCATTTTGGAGTTACTTTATAAGTTAAACCGATGGTATACTCGTCAACCAGTGGAAGAGTCGCTGAAAATCCGTCCTGTCCCGCTGCATTTAATTTTAGCAATGAATAAGGAGATTGAGTTGGGAATTTAAATGTGGCCGTTCCGTTCTTAGCTTTCATATCGATTGCTGAACGATATGCAATACTGATATCCAATTTCGGATCAGGTCTGAAATAGAAACCAAATCCATAGCCGTGTCCACTCGCTTTGTTATCATTGATATTAACTTGTCCGTCGAATTGTGTTACAGCTTTATCCCAGTCTACCTTTCCTCTTGCATAGATATAACTTGCGCCGAAAGACAACCAAGGAGCCAGTTTCACAGAAATCATTGGCTGGAAATAGTAACTTTTCAGTTCCATTTTCTGAACCATTTCCTTTCCTTCCCAGTTGTCCGGCCATTTTATTGTACTTCCAAAAGGTGTTGAAAAGCTGAAACCTACAGATAGGTTTTCCATTGGTTTATAAGTAATCGCTGCATAAATCGGCGTTCCAAGTGGGTTATCCGTTTCCGTACTTTGTAAAGTATTTAAGTTCTGAAAAGTAACTTTATTACTTGCACCAAACCCTCCTGCCACTACACTCAGTTTGGAAGGGATAAATGACATACCCGCCGGGTTAAAAAATGTCACACTCGCGTCTTCGGCATGAGCACTAGTATGCGCCATGGCCAATTGTTTTACCCCCTGCAAAGACACCCTAAAGCCTCCTGCGTAAGATAAAACGCCTGCCAATAAAGCAGTTGATACTAATATTTTTTTCATAGACTATTATTATATTAACCCAAATATAGAATTATTTTGAATACGTGTGTTAATATTTGCCAATATTTTAAACAATAAATTAAAAGAAAATTATGTTTAAAATAATACTTTGAGAAAAATAAATTACAAAAGTATCATTATTAAACATTTAAATTCACCGATAAGAGTAATATAATTCACCGTTTAAGATTAAACAATAGTTTAATTTAAGCAATACTACACCTAAATTCAAGAACTAAAAAAAGAAATACTATAATGAAATGTTAATTTTTTGACAACGGCTATTCTTTTCAAAAACATTTAAAATTTATTAGTGTTTAAGACTCTTCATACCCTGCTTCTTTCCATATTGAGATTCTTTTTTAATAAAAATACATAAATGTTTTGTTCAGAATTCAGGTTATTTAAGTATTTTAGAATTGCATAAAGATAAAAATACATAAATTTGCAAGATTATAAAATATAAAATATGAGTTGTGGATGCAAAACATCCGGCGATTCTGCACATTCTTGTGGTCCTAAAAAAACCGCAAATGGCTGTGAAAATGTAAATACCTGCGGGAATAGTTATAAATTAAGTGTTTTTGACTGGCTTTCTAACATCAACAATCCAACACCAAACAGGTGTGATTTTGTAGAAGTTAGATTTAAAAATGACAGAAAATCGTTTTATAAGAATGTAAATAACATTCCTTTACACATAGGTAGTGTAATCACAGTAGAATCAAGCCCGGGACACGATGTAGGCGTAGTAAGCCTTACGGGAGAATTAGTAAAGATTCAGATGAAAAAGAAAAAGTTTTCTGAAGAATCGGCACTCAAAATATATAGACAGGCCAACCAAAAGGATCTTGAGGTATGGCAGGAAGCAAGAAAAAAAGAAGACGGCGTAAAGCTTGAGGCAAGAAAAATTGCCCAACGAATCGGCCTTGAAATGAAAGTCACCGACGTTGAATACCAAGGCGACGCATCAAAAATCACGTTTTATTATACTGCCGATAATCGTGTAGATTTCAGACAGTTGATTAAGGATTACGCAGGAGCCTTCAGGACTAAAATCGATATGAAGCAAATCGGTTTCAGACAAGAAGCTGCAAAAGTAGGCGGAATCGGATCTTGCGGACGTGAGCTTTGCTGTTCTACATGGCTTACAGACTTCAGGTCTGTAAATACGAATGTAGCAAGATATCAACAACTAAGTATCAATCCTCAAAAACTGGCAGGCCAGTGCGGTAAGCTTAAGTGTTGTCTTAATTATGAATTGGACAGCTACCTGGATGCATTAAGCGACTTTCCTTCTTCTTCAACAACTTTGGAAACAGAAAAAGGAAAAGCATTCTGTATTAAAATAGATGTCTTCAAAAAGAAAATGTGGTTTGCCTACGTAGAGAACTCTATTGCTTGGTATGATTTTGATATTGACCTGGTTAAAAAATTGATTTCAAAAAACAAAAGAGGTGAAAAAACACTTCCTTTAGAAGATCTGAAACAACCTGAAACTTCAACACATAGCATTGACCTGATTCAGGAGAATAATGTGGACCGTTTTGAAAAGAAAAACAGAGGAAACAGAAACAGGAACAACCAGAATCAGAATAAGCAGAATAACAATCAACAAGGGCAAGGGCAAGGACAAAAAAGAAACAGACCGGAAAGACAAGAAAGACCGGAACGTTCCGAAAAGTCTGAAAACCAAAATACTCATTCCGGAAACCAGCCTAAACAACAAAAACCACAACCACAACAGAAAGGACCTGTGGAAAAAGTAGAGGCTAATTCGGATGCCGAGAAAAAACTACAAAGCAACCCGAATAAGAAAAAATTTAAAAAGAAATATCCTCCAAAAAAAGATAAAAATGCGTAAAATTTTAGGATTATTTACCCTTATCCTTTTCTTGAGCTGTAACTCTTCTCCTGGAGAAGATGTTATAATGAATTCCGTTGATAACAAATGGAATAAGAAAAGTGAACAAAAATTTAATCTTGAAATTTCAGATCCGCAAAATCCTAAAAATATTATATTTGTCGTAAGAAACAACAACAATTATCCTTATAGTAATATAAGGTTTATTGTGAACTTCACCAATCTCCAGAATAAGAAAAAGGAAACAGATACTTTGAATTATATTTTGGCAAAACCCAACGGAGAATGGCTTGGCACAGGCTTTGGTGACACAAAAGAAACATTGTTTCAGTATAAAATAAATTATAAATTTCCGGGAAAGGGAAAATATGAGATCGGCCTGACTCAGGCAATGAGAAACGATAACCTTCCAGGAATTGAGGATGTTGGAATAAAAATAGAAACGGCTAAACCGTAACCATAAATGGAAGAAAACAAAAAAAATGCAGGAAGCAAGGGGAAAACTTTTCCTCTGCCTCCCAAAAAAAAGAAAGACACCTCTTGGAAAAAATGGGTTTCATTTATTTGGATTGGACTCATTGCGGTAGTTTTAGGAATTTCAGGACTTTTCTTTGCGGTTTCTCAAGGTTTCCTTGGGGAAATGCCGGATGTAAAAGAACTTGAAAATCCGGACATCTTTGTCGCTTCTGAAATCATCTCTTCAGATGGTGTTACTTTAGGTAAGTTTGAAAAAGAAAAAACTCAGCCTATTGTTTATAAAGATCTCCCGCCTTATCTTATTTATGCACTTCAGGCTAAAGAAGATGAGCGTTTTAAAGAACACTCGGGGATCGACCTATACTCTATCGCCAGAGCCGTTGCATACGGAGGAGGACGTGGAGGAGGTTCCACGATTACCCAACAGCTTGCTAAACTTCTTTTCACAGGAACAGCTTCTCAGAATAAATTTGAAAGAGCTTTCCAGAAATTAAAAGAATGGGTTGTTGCCGTAAGTCTTGAAAAAAGATATACAAAAGAAGAGATTATCACTCTTTACTTCAATAAATTTGACTTCCTTTTCAATGCCAATGGTATTGAAATGGCTTCAAGAGTATATTTTAATAAGAAAACTTCAGAACTTACGTTACCTGAAGCCGCTACTTTTGTTGCTATGCTGGAAAATCCAAGAAAAAACAACCCTTACAGATATCCTGAAAAAGCAAAGGAAAGAAGAAATGTTGTATTGGATCAAATGCAAAAAACAGGATATATTGATGCTGCAACGTATGAAAAAGCAGCCAACACTCCTATCACAGTAGACTTCCACCCTATCAAGAGTATTACCGACGGATATTCTGCGTATTACAAGTTCTATTTAAGAAAAGAAATTGACAAGTATCTTGAGGCTAACGAAAAGGAAACCGGGAAGAAACTTAACCTTTACAAAGATGGTTTAAAAATATATGTAACCCTTGATTCTAAAATGCAAAAATATGCAGAAGAAGCGATCAAGGAACACTTAACTGATCTTCAAAAGAGATTTGATGCTGAACAAAGAGGAAGAAAAAACAGACCTTTCTACTATCTGACAGATAAACAAATCAACGATGTAATGGTTCAGGCTATGAAAAGAACCGGGCGATATAAGCTTTTAAAAGCCGATGGTATGCCTGAAGATTCCATTATGATGGAGTTCAAAAAACCTATTAAAACTTCCAGATTTACATGGGCAGGAGAAGAAGAGGTTGAAATGTCTCCTTGGGATTCCATCAGGTATCACAAACAAATTGCTCAGGCAGGCTTAATGTCAATGGTTCCGGGAACCGGAGAAATTAAAGCTTGGGTAGGTGGTATCGATTGGCAACACTTCCAATATGACCATATTAAACAAGGTAAAAGACAGGTAGGATCTACCTTCAAACCTTTTGTATATGCAACGGCAATTATGAAGCTAGGAATGACTCCTTGTTCAGCAGTGTCTAACGGAACTTATGACCATAACGGATGGCATGTACCGGGAAGAGGCGGAATGCTTACTTTAAAAGACGGATTAGCACACTCTCAAAACCCGATTGCAGCCAGACTTATTGAAATGACAGGTGTAGATGCCGTTATTCAGACAGCAAGAGATTTGGGAGTAACAGAAGATATTCCAAGAAATAATACTATTGCACTAGGTTCATCAGACATTACCATTTACGAGATGCTAGGAGCTTACAGTACTTTTGCAAACTATGGTAACTATAACAAACCGGAAATGATCTGGAGAATTGAAGACGCCAATGCAAGAGTAATCAAAGAGGTAAATGTAGAACCTAAAGAAGTAATGAATCCATTATATGCATACACCATGATCGAATTAATGAAGGGTGTTGCGCAATATGGTACCGCTTCAGGAGAATTGGGAAGAAGAGGAATCTCAAAAGGAGTCGAAATTGCTGCTAAAACAGGTACAACACAGAATAACTCAGACGGTTGGTTTATGGGAATCACTCCTAAACTGGCAACCGGAGCATGGGTTGGATGGGAAGACAGAGCAACCCACTTCTTTGGAACGGGAGAAGGTCAGGGTGCTAAAATGGCATTACCAATTTGGGCGATCTTTATGAAAAAAGTTTGGGCCGATAAAACTTTAGGAGTAACTCCGGATGACAAGTTTACCAAACCTTCTGACTGGAAAGACGGGTGTTCTAATCTTAAAGGTTTAAGCGGAGGATATGGTGACGACGGAAGTCTCCAAACCATTGATGAGATTAAAAACCCTAGACCGGCAGAACCTTCTGCCCCTAAAAAACACGTAGAAAAGAAAGAAGAAAACATTAATGAAAATCTTCACTCCAACGATGAAGTAGATTTCAATAAATAAATTCTCTTTTAGAAATATATAAGACCTTTCAATAATTTGGAGGGTCTTTTCTTTTATAATTAATACCTTTGATGTATGAATATTGAAAGCATCAGCCAACCATTTATCAAGAAATTTCCCGGAGATTTTTCCAACAATCCTATGCAGAGAAACACTCCAAAAGTTTTATTTGCCACCATCAAACCTGCCGGGTTCGATGCGCCACAGCTCATTGCTTTTAACGAAACACTTTCAGAAGAGATAGGATTAGGAAAATTCGAGGAGCAAGATCTAAGCTTTTTAGCTGGCAATGACCTTCCTGAAAACATTCAAAGCTATGCAACAGCTTACGCAGGGCATCAGTTTGGCAATTGGGCTGGGCAACTTGGAGACGGGAGAGCCATTCTTGCAGGAGAAATCATCAATAATTCGGGTAAGAAAACTGAAATCCAATGGAAAGGAGCAGGTGCTACTCCCTATTCAAGACATGCAGACGGAAGAGCTGTTTTAAGGTCTTCAGTTCGGGAATACCTGATGAGTGAAGCAATGTACCATTTAGGAGTTCCAACAACAAAAGCTTTAAGCTTAACCCTTACAGGAGAAGATGTCGTTCGAGATATGATGTACAATGGGAATCCACAACTGGAAAAAGGAGCCGTAATCATAAGAACCGCCGAAAGTTTTCTTCGCTTTGGACATTTTGAATTGATGTCTGCCCAGGCAGAATATAAAACGTTACAAGAACTTGCTGATTTCGCCATCGAAAACTATTTTCCGGAAATTACTTCATCAGGTGATCAGAAATATAAAGACTTTTTCCAAAACATCTGTAACCGCACAGCAGATTTAATGGTTGAATGGTTCAGAGTTGGATTCGTACATGGTGTTATGAATACGGACAACATGTCAATTCTGGGGTTGACTATTGATTATGGGCCTTATTCAATGATGGATGAATATGATTTAAATTTTACTCCTAACACCACCGATCTTCCTGGAAGAAGATATGCTTTTGGAAAACAAGGCCAGATCTCGCAATGGAATCTATGGCAACTTGCCAATGCCCTTCATCCATTGATAAAAGATGAAAAATTTTTAGAGGACGCACTCAATCAATATGGGACTTATTTCTGGGAAAAACATGATCGCATGCTTTGTAGAAAATTTGGATTTGACACACTACAAAAAGACGACGAAGAATTTTTCATCAATTGGCAAGCATTAATGCAAGAGTTACAATTAGATTACACTCTATTCTTCAATCGATTAGAGAAATTATCTTTTGAAACCAATATTCAATTACATTTTAAAGATATCTCCTACATTCCACTGAATGAGGAAAAACAAAAAAAACTTGAAAACTTTGTTAAGGCTTACCTGTTGAGATTAAATTTAAATAACATTTCACAAGATGAGGCTCTCACAATGATGGGCGAAACAAACCCAAAATTTATCCTTAGAAATTATTTACTCTATGAATGCATTGAGGAAATCAATAATGGGACTACGGACATATTAAAAAAGCTAACATTAGCTTTAGAAAATCCTTACAAGGAACTTTATCCTGAGTTTTCTGTTACACGTCCGTCCGATTACAACGACATTACCGGATGTTCTACACTTTCCTGCAGCTCTTAACGAAATACCACATTTTTCACTGTTTTATTGAATTAACATCATAGTATTAATATTTTTACTAATTTTAGTGAAAATTATTAACATGAAAAAAATTCTATTATCTATTACTGCTTTACTGATCAGCTCTTCTGCTTTTTCTCAGTATTGGGGTACACAAAATTCAGGATTCGCAACATCCTCAAGAGGGATCAGCGGATTGGAAGTATATGACGCAAATACCGTTTGGGCTTTTGCCTACAATGGATCAGGAGCCACAACCAATGTACAGGAATTTACCAAAACATCTAACGGAGGGACAACATGGACAGCAGGAACAATCAATATCGGCAATCCCGCTTTAAGAATCACTAATATCTCAGGTGTAAGCGCCACAACTGCGTGGGTAGCAGCATTTGACGATGTTGATGGAATGGGAGGAGTCTGGAAAACCAGTGACGGTGGCGCAACCTGGGTTCCTCAACAAATGCTAACTACTCCCGGGGAATCCTGGACCAATTACGTTCATTTTTTTGACGCCAATAACGGTATTATGGGCGGAGATCCTGAAGGTGGGGAATTTGAGGTATACACAACCGCTAACGGTGGAACAACTTGGACAAGAGTTCCTGCGGCCAGTATGCCGGACCCTTTAGCTAATGAATACGGATACAACGGAGGATATTACGCTGTTGGCAATAACTTCTTTTTCTATACAGGGAAAGGACGAATTTTCAAAACAACCGACAAAGGACAAACCTGGTCCGCATTGGCAACCAATACCATCATCAGTGATTTTGGGGGAAGTTCAGTAAATGGCGATATGGCATGGAGCAATGCCAACACAGGAATGATCATGAGAAAAACTTTTAGTGGGACCACTCCTACCGGCTTACAGTTTCACAGGACAACTGATGGAGGAACAACGTGGACACAGGTAACATTCACCGGAATTGCGGCAAGCAATAAAATTAGTGATATCACCTATGTTCCAGGAAGTAATATTTTATTAGCAGTAAGCTCAGATGGAACCACCGGCGGTTCATGGAAAAGCAGCGACAATGGAACTACATGGTCACCTTTAGACACGGCTGTACAACATTTAGGAGTAAGATGCTCCGATGCCAGCACCTGTTATTCGGGAGGCTTTAATACTTCAGCAACGGTTGGAGGAATGTATAAGTCGACACTAAACCTTGCTACAACCGAAAACGCAACACTTAAACATTCCGGTATATCTATTTATCCTAATCCTACAAACGGAGAAATCAATATTAAAACGGATAAAAAAATCAGAACAGCTTCAATCTTTGACCTTTCAGGAAAAATCATCACCCAAACAGAATCTGAAAGAGCAGATATTTCGTCTTTACCAAAAGGAACTTATTTAATGAAAGTAGAGTTCTCCGATGGATCTTCTACAACAGAAAAACTCATCAAAAAATAAGAACATTGATACAATATTTTTAAAACCACCAATTTGGTGGTTTTTTATTTTACTTTTGCAAAAATTTTGACACGTGTCTTTTATCAAAACAAAATTCATCAATTTTTTAAGACTGGTTTTTCCTTCAACATATATTGAGCTGGCCGTTTTTATATTTTTCCTTACTTGCTACGGAATTTTGGGATCTTACATTGCCATACATTATAGAATAATTTTCGATAGCAGAATTCCCTGGGATGCTTATTTCAGCTTTGATAATAAATCCATTCTTATGACGGGTGGAAGTTTTGAAAGACACCCCCTATCCTATTATTTCTTTAACTGGGTACGAGAGTTCTCATTATTTATTTCAGGAGGAAAGATGGATGTTAATTTCAGATTGACATTAGCCTGGCTCAGCAATATTATTATTACGTTGAATGTTTTGCAAATCTTTAAATATTTAAAAAACATCATAAGACTTCCTCTAGCCATAAACTTTTTAATTGTATTATTCTTTGGTATTTTTTCAACGAATATCATTCTATCATTTACGCCGGAAAACTTTACCTATAGTTTATTTCTTCTTAGTTTATACAACCATTATGCAGCAATAAAATTAAAAAAAGAAGAAAAAACACCTGCGTTAGCATTATCTCTTGCCGGTATTACTATTGGTGGATTAACGATTACTAATTATGTGAAGGTTTTTATTCCCCTTCTTTTTGAAAAAAATCTTTTTAGAAATTGGAAAAAATTTGGAAATGCAATTCTAAGAGTCCTCATTGCAACAATATGTTATATTTTGCTTTACCTGAACAGAATTGATTTTAAATACCAAACGATCTTTTCTAAAACAAATCAACAATATGAAAAATTCTCGAATGTAGAATCCATGCCAACATGGGATATGATTCTTTCTTTCTTTTTCGGGGGCAATATTTTATTCCCAAGCTTTATCATAAGCGATAAGCACAATATGAAAGGTTTTAATTTTAAAGGTCTTTATATGGATTTGTATTCATCAACTTTCTCATATATTTCCGTAGCCGTTATATTGATCCTGATAAGCTGGAGTTATTACAAAAACTTTAAAAATAAATGGGTCCAGATTATCATGATTTCATTTTTCATTGATATTATCATTCATTGTGTAATGAGGTTTGGCCTTCATACGTCGTACATTTATGGCGGGCATTTTATTTTTGTATACCCTTTACTCATTGGTTGGCTATTCTACGCCTATAGATTATCACCCAAAACAATATCATTTTTAACAGTAATCGTTGGCATTTTATTAGTATATCTATTAGGAAACAATTGGTATAGAATGTCAGAATTTTTCTGGTTTTTGGAAACTTACTATCAATAAAAAAAGCTGAGAAATTTCTCAGCTTTTCTATTATATTTTAAAATTGATCTTTATTTCGCTTCTGCACAGAAAATTCTGTACTGTACTGCAACTGCAGATTTAAAATACTCTCTTATTTTTGAAACATCAGCTGCAGCACTCTGTTTTGTAAAGTAACTTCCTGCTAAAATTTTATAATTTGGTCTTAAAGAAGCATCTGTTTCTACTTTCAAATTAGGGAATCTTTTTCTGAAATAAGACTTCACCTCATTCGCCTCTTCATTACTTTTTACCGTTGTAATCTGAATTTTATACCCTAAAATTCTCGGGTTTTTCTTACAAATTTCGGCATTGGTTAATTCTCTATTCGGCACATAGATTTTTGTAGGTTTTGTAACACCTCCTGTAGAAATATTGCTATCAATATTACCATAATCTCTGGAAGAATTATTGGTAACAACTCTGGAACATTTCCCTTCAATACCTTCCAAAGCTGTACTGATTTTTGAATCCATAGTCATTACAAGCTCTGTTCCCGAAAGCGTGTCTTTTTTAACAACCTGCTGTGCTTCAATATTATAAAAACCAAATAATGATAATATCGAAAATATTTTGATCAAATTTCTCATTTAAACTTGTTTTGGCAAATTTATACAAATTAAAAAACTATACCAAACAGGTTATTTAGAATCAATACAAATTAAACGTAAATGATATTTTCCCTTTTCGATATGCCGTTAAATTTCTGTTAAAAATATTATTTTTGCGGAATTGATTGAATGTTCAATAATTTACTAACATAAGATAATTTAAATGATTAGTTGGAGAAAGCATTATAAAAAAACGTTGATCGCAATAGGTTTATTGCTATCAACCAGTGCTTCATTTTACGGGCAAGACGGCGATCCTAAAAACGGAGAGAAACTTTTCAAAGCGAATTGTACTGCATGTCACGCGCTGGACAAACAGGTGATTGGCCCACCATTAAAGGGGGTTGTAGAACGTGTAAAGACAGAAGGTGGTGTAGACAAAGATTGGCTTCACAAGTGGATCAAAGACAATAAAGCTTTAAGGGCTTCTGGGGACAAATACGCCAATGAGATTTTTGAAAAGTTTAATAAGACTGAGATGTTACAGTTTCCGAATCTTACAGATAAGGATATTGACGACATTTTAGCTTTCACTACTAATCCTCCGGCTCCTGAGCCACCAAAGGCAGATGACAAAGCAACTGCTACAGCGGGAGCAACTGCTGCACCGGCAGACAAAACCACTACAAACATTGTAATCATTTCACTTTTAGCGATCGCAGGTTTACTAGTATGGATCTTGGTTAAACTAAGACAATTGGTAACACTGGGTCAGTCTGAAGAATTAGCGGGCCTTAATGAAACAAGAGTTCGTTCGTTCAAGGAAATGTACGAGAAGTTCCACTTCATTGGTAAAGGTTTATTAGCAATTCTTGCTATTCTGGCTGCATACGGAGTATGGAACTGGTTAATGTGGATCGGGGTTTACAAAGGGTACAAGCCGGAACAACCTATCTACTTCTCTCACAAAATCCATGCTGGAGAACAAAAGATTGACTGTCAATTATGTCACTCTAGTGCTAAATACGGAAAAGTATCTGAAATTCCTTCTATGAATGTTTGTATGAACTGTCACAGAACAATTTCTGAATACAATGCAGATCACTACATGGAGCCAGGAAAAGATAAGGCATTCTATGATGGAGAAATCCAGAAGATCTACGCAGCAACAGGTTGGGATCCTGCGAAACAACAGTACACAGGAAAAACACAACCGGTTGAATGGACAAGAATCCACAACATGCCGGACTTCGTTTACTTCAATCACTCTCAACACGTAATTGCTGGTGAACAAGCGATCATCAATTCTTTCAACAAAAAGAATCCTAACAACAAAATTGATGTTGTATGTAAAGCTTGTCACGGAAAAATTGATACAATGAATGTTGTTCAAATGGCTAATGACTTCACTATGGGATGGTGTATCGAGTGCCACAGAACTACTGAGGTTGATATGAACAACGGTTATAATAAAGAGTACTTCAAAAATCTACATGACAAGTTGAAAAAACAATATCCTCAAGATGGAGGTAAGATCACTGTAGCTGCAATTGGAGGTCTTGAGTGTGGTAAATGTCATTATTAATAACTAAAAAATTAGAAGTATAAATGGCTTCAAACAAAATACAATTCAGAAGTATTCATGAACTTAAAGATCCGGCTTTAAATAATAAGCTGGCTCAGAAAGAGTTTCAGGAAGAAATTCCGGTAGAAGATTTCCTTGGAGATGCTGAGAAAAACGGATCTAGTACTTCAAGAAGAGATTTCCTTAAATTATTAGGATTCTCTACTGCAGCAGTTACTTTAGCTGCCTGCGAAGCTCCGGTAATCAAAACGATTCCTTATGTGGTAAAACCGCATGATATTATTCCGGGAATCCCTAACTATTACGCTTCAACATATTTTGATGGGTTCGACTTTGCTAGTGTTTTAGTAAAAACTAGAGAAGGTAGACCAATCAAGATTGAACCAAACCCGGCTGGTGGTGATTTAGGTAAAACTAACGCAAGAGCTCAGGCAAGTGTACTTTCTCTTTATGATAACGATAAAGTAAAGCAGCCTAAACTAGACGGTAAAGATGAAACTTTCGATAAAGTAGACAGTTTCGTTATCAAAGGTTTGGAAGAAGCTAAAGCGTCAGGCAAAAAGATTGTGGTTTTATCACACTCTTTTGCTTCACCAACTTTCAAAAAATTATTTGCTGAATTCAAAGCTAAATATCCTACAGCTGAATTAGTAACTTTCGATGCTTTCCCTTATGCTGCAGGATTAGATGCTGCTCAGGAAGTATTCGGACAAAGAGCATTACCTGTTTATGACCTTAAAGGTTCTGAATTGGTAGTTTCTTTCCAGGCTGATTTCTTGGGAGATTATAATGCTTCAAGCTTAGAATCATCTTACGCAGCAGCTAGAAAACCAGGAGCAAACATGTTGAGACACATCCAAGTGGAATCTAATATGTCTTTAACTGGTGCTAACGCTGACTCAAGATACAGATTAAAGCCAAGTGCAGTAAACAAAACATTAGTTGAAGTTTACAACGCAATCGTAGGGGGTGGTACTTCTGATAAGACTGCTACTGAAATTGCTAACGAATTGAAAGCAAAAGGAAGCAAAGCTGTTGTTTTCGCTGATGGTTCTAAAGGAGCACAGGTTTTAGCACACTTAATCAACCAAAAATTAGGTTCAGTAGCTTTCACAGGTAAAGCGAACTTCCTAAAAGAATTCAACGGTGCAAGATACCAGGAATTCCTAGGATGGGTAAACGGTGGACAAGTTGGAGTATTAGTTACAAACAACGTAGATCCTATCTATGCTCATCCAAAAGGAGAAGACTTCAAAAAGTCTTTATCTAAAGTTCCTTATGTAATTGCTGTTGCTGATAAGAAAAATGAAATGTACAAAGCAGCTAAGGCTGTTATTCCAGTGGCGAACTGGTTAGAGTCTTGGGGAGATATCGAACCACAGACCGGAGTATATTCATTAATGCAGCCTACAATCCAAAAGATCTACAAATCAAGACAGATTGAAGAATCTCTATTGGTTTGGAAAAATGGTAAAAACAATGCTGCTAATAACTACTACGATTATTTAAAGGCAAGCGCTGCTTCTCTTTTAGGTGGTACTTCTTTCAACAAAGCATTATATAACGGTATCAATGCTTCTACTAACTCAACAACATTATCTTATGCAGGTGGAAATGCTGCTCAGGCTGTTGCTGAATTAGGAAACTTTAAAGCTTCTGAATTAGAATTAGTATTATACACTAAGACTTCAATGGGAGATGGTACTCAGGCAAACAACCCTTGGTTACAAGAATTACCTGACCCAATCACCAGAATGTCTTGGGATAACTACCTGACAATTTCTCCGAAAGACGCAGAAAAGTTTGCTATCGATAACGATCTTAACGCGAGAATGCAGTTAGATGGTTCTATCGTAAACCTTACGGTAAACGGAGTTACAATAAAAGACGTTCCTGTATTCGTACAGCCAGGTCAGGCAGAAGGATCAGTAGGTCTTGCGCTTGGATATGGTAAGAAAAACTCAGGAGCAACTGCTGATACAGGGGTAAATGCTTATCCTTTATTCGATGGTTCTAACCTTGTTCTTTCCGGTGTTAAAATCGAGAAAACAGGAGAAGATCACGAATTTGCAGGTATCCAGCTTCAAAATACATTAATGGGTCGTTACGAAATCGCTAAGGAAGTTCCTTTAGCTGAATTCATCAACGTACCATTCGATGATGAGCACAAAGGATGGAATAAGCCTTTGGAATACCACACCATCAGTGGAGCTCTTCCAGCAAGAAAAATTGACCTTTGGGACGCATTCGATGATACAGATGGACCTCACTTCAACTTATCAATCGACTTGAACTCTTGTACAGGTTGTGGAGCATGTATCATTGCTTGTCAGGCTGAAAACAACGTTCCTGTTGTAGGTAAAGCGGAAGTAAGAATGTCTAGAGATATGTATTGGTTAAGAATTGACCGTTACTACTCTTCAAGACAAAAGGTTGAGGTATATGAAGGATTAAAAGACGGAATGGCTGTACCAGAATTATACGGTACTGCATTCAACAAAGAAGGAGGTGCATTGAACCATCCTGCTGATAATCCGGATGTAATCTTCCAACCGGTAATGTGTCAGCACTGTAACCACGCTCCATGTGAAACAGTATGTCCGGTAGCGGCTACTTCACACGGTAAGCAAGGTCAAAACCATATGGCTTACAATAGATGTATCGGTACAAGATATTGTGCAAACAACTGTCCGTACAAAGTAAGACGTTTCAACTGGTTTACTTATAACCTAAATGACAAGTTCGACTTCAACATGAACAATGATTTAGGAAGAATGGTACTTAACCCGGATGTAGTTGTAAGAACTAGAGGGGTAATGGAGAAATGTTCAATGTGTATCCAAATGACTCAGAATACAATTCTTGAGGCTAAGAAAGAAGGCAGAAAAGTGAAGGATGGAGAATTCCAAACTGCTTGTTCTAAAGCTTGTTCTACTGGTGCAATGACATTTGGAGACATGAATGATAAAGATTCTGAAATTAGAAAGGTATATGCCTCTAACAGAAGATATTATTTACTAGAGGAGATCGGAACAAAACCAAACGTGTTCTATCACACTAAAGTAAGAAACAGAGTAGAAAAATAAAGTTTAAATAATAAATAGGTAAAAAATGTCAGGACATTACGAAGCTCCGATAAGGGAACCTCTAATTATTGGTCACAAAACTTATCACGATATCACAGAAGATATTGCACGACCTATCGAAGAAAGAGCAGGTAAATTATGGTGGATTTCATTATATGCTGCACTAGTTCTATTCCTCTATGGATTCGGCTGTATCGCTTACACTATCGGAACAGGTATTGGAGCATGGGGGCTTAACAGAACTATTAACTGGGGTTGGGATATTACCAACTTCGTATGGTGGGTAGGTATCGGTCACGCCGGGACCCTAATCTCAGCAGTATTATTATTATTTAGACAGAGATGGAGAATGTCTGTAAACAGATCTGCAGAGGCGATGACGATCTTTGCGGTTGTACAGGCGGCAATCTTCCCTGTAATTCACATGGGTAGAGTTTGGGTTGGATACTGGGTATTCCCTTTACCAAACCAATTCGGTTCTCTTTGGGGGAACTTCAACTCTCCTCTACTTTGGGACGTATTTGCGATCTCTACGTATTTCTCAGTATCAACTGTATTCTGGTTCATGGGATTGATCCCTGACTTTGCAATGATCAGAGATAGAGCTAAAACTCCTTGGACAAAAAAGATTTATACTTTCCTTGCATTCGGTTGGGGTGGTAAGGCAAAACACTGGCAAAGATTCGAAGAACTTTCTTTGGTTCTTGCAGGTTTGGCAACTCCACTTGTATTCTCAGTACACACTACCGTATCTTTTGACTTCGCGACTTCAGTAATTAAAGGATGGCACTCAACGATCTACCCTCCTTACTTCGTTGCTGGTGCGATCTTCTCAGGATTTGCAATGGTACAAACATTATTGTTGGTAGCTAGAAAAGTGTGTCACTTAGAAGAATATATTACAATGTATCATATTGAAATTATGAACATCGTAATCGTTTTAACAGGTGGTATGGTAACTGTAGCTTATGCTACTGAATATTTCATCGGATGGTATTCTGGATCTAGATTTGAAGACTTTACTTATCTTTCTCCAGGTGCTGCAGTGGGTCCTTATTGGTGGGCTTTCTGGTCACTAATCATCTGTAACCTTGTTATTCCGGCTTCATTCTGGTTCAAGAGACTAAGAACAAACATTATCTGGACATTCATCGTTGCATTGATTATCAACATCGGTATGTGGTTTGAGCGTTTTGATATCATCGTTATCAACCTTTCAAGAGACTACTTACCAGGATCATGGACAATGTTTAAGCCAACGATCATTGATGTGGGTGTATACTTAGGAACAATCGGATTCTTCTCTGTATTATTCTTATTATATGCAAGAACATTCCCTGTAATTGCACAGGCAGAATTAAAATCGATTTTGAAAATCTCAGGTGAAACTTATAAAGCAAAAGAAGGAGATGAGCACCACTAAAATTGTATACGGACTTTATGCTGACGACGACGATTTAATGAACGGCGTTAAAGCATTCAACGATAAAGGAATCAAAATAAACGAGGTTTATACTCCGTTTCCGGTTCACGGACTAGATAAAGCTTTAGGATTAAAGAAAACCAGAATTTCTGATGCCGCTTTCATCTACGCTTGTTATGGAGTTACTATCGGTGCTACTTTAACCTGGTATGTAATGAACCACGACTGGCCTCAGAACATCGGTGGTAAACCGGCTTTCGACTGGGGACACAACATGCCTGCATTCGTAGTTCCAATGTTCGAATTAATGGTATTCTGTGCAGCTCACATGATGTCTTTAACTTTCTTAGTTAGAAACAAAATGTATCCAGGGGCGCCAGCTCAGAATCCGGATCCAAGAACTACTGATGATAAATTCATGATGGAATTCGTAACTGAAGATGTAGAATCTGTAAAACAGTTGCTAATTGAAACTGGAGTTGAAGAAATAACTGTTAAAGACGCTTAAAATGAAAAAGAATGTATTAAGAATTACAGCAGTTTTAGGTTTAACAACAGTTTTACTTAACTCTTGCGGACCAAAGGAAAATACACCTTTGGTATATTTCCCGGACATGTATTTTCCGGTAGCTTATGATCCATTGATGAAAGCTCAGGATGCGTATTCAGATCATGAAAATGAGATCCCGGCTTTTGTAAAAAATAATGGTGCAACAGGTCTTTCTCCAGTAGAAGGATCAGTTGCTCAAAATAAAGATGGAGTTTTTGAAGAAAGTTTATTACCTAAAAATGTTGACGAGTACAACGCAGGGTATGATGCTTCTAAAAAACTGACAGCTTCTCCTCTGAACCCAGCTAATGCAGCTAAAGATCTTGAAAGAGGAAAGGTATTGTTTGACCACACTTGTGCTGCTTGCCACGGAACAGGAGGTGATGGACAAGGACCAATCGTACAATCTGGTGCATTTTCTGGAGTTCCAAACTATGCAGACAGAGAAATTACTGTAGGATCTGTTCATTATGTATTAACTAACGGTAGAAATGCCATGGGATCTTATGCGGGACAATTGAACGCAGGAGACAGATGGAGAGTAGCAATGTATGTGATGAGTGCTTTCAAAAAGGGAGCAGCACCGGCAGCAGCTACAGCGGCGGCACCAGCAACAACTGAAACAACTACCGAAACTAAAAAATAAGAAAAGAAATGTATAGTTTTTCACCAAAATTAAAATCAACTTCTATAATACTTCTTGTTGTAGGTTTAGTTCTGTTTGGTATTGGTTTCTTTATGAATAAAGGACTTTCTACTGAGAAAATAGAACAAATGATGGAAGCTGTTCATGCTTCAGGTCATACTGCTCCTACACACTCAAGTGAAATGGTTGGACCACAGGATCACGCTGCTCATTTAGAGCATGCTGAACTTCAGGTTCACAATCAGCCTTTGGCATCGTTACACTTTGTAGCTGTCTTTTTCTTTGGAGTGAGTTGTGCTGTATTGTTTTTTTACTGTATTCAGCACGCTGCCCACGCTGGTTGGCCAATTATCATTACAAGAGTAATGGAAGCTATTGCTTCTTATATTCCTTATGGTGGTGCAATCTTGGTTATCTTAATGATCTTAAACATCACTCATAATGGTCATTTATTCCATTGGATGGACCCAGAATTGACAAACCCTGAATCTGCTCACTTTGATGTAATTTTATTCGAAAAGAAAAGATTCTTAAACATACCTTTCTATGCTATCAGAACGATCATTTATGTAGTAGGTGCTTCTTTCTTTGCATGGAAACTGAAAGCTCAATCTAAAAAAGTAGATGATACGAAATCTAAAGTTGAATATCAAATGCTTTACAGATGGGCAGTTGGATATATTGTATTCTTTGGATTTGCTTCTGCTGCTTGGGCTTGGGACTGGTTGATGTCTATTGACCCTCACTGGTATTCTACAATGTATATCTGGTATTCAATGGTTAGCTGCCTATCAAGTGGTATTGCTGTAATCATTTTATTAAGTGTTTATCTTAAGAAGAATGGTTTCTTACCACAGTTCAATGACAACCACTTACACGATTTAGGAGTTTTCCTTTTCGCTACAAGTATGCTTTGGACGTATACATGGTTTGCTCAGTTCATGCTGTACTGGTATGCCAACGTTCCGGAAGAGGTTAACTACTTCTTTGGAAGATTCCAGCACTACTCTCCTACTTTCTTACCAATGTTGATCATCAACTTCTTATTACCATTATTGGTATTAGTAAGTAGCAGCATTAAGAGAAACTACAAAGTAGTGACAACTATGGCAGTAGTAGTTATCTTAGGACACATCTTAGATTACTTCAACATGGTAATGCCAGGAACGGTAGGACCATACTGGAACACTCCTGAAGTATTCTTATTAATCTTAGGAGCTCTTTTATTCGTAGCTGGATTATTTATGTTTACTGTACTTTCAGCTTTATCAAAACTGAAGTTGATTCCTACAGGAAACCCATTCTTACACGAATCTGAAATTTATGAATATCCTTTCTAAGGACTTATATAAAAATAAAAAGGACCGATTATTGATCGGTCCTTTTTTTATGATCTTACTTACAAGATTTTAGTTCTAAATCATAAAGAATCCGGAATATCTTTTCCGGATTTTCTTATATTCTTTAAGTTTATACTTTTTAAGAATTAGATATAATAATAAACATGAAACATATTATCGAATAAATTTAACACTTCTATGTTCCGCCTGTAAATAAATTAGTTTCTTATTTTTAATACTTTCATTGATATGCTCAACAACGCTGTCCGGAGTAAGGTTGTCTTGAAAATATTGTAAAACATTTTTTCTCATCTTCAATATCTCGGTTTCCGATATATCAAATACCTCATTTAAAATAGAATCCAAATTTCCAATATCGTCAAAAATGATGGCATTAACCTTATTAACCAAATTCGGATACATGACCTCTGCATATTCTTTCTGAATCAACGGAATGGTTCCTACAGACATCGCTTCAATTACGTTATGACATAAAGGCATCACCACTCCGGGACAGCAAAGGTAAAAGTTAAAATAAGATAATGTCTCTCTCACATCCTCCATGGGCAAGGCAAAATGTTCTTTAATGGCAAATGCATACTTTCTTTCCATACTGCCCTCTTTTATTTTTTCAAACAACTCCAACTTTCCTGATAAGGAAATAAAGTTCTGTTGATTTTTAAAATAACTAAGAAGCTCTGTTCTTGGAATTACAGAGAATTCTGTCCTCTTAATATCAAGATAAGCTTGTGCATCAAAATTACCATAGCAAAAAATTGAATTACATCTTTTTTTGTTCAGATCAACTTCATAATTCCAAATTCCATAATGATACATAAAAGGATGGAAACTCATTGGAATATGAAACACATCATCAGTTCTGTTTTCATTTTCAAAATAACTGGAAAAATAGTCAGGACTGAACATTTCATCTGTTATTTCAATATAATTTTCAGGTTGATATTTTGTATTAACAATTAAAAAGTTTTCCTCTCTTACCAATAAGCTCAGATATCTTTCTTTGTTCCGTATATTTCGAAATTTGGCAAAATCCATTGGATAATAAACATTATATCCTGCCAGCTTGTAAAACTTCAAAAGCAAATAAAAAAAACGGTGATAAAGCGTATGATTGTTTATATGGACTACAACAGCTTTGGAAGTATCCTCGGGAGTATTTTTCTTAATTTTTTCAAAAGCAAGTACATCCTTTATCAAGCGGTTGACCTGCTCAATTTTTTTTTTGATCATAATGTATGTTTAAAACAAAATTAATGTTTTATTTTAGAAACCTCATATTATACCAGTTATAAAATTATTTTCATAAAAGGTATTAAATGGTTCACAGAAATTAAATCCAAAATGTCACGATAATAATGTAATTACTGATTAACAGAAATGCTAAAAGAATGATGAATCATTCTTCAAGATACAGTCTATTTCCAATCATTTACCGAGAGTCAATTAAAAGAATGACAAAACAAAAAATAAAAACCTAGTATTAATAAAGGTTTTATTAAATTTGCAACAAACCAAATAAAAATGAAAAAGTTTTCTTTTCTACTTGTTTTCAGTCTGTTGCTTTTCACAGCATGTAAGAAGGACCATGTAGATGCTACGAATACTAAAACGCTGCAGTCAAGTATCAATGATATGACTTCCAGCCTCTCAACCATTAAACAGATTAAGTTTAATGAGGCTCTTTATATCCTTAAAACATTTGGCGTAGAAGCTGATGGTGATATTAATGAGCTAAAAGCTCTTGGAAAGCTGATCAACGGGAAAAAAGTTCCTGAAATAATGTCTCTTGCCGATGAAGTTGCACAGAAAAATGGAATAGAATGGGCAAGTACAGCTCCTCCTTCACTTGGAGAAATGAATATCTTCGGTGATGATAAAGCTAAAGAAAGTGACCCGAATGATATAAAAGCCGGAGCATTAAGCTTGGTTACAAGACCAACCGGAGATGATGGAAGTGGTGCTCCTACCGCCATCCAAATTGTTCCAAGACTTGTAGATACAGCTGGAAACCCTGTATCATTTACAGGTGCCGGTTTGGAGGCTACCTTAGAGGTCTTCAGCAATGGAATAAGACTTTATACAGCTAAAAATCTGATGCAGGATAATAACTTTAAAGGATTTAATTTAAAATTTGCTTCAATTCCTGCTGCTAAAGTTGTAGATAACAAAATTGACGTTACAGTTTCGGTAAAAACCACGGCAAAGACTTTCAAAATGTCAAAGATAGGTCTTGATGTGAATGCTGCAGCTCTTAAAGTTCCTGTAGTTCCTAAAACTGACACTACTGCTGTAACGCAACAACCAAGTGCCGTAATAGAACCCACTACTCCATCAACAACACCTGCCACAACCACAGAACCGGGAACAACGGCTCCTGCAACACCTGCAGCACCAAAGCAACCGACAGCAGATCCCAAAAATATAGTAAGTAAGTTTTTAAATAGTGTAAGTTCACAAAATTTAAAAGCGGCATATGATGCATCCAATAACCCAAGTTGGGGAAGTTATGAATCTTTCTCCAATCCTAACTCCGGTTTTGGAGCAGTAAAAAACGTGAGCGTAAAAAACATCACAACAAGCGCAACCAATGCTAATGGAGCAAGCGTAAATGCAACTTATGATGTAACGGATAAAAACGGCAAGACCACTTCATTAAAGGTTACTTTCGGACTTAAAAATGTAAACGGAGACTGGAAAATTTCCAGCTATAAAATAAATCCATAAATGGCTTCATCAGAACTGATAAAAAAACTAGAAGAAACAATTGAAAATATTCCTGATTTTCCGATTCCGGGGATACAATTCAAAGATATTTCACCTATCTTTTTAAATCCAAAGCTTTATGAGGAAGTCATTGCAGATCTTGCTTCCAATAGTAGAGGAAAAGTAGATGCGGTATGCGGAATAGAAAGCCGTGGTTATTTATTCGGGATCGCTATTGCTGTGGCTTTAGAAGTTCCTTTCATCCTGATAAGAAAAGCAGGGAAACTTCCTCCCCCGATCATTTCAGAAAGCTATGACCTGGAATATGGAAGTGCCATCATTGAAACCCGCGAAGGCCAGATTAAAAAAGGACAAAGAATACTCATTCATGATGACCTTCTCGCAACAGGCGGAACTACAGAAGCAGCAGCCAAATTGGTAGAAAAACAAGGTGCTACAGTTTCTCAATTTAGTTTCCTTATTGGTTTAAAAGGTCTTAATGGAGATGAAAAACTGAAAAAGTTTGGGGCAGAGGTTTACCATATTTTAGAATATTAAGATTCAGAATAAACAATATGCTTCGACTCTGCTCAGCATGACAATGGCAATAAATGTTATTGGTTTACAAATGTCACGCTGAACAGAGTCGAAGCGTTTTTATGATAAAGAACAACAATTTCACAACATTTACAGAATAATACCAATAAAGTATTTTGTAAATCACTAAGAAACAATTAAATTTGCATTTCAATTTTTAAAAACTTATGGCAAAATTGGGAAAGAATGCTCAAAATGAGCAAGAAGGTAAAGAAACAGTTGAGTTCTTCAAAGATCTTGACAGAGAGGCCTTAAACACTGAGAGATTTGTAGAAAAATATTCAAAACCACTAGGTATAGTATTTGGAGCTTTAATTTTAGGGGTTTTAGGATTCTTTGCATACAAGCAATTTGTAGTTGCTCCTAAGAACACTGAGGCTGTGAAGAGTTTCCTTGCTGCTCAAAAAAACCTTGCAGAAGGTAAAGATAAAGATGCTTTAGGTGGAAAATCTGCTGCAAACCCAGGTTTCGTTGGTACAGCTAATGATTATTCAGGAACAAGCGTTGGTCAGCTTTCTGCTTACAATGCCGGTTTATTGAAATTCAAAGAGGGAAAATTCCAAGAAGCTTATGATCTTTTAGACAAATTTTCATCTGACAACAAAACGTTGGTGGCTATGAAATATGGAGCTATGGCAGATGCGAAATCAGGTCTTAACAAAAATGACGAAGCTTTAAGTTTATTAGATAAAGCAGCAACTGCATCTGATGATCCCTATACAACTTACTTCTTCACAAGAAAAGCTGGTATTGTTGCTTTAGGATTAAAGAAAAATGCAGAAGCTAAAAAATATTTCTCTACTATTGATGAGAAATACCAGGATTATGACAACGGAATGTCTGATTCTTATATTGAAATGACTAAATATTATTAAAAAATGGCAACAGTTAATCTTTCCGATTACAAGCCACTTCATATAACTAATGCCGAAGATTTTTCTATCGGCATTGTTTTTTCTGAGTGGAATGATTTTGTAACCTACAACCTTCGTGATGCAGCTTTGGAAATTCTTGAAAAAGAAGGTGTAAAACCTGAAAATATTAAACTTTTCCCGGTGCCAGGTGCTTTTGAATTAAGCTATGCAAGTATGCAGCTTTGCAAAGAAAGAAAATTTGATGCAGTAATTTCTATCGGATGTGTCATTCGTGGAGAGACTCCTCATTTCGATTATGTATGTTCTGCAGTAGCACAAGGAATCAAAGATTGTAACATTATGACCGATACACCTACCATATTCTGTGTATTAACAGATGATACCAAAGAGCAATCTATTGCCAGAAGCGGTGGTGACCTTGGAAACAAAGGTGTGGAAGCTGCTGTTACAGCACTAAGAATGATTGATTTCAAAAAGAAGTTATCTGACAAAAAAGGACATATCGGCTTCGGTCACTCCTAATTCTGATCAATTTAACAATATATAAAGGCTGTCCCAATTTTTGAGACAGTCTATTTTTTAGTTACAAATCAACAAATTCATTTATGTTATAGACTCCAGATGAGAAAATAACAGCTTGGTCTAAGTTTAAAAGATCATAAATTCTTACTAATAAAAGGTATGTTTTCATTTTTTTCCGTTAAAAGTTGTACACAAAAACTATCTTTGTGAAAACTAATATAGACAGTCAATACATGTTTTTAAAAAAAGTAAAACCGTTCCTGTATTTAGGAGTTTTTTATCTTATTATTTCTTTGATAATAAGGACAATCTTCTTTTTCCACCCCATTACTACCGCTAGTTTTGGATTTTTTGAAGTCATAAAAGTATTACTAGTGGGTCTTGTGAATGATATTTTTGTCTTCACCCTGGCCAGTGCTATACTTGCCCTCTACTTCTTATTTCTTTCAAATTCGAAATATAAAAAACCTTATGGCTATATTATTTTTGGCATCTTGGTTTTATTTTTCCTTTATATATGGCTTATTCCCAACAATATTTTTAAGCAATATGGTGGCTCTGTAACAGAAATTGCTCTTGCGTTTGTCGGAATAAAGACCCTTTTCTTTGGGTTAATGCTTTTTCTTCCTACTCAAAGAATTAAGATTCGTAATGTTTTATATTTCATTACATTATTCTTGTATGTTCTTCTGATTATCTTCAATGGAGTCAGTGAATACTTTTTTTATAATGAATTTGGGGTTCGCTATAACTTTATCGCTGTAGACTATCTGATTTACACCAACGAAGTGATTGGGAATATTATGGAAAGCTACCCTGTTATTCCTTTATTCTCGGCAATAATGATTGTTACCCTATCCATTACCTGGTTCATTTATAAAAAGACAAAAGATGAGCTTTTAGAGCTTCCTGATTTTAAACAGAAAATGGTATTATTAGGTACATTTATGGTACTTTGTGCATTGAGTACTCTCGCAATACCATCATTAATGCAGATTAAATCAGATAATGTTTTCGCGGATGAAATTGAGGCTAACGGGATCCCTAAATTCTATTGGGCATTTACCCATAATGAGCTGGATTATTTCCAATTCTATCCACAGATTAATCAACAACAGGCAGATAAAAATTTCTTGAGCCAATTTCCTGAACATACATTATCAAGAAACATTGTTGCTGAACAACCGGAAACAAAGAAAAATGTAGTTCTGATCTCTATTGAAAGTCTTTCCGCAGACTTTATGGAACATTATGGAAATACTCAAAAAATTACTCCTTTCTTAGACAGCCTGGCTGATAAATCGTTGATGTTTACCAATCTGTATGCTACAGGAAACAGAACGGTACGTGGATTGGAAGCCTTGACACTTTGTATTCCTCCTACCGCCGGAGAAAGTATTATCAAAAGAAATGATAATAAAAATAAATTTACAACCGGAAATGTTTTCAAATCTAAAGGCTATGATGTTAAGTTTTTATATGGCGGATATAGCTACTTTGATAATATGCAGGACTTCTTTGGGGGGAATGGATATGATATTGTCGACAGAAACAATTTTAAACCGGAAGAAATCACTTTTGCCAATGTTTGGGGTGTTGCTGATGAAGATATGGCAAGAAAAGCGATTCAGGTAATGAATACAGAGGCAAAATCCGGAAAGCCTTTTTTCAATCATTGGATGACGGTATCTAATCACAGACCTTTCACTTATCCTGATGGAAGAATTGATATTCCCGGAACTTCAAAATCTCGTGAAGGAGGAGTAAAATATACAGACTACTCTCTTAAGCTCTTCTTTGAAATGGCTAAAAAACAAGATTGGTATAAAAATACAGTCTTTGTGATTATTGCGGATCACTGTGCTTCTAGTGCCGGAAAAACTGAGCTTCCGATGGATAAATACAGAATTCCGGCGATGATTTTTTCTGAAGGATTCATTCAACCACAAAAGTTTGATACTTTGATGTCCCAGATTGATGTAATGCCAACCCTTTTCGGATTACTGAATTTCAGCTATCAATCAAAATTCTTGGGTCAGGATGTTCTTAAAAAGGAATTCCAGCCTAAAGCATATATTGCGACCTATCAGGACCTTGGATTTGTAAAAGATGGGCGTTTAACCATCATTTCCCCGGTAAAAAAGGTGAAACAATATTCTTTAGAGTTGGAAAAAAGTGATCTTGCTCCGAATTTTAAGCTTTATTACAACGAGAAATTATTAAAAAATCCGGAACAAAAACTGGTAGATGACGCAGTCTCAGCCTATCAATCAACATCGTATTGGTTGAAAACAAAACAACTTAATCGCTAATCAAGTGAGGAATAAAACGGCTTTCGTTATTGGTGATCAGATGAACACTTTCTCTGATCCCAATTCCCGCCGGTTCCTGACCTATCACCCAACTTCCAATAACAGGGTAGTTTCCTTCAAAACCAGGAAGTTCAAAAAGTTGCTGATAGATAAATCCTTCTTTATCATAATCTCCACCATTCTGTTCCACCGGAATATTATTTTTGTGTAAAACCACATTCGCTCCTTCTCTGGAATAAACAGGCTTTTTCGCAAAATCTTTCAAATGTCTTGGTTCGAAATAAGACTCCAACAAATAAGGGTGATTAGGATACATTTCCCAAAGAATAGGTAAAATGGCCTTAGAAGACAGCAATATTTTCCAGGCAGGCTCGATCCACTGGGATCTGAAATCATTCTTCACCAGTTTTTCTCCAAATCCATCAGCAAGGATCCATTCATAGGGATAAAGTTTAAAGATATATTCCATTACAGATCGATCCCCTGCCACAAATTCGTCAATCTCTTCTGCCCAACCAATATCCTGAACAGGAATAAACTCTGTATCAAAACCTGCCTGAGAAGCACAATCACGCATATATTCCACATTGGTTACATCTTCTATATTGGTAAGGGATGCAAAATAAAGATAATGCGGATTCATGTATTTCTTCAGATATGTCCAATAATCTACCAGCTTTTCATGAATTGAATTAAACTGATCTTTATCCGGAAACATCTCTCTAAGCCAATACCATTGTATTACAGATGCTTCATAAAGTGAAGTTGGAGTATCTGCATTAAATTCTAGTAGTTTTAAATTCTTACCATCAAAACCAAAATCAAATCTCCCATAGATTGATGGATGATCTTCTTCCCAGCTCGTAATAATATAATTTTTAAACCATTCCGGAATATTGAATTTACTCCAAAGATTATTCTCAATAACATAATCCACCGCTTCCAGACACATTTGCCATAATTCAGCTGTAGCACTTTCAATGATATTGATTTCACTTAGGGAAAACTGGTAATAGTGACTTTCATCCCAATAAAGACCTTCAAGAGAATGATATCCAAATCCCAGATTTTCAAGTTTGTGCTCCCAGTTCTTTCGAAATTGTGATTGTATTCTTTCCATAATTTATGATGATGCTCTGAAACCGCTTTTCCCTAATCCTCCTCTTACTACATTCCCTTTATAAGTACTTCTTCCTATATTCGATTTACTACTAATAGCCCCACTATAATACCCTTTTTGATAAACACCATTGCTATAATAACCATAAGGACGGAATGCATGATACCAAAAATACCCCGGCATAAAACCATGTGACCTCGTATAAGATGCCGTAGTATCCGATCTCATATATACTTTTTTCTCATTACTCCATTCCGATTTCGGTTTTTCCTGAGAGCAGGCAGCAAGGACACCTGTTACAAAAAGTAATTTTATAGAACTTGATTTTTTCATGGCTATTGAACTGTTATATAAAATTCATAATCTTTTTTGGTCTTATCGGTTCTCACGTAGCCTTCCCCATCCTCTATGGTTTTCACAGTATCTCCGAGACTTGGAATCGTATCCCTTTTTATTAATTCCTTTACAAGAGTCTTCTTTTTCCAGACTTTATGTTTGGTAATAAGAACATCTGTAGAATCTAAGTGTTCTACAGAAAGTTCAGTTTCAATAGAAGCATTTTTATCCACACTATTAACTTCATCCTCGTTACCTTCTTTTTCTGTACATGCTGTCAGCATTAATACTCCCGTCAATAAAAAGTAAAATTTAAATTTTCTCACTTTGGTTGTTATTTCTAGCAAAAATAATCATTTAGTAACGATATTATTTTAAATTTACAATGCAAAAAAAACATTAGTATGAAATGGACAGACGACAGAGGCGGAAACGTTGATGACCGCCGTGGTTCCGGAAGCGGCGGAGGCGGCATGATCGTTGGTGGCGGACTCGGAACCTTAATTATAGCAGCAATTGTTTTCTTTTTAGGAGGTGATCCTTCCGGTATTTTAAACTCAGGAAGTATACAATCATCAGGAAATTCTGAGAGAAGAGAACTTTCTGCAGAAGAAAAACAGATAGGAGAAATGGTTGACATGATGGGCAGATGGAATATCCTTACCTGGGACCAGATCTTTAAAGAAAACGGAATGACTTATTCTAAGCCTGGGATTGTTCTTTTTGAAAATACAACACAATCAGCTTGCGGTACTGCTCAATCTGCAATGGGACCATTCTATTGTCCTGCCGATCAGAAGGTTTATATGGATATGAGCTTTTTCGGTGAACTTCAGCAAAAATTTGGAGCTAAAGTAACTGAATTTACAGTCGCTTATGTTCTGGCTCACGAAGTAGGACATCATGTGCAGACTCTTTTAGGAACCACTCAAAAAGTGGATGCATTAAGAAGAAGTGGAAGATATTCGGAAGCAGAAATGAATAGAGTTTCTGTAGCGACAGAGTTACAGGCTGATTTCTATGCCGGAGTCTGGGCAAAAAGAACAAACGACAGCAAACATATCCTGGAACCTGGTGATATTGAGTCTGCAATAGATGCGGCTCAAGCTGTAGGAGATGATAATATCCAGAAAAGGGCACAGGGATATGTTAATCAGGAGAGTTTTACCCATGGATCATCTGCACAGCGTAAAGAATGGTTTATGAAAGGATACAACACCGGAGACATCAGACAAGGTGATACTTTCAACCAACTTTTAAAATAATTTAATATCTTATAATTGTGAATTCCAAATGCCATAATTAATATTCTAAACATTTGAGAAAATCAGAGGTTCAAAAAAATCAATTATTCAATTATTAAAATAAATTTATTAACTTCGAGAAATTGACCAACTAATATCAGCATTATATAAAGGAATTCCTTTAAGGTGTTAAATAAATAGAGTTCGCCGAAAATCTAAAGAGTAGGCAAAAATAAATAAATTACACAATATGAAAAATTTAAGAAAACTTTCAAAAGGAGAAATGAAAACAGTTAACGGAGGCATGCGATGGACTGAGGATCGTGGATGTAATGTCATAGATAGAAGACCTGGGGCTAAACCAGAGTGGATGCAAGAAGTTAGTAACTGGTGGTGTAAAAATTTTGGATAATAAATAATATCACAAAAGAGGCCGAGTATGTAAACCTGTTAGGTTTAATAGACTATACACAAAAAAACCTTGAAGAGTTTTCTTCAAGGTTTTTTTATAGGTTGATTAATTGAGCTATAAAGTATTTTATTGCAATTCGATCGGATTAGAATTCTTTTTGGCTTCTTCTTTCACTCGATCTTCCATTCTTTTCCTCATATCAGCAGGGTTTTGATTTCCGCCTCCTCCAGGGCCTCTTCCTCCACCGCCTATTCTGGTTGTAGAAAAACCTCCTTGTCCTCCTCCTTGAGTCATAAATGACATTGGATCTGTTCTGAACTTTTGCTGTTGTTTTACAAAATCAGATCTTTTCACTTTTAACGTATTCCCAAATTGATTCAGGGTTGGAAATTCAGCAATTTTGTAATTCTTCATTAAATCGAAGGAATAGTCTCCTTTATCATCTTCAACTTTTACGATTAGACCGGGAAGCCCTCCAAACTTATAAGGTCCATCCTGATAAGGAAGATCCGTAGTGAACCACGCTGTCCATTTTCTTCCTGCAAAATCAGTTTCTGCTTTTTGAACTTTATATTCCCCTATCTTTCTTGTTTCTGAAGAAATTTTCCAATTCAATGGTCTGTCTTCTTCATAAGAATAAATATCCCTTCCTATTCTGTCTTTAAAATAAGTCTTTTGATTGGCCTTATCTTTTTCAACAGAATAATTGATATTCGTTCTCAATCCTTCCATCTGATCCCTGTTAATACTTATTCTTCCTCCTCCACCTTGAAAGGCTTTCTGCATAATGGAATCCCTTTTTATCCTGTTTTCAGAATAAAAAACAGATTTTTCCGGAGAAATATCCAAATATGCATTTTCTGTCTTTATATCCGTTTTATTTTCCGCATCAGGTTTCATTGTTACCTGATAAACAAACCTGTTCGTTTGTGCTGAAACATGCTGTATAAAGAGTGTTAAAGCAATAATACCTATTTTTTTCATTTATATTTTCTTTAATTTAATTCAATTGGATTTTGATTTGGGCTTGCTCCGCTTTTAAAAGAAGGAGTATCTCCATTAGGTCCCTGCATCGGAAAATTATTCCCTTCACCTCCCATTCCTCGATGCATACCACCTCCCGAATGATTACCACCCCTCATTCCTCCTCCATGTCTTCCGCTGCCAGAATGCATATTTTCACCAACATTATTTGTGGCCATTGTACTCCTGTTTTTATTGAACTCAAGCTCAAGAGCAGCCTTATCTCCACGGAAATTAATTCTGGTGCTTTGCTTTGCATCAGAACTTATGGGTTCCTCAAAAGAGTTCTTAATCATTATTTTTTTGACAAGATCAAATTTGTAGTCTCCTTTATCATCTTCCAGCTTCACAATCAACCCCGGTAATCCTGAAAATTTATAAGGTCCATCAGAAACCGAAATATCTTTTGTAAACCAGGCTGTCCAGGTTCTCCCTCCCAAACTTGTGGTTGCTTTTTGAGCGGGATATCCGTTTTGTTTCTCAACAGTATTGGTTATTTCCCATCTTATAGGCCGGTCTTCCTGGTAATAAATTTGCTTCCCCGCTACCCTATCATAATAGTACACTTTACGTTCCGGAATATTTTTGGTGATGAAATATTCAAAAAAAGTAGGTTCATGATGTCTCTTCCCTTCCAATTTTGAAAAATCTTTTTCTTCTTTTTTATTATTTTCTTTCACTTCCGATTTAAAAATCGCAAAGAGAGAATCCCTTACCAATTTATTTTCACTGATAAATAAAGAATGATCTCCTTTCACATCCAGAAAAGTTCTTTCACTTTTCATCGTCACCAGATTAATAGAATCAGGATTTACCGAAGTGTCATAAACATATCTTATGGTCTGCCCATGGGCTAATACGATTAAAAACAACACAAAGAATCCAAGTAATTTTTGTTTCATTGCTATTTTTCTTTATAGATCAAGAATATAATTTAAAGTTAAAATCAAAAAGAGAGACTTTCGGCTAATAAACAAAAGTTTATGTAATTTTAACATAAAATATTCCCTTTAGAATTCTCTACTAATATCAGAATCATTAAAATAGATATCTTCGATTTGAGATTGCGGAAATTAGTTCGTATTTTTGCATCATTAAATCATTCTAAATAAATACAATGATAAAAGTATCAGACCATGCAAAGGAAAAAGCCATCCAGTTGATGACGGAAGATGGTTTTAACCCTGCTGAAGATTATATAAGAGTGGGGGTGAAAAGCGGCGGATGCTCTGGTTTAGAGTATGTTTTAAAGTTTGACAACCAAAAAACAGACGCAGATCAGATTTTTGAAGATAATAACATTAAAATTATTATAGATAAAAAATCCATCCTCTATTTAGCAGGAACAACTCTTGAATATTCAGGAGGATTGAACGGAAAAGGGTTTGTTTTTAACAACCCGAATGCATCCAGAACATGCGGATGTGGAGAATCATTTAGTCTTTAGAAAAAAGACATAAGATACTAGATATCAGCTCTCAGAAAAGCATCTGAAATCTGAAGTCTAAAATCTGAAATCTAAAAAATAGTAATGAGTAAATACACTGAAGACGATTTAAGAGTCGATCTAGAAAATAAAAAATATGAATTCGGTTGGGAAACCAAAATTGACTATGAAGAGTTCCCGATTGGTTTAAATGAGGATATCATCCGTGCAATCTCTGCTAAAAAAGAAGAGCCTGAATGGATGACTGAATGGCGTTTGGAATCTTTCAAAATCTGGCAAAAAATGGTGGAGCCTACCTGGGCTAACATCAAATATGAAAAACCAGATTTTCAAGCTATCCGTTACTATGCTGCTCCAAAAGTAAAGCCTGAATTGGCCAGTCTTGATGAAGTAGATCCGGAATTATTGAAAACTTTCGAAAAGCTAGGGATTAATATCGAGGAGCAAAAAAGACTTTCAGGAGTTGCCGTAGATATTGTAATGGACTCTGTTTCTGTGAAAACAACTTTCCAGGATACATTAGCAGAAAAAGGGATTATATTCTGTTCCATCTCTGAGGCCATCAAAAATCACCCGGATTTAGTAAGAAAATATCTTGGAAAAGTAGTTCCAAGAGGAGATAACTTTTACGCAGCATTGAATTCCGCAGTATTCTCTGACGGAAGTTTCTGTTATATTCCTAAAGGCGTAAAATGTCCAATGGAACTTTCTACCTACTTCCGTATCAACCAGGCAGGAACAGGTCAGTTTGAAAGAACGCTTGTCATTGCAGATGAAGGAAGTTATGTTTCTTATCTCGAAGGCTGTACAGCTCCATCAAGAGATGAAAACCAGCTTCACGCAGCGGTAGTGGAACTTATTGCACTAGACAATGCTGAAATTAAATATTCCACTGTACAAAACTGGTACCCAGGTAATGAAGAAGGAAAAGGTGGGGTATTTAACTTTGTAACGAAAAGAGGTCTTTGCGAAAGAAACGCAAAAATTTCTTGGACACAGGTTGAAACCGGTTCAGCAGTAACATGGAAATATCCTTCTTGCATCCTTAAAGGAGATGGTTCTATTGGAGAGTTCTACTCTATCGCAGTAACCAATAACCATCAATATGCAGATACAGGAACAAAAATGATCCACATTGGAAAAAACACCAAGTCAACGATCATTTCTAAAGGGATCTCTGCAGGAAAATCTCAAAACTCATACAGAGGGCAGGTAAAAGTAATGCCTTCCGCAAAAGGAGCGAGAAACTTCTCTCAGTGTGACTCTTTATTGATGGGCAATGAGTGTGGAGCTCACACTTTCCCTTATATTGAAATTAAAGATCCTACTGCACAACTAGAGCACGAAGCTACAACTTCAAAAATCGGAGAAGATCAGATTTTCTACTGTAACCAGAGAGGTATCGATACGGAAAGAGCAATTGCCTTAATTGTAAACGGTTTCAGCAAAGAAGTTTTAAATAAACTTCCAATGGAGTTTGCTATTGAAGCACAAAAACTATTGGAAATTTCACTGGAGGGTTCAGTGGGATAATCAATTGAAGAGAGAATCGCTATGAAGAAGTTTTTATTGGCATTTTTTGGATTCATTTTTTTAAATTTTTCAGCTCAGGAGAAGAAAGGTTTTCAGCTTTCAAGTCACATTCTGGATATTTCGCAGGGACAGCCTGCCGGAAATGTAGTTATAGAACTGGAGAAATTTAATGAAACAACCCAACAATGGATTTCTATAGGTAAAAAACAAACTGATAATAATGGCAGGGTTTCAGACTTTTTACCATATCAAAAGACCAATAACAACGGAAAATACAAGCTTGTATTCTTCATAGAAGATTATTACAAACATAAAAATATAGAAAGCTTCTATCCGTCTATTGAAGTAATATTCCAGATTAAGGATAATGAACATTATCATGTTCCTATTACTTTATCTCCTTATGGATATTCAACATACAGAGGAAGTTAATACAATTATAAAAAGAAAAAGTTAGCAAGAATGTTACAAATTAAAGACCTTCACGCCAAAATTGAAGACGGCGCAGAAATATTAAAAGGTATTAATCTTGAAATAAAGCCGGGCGAAGTTCACGCGATCATGGGGCCGAACGGAGCCGGTAAATCCACGCTTTCTTCTGTAATCGCAGGAAAAGAAGATTACGAAGTGACTGGTGGAGAGATTCTTTTCGAAGGAGAAGACATCATTGAGGACGCTCCTGAAGATAGAGCTCATAAAGGGATCTTCCTTTCTTTCCAGTATCCAGTGGAAATTCCGGGAGTTTCTGTAACGAACTTCATCAAAGCTGCTTTAAACGAAACCAGAAAAGCAAACGGATTGGAAGAAATGCCCGCAAAAGAAATGCTTGCATTAATCCGTGAAAAATCTGAAAAATTAGGAATTAAAAAAGATTTCCTTTCAAGATCACTAAATGAAGGATTCTCCGGAGGTGAAAAGAAAAGAAATGAGATTTTCCAGATGATGATGCTTAACCCTAAATTGGCTATTCTTGATGAAACGGATTCCGGATTAGATATCGATGCATTAAGAATCGTAGCAGACGGGGTAAATTACTTTAAAAATGAAGGAAATGCAGTTCTTTTGATTACTCACTATCAAAGGTTGCTTAACTATATTCAACCGGACTTTGTTCACGTTTTAGCTAACGGAAAAATCATCAAAACAGGTGATAAATCTTTAGCATTAGAACTTGAAGAAAAAGGATACGACTGGCTTTTAAATTAATTGAAAGATTAAAAGCATTTAAAAAATTAAAAAATCAAACGCAATCTTTGTCATTCCGTAGAATCTACCGGTTCTTAATAAATGGCAGAATAAACGTTCAGAAAATGAGTCTAAACGAACAAATTTTAAATAATCATAACGAATTTCTAAGCACGCTTCGTCATCGTTTTTTAGATGAAGAGAGAGCTCAGGCTTTAGGAAAGTTTGCAGAAGCTGGTTTTCCGACAAAAAAAGACGAAGAATATAAATATACCAATCTAAAGGAGATCACGGAAAAGAACTATAATTTTTTCCCGAAAGAGAACCACAATATCACTAAGGAGCAATTTGATGAACTGCATCTTGGTGAAGAACATTTTGATTGGATCGTTTTTGTAAACGGTAAACTTCACAAAGAACTTTCAAAAGTTTCTATTGAAAATGTAGAGTTCCTTTCATTCAATTACGCATTGAATGATGATAAACATAAAGAGGTATTTGAAAAATATTTCAATACAATTGCTTCACAAGACTTAGCTTTCACAAACTTAAATCTTGCATACTGCAAATACGGATTTTTCTTGAAAGTTCCTAAAAATGTAGTCATTGAAAAGCCAATTCATGTTTTCTACATTTCTCAGAATCAGGAAGAGAATACCTTCTATAATACAAGAAACCTATTGATCGTAGAAGAAGGAGCAAAAGTAGAAGTTATTGAAAGCCACCACAATTTTGATAGTACTTATGTCCTAACAAATTCTGTGACGGAAATCTTTACTTCTCCAAACGCAAAAGCAGACTGGCATAAGCTTCAGAACGATAACAATACTTCTTATCTTGTTGATCATACTTTTGCAAAACAGGAGAAAGACAGCTTAACAACAGTTAATACATTCTCTTTTGGAGGTAAATTGGTAAGAAATAACCTGGATTTTATTCATAATGGATCAAATATCAATTCATTCATGAATGGAATCACAATCATCGGAAAAGATCAACTGGTAGACCACCATACTGCGGTTCATCATAATTTCCCGAATTGTGAAAGCTATCAGAATTATAAAGGTATTTTTGATGGCAATGCACACGGGGTTTTCAACGGAAAAGTTTTTGTTGATAAAGTTGCTCAAAAGACTAATGCTTACCAGCAAAACAATAATGTCTTACTAAGTGAAGGAGCAAGCATTGACACTAAACCTCAATTGGAAATCTTCGCAGATGATGTAAAATGTTCCCATGGATGTACAGTAGGTCAGCTGAATGAAGATGCATTATTCTATTTAAGAGCAAGAGGAATTTCTAAAAAAGAAGCTCAGGCATTGCTTTTATATGCATTTGCAAATGATGCCATGCAGAATATTGACATTGAACCGCTTAAAGAAAAGATTTCAAAACTTTTGGCAGAGAAATTAGAAGTAGATATAGAATTCTAATCATTATATATTTGATAATAAAAAGCACTTCAAAAATTTTTGAAGTGCTTTTTATTTTGAATTGTGTTTATATTATTTCTTCAGCCAGTCTTGGTTATTCTTATTCTTTGAACGTTTCACACCATTATCTATATTATAGGCAAAACCTACTCCTAATGTTTGTTTCAACTGAGTTTTCCAGATTTGATTATGATCATACAATAGGTCTAAAGTGATATTGGATGAGATATATTTATTAATCTTCATATTTAAGACAGCTCCATAAGCAAGAACCAATCTGTCCGGATGATCCAGGTAATTTGAAAATACAGAAGCTGTATTTGTCAAATTGATATTCTCCATAATTTTGATCTTATACATAGCTGTTCCCAGGAAACCGAATTGAAAAAGAGAAGAATCCCCGTCATTTTTAAGGCCATAGGTCCCTGCTTTTTGAAGATCTTTATCCAGTACAAAAGTCCATCTTGCGTTGGCAGGGCGTAAAGTCACTGTAAGATTATCGTTAGGACGATACGTAACACCGACACCTAAGTTCAGATACCCTGGTGCAAAAAAGTTGGAAATCTTCTTGGCGTCCGGATTATTGCCATCCTCATATCCCGGTGCAAATTGCGTCTGAAGACTTGCTCCCGCCGAATAATACCAATGTTTTGCAAATTCTCTACCATAGTTCGTAGAAAGATTAATAACGTCCTGTGTTTTTCTTACTCCCGTCCCTTGAGTATTATTTTGTCCGTATCCCAGGATAATAATATTTTCCCAAAGATCTTTACCTTTTTCATAAGTAAGATTGTAATTAACTCCGGCAAGCCATCCCACATTGTTGGCTCCTCCTCCTACCCAATTTGAAAAGGCAGCTTGGTTAAGCATTAATGTATTTTGCCCCTGAATAGACCAGGCTTTTACAGTGTCCTTTACAGGAGCTTCGGTTTTAGTTTCTTGGGCACTGACAACCACTCCCAAAGAAATGGAAGCGAGTAATAAAAGTTTTTTCATAATTAACGATTTTCCCTGCAAATGTATAAATAATAATTTACGCCACGTCAAAATTCACTTTGAAATGAATTTATCACCCTCTAAAATTATAAACTCAACAGCCTAAGAATAAAATATTTAAACCCAATAAAAAGGGTAAAAAAAGATCTCATCAAACTTAAAACAACTTAAAATACATCCAGCCTAGAAATAAAAAAGAGGCTGTCTCAAAGTGTCATTCTGAACATAAACTGAAAGTTTACGAACGTAGTTCAGAAATGCAGTGAAGAATCTTATATAATTGATTGTAAAAGAGATTCTTCCTTCGTCAGAAATCGAAGATTCGACGTAGTCAATGACAAAAGCCAAATTATTTGAATTTTGAGACAGCCTCCTATATTGAAAATATTATTTGTATTTAAATTATTTTTTTATCCACCATTGGCTATCCTTACGATCAGAACGTTTTACCCCATTATCAAGTGTATAGGCAAATCCAATTCCCAGAGTCTGCTTCAACTGGGTCTTTTCAATCTGGTTATGATCATAAAGTACATCTAAGGTTATATTGGATGAAATATATTTATTAACTTTTAAATTCAGAATCGCTCCATAGGCTAAAACTAATCTCTCCGGATGGTCCAGGTAATTGGAAAAGACAGACGCTGTATTTGTCAAATGAATATCTTCCATAATTTTCAGTTTATACATAGCTGTTCCCAAGAAACCGAACTGCAATAAAGAAGAATCTCCATCGCTTTTCAAACCATAATTTCCTGCAATTTGAAGATCTTTATCCAGTACAAAAGTCCACCTGGCGTTGGTGGGTCTTAAAGTAACTGTTAAATTATCATCAGGCCTGTACGTGATACCCATACCGACATTCAGATAACCCGGTGCCATAAAATTGGATATTTTTTTCGCCTCTGGATTATTACCATCTTCATACCCCGCTGAAAACTGGGATTGTAGCCCTGCACCAAGAGAAAAATACCAGCTCTTGGAAAACTTTCTACCATAGTTTGTGGAAAGATTAATCACATCCTGGGTTTTTCGTACCCCTAATCCTTTGGTATCATTCTGTCCGTATCCCAGGATAATAATATTTTCCCAAAGATCTTTGTCTTTTTCATAAGTCAGGTTATAATTGGCGCCCACAAGCCAGCCAACGTTGTTAGCTCCACCACCAACCCAATTCGAAAAGGCAGCCTGATTGATCATTAAAGTGTTTTTTCCTAATACCGACCAGTATTTTACGGTATCTACCACTACGGAATCTTTTTTTAATTCTTCTTGTGCACTTGCATACATTCCGATAAAAAAGGAAAGAATCAATAAAAACTTCTTCATTACTCTAAATAATTTTCATTGCAAAAATATTAATATAATTTTTTTAAAAGGTAAATTCATACCACAAAGACTGTATTTTCGTCAAATTTTAATCTTATAATGGAAACCTTTAATAAATTCAATGCCAAAATAATAGACTCAAAAGTTAAAATTGATACCTTTTGTCTTAAAATAAGGTCCTCAGAATAAATTCATCGCCAAATTTTCCGAAATTTATCCTTGGCTTTTGATTTGACGTTAAATCTTCATGTTTAAAAATGTAATTTCCAAAAGAGCGATTATATATCCATTGCTGATGCTTTCGGCAATGTGGTTCGGGTACTTTTTACAGACACAAGGTTTTTTTGGAAGTTGCTTTGGAGCGATTATTCCTTTATTGCCGGAAGGTTTACTGGGAGTTGTCACATCTCCTCTTTTACATGGAAATATTGATCATATTATCGGAAATTCAATTCCCATTGCGGCATTGATGTTTTTACTATATCAGTTTTATCCTTTAGTAGCCAATAAAGTTTTTATCATTGGCTGGCTGGCCACAGGACTTTTAGTCTGGCTCCTTCCTCCTATTGATATTCTTACAGGTGAATATATGTATACTTGTACAATCGGAGCCAGTGGTGTAGTATATGTTCTTGCCTTTTTCCTGTTCTTCAGTGGAGTTTTCAAATGGAACACAAAATTACTTACCATTTCAATGCTGGTCGTCTTATATTATGGCAGTTTGGTTTGGGGAATGCTTCCTGAAGAATTATTCTATAACATGCAGGAGCCCAGCAAAATTTCATGGCAGGCTCACCTTTCCGGAGCTGTAGTGGGGAGTATCATTGCCTTTGCCTTTAAAAATGTGGGTGAAAAAAAGAAAAAATTCATTTGGGAATTCCCTAATTATTACAGTGAAAAGGATGATAAATTGTGGCAGGAATACAAGGAAAATCATCCTGAGGACTTCTTAGAACTACCTTATAAAAAAAGAGATGATATTTGGGATCATTTGGATGAATTAAGAAAGAGATAAAACTTATTTCACTACATTTGAAAAAAAACACACATGATTTCTGAAGAATACTTTTATGCAATCGCTCTCCGCGAATGTACTCAGATTGGTGATATCAACTTTAATAAGCTTGTCCGGACTTTTGGAAATGCTCGTGAAGCTTGGAACAAAGCCAAGAAAGAACATAAAAAAATTGATGGGCTTGGCCTGAAAACAGTTTCTGACATTGGAAATAAAGACCATCTGAAATTTGCAGAAAAGGAGTTGAAATTTTGTGAAAACAACGATATCCAAATCAGGTTAAAACATCTGGGTGAAATACCTTCCCTTCTTAATGAGTGTAATGATTCTCCGGCAATACTTTATCAAAAAGGAAATTTTGATGATTCCTTATCCAAAGTAAGTATTGTAGGAACACGCAATATGACGAGCTACGGACAACAATTTATTGAAGGTTTCTTTGAAGCCACCCAATCATCTCCATACGTTTCTATAAGTGGACTGGCATTAGGTGTTGATAAAGAAGTTCATGAGCAGTCAATTCGCTATCAAAAACCTACAGTAGCTATTCTTGCACACGGATTCCAATTTTTATATCCTGCCAGAAACAGAAAATTATCTGATAAAATTCTTCAGGAAGGAGGAGCATTAATTACTGAATTTTGTTCTTCACGAAAACCTGATCGGGAAAATTTCATTCAGAGGAATAGAATTGTTGCTGGAATATCGCCTTCAACAATTGTAGTAGAAACCGGATTTGGAGGCGGATCCGTAAGTACTGTAACATTTGCCAACGACTACAACCGGGATGTTTTTGCTCTTCCGGGAAAAATTACAGATGTATATAGCCAAGGCTGTAATCAATTGATTTTCCATAATAAAGCAACCGCTATTTCTACCATCAAAGATCTTGTTAATCTTCTTGGATTAAACAGCCCGCGTGAGAAAATTGAAGAGCTTTTTCCTTATAGCGAAACAGAAATACAATTAACTGATAATCAACAAATAATATTTCAACATATTAAAGATAACCCACAAATATCTTTAGACGATTTGTCACACGAAATTGCAATTTCTTCTCACAAAATTTTACCAATAATTTTAGAATTAGAGCTTTTGGGGAAAGTAAAATCATTTTCCGGGAGACAATTTATCACAATTTAAGAATTAACGTTTTCTTAATATTACATTATTTCACACATAACATTTCATTTTTAATAAAATTTAAACATAAATTATCGATTTAATAATATTTCGAAACATTATTATTTAATTTTTAGCAATCTTAAAATAGAGTGTTGTGAATCTTGAAAAAAAAATTAAATTTGTTGGCAATAATATTCAACCTTAATATATGGAACAATATAATATTGACCAGAAAATCCAAGAGTTTATTGCAAAAATTGAAGCAAAAAATCCTAACGAACCGGAATTCTTACAGGCTGTAAAAGAAGTTGCCGTAACAGTAATTCCATTCATTGCTACGAGAAAAGAATATAACGGAATGAAGCTGCTTGAAAGAATGGCTGAAGCTGAAAGAATTATTATTTTCAGAGTTCCATGGGTTGACGATAAAGGAGAAATTCAGGTTAACAGAGGTTTCAGAATCCAAATGAACTCTGCTATTGGTCCATACAAAGGAGGAATCCGTTTCCATCCTACTGTAAACTTATCAGTTCTTAAGTTCTTAGCTTTCGAACAAGTGTTTAAAAACTCTTTAACTACTCTTCCTATGGGTGGTGGTAAAGGAGGTTCAGATTTCGATCCGCAAGGTAAATCTGATATGGAAGTAATGCGTTTCTGCCAGGCTTTCATGACAGAATTATGTAAGCACATCGGTCCTGAAACAGACGTACCTGCAGGAGATATCGGTGTAGGAGCTAGAGAAATTGGTTACCTATTTGGACAATACAAGAAAATCAGAAACGAATTTACCGGAGTTCTTACAGGAAAAGGTCTTGCTTACGGAGGTTCATTGATCCGTCCTGAAGCTACAGGATACGGTGTAGTATACTTCGCTGAGCAGATGCTTAAAACTATCGGACAGAATTTCCAGGGAAAAACAGTAACTGTATCAGGTTTCGGAAACGTAGCTTGGGGAGTTATCAAAAAAGCAACTGAGCTTGGAGCAAAAGTGGTAACGCTTTCTGGTCCTGACGGATACGTTTATGACAAAGATGGTATCAGCGGAGAAAAAATTGACTATTTGCTAGAACTTAGAGCTTCTGGAAACAACAGAGCTGAAGACTATGTTAAAAAATATCCATCTGCCGAATTCCACGCCGGAAAACGTCCTTGGGAAGTGAAGTGTGATGTAGCATTCCCTTCTGCAACTCAAAACGAATTAGATTTAGACGATGCAAGAAAGCTAGTTGAAAATGGATGTCTTTGTGTAACTGAAGCTGCTAACATGCCTTCTACATTAGACGCTATCAATTATTTCTTAGACAATAAAGTATTATTCTCTCCTGGTAAAGCTTCCAACGCTGGAGGTGTTGCAACGTCAGGATTAGAAATGACTCAGAACTCTATCCGTCTTAACTGGACTTCTGAAGAAGTTGACGCAAGATTAAAGGAAATCATGATCGGTATCCACAAAGCTTGTAGAGACTACGGAAAAGACGAAGATGGTTATGTAAACTACGTAAAAGGTGCAAATATTGCAGGCTTCGTAAAAGTAGCAGAAGCAATGTTGGCTCAAGGAGTTGTGTAACATAAAAGACAAAGGTTGGGAAAAACTCCCGACCTTTTTTGATATAGCCTGTTCCCGGGATAATGGGAAAAAAGTAAAAAGTGAAAGGAGAAAGTGCTGCTACATGCAGCACTTTTTTTATTTTTATATTATGAAAAATACCTTCAAAAATATTGATGATTATATCCTTTTATTCCCTGCCAATATTCAGGAAAAGCTTCTTGAGCTGAGAAAGGCAATCCATGCCCAAGTTCCCGATCTTGAAGAATATATTGGGTATCAGATGCCTGCTTTTAAATACAGAGGAAAGCCTTTGGTGTATTTTGCGGGATATAAAAAGCATATTGGATTTTATCCGGGAGCTGATGGCATTAAAAATTTTGAGAAAGACTTTGAGAAAAGTGATTACAAATTCTCTAAAGGAGCTGTGCAATTTCCTATTACAGAAGATCTTCCTTTAAAACTGATCAGAAAAATTGTACAATTCAAAGTGGAGAAAATCGAACAAAAAAAATCCTGAAATACGTGATTTCAGGATTCCGACTAGTGTTTACTAAAGTACTATCACTTTTTCTTTTTAGTTTTCTTTTCTTCTTTTGTTGCTTCCGGCTTAGTCCCGTCTGTGGGAGAAGTAGGGCTTACGCTAGGCTCTGTAGCCGGAGTGGTAGGAGAAACCTCTGTCGTCGTATTTTGTTTTTGACTACTGGTATTCCAATCCGTTGTAGTCTGTGTAGTCTGCGGATTCTGCTGCTGTGTTTGAGTAGTGGTGGTGTTATTAGTCGTTTGATTCTTGGAGGGTTCGGCGGGCTTCTGTTGCTCTGTCTGGGCCGATACTGCGATTACGCCGACTAATGTAAACGCTGCTGTTAAAAATAACTTTTTCATAATGTAATATTTTAAATGGTTGTTTAAATTAAACGACGCTTTATTTATAAAATTATCTGTAAAAAGCTTATTTAACGCACTTTATAATTATTTAAGAAGATTTTGCAAAATATTTTTCAGTAAAAAAGCCTCTAAAATATCCTAAAAGAATGCTTGTTGGGGAATAAAAAAACTCCAGAAAAAATTCCCGGAGTGTTAAAAATTTTATGTTTTTTGCCCTAAAAAAATGACACAAAATTTATTTCATTGCGTTCTTCATCATTTTTTCTACAAACTCATAAGCAGCAGGACAAATAATTGTGTTTTTAAGCATCAGATTATTGATCTGGTAGATCTTTTTACGATCGGTATGGGGATATTCGCGACATGCTTTTGGCCTTACTTCATAGATAGAGCAAGTGTTATCATTATTCAAAAAAAAGCAAGGAAGGTTCTGCAATACTTTATCATTATCTTCATCTATTCTTAAAAATTTAACTTCGAAGTCAGCAGATTTCATACGAAGATGCTTAGCAATACGTTCAATATCTTTTTCAGTATATAAAGGGCCCGTTGTTTTGCAGCAATTGGCACATTGCAGGCAATCTATTTCTTCAAATACTTCATCATGAGTCTCCTGAACAATATAATCCAGGTTTTTGGGCGGCTTTTTCTTTAATCCGTCCAGAAATTTTTTATGTTCTTTTTGCTTTTGTAAAGCCTGTTTCTTATAAAATTCTAAATTCATTTATTCTTTGTTTCCCACCGAAACCGGAATTTCTTCTTTTTGATAATCATTAATTTTATCCAAATCTAAAACCGTAGCCAGGTTATCTTTATTAGGATAATACATAGGAACAAATTTGGCTCCATAAATAATTTCTCCAGTAATGTACGATGATCTTTGTACTACTGTATTGGAAAAAACTTCATCAAAGGCACGAACCTGTACAATAAGTTCAATATCCGTATTTTCAAAATCTTCTTCTGAAAAGCCATAAAATGGAGAATTTTCATCTATTTTGTGAACGATAGTCCAATTAAGAGCCAGTGTATTAATTTTACTTAATTGAGTTTCTAATCTATAAAAATTGCTCTTGGGAACACCATCTTCAATCACTTCAATGGCAGCAGATACAATAACATCTGCATCCGTCAATGCATTATTCTTATAAGGAGCTAACCTAAACATTAATGCACTTGTATCCTGAAAAGGGGCAATTACCGCTATATCGGAAAACCTCAAATAAGCTCTGGGTCTAGAAAATCTTCCATAGAAAAGCCCTGTTGCAATGGCAAAGGTAAGTAATCCTAAAAAAGCTTCAAAAGTAGCCACAAGGCTTGCCATAAATCCTACAGGAGCAATTCTTCCATATCCTACTGTTGTAAAGGTTTGAGAACTGAAAAAGAATACATCAATAAATTCATTGAGCGGATTGCTTTTATCAATTCCCGTAAGATGTTCTACTCCTATCAAATAATAAATCATTGCAAATACCAGATTAATCAGGATATAAGCGATTACCAGATAAGAAATAAATCGAAATGATGACAAGTTGAGCATCGTGTGATACCAGCTTAATCTATTGAAAACATTTACTCCCGTCCTTTGAACATTAGGGAGACCGTCTTTATTGATAAACCTACCTGATGCATTACTTCCGAAGCCACTATTATCCGTATTTTTCTGACGAATTTTTTTTCTGAATCCACGGGTCATTCTTATACTTTTTAAACTTTAGCACTCATAATCTGCATGCAATGGACCAGCGCAACCACCAGTCTTCTCCCTTTACCTTTTAAAAGACAAAGTTAAGAATAGAATCGATTTAACAAAAAAGCAGAAACATTTTAGTTTCTGCCATTATTATTCATTTGTTAAATATATCTATATCTTTTCTGCGGGTGATTCCATCACTGTTACACTTACATTACTCACGGATTTCACAATACCTGATTCTCCATGAATATTTGAAATAAAACCAGAGAAACTTTCAATAGGAAAAGCCCAGTAATAATGTCCGTCTGCAGGCGAAGGATAATTGGCAAGAAGATTTCCGGTTAATTTCATGGGCACAAAATACTCAACTGAGGATCCTTTTAACTTTGTCAGAATAGAAATAGTCTTTTTAGAATGTGCAGGTACAATAGTCTTGTAAGTACTGGTTTCTGTAATTTCTTCAGAACTTTCCTTACCGTCTGTCGTATCTCCTCCTACCACAACTTTGGTACTGGCAGACACTTTTGCAACCAATGGAATATCTATCGACACCGAAGCCCCTACTTCAAATGATCCGGAAACCGTACGTTTCCAGGAAGTAGAATATCCTTTCTTATAAGCATAAGTAACTGTAATCTCACTTTCCCGATCACCGTTATTAATGGCTTCTGTCGTATAGGCATCATCTGGTAAATCCACCCCGTCTGTCTTTACCTGTACCTGAGGGGTTCCTAAAACAACAGATACATCAGGATTAGCTGCCGTGTTGCGTGTATCTCCGTCTACAGATAAATCAGAATTAAAAATAAGCCCATCCGGAATCTGCCCGGAATACGAAAAAATATTTTTGAGCCTTGTCTTTTCACCGGAAAAATTAACGTCATACCCCATGTCTTTCAAGTGTTTTGCCTTAAAAGAAATCTTTTGGCCCTCATCAGGTATGCTGTTGTTTACCTTTAAGCCGGCTGGTAATTTAAACTCATCTACAATTTTCCACCCTTTTTGAAGCATTTCCGCTTCTGTCAACTGCGTTCTCTTAAAGCTAGTATAGTTTAGTTTTTCCGAATCATCATTCAATGAACTTACTTCATCTCTTGAACATGAAACAGAAACTCCTAATAATAAAAGAATTAAAGCAGAGTTGATTTTTTTACTCATTTTTATGATTTTTTAGTGTTTAATAATTAAATTTACAAAAACAAAGTCATTTTATAGCTTATTTTTGCGAATTAAATAATTTTTAACACTTCCCCCAAAGCCATTTTTTGTTTGTAGTACTATTCGTCATAAATAATGCTTTCATGAAATTTATCAACTTTCAAATCCGGTTTTTCTCCTGATTTACACTAACTTTGAAATATGAAAAAACTTGAATCAAGAGAGGATATTGAACACCTTGTTAATTCATTTTACAATAAAGTGGTTAAAGACGATACCATCGGTTTCTTTTTTAATGACATTGCTAAAGTCGACTGGGACAAACATCTTCCTAAAATGTACTCTTTTTGGGAATCTATTCTTTTTGGCCAAATGACCTACAAAGGAAATCCAATGGGAATGCATTTTCCCATCAATGAAATTCAAGCTATGGAACAAAAACATTTTGATCAATGGCTTGCAGTTTGGCGTACTACCATTGAAGAAAATTTTGTGGGTGAAAATGCCGATATGGCGATCTACAAATCTGAGAATATTGCCAAACTAATGGCCTTCAAAATGGAATTAGCCAGAAGACTTTAATTAATTGAGGAATCCGAGGCCCCGTATTTAAGGAACAATTACAGTAAAGATATACGCTGCTAAATTCACTAAGAGAACGGTTCCGTACAATATATTTGTTTTTCCTCTACTTAATGAAAGCATTACAATAAATACGGATAGCGAAAGCAATATAATATCTTTTTTATCCAACCCCAGCACTAGCGGAATATCATAGGTGATACACACTGCGGAAACAGCCGGGATAGTAAGCCCAATACTGGCCAAGGCAGATCCTAAAGCTAAATTTAAGCTGGACTGAATCTGATTGCTTCTCGCCGCTCTAATGGCTGCAACACCTTCCGGAAGAAGAACAACCGCAGCAATAATTACCCCAACCAAAGATTTAGGAGCTCCTAAGCTTCGCACCATGCTTTCAATAGTGGCGGATAATCCTTTTGCCATTAAAACAACAATTGCCAGGCAAATAACCAGAAAGACAAAACTAATCAGGGTTTTTGTAAGCGAAGGAACGTAATGCTCTTCCGGGTGCTCATCAGGAATCACAAAATAACTTCTATGTCTTACGGTCTGTACCATCAGAAAAACTCCATAAATAGCAAGGCAGGCTATTGAAATAAAAATAAGTTGTGCTTCATTATAAAAAGGGCCGTTGACACTTGAAGTAAAATTAGGAAGAACAAGAGTAAGCACCAGAATGGAAACAATACTCACCAGATAAGTCGTTGCCGAGGTTCTGGCAAAGAACTGCTCATGGTATTTAACACCACCAACCAGGATACATATTCCCAAAATCCCATTCAGAATAAGCATTACGGCAGCAAAAACGGTATCTCTTGCCAGCGTAATCGCCTGATCTCCACCGGCAACCATCAGTGAGATAATCAATGCAACTTCTATGATCGTAATACAAAGTGCGAGGATAATCGTTCCGAAGGGTTCACCTACTTTATGAGCAACCATTTCTGCATGATGTACGGCCGATAAAACGCTTCCAATTAATAAAATTCCGGCAATAATATCGTAAACCACACCACTCCCCATCAATCCGGAAAAGTAGTAACCTACCGCAAGGACAGGAAAAATGTAAGTATAATGTAAGAGTTCTTTTAATTTCATAAAGTGACTACAAAATACAAAAAATCTATAAGATTTGAAATATTAAAAGAAAATATTCATGATATCTTAATGGCACCAGAAAGTAAAGTCCTGAAAATCTGTCAGCATATGAAATAAAAGTCCAATACCCACAATTCTGATATTTCCTTTAAAGAAAAGCATCAAAACATACACTGCAATGGCATAATAAGAATGTAGAATATGAAAGCCTATACTATTTCTTGACGGATCAAAAATAGGATTGGCAAAAAGATGATCCAAATCTACCAGCATAGTAGCCAGAAGAATAAGATACGTTTTTTTCCAATTTTTACGATAGAAAACTAATGCAATAAATATCGGAAATATGAAATGTAAAAAATAATGTACAAACGTCTTCCAAAATAAGCAATCCATCATATCCTACCTTTTAAGTAATCCTGTCTCACCTCTTCATCAAGCTTTTCAATAGCATATCTCAGGCAGGTTCTTGGCATTTCTGTATAATACTTATTCAGATAATGGATTAATTCATTCCCATTCTTTTGCCCCATTTCCCTCAACAGCCATCCGTTTGCTTTATGCATCAGATCATGAGGATGCTTTAGATTTCTTGTTACAAACTCTTTTGTAAGTTCAAACGATCCTTTTTTCACATAATGCATGGTTCCCACTACTGCAATTCTCTTATGCCACATTTCTTCAGATTCAGAAAGGTCTCTTAGTAGATTTTCTTTTTTAGTTTCATAAGCATATCTGCCCAGAATTTTATAACAACTCGAGTCTACCAGATCCCAATTGTTAACATGGGACAAATGGTTTAAATAGAACTCTACAATCTCTTCCCTTATAGACAGATCCTTTGTTTTTTCAAACTTTGAGATCAGCATAAAAAGAGCTGTTAATCGATGTTCGTGATATTTCGAAGAAAGAAGTTCACTTAATTCTTTTAAGCTTATTTTTGAATAATATTCTTTGGCTACTGACCTTTGATCCGGCACTTTCACTCCAAGAAACAAGTCCCCTTCTCCGTACTCCCCTTTTCCGGTTTTGAAAAACTTTGGAAAAAACACTGCTTTCTCAGGAATGGACAAAACGGCAAGAGCTTCTTTTATTTCTTTGAGAATACTGCTCATATAAACTTCCACTAATTTGAATTATACTTTATTTTTTGTGTAACTCTAAGAATTTTCATCCAAAGAAATATGATCCTGCTCCGCTTCTTCTTTTACAATCTGTTTAGGATTTGCCACTTTTGCGATGGTAAGTCCCTGAACAATAATAGAAAATACCACTACACAATATGTAATACTGAGAATAATCTCACTGTATTCACTTTTAGGGATTGACATGGCTAACGCAATGGAAACACCACCACGAATTCCTCCCCAAACCAAAACCTTTACAGTTTGCGGGCTAAAACTTCTTCTCAAAGAGGTAAACTTCGTAGGCCCCCAGATTGAAATAAATCTCGCGAACAGAACGACCAAAATAGCCACTAAGCCAGGAATCATAAAATATTTCAAATCTTTGATCATTAAAAGCTCAAACCCGATAAACAGAAATAATACAGCGTTTAGAATCTCATCAATCAGTTCCCAGAATTTAATTAAATAATCCTGAGTAACAGATTTCATTTTGAAATTCCTGTTAAAATTCCCCATAAATAATCCTGCTGCCACCATGGTTAATGGTCCCGAAATATGCATTTGCCTTGCAATAAGATAACCACCCATCACAACAGAAAGAGTTACCAGCACAGAAATTATATAATCATCCACCTCACGCATTAATCTTGAAGTAACCCAACCAAGTAAAACGCCTAATAAAAGACCTCCTCCAGCTTCATGAAGCAAAAGCAATCCAATATTTTCAACACTAAGGTCTACTTCTTTCCCTACAGCCAATTGCAAAATAACAGTAAAAACAACAACCGCCATACCATCATTGAAAAGAGACTCTCCGGCTACTTTTGTTTCCAGCGATTTAGAAACCTTCGCCTGCTTCAATACACTTAATACCGCTACCGGATCGGTTGGAGAGATCAAGGCTCCAAAAACGAGGCAATAAAGAAATGGAAGCTTGATGCCTACATAGGGTAACAGATAAAACATACCAAATCCTACTACAAAGGTTGAAATAACGACTCCCACAGTGGAAAATATCACCACGGGCCTCAGTTGTTCCTTTAAATCGTTAATATTAATATGAATACCTCCTGCAAAAAGAAGGAAATTAAGCATCGCTCCCATTAAGACCTCCGTAAAGTCGATGCTGTCCATCAAATTATGAAGATGCCCAAAAGTTCTTGGAAGTATAGTTTCTCCAAACAGTACCAGAAAAATAGAAACCACAATAGCAATTACCATAATTCCGATAGTACTGGGAAGTTTTAAAAATCTATAATTAAGATATGCAAATATGGATGCCAGTACAATTAAAGCTGAGAATGAATAATATAATTCCACTAAGTGTTTTTTTAAAATTAAGTTATTGGTCTAAATAAAGTATTTTGATAAAGATCTTATTTCCGTCTTTATCCCAAATATCAAACATGCCGTTTTTGGCAGGTTTTGAATCTCTGGTATATTCTTTTCCTATATTCAGAATGTTCAGCAGAATGTATTCATCTCCTATAGAGTTGACGATATAGGCGGTTTTTTCGGATTTTCCATCTCCTGAATTCCTGATCCCCTCTGTAAGGGAACGAAACTGATTCAGATGATGCATAAAATTGTTCCCGTCTTTAAGCGAGTCATATGCTCTAAGAAGAATCAGCAAAATATCCAGATTAGTTGGATCTTTATCATACAGAGCTTTTCCCTGCTTTATACAATCTTCAAAATTGTTTTGCTTAAAAGCTTCGGCCAAATTTTTAAACCCTTCATCAGAAATAGTGATTTTATCATTTCTAAAGTTCCTTCCATAGTACAGATATTGTGCTTCTATACTATCTAATGATTTCGGATAGCCCTTATATTTAAAAATAAGCTTATCGTAATTGTATGGAGAATCAGGATTTTTAAGGCTTTTTTCAATCGCTTTCAAATCAATTTTTGATTTTTGGCTGAACCCAAAAACCGAAAACAAAATGAATAATAGGAAAAAGTAAGGCTTCATTAATTGTTGTTTTCTTCTTCGTCGTTATCGAAATACTCGAAAAGGAAATCGTTGTACGGAAATCTTGAAATGTGAATTTTCATGACTTCATCATAGATCAGCTTTTTCATTTCCGGAAAGTTTTCTTTCGTTAAAGCAGAAATGAAAACAGTCGGATATTTAGATTTTGCCATCCATGTCTTTTTCCACTCTTCAAGAGAAATATTTTTCTTTGTGCTCGGCGTCAAATCATCTTCATCCTTTTTCTCATAGCTGAAGTCATCAATCTTATTGAAAACCATAATCATAGGCTTCTGATGAGCATTAATTTCCATTAATATCTGATTGACGGATGCAATATGATCTTCAAAACTGTCGTGGGAAATATCCACTACATGGATCAAAAGATCTGCTTCACGAACTTCATCTAGCGTAGATTTAAAAGACTCAACCAATTGTGTAGGCAACTTTCTGATAAACCCTACTGTATCCGTAAGCAAAAACGGTAAATTCCCGATAACCACCTTTCTTACTGTGGTATCTAAGGTTGCAAATAATTTATTTTCTGCAAAAACCTCAGATTTTGAAAGAGAATTCATCAGGGTAGATTTTCCAACATTGGTATACCCCACCAAAGCGGCCCTTACAACCTTGCCACGATTGTTACGTTGGGTTGCCATTTGCTTATCGATGGTCTTCAGCTTATCTTTTAATAAAGTGATTCTGTCACGAATAATACGACGGTCAGTCTCAATTTCCGTTTCTCCCGGACCTCTCATCCCGATTCCTCCTTTCTGACGCTCCAAGTGAGTCCACATTCTCGTTAATCGAGGCAAAAGATATTGGTATTGAGCCAGTTCGACCTGAGTTCTTGCATAGGAAGTCTGCGCTCGTTGTGCAAAAATATCAAGAATTAGATTGGTACGGTCCAAAATCTTAACTTCCATTTCTCTCTCCAGGTTTTTAAGCTGTGAGGGGGAAAGTTCGTCATCAAAAATAACGGTTCCGATTTCGTTTTCTTTTACATATTCTTTTATCTCGAGTGCCTTTCCGCTTCCAATAAAGGTTTTGGAATCAGGCTGTGTTAATTTTTGGGTAAAACGTTTTTGCACGGTTGCACCGGCAGTGAAAGCTAAAAACTCCAGTTCATCCATATACTCCGTCAGTTTTTCTTCATCTTGATTTTGAGTAATAACTCCCACCAAGACTGCTTTCTCATAATTATGTTCTTTCTTTTCTAACATTAAGTTCTGTCTATGTTTGTGATTTTTACAAGATAATATTTTTCAGAAAAAAAACAAAATCAAATTTTATTTAATAACAATTTTTAATATAATTTTAAGCTGAATCCGGCATGAATTGATAAAAAAGCCATAACTTTATATAATAATTTTCTGATTTTTAAACATTTAAATTAAAAATTAATATCCAGACGATCATGATTACTCCTATCAGATGTATGATTATTGATGATGATGAACTGGACAGACTGGTTCTTCAGCATTACCTCAAACAGTATGACAATATAGAAATAATAGCTTCTTTCAATTCAGCAGAGAAAGCTATTCCTTATCTTGAATTTCCTGTTGACCTGTTAATTACCGAAACCAATTTAAAAGGAATGAGTGGACTTGAATTCAGAAAAATCGCCCATAAAATTCCGGCTTGCATTTTTATTAGCTCTCACCCCGAACAGGCTGCTAGCGTTTTCGAAATCAACACCTTAGATTTTATCACCAAGCCATTAATAGCAGAACGGTTTCATCAATCTATGCAAAGACTTTTTGATTTTTTTAAAATAAAAGAAAAGTGTGAATCCTTTGATGCTATGTTTGGAGAAAATCTTATCAAAATAAAAGAAGGGGGCAATATTTTTCAGATTAAAACAACTGATATCTTATATCTGGAAGCTTTAAAAGACTATACCCGAATCATAACTCCACAAAAGAAGCACTGTATTCTCGATTCCTTGGGCAATCTTCTCCACAAAGATTTTTTCGATTCTTTTGTAAGAATTCACAGAAGCTACGCTATTCCACGGTATCGCATTCGCGGGAAGAGCAGCCATGAAATCGAATTAACTCACAATATCAAACTTCCCATTGGCAGGGCCTACAAGAACAACCTTTCCTTTTTCAATCCTTAAAAAAGAAATTTATTTTCTGTGTCGTTAGTCGATTTTTTTTGCCATTAGTCGATTTTCCTGTCATCTCATTAAGATACTTGGTAATTTAGTGATCCCAAATTTCATTAAAAATTAAAAAAACAACTCATTAACTCTTTATAACTATTTTCAAAACAGGCACATCGTAAATACGATGAATTCTAGGAACACAGATAATACTTGTTACCGGGTTGTCTAATCCCCTCCCGGAGGAAATAAAAATATTTCTAAAAGCTGATAACCAGTCTAGATTTTTCAAACAAAAAGAAGTCCGCTACACAGCGGACTTTTGATATATAAAATGTACACTATTTAATCCCAATCGGCTGCTACAAACTTCATTGAATTTCCTTGATCATCTGATAAAGTTAAAAAATGTCCTTCAACAGAATATTTTGTCATATGATCAAACTTCTTCTGAAAAGATGTTTCCAATGCCATATCCTGACAGGCCTTCATCGTTCCGACGATATTAGAAATTTTCACTCGTCCATCCTTTTTAAACTCAGAAGTAAAAGACATTTGGTTACATCCCATATAAGCGCTCCCCTGGATTTTACCCTGGACAATATTAGCGGTCAAATTAACTTCAGCCCTATGATTAATCAGTTGATCTTTGGAAAAGCCATCAAAAGAAACAAGCATCCATTGTCTTTGAAGGTTGGGGTTTTTCTCAGGTATTGCAGAGCAACTCAAAACGGAACCGACCAATAAAATGGCAAAAAGTGATAATAGTATTTTTTTCATGCGGTTTATCATCCCATTTTCGTACCAATCCGGGACAGAATCTCGTAAAAATTAGTAAATTAGCGACACAAAATTATTTTATAAAATGAAAAGACTATTTCTACTATTCACTTTCTTGCTGAGCTTTGCTCAGATGAGGGCGGATGAGGGGATGTGGCTGCTAATGCTCATCAAAAGACTTAACGGTGTTGATATGCAAAAAGAAGGTCTACATCTGACGCCTGAAGAAATTTATTCCGTAAACAATTCCAGCTTAAAAGATGCGATCGTAAGTTTCGGTGGTTTCTGTACTGGTGAAATTGTTTCAGACAAAGGACTTATATTCACGAATCACCACTGTGGCTATGGTGCAGTAGCAGCAGCTTCTACACCAGAAAAGGACTATTTGAAGAATGGTTTCTGGGCCATGAAACAAAAAGATGAGTTCAACGCAAAAGATCTTTATGTTAGATTTTTAGTAAGAATGGATGATGCTACACAAAGAATCAATTCTAAACTAAATAACAGCATGACCGGAGCTGAGAGAAAAGCTGTTATCGATGCTGAAACAAAAGCAATCCAAACAGAAAATTCAGAAAACGGAAAATACACGGTAGTTGTAAAAGATTTCTTCAATGGAAATGAATTCTACTATTTCGTATACCAAGATTATAAAGATATCCGATTAGTAGGAGCTCCGCCTTCTTCATTAGGAAAATTCGGAGGTGATACAGACAACTGGGAATGGCCAAGACATACAGCAGATTTTACTGTGTTCAGAGTATATGCTGACGCTGCAGGAAACCCTGCTGAATACTCTCCAAGCAATACTCCACTGAAACCTAAGCATTTCCTTCCTGTTTCTCTTAAAGGAATTAAGCCGGGAGATTTCTCCATGATCTTAGGGTATCCTGGAAGAACAAACCGTTACCTGACTTCTTACGGAATTCAGCAAATGGTAAGCAGAGATTATCCGGCTTGGGTAGAAGCTTCTAAAACAGCAATGGATGTGATGAAGAAGTACATGGATAAAGATAAAGCTACTCAGCTAAACTATGCTTCTCAATATGCTTCTGTTGCCAACTATTGGAAAAACAGACAAGGAACAATTGATGCTGTAGACAAAAACGGAACGATTTCTGACAAACAAAAAATTGAAGATACTTTCAGAAAATGGTCTGCAATGCCAGGTAACGATGCTTACGATGGTGTTTTAGAAGATATTGATGCTTATTACAAGCAGGTTTCAGACAGAAATGTTGAAAGAAATTATGCTACTCAGTTTTCAAGAAATACAAAATATATGTCACTTGCTTTACAGGTAGGATCTGCGCTTAAAGCTTATGCTGCTCAGGATATGCAAGGAAGACTAGCTATGAAAGCTAAAACAGAAGCAGCGATCAAAGCGGCTTATGAAAACTTCAACCCAGCTTTGGAGGGAGAAATGCTTGCTGCAATGACAAGCCTTTACCAAGCCAGAGTAAAAAACAAAGAAATAGCATCTGCTACAATCCTAGGTTTAGATGCTAAAACAGTTTCTAATCTTGCTTATTCTTCAATTTTCGCGAACAAAACTTCTGCAACTAATTTCTTATTGAACCCTGATGCTTTAAAACTTGATGCTGATCCACTTTGGAAAACAGCAACCGGTATTGCAGCCGACCAAAAGATGATGGTTGAAAAATTTGTGAAAGTTGATGACAATTTTGCAAAAAACAGCCGACTTTTCTTAGCCGGATTAATGAAAGCTATGCCTGAGAAAAAATTCTATCCGGATGCTAACTCTACGATGAGATTAACCTATGGTACTGTTGATAAACTTCCTATCAGAAGTGACAGAAACTACTTCGGTATTACAGATAACTATTACACAGACATGACTGGTCTTGTAGGAAAATATAAGAAAGGTGATGAAGAATTTGATCTTCCTCAAAGAGTAATCGATCTTTACAACCTAAAAGATTTCGGACAGTATGCTGACGCAGCTGGTTATATGCCGGTAAATTTCCTTTCTAATAATGACATTACAGGAGGAAACTCTGGTTCTCCGGTTATTGATGGAGACGGGAACCTTATTGGTATCGCTTTCGATGGAAACAGTGAAGCATTAAGCGGTGATATCGTATTTGAACAAGAATGGCAAAAAACAATCAACGTAGATGTTCGTTTCGTTCTTTGGACAATCGATAAATTCGCAGGTGCAAGAAGAATAGTAGATGAGTTGAAGCTTGTAAGAAGTGAAAACACTCCTGCTGATACAAAATCTAAAAATTCTGGTACTACAGCAACACCAAAGAAAACAAAGAAAAAATAATCTTTTCTGATATATTTTTAAAACCGTGAATGTAATTTTCACGGTTTTTTTATTTTTGGAATCTAAATTCTTTTATCATGAAGCCACAAGCTATCCAATTTTCAGCCATTATAAAACAAAACGGAAACATGAATGCGGCCTATGTAGAATTTCCTTTTTCTACAGAAGAACTCTTCAACAAAAAAGGATTAATAAAAATTAAAGCTACATTTGATAATAAAGTGGAATACCGTGGCAGTCTGGCCAAGATGAAGTCTGACTGTCATATTTTAGGTTTAACTCAAGAAATCAGAAAACAGCTTGGAAAAACATTTGGTGATGAAGTTTCAGTTTCTCTTATTGAAGACAAAGAAGAACGAATCGTTGAAATTGCTGATGATATTGCTTTTATTTTTAATGAAAACCCCTCAGCAAAAGCTTTATTTGACAAAATGAGTTATACCCATAGAAAAGAGTATATCCGATGGATAGAAGAAGCAAAAAAGCAGGAAACAAGAGAAAACAGAAAGACTAAAATGATTCAAATGATTTTGGAAGGGAAAAAGGGAATTTAATACAGCTTTCCAACTTTATTATTTTTTTTTGTCAGGATTCATAAAAGAGCTCGACTATAGTTGTACATAGCAGTTATAACTATAAAATTCACTTTTATGAAAAAGACTTTTTTAAAAACAGCTGTATTTGCAGCGGGGATTATCACAACATTTACACTTTCTTCGTGTAGCGATTCAGACAACGATATGATGAACATGTCTGATCAAAAAACAATCACCTTCGAAAATGTCGTTACCCCAAAAGATTTTGTAGAAAGCGGAAGCTTTCAGGGAATAGGAACTCCACCAATTATTAAACCCGGACAATCTGTTTCTATCAAGTTCAGTGCGGGTAAAGCGCAATCGCTTATGTTTGCAACGATGTATGGAGCATCAAAAGACTGGTTTTTTGCTTCCAAACAACCAGGAATCAAGCTTTTTGACAACAATGGTAATGCAATTACGGGAGATGTTTCTTCCAGCGTTCTATTGTGGGACAACGGGACCAAAGATAATATGACAGGTCAGGCAGAAAGCAAACCTATCATGCAGGTTCCTAATGTAAATGCATCACAACTGATGAAGCTTAGTCTAGCTTATGATGATGTAAAATCCGAGTTCACTCTAACCATTACCAACACATCAGGAGGAAGTGCTAATGAAACACCTTTTTCTCCCGGAGTATGGGCTGTTTCCAACTACAATGGCACACAGCTATTAAACAGCACCCCATTCTTTATGCCTAATGCATTATCAAATCCTGAAATTACGGATATTGCCCAAATGGGAGACATTGCAAAGATGATGACAAAACTTAATGCCAACACAGGTATTATGACAGGGCTATCACCTGCATTAGTAGTAGTTTACCGCGGTGATAAAAACCCAATCTATGAACTGGGAAAAACAGATAATGGAATGGGATTAAAAGAAATTGCACAATTTGGAAATGTTACAAAACTTCAAAATAGCTTGAAAGCTTTACCCAATGTAAAAGGAGTATATGTTGCAGGAAATGCACCTGTGCCTCCAGGAAACAAGATCATGACCAGTTTCAAGACGGATCCGGGAGATAAAATTGCTTATGCTACCATGTTTGGGTTCTCCAATGACTGGTTTTATGCTAACGAGCAAATGATAGAAGCCAATACCAAAGGAGATATTACTTCAAAAACAACATTATTTGATTCAGGGACCGGAGTTGATCAATATCCGGGTGCCGGGAATCGCCAGGCTTTATTTGGAGGGACACCACAAAGTGAAAATATGGTCATTTCTAAAGTAGGAACGCAATATCCGGTTCCTGCCGTACAAAATGTAATAAAAGTAACAGTGAATTAAAATTTGTCAGAATCAGTATACATCAGGTTTCATCTTGATTGTTTTGGTTTATTAAATACCAGGCAGCTTCGCTGCCTGGTATTTATATTTAGTAAACTTTAAAAATTTTATTCTATTCGTTTTAAAAGGATTGCAATAGGCTCATCTTCTTTGGGTATAAAGATTTCTTTGTGTGCATAATAGCCAAGCAACGAACAATATAATTTTGCTGAACGTTTGGAACTTGCCAGAATATAAGGTGAATAATATCCTTTCTTATCAAAATACTCCAAAGTCCATTTAAAAATGTGTCCCCCATAACCTTGTCCTTGCTTTTCAGGATGTACTGCAACAAATGCCGGTTCCATACTTTTTTGAGCCTTCGTCATATCCAGTTGTATATCTCCTTCTTCGTAAAGCCAATGATAGCGGTTCGTACCTTCAGTTCCCAGTATTTCGTATACTTGCCGTTTAAATTCATTAGACGTTTGTGAATCATTACCCAACCAGGTCCAAACCAAAATAGCTTTTTGATCAGGGCTACAAAATATCTCCCCTCCTGAAATAAGCGTGTCCTTAACAATAGATTCGAAAAAATTTTCAAGTATTGTTTCGTCAACATTTTCACCAAATAAAAATCGGGTTACCTGATCGTGCAAAAAAGCTTTTGCCAAGAGTTTCCATTGCCAGGGCTCAGGTTTAGTAACCTTAACAGGATTATCAAATTTTAGTTTTGAAGGTAAGGTTTCGGTTGTGTTTTCCATAATAATATATTGAATTAAAGTGTTATTATTTTTGTAAAGTGATTTAGATATATGTTGGCTCTAATGAAAAGGCAGTATTTTGAACGCTATCCTGTAACAGATCTTCAATGAATCGATCAATAGTATCTTTTGATATACCAGGCATACAAACTAAATGAGCCAGATTTTCTTTTGTTGCCAAATTCCATTTTCTGCATACTGTGGCTGTTGGTTTAGGAAATACAACAGTAATTGCCTTTTCATTACAATAAGCTGTTATATTTCTTTCCTGAAGTTGTTTCACGGTATACTTCGCCAACGAAATAGATTCCAATGCTCTTTGAGCCAAACCTTCTTTTCCGTATTTTTTAATCGCATACCACAAAAATACCGGACTGTGCCCATTTCTGGAACCGGAAATCGTTGTATCTAAAGAATCTATATAAGGTATATATTTTCCAAAACATTCTTTATTATCTTTCTTTACAACCACTATTCCACACGGAAAAGGATTCCCAAGAAATTTGTGTCCGCTACACGAAATACTATCAATTCCGTTTTTAAAATCAAATTCCGAATTATCTTCTACAAGGGGAAGATAGGCCCCTGAAAGTGCTGCATCACAATGGATATAATGAGATTCAACAGCCAATTCCTGCAAAATGCATTTAATTGCTGCAATACTATCTACAGCTTCAGTCATTGTTGTTCCAATATTAGCAACAATAATTACCGGCAGATGACGGTTTTTCTCTATAGCTTCTTTCAGGCTTTCATAATCCATTTCTCCTTTATCACCACAACGAATCTCTATAGATGGCATATTCAATAGCCGGATGCTTTTCGATACACTATAATGTGACTCGGATGAATGATAAACAATACCTTTAGGATATAGCTCTCTGGCCATATATAAGCTGTAAAGATTTCCCTCACTACCACCATTGGTGACATACCCTGAGTAGTTATTTTCAGGGGCTCTGAATAATGCAGCAAAAAATGCTATAACTTCTCTTTCAAAAATAAAAGAATCCATTCCATGAGTTCTTTCAATAAAAGGATCACCTGCATTATTGAGGGAATAACGGAATAGATCATACAACATACTATAATCATAATCTGTTGCAATGGGATAGCCGATAGAACTTTGTACGTTTTCAGCGATTAGATTAAGGTAATTACTTAATTTTTCTTTTTCTTTAATTGTCATGCGATTTTTGATGTTAATATTATTATTTTGTGATTTTTTAAAATAACTACCTATCTCTCAAGCTATTAAAATAAAGAAGGTCTGACAGTATTCTGCCAGACCTTTTATTATTCTGAAATTGGAATTCCAAGATATTGTAAATAAGAATCCAGTATGGTTTTATCAAATACCGGTTCCTTAATTTCGGAGCCTTCCAAAAATTGTTTTACATTAGAACAATCCCAGACATATGTATTTTGGTAAAGTTCTACAGTAGATAATCCTTCATGCATATTATCTTTAAACAAGCTCGTCAATGGATACAGGCGGTTTTTGCTATCATCCTCCCATTGTTTTCTCCATTCTTTATAAGGAATGCCTTTCAATGTAAACGGATAATATTTTTTCATTAATCCAAAGAAATCTTCAAGGGTAAGATTTGTTTCCGGACTTGCAATCAAATTGAATTTTTTTCCAATAGCTTCTTTATTTTTTGTAATATGTGCCATAGCTTTAGTCATATAATCTACAGTAATCAAGCCTTCTCTAAGTTCAGTCAATGCAGGATAGGATTTGAATTCCACACAATTTTTAACCAAGCCGGACCACCATTGATAAGGGGCACTTGCACCTGTTTTACTATGACACATTGCATATCCAAGACGATAGGTAATTAATGGTAATCCTTGTTCTACAGCTAAATCTGCTACCGCTTCCATCACCCATTTACTTCTGACATACCCTATGTCTTTGCTCACTGACATTAAATTTTGAGCAATATCATCGGATTCCAGCATAACTGTTTTGCCTGTAAATACGTGTCCCCAACTGTAAACTGATATGGTAGATAATAAAGCAAGACATTTTGTTCTTTCAGCTCCGGCAAGTTTTATAATTTCTCGTAAGCCATCTACATTTGGAGCTTTCATATAGGAATAAGGCTCAATGAAGTTCACAGAACTTCCGGAGTGATAAATAAGGTCTGTTTTTTGGGCCAACATTTTAAAGGTCTCATCTAAAAGACCTAATGAAGGTAATGCCAGGTCCCCAATTACAGGAATGATCCTAGGTTTCTGCTCATTTTTTTGAGGAATATGATATTGTTTGAAACAGCGATCAATTTTCTCCACGGCATGAAACTCATCCTGTGCTCTTACCAAACAATAAACATCTGCAGTTGTAGTATCTAATAGCTCTTGTAAAAGATGAATTCCTACAAATCCTGTAACCCCTGTTAGAAATATAGTAGAAGGATTTTCAACCTGTTTAGGATCAAAACCTCCTGCAAAAGTAGTTCCGGGAGCCAGATACACATCTTGCTGCAAGGCTACATAGGGTTCTACATCTTCTACGGGTATCGCTCTGGCTTCTTTGGATCTGGCAATTAATACTTCTGAAAGTTCGTGCAATACCGGATATTGATAGATATCTCTTAAATAAACTTTCAAATCCAATCTTCTCTGTAAAGCCACAGCCACTACAGCTACCAAAAGAGAGTTTCCTCCAATATCGAAGAAGTTATCTGTAATATTAATAACAGGGCGCTCTAATTCTGCTGCCCAAATATCAGCTATAATTCTTTCTGTCTCATTAGTAGGAGGTTCAAATGAAACTAATTCGCTAGCTTCTTTATCCGCTAAATCTTTTAAAGACTGTGTATCTGTCTTACCATTTGCTGTCAATGGTATTTTGTCTATGAAAATTATCTGCGCAGGAATCATATATCCGGGAAGTTCTTCTTTCAGATAGTTTCTGACAGCTGTAACATCCTTTTCAACACCTGGTTTTAATACTGCAAAGGCAATAAGATATTTATTAGTGCCTGCTGTCTCTTTGGTAATAACTACAGTTTCTTTTATGGTCACATGCTGGGCAAGGGTACGTTCTATTTCACCCAATTCAACTCTGAAACCTCGAATTTTCACCTGATTATCTTTCCTCCATAAAAATTCAATTTCACCGTCCGGAAGCCATCTGACAAGATCTCCGGTACGATATAGCTTTTCATTTTCATTGAAAGGATTGATAGTAAATTTCGCTGCAGTAAGTTCTTCATTATTAAGATAACCTTTAGCAAGAAGATCTCCTCCAATATATAGTTCACCAACACCTCCTACCGGGACTAATTCCATATTCTCTGATAAAATATAGGCTTTGGCATTGGCTATGGGCCTCCCTATTGAAGACACATACTTTCCGTTGACATCCTTAACTTTTCTAAATGTAGCAAATACGGTACATTCCGTAGGCCCATAATAATCAATGAGCTCATAACTTAATTCTGTGGTTAATACCGGTTTTAATTTTTCTCCTCCTGTAAAAAGATATTTCAAAGCAAGATCTTTATAATTCCTAGTACGTTCTACAAATGAGGGAACAAGGACAGACGGTACAAAACCATGTGTAATTTTATTGATACGATAATATTCAACTAATGCAGAAACATCTGTTCTTTCTTCATTTTCTGCAACAAAAACGGTAGCACCAGAAGTAAGAGCCGACCAGGTTTCCCATACAGAAATATCAAAGGCCAACCCCGCAACAATTGTTAGACGTGAAGTATAATCCACATGGAAATGATGATTATGCCAGGTTACCAAATGTTGAATCGCCTGATGGCTCACCATTACTCCTTTAGGTTTTCCGGTTGATCCGGAAGTATAAATGGTATAAGCCAAAGCCTCTTGATGAATCTTGACATCCGGTTGTTGGGAAGAAAAATGATTGAGATTATTCAAGGTTTGAAGATCAAATATTTCAGTCTTATTATTTTGAGATAACCCTTTTCCTAAAGCCTGATTGGTGATAATAACGCCAGCAGCAGTATCTGAAATAATATATTCAACTCTTTTTATCGGATATGTCGGATCTATAGGGACATAAGCTGCTCCGGTTTTAATGATTCCAAGGACGGCTACTGCCCATTCTAAAGAGCGATCTAACCATACAGGGACGTATCCTCCTTCTTTTATTCCTTTTGCCAATAATGCATTTGCTAATTGATTGCTTTTTTGATCCAGTTCTTTATAAGTTATCCCTTCCCCTTGGTATACAACCGCGATATTTTCCGGATGAAGTTCTGCCTGTTTTTTAAAAAGTGATACCAAGGTTTCTTCCTGATGATAATCCCAGCCGGTTGTATTGAATCGGTGTAACAATTTTTCCTGGTCTTCAGGAGATAATAGTACAGAAGCCGCCAATGATTGCGATTCTAGTGTTGAAATTGCGTTTGTATTTGACATGTTAAATAGTAATTAGGTTAAAGTTTTCTATAGATATTCAATATCCTCCTAGCCCATTTATAAATAAAAACACATCCTAAGCACCCAGTTGAAGAAAACACAACTAACGGATGTACAGGATAAACACAGTTTATTGATTAAAAGTGTTATTATGTAGTTTTATAAAATAAGGACAGTAAAGATTCAAAGGATTTGCCCATTGAGCAAAACTATAAATAAGGCTTATCGCATTATTTATTGCTATCGGAAATAGTATGTAGAATATTCTTTACTCTTTCGAACTATTATATTCAGGCACTTAAGCGTCGTTTGTTAATTTAATTTTCATAATGTAATATTTTTAATGATTCGGTAATCAAATTTAACATAATATTTTTAGTAAATGTTATATAATTACAACCTCATATCACATAAATAAAAATTAATATCATTAAAAGTGCGTGTAACTTATTAAAAATAAGCATCAAAAAAATTATTTGATATTTTTTCAATTAAAGTGTGTTAAAAAAAAGAAAAAACCTGTTATATTGTTATAAAACCAAGAAAAGTCTAAAAAAACCATAAAGCAGGTTTAATTTTTGGAGCAGTCATAAAAAACATTTATGATTAGATTACCTTTCTTATTAATACTACTTAGTTCAATTGTTTTTGCACAAAGTCAAAGATTCTATTATGAATTGAAATTCAAACCAGATACGATTGCCGCTTACGAGCTTAAAGAATTTTTTATCACAGATATAAATCCGACATCTGTAAAATACTTTTCTTTGATTGATCATAAAAATGATAGCATCATGAAAAATGCAAGTTCAGATTCAGAATATGAGCGAACTCAACTATATCATTATGTCAAAAGGGATAGAAACAGTTTTGATAACATCAACTATCTTTTTGCCGGATCAGCTTCCATACAGATGAAGAGCCATGATGAGATGAAATGGTCTATTCTGCCGGAAACCAAAATGATAGGCCATATAAAAGTGCAGGCAGCTATGACACAATTTGGAGGAAGAAAATGGACGGCATGGTTCGCCAACAGTATTCCTATCCCGGAAGGGCCTTATAAGTTCCGTGGGCTTCCCGGAATGATTCTCGAAATATATGATAATAAACAATATTACCATTTCACCTTAGTTAAAAACAAAGTATTGGATAAAGAATATGATACTTCAGGAATTTTAGAAACTCATTTTGGAGAAAAGCCTTTATTAATAGATAAAAAGAAGTACACCCAGTTAAAACTTCAGGAATATAAGGATCCTTTCGCCGATATGAAAGGAGAAAATATGCCTATTACCATTGATGAACATGGAAATGAAATTTCCACCGACTTCAGGCAGATGACTATAGAGGCTCAACGAAATCTAAAGTCTAATAACAACCCTATTGAAAAGGAATTTATCATTCATTACAAGTAGCACTTCTTTTTTGTTAGCCATTCCAAAATTCTCTGTCTAAGCTTCGATACTGAATAGCTTCTGAAATATGAGAAGATAAAATATTTTCGGATTCTTCAAGATCAGCAATGGTTCTGGCAACCTTTAAAATTCGATCATAAGCCCGGGCAGAAAGGTTTAACTTTTCCATTGCCAATTTTATGAGATGGAAAGAAGTTTCATCCAACTCACAAAATGCTTCAAGCTCTTTAGGTCCTATTTGAGCATTACAACTGATATTAAGGTTTTTATAACGTTTATTCTGAATATCTCTTGCCTTTAAGACTCTCGCCCGTATGTCTTTACTTTTTTCACCTTTTCTTTTTTCGGAAAGCTGTTCAAATTCAACTTTCTGAACTTCAATATGGATATCAATCCGGTCTAAAAGCGGCCCCGAAAGTTTATTCATATACCGCTGCATTTCATAAACAGAAGAGGTATTGTTGGGATCGTCCGGGAAAAAACCACTTGGGCTGGGATTCATTGAAGCAACGAGCATAAAGCTCGCGGGATAATTTACGGTGAACCTTGCTCTTGAAATGGTAACTTCTCTATCCTCCAAAGGTTGCCTCATTACTTCAAGAACGGTTCTTTTAAATTCGGGCATTTCATCCAGAAATAAAACACCATTATGGGCCAGCGAAATTTCTCCAGGCTGAGGATAACTTCCTCCCCCAACTAAAGCTACATCTGAAATAGTATGATGAGGTGATCTAAAAGGACGTACAGTCATCAGGGATGCTTCTGTGCCTATCTTTCCCGCTACAGAGTGAATTTTTGTTGTTTCCAGAGCTTCTTTTAATGTCAATGGTGGTAAGATACTCGGGACCCTTTTGGCAAGCATTGTTTTACCACTCCCGGGAGGCCCGATTAAAATAATATTATGTCCACCGGCTGCTGCAACTTCCATTGCCCTTTTAGCTGTTTCCTGTCCTTTCACTTCAGAAAAATCAAATGGAAAATCATTGACTTTTTCATGGAATTCTTTTGTTGTGTCTAATATAATTTGTTCTATAGCCTTACCTTCATTAAAAAAATCGATTACTTCTTTAATATTTTCAACGCCATATACTTTAAGATCATTTACAATTGCCGCTTCTCTCGCATTTTGAATAGGAAGTATAATTCCTTTAAAACCTTCTTCCCGAGCCTGAATAGCAATTGGCAAAACTCCCTTTATAGGTTGCAGACTCCCATCTAATGAGAGTTCCCCCATAATAATATAGTCTTGAATTTCTTCGGCTAAAATCTGATCTGAGGCGGCTAAAATGCCTAAAGCAATACTTAAATCATAAGCAGAGCCTTCTTTTCTAAGATCTGCCGGAGCCATATTGATTGTGATTTTCTTTCCGGGAATTTTATATCCCACATTTTTCAATGCTGCGGAGATTCTATAGCTACTTTCTTTGATGGCATTATCAGGTAATCCAACCAAATGATACCCTACTCCTCCGGTATCTACATTGACCTCAATTGTTATTGTCTGAGCTGCCACTCCATGAATGGCGCCTCCATAAATTTTAATCAGCATGGGTGTGTTTTTTGAAGTAAATGTAACTAATATGTTATTTTAAAAAACAAACATTTAGGTTGATAATATTCTATTTAAACTAAAAAAATTTTAAAAGCCTAATCATTTCATCTTATACTTAATTTTCTTAACCCAAACTCAAGTTAAATATTTAATGAGTAGATCCCAATTAAAAAGTGAAATCCCCCTTGATTTTCTTCAAGAGGGATTTTAATGGCTTTTATATTGCAACAAAAAAAATTTCAAAAACTTTACGGAATTAAAGGTATTTTTGCAACAATACTATCTTCCAATACTTTATATCCCTTAGATTCTAATTCTTCAATATAATCATCACACCCTAACAATGTAGCATTATATTTATTATGTAGAGATTTTATAACTTCTTCATATTTATTAGTCTTTGAATATTTATAAACACTTTTATTATTAGTATTTAAAACTAAAGATAGTAAAATAGACTCTTTAGGCTTTAGAATAATTAATGTTTCACGACATAATCTATCATTTCTGGATACATAACCTTCATTAATATACATATAAGGTTTTAAAATTTTATTATTTTCCAATGTATAAGACTCTCCATAAAATCCATAAGGATCAATGATATAAGTGTTATTTGTATTATTCTTAATGGTTTCCTTTATAACAGTCTTGGTTTTTTGAGCCGAAATATAACTTTGTGGATATGTTATATCAATATCTTTTCCTTTATTTAACTTCATTTGATTAGAACAAAAAATAAATAAAAAGCAAAATGGAAATAAAATAATCTTTTTCATACCTTTTTATTGGTAACGCAATAATCTAGAAAATTAAGGAAATTATTTTTCCTACCATTTCATAATTTGAGAACCAATATTGTTTTCCCATTTGCAAAATTTGTTATTCAAAGAGTTTATACTGCTAATATATAATATAACTATATTTAATAAAAATTTTACGGAACCAAAGGTATTTTTGCAACAATGCTGTCCTCTAGTACTTTATAGCCTTTTTTTTCTAAATTATTTATATACCGATCACAACCTAAAATTGTTGCATTGTATTTATTATGAAATGATTTAATTACGTTTATATAATAATTATTTTTAGAATAATTATAAATACTTCTATTATTTCGATCCAAACTTAACGGTATGGATATTGAAGTTTTAGGCTCTATAATAACCAAATCTCTTTTACAATCATTATCATCGAATCGATTATAATATCCTCCTCTGTAATATGATGTAGGTTCTATTATTTTCCCATTTTCAAGAACATAAGATACTCCATAAAAACCATAAGGGTCAATAATATATGTATTGTTTGTATTATTGTTAATCAAATAATTAATCACTTTTCCGGTGTTCAATTTTAGCGGAACTTCTTCTAAGGTAATATTAATATCTTTTGCTTTATTCAATTTCATTTGATTAGAACAGAAAATAAATAAAAAACAAAATGGGAGTAAAATCACTTTTTTCATAATGATGATATGTTAAATAAATCCATCTCGTTTTTGTTTAAGACGAATTTTTGTTATATGCAAAAAATTCACATTTGTAGGAATAAACTAATTCTTACTATCGTTAGGTAGCTTACAACGACTATTGTTCACCCACCATTAATTAAAAAGTTTACTTTCAAATTTATCTTCAATAATCCAGATATTGTTATTATTATTAAAAAGATATATGGTATTTGAATAACCTATCTTTTGTGTAAAACTAATAATTTGCAGGAGACAAAACTTGTTATCTTTGGAGTAGATAGGTACTGAAATTTTTGTAAATTCCTTTTTGTCATTAGATACAGTATAATGTATCTTAGAAATTTTCAGTGATGTATCCTTATTCTTTTCTTTTTGTGAAAAATTATATTTTTTGAGAAATGTATTATCAAATTCTGACAATACCTCCGTTTGTGATATAGGTTTTTGATCTATGTTAATAATTGAAATCTTATTTTTATCAATAACTTTATTAATAAAATCTTCATTATTATTACAGGATAATAGTATCAATAGAATCAAAACTGAGTGTATACGCATGATTATTTAAAATTTATATTTTTTTATTCGTAACTATCAGATTAAATTGTTACTAATTCAGATCATTAAATATCAAAGAACAATTATTAATTGGATAAACTCAAGTTTCACTTATTGATGTATAATGAATCATTTAAATATATATTCTTTCTGTACAAAATATACTTTAATTTATTATAATTAATCAAAGAATCTATAGTTTTTACGTCTTCTTTTACATAATGATCAATTCTTATTTTTGTGAATTTATCGCTAAAAATTTCATTACGATTATGCGTATTATAGTTATTAAAAGCTAAGAACAGTTCTCTTTTAGAATTTTTTGGAATAAAAAATAATGAATTTGCATATTCTTCATAATTTTTTAATATTGCCATTTTAAAGGCTTCATGAGAAAATCCTTTGTATAGATTTTTTTCAGTAAATTCTTGTAGCATAAAATCCTTCCTATCATCGAAAGTTATAAAATCTGAAGTTATAATCTGTGAAGGAATTGACTGTAACATTTTTTTATCATTATCTAAATAAAAATTTGGACCAATAGGAATCAAATAATTTTTTTTATCGTTGTTCTTAATAATTATTTTGACTAGCAAACAATGACTATTAAGTTGTTGCTTTTTTTCCACATAAATTTCTACACCTTCTTTTTCTTTTTTATTACAAGACAGAACAAAAAAGAAAAAGAACATTACTAAAATGATTTTTCTCATAATTTTCTATTTTACTAATTTTTTAATCGCTTCATATACATGATTATATTGTTTTTGTGGTGCAAAATAAGTATCCCAATATGCACCCCATGAATCATGTATTATACCAGATAGACCACCAGAGCCAAATTTTTTCATAAAATCTCTTTCTATACCCCATATCGCACCATGTTCAATACTAATTTTAGGAGCATATGTCCCATCTGATAAATACAATTGCTTCAACATTTCAGGCTCAAAACTTGTTTTACCATTTCTTTCAACTTTATATAGTAAAAACCCTTTTAAAGTTGCATTCATAAAAATTGTAGAATGAGCTAATTCATGTGTCATAACATATTCTAATCTTAACCTTGAAGCAAAAGCAGTTTTTGCTAAATTAATTGACGTCGTATTATTCCAATTATTAAATCTCGTATATCCAGCTACTCTAACTTTATCAACGGTATCATAATACCAATCGCCGTCCCTAATATACCTCTTAGTTGGATTATCAGCGTAAAAGTTATGTGCTCCAGTACCATCTTCGTTCCAACCTTTATCATAGAAGGTTTTCCACATAGTACGGGGTGATTCATCTACCGGAGAAGAATTATCTGATTCTAAGATTTTAAGATCCTCTTCTGTAATATTATGATAACTATAATGAGGTGTTATTAGCATCATTATTACTTTACTAATAGGCTCCTCTATATAGTCCTGTAAAGAAATTCTGTTTGCTAAACAAAGCATCAATTCCTCCAGAAATAGCACCATTCATACTACCCACAATAACAGTTCCTTGGAAGCCACTGGCAGACATTCCTCCAGTCAATCCTCCTATAGCAGCGCCTGTGATGGCTCCTATCAGTAAGCTTCTGGCAAAACCACCCCAAGACCAAGTGTTATTAATTAAAGAATTTAAAATATACATTCCTGCGGCTACCATTGTTCCTACCACAGCGCCTGCGATCTATGTGGATACCAGCACCCCAAATAAAGGAACTAAGCACTCTCCACTCGGGTCATTAAACATCAGGGGATTATTCATCACATACCCATATTTATTATAGTTTTGGGTGTTTGTAGGATCCTGTATGTTTTCATCTGCATTTAGGAATCTTCTGAGTAACGGATCATATAATCTTCCATTCATGTGGATGATTCCCACTTCTGCAAAATGCTCATGGCTGGTGTATCCTCTATCTATTAATAACGAAGTAGTATTAATAATATTCTTATCCGTAATAATAGCTCCGTTTCCAATTTGAAGGTGAGTAAAATTACACCAGGCATCAAAATGCCTTTGTTCAAGTTTATTTCCTGCTTCATCACTGATCGCCAGGATACTTCCTATATAATCTTTATGCAAAAATTTATAAGATCCACTGTTCTCTGCAAAGTTTTTTACATATACAATATTAGATTCATAAGGACTTCCTCCGATATATAAAATATGTTTCTCCTGACCTGAGGTATTATCTTTGATCACTTCAAAACTTCCATCTTCACTATAGAATTTAGTGAATTTACCATTTTTCTAATATCCCAAAACATTACTGTTTTATTTCTGTATAAATTCATCCGGAAATTTTAACTTATACACTGGTAAAATAAATTCATATAATTTAGCTTCTATTTTATCATATTTTTGCTTATCCTCCCAATTAGTATTACATGGCAAATCCTTCGTATTTTCACTTTTATTAAAACTGATTGTTGAACTTGATATAAGTTTATTATCATCAGTAAATATACAATTACGCAAATTTTTAGGCTGCAGTTTCAAATACAAATCATAAATTTCTTTAATGTTCTTTTGTGTTAAATTTACTACAACTGTTTTTATCTTATAATTTCCATCAGGATATAATTGTTTTATTTGATAAATTGCTGTTTTACTATCATAAGATTTAATTTCATCAATTATATCATTATAATATAAAATATCCTTATACATTAGGTGAAGTTCATCTTTTTTTGAGCCATACAACTTTGATGAATAAGGATGTAAGTAATCAATAATAATATTCTTAGTTTTGTCTTTTTATTTTCCATAAAACATAAATCTGTTAAATACTATACTTCGGGAAATTGAGTCTAAATTATTATACAGTCTATTAATAACGGATGGTCTCCAATAAAAACTGCTATATAGTCTTTCTGTTCTAGATATAAGATTCTTGTCTGCATATACGTGCTGTAATTTAGCCATTGCTAGATGCTCGCTACTATCTGTTTTTAGCTGCACATCAAATAATCCTAATTTTTGAGAATATGCATGTCCTGTTTCGTGTACCATTGTTGCTGCTAATAATTTTTTATTCTGTGCAGTTATTGGGGCATAAACTATATCTGACCTTCCAGTCCAGAAATCCATAGGTTTTGTATAAGCATATACCTGGCTTCCATTTCCAAGATAAATATACCCATCATGACCTCCATATCCTACAGTGTCCGTACCTACACCAAAATTCTTAATTTCTGATTTTGTAAAATTATCACTCCTCATGTTTGTAACATCGTTTTGCATTGTTTCATGGCTTACATTTATATCATTTGTTGGTTCCTGTACCCTCGTAATATTAAGAGATAATAATCTGAACGGAAAGTGTTGAATTGCTAAGCAAGGTTAAACAAAATAACACCCCAAGCCGAACAAGAAGTAATTTTTTTTTCATAATTGTTTGATATTTTTTGAGGAAATAAATATAAAAAAAACAATACAACATCAATTAACTTACTATTAATTAAATATTTAGTTCTAAAATATTTATTTTTCACTCCAATAAAAAAGCTCCCCAACAACTGTCGGGAAGCTTATTTTTAATTTTGCGATTATTATCTGCTTATTTCAAATAATATATCATACACTTATTTATTAGCATCATTCTGCGAAATATTAAGAATAAACTATCCTCAATTATAACTCCTCGTTCTCCTAAGTTTCCTTACTTTGTGCAACAGGGATAATTAATAGTGATATACGTTTATAAATCTATTTTTTAAATATTAAAAAACACTAAGGTTTTATGATCAGACTATCTTTAACCTCAAAGTCTTCCAAATATAATTTATAACTATGTTCATTAAATTCTAAATATTGATTTATTACACCTACAAAAGGTTTCTGATTTAGTAAATCTCTCATTTTAGGAATATATTGTTTATATAAATTTCTATGTCCAAAGTTGGTATTTTTATTCATTAGAATATTATATAAGATTTCCTTCTTTTCATTACTCTTTAAATCAACTGTTGTAAATTCATACTTTGAATCATTCTTATGAAAATAACTGAAATAGCTTTTTTTCAGAATCATAGCAGATTTTGGAGGATGATAATTTCCAATATTACAATGAATTACCTTCTCAACATTTTCCAAAATATTACTTGAAGCTTCTTCATCAGTCTTATTATATAAAACAAAGGCTAATTGATTAGGTATTAAAATAGTTAAATTTTCATTTGTTTTATTTAAAAATATTAGATAATATTCTTTTTTATTCAAATCGTATTTATATTCTAATGTGACGGTATCTTTTCTTATATCCTGCTTTTTTGAACAGGAGAATAAAAAAATCAATAGGAATATCAATATATATCTTTTCATTTGGATTTATTAAAAAAGTTATTCATAATTTTAAGCATCAAGTCTTTTTGAAAAATATGCCCGGGAGCTGTTGGCACTAATCTGTCCAAATCGATTAGGGGTAATTTATTAATTGGAAGATTTTGCCATCCTTTATACTTTAAAAACTTATCTTCCCATACTGAGATTACCCCATGATGGTTTGTCAATTCATCCGGATAAGATTTATACCCCCAAATTTGAACCATCATATCAAATGAATCAATCCCTTTTGAAAAAAATGTTCCATGCAATAGCTCATGTCCTGTAGTTTTTACTAATTGTTGATAAGATCTTGATACGTTTGGAGCAAAAACATATCGCATATATTTATTTTTATAAAATGGGGTCGTAGTTGCCAAAACTTCTTGCTGATCACTATTTTTTAAAATTTTCCCATCAAAAGTATATTTCTGATCTTTCAAATATTGAGGGAGATCATCCGCATCATGTAATGCGAGGACACTTGCATTAGTAGGCAATGCTCCTTTATATTCTTTATTTATAACTTTTAAAACCTGATCAGAACTATGCTCAACAGGAGTCCCATAAATTCTTTCAGATTCGGTATCTAATACGTCTACTGTCTGACCTTGATAGTTATTAGGAGCAGAAAAGAATTTAGCCCCATAATAAGATATTCCTGCCACAGCACCACCAATCACAGCACCTTTCAAAACTCCCTCAAGGAAGTTTTGTCCAGAAAGCAAAGCTGTAACGCCACCTGTTCCTGCTCCTGTGAAAGCACTACTTCCTACGGATCCCCAGAAGCCACTGGCACTGAAGACCTGTCCCAACCCAGCGGAAACACCTCCTGTGACCGCCCCCATTAAAAGGGCATTGGCAAAACCATTCCATGACCAGCTGTTCATTACTAATGCCTGTAGCGCATACATGCCCGCACTGATAAGAGTTCCCACTACTACTCCCCAAATCACAGGTGCGAAATAAGTTAAAAATAATCCGGCTTCCCAAAACTCCCCACTCGGGTCATTATATATCAGTGGATTATTCATTACATACCCATATTTATTATAATTCTGAGTATTGGTAGGATCCTGAATATTTTCATCCGCATTTAAAAATCTTCTCAATAATGGGTCATATAATCTTCCATTCATGTGGATAATGCCTACTTCCATGAAGTGTTCATGAGAAGTGTAGCCTCTATCAATGAGTAATGAGGAATTAGCAATGAGTAATTTATCAGTAATAATAGCTCCATTACCTATTTGAAGATGGGTGAAGTTCCCCCAGGCATCAAAATGTCTTTGTTCCAGTTTATTTCTGCTTCATCACTGATCGCTAAAATACTTCCGATATAATCTTTATGTAAAAATTTGTATAAACCATTTCTGAAACATGATGCAATTCTATTAAGGCAAAATAATTTTATCAGGGTAAAATTTGATGCTACCAGTAAAATATGTATAGCCTTCACATGTTTTATTCTTCAGTTTTATAAAATTCTCCTTGCGCTTGTCATTTACTGAAATATTTAAATTATGTAATAGAGTCTTAAAATCGTCATCTTTTAATAGAATTTTTCGTCCAGTTTTGTATCCAACTAATTTATAATAATACTTTTTAGTACTATTTTTATCAATAAATTTCGGACAATTATTCTTTAAGGTTTGATTTTCTATTCCTTCACATTTTAAAGCATTATACTTTTTAATGTCACTACTATCTTTTTTCATACTTAGCAATGTAAGTGGTCCAAAATATTCAGGTCCCATTTTATTAAATTCATCTTCATAAAAAAAGCTTTCCAATGTAGGAATTTCTATTAAAAAATTTTTTTCTGTTGTATTTTCGACTTTTAAAACTAAAATAGAATCTTTTTTATTTATCGAAGCATAAATTTTCAAGTCTTCTTTTTCACACGATGAAATTATAAAAGCGAAAATAGAGAGTAAGAATAATATTATAATTTTTTTCATGAGTTAAAATTTAAAAGGTTTAATCAAAGGAATAAGCAGCTTATCTAATAAAGGATTTGATTCCGGAATCTCCCAAGATTTTATAATTTGCATCCAGTCTGTTTTTTGTAACCATGCGTTTGCATCAAAAAGTTTTAAAGACATTTTTCTTATTGATATATGCCCTAAATCATCAAAAAATTTTGCAAATCTTCCTTTTCCCTCAAAAAAAGAACCTGCTAAAACAGATAGATTAGAGTTTCCCAAAATAACATGTCCAGTTTCATGTGTAACAATTTCTGTTAATAAATTTTTAGACGCAAATGCTGGTTTCGAGAGATAAATATCTTTACCAACAGTTACCCCCAGTACATCTGAAGTCCCTGGTTGGCTTCCGAGTCCAATTTTGTTCCAAAAACTCAATCTATAAAAATTTCCATCTTTTGCTACGCCGTAACCATTTGGATTTTTTAAGTAATAATTTTCCACACCATACTTTCTTAAACTACCATATCCCTCTTCAAACTTTTTCATTGTCCCATAAGAATATTTTTGTACATCTTCAGGACTTGATACTGTGGGGCTTAAAATATCTTCTCTTTTTATTTCACTTACAATTCGATTTCCATTATGGTTATTAAATAATTGGTTAATCCCTTGTCCTAATGCCGCCACAGCACCCCCAATCACAGCACCTTTCAAAACTCCTTCAAGAAAATTCTGTCCAGTAATAAGAGCTGTTACACCACCTGTTCCAGCTCCCGCTAAAGCACCATTTCCGACTGTTCCCCAGAAACCACTAGCACTGAAGACCTGTCCCAAACCAGCGGAAACACCTCCTGTGACCGCACCCATTAAAAGGGCATTGGCAAAACCATTCCATGACCAGCTGTTCATTACCAATGCCTGTATCGCATACATCCCCACACTTATCAGAGTTCCTACTACGGCTCCCCAGATAACTGGGGCAATATATGTTAAGAAAAATCCTGCTGCCCAAATAAACTCTCCGCTAGTGTCATTTCAATTTCAGTACTTTACTTTATAGACTAAACTAACACATCTGAAACACGCTCCTAGTCATGCTTAATTTCTATAAATCCATTCTGATAATATTTTATTTCTTCTGTTTTATTATCTGCTAAATACCACTGAAAATTTTTCCAAACAAATTTTTTAATATTTTTTATTTCGTATAAATATTCGTTTTTCTTACTTGTATAACTTTGTTGTATTAAAAATTCTTTCATATAAAAATCAATCCTCCGCTTTTTTTTACTAATAAAAATACAGTAAATATCCATTTTATTCATGTCTGTCTCTCTCATAAATTTTATATTATCTATTGTATTACGAGGAATTTCAATACTCATTTTTGGATATTTTTTTAAGAAAATCTCTTTTATTTTTGTGACATCATATTCATACAAACCAATAATTGTATCTGACGGAATGGGTTCTGTATCATTTATTCTAGAGTTAATTATTCGAATAGGTTTACCATTATATTTTTTTGAGCTAAAATCCAAAATACTATTTTCTATCAATGTATCTATGTAATAATATCTATATAGTATAAATACCGAAGATAATACTACAATACTTACAAGCAAAAAAATAATTTTAATATACTTTTTCATACTTATTTCATTTTACGATTAAATACAGGCAATAAAAATCTCTTGAGGAAATTAAAGCCTTGAGTATTATCTCCTGTAATATTATTATTTACCGCATTCATTATAAAGCTTTTATCAGTACCAATTCCTGGGTTGTAATTGAATCCATTTATTTTTGAAAGATAATTTTCCATATCAAAAATAGCAGCATGGCCTAAATCATTTATTGTGGTTCCGTACCCTCTATTAAACAATTTCATTTTGTCATACTGCTGTACAAAGAAATTCCCGGCATTCATAATATAAGCATGCCCCGTTTCATGAACCATTGTAGTAAAAAGTAATTCTTTTGAAGCAAAAGCTGCTTTGGCGTAATGAATATTAGAGGTTCCGGAAAAAAAAGCAGGTCTAGTAGTATAAGCATAAGCATTTCCATTACCTGTGTTAAAAAAACCATTTGATGTTTGCGAATACTTTTCAGATCCGATTAAATCTTTCCCTACTTTAAATTCTCTAATTTCTGTAGATGTAAAGTTATCATTTCGCATTTTTTTTAGTGTTTCGCTTGAGTATTCTAATGAATTATCACTTTGTGTGAGATCCTCACCACTATAATATTTGAATTGATCCTTCATTCCTGCATATTTTACAAAGTAGTTCATTGTATAATTTACCGCTGCTACACCTCCACCAATCACAGCACCTTTCAGCACTCCTTCAAGGAAGTTTTGTCCAGTAATAAGTGCTGTTACTCCTCCACTTCCAGCACCCGCCAAAGCACCGTTACCAACAGTTCCCCAAAAGCCACTAGCACTGAAGACCTGTCCCAAACCAGCGGAAACACCTCCTGTGACCGCACCCATTAAAAGGGCATTGGCAAAACCATTCCATGACCAACTGTTCATTACCAATGCCTGTATCGCATACATCCCCACACTTATCAGAGTTCCTACTACTGCACCCCAAATCACAGGTGCTAAATAAGTTAAAAAGAATCCGGCAACCCAAAACTCTCCGCTCGGGTCATTGTACATTATGCCATTTAAGAATAGACTTACTTTTTTTGCCTATAAATGTATATTTACTGGTTCCGGTTCTTTTATATTGTTTACAATAATTTTGCCTATTATTTCCTCAATACTTATTATTTTTTTGTAGGATTTGTTATTGAAATTATTTCTATAATTTAAATTGTCAAATATGAAATATTGATTCCTTCCTGATGCATATTTTATATTTATTTTAGACAGACATCCTTCCGTTTTACAAGTTTTAATGAATTCCAAAGAATCATTTAATTTGTATATATCATTGTCAATAATCTTGCTCTTGATTAAATCTAAATCATGATTGTTCAAGTTTAAATTATGTTGACCAGGGTTCTTAAATCTTTTATCAAGAATGTAGAAATTTCCAGTTATATCATAAGTAATATTATCACTTATATATATTATTTTCGTAATATCACCAATATTAACATCATTCTTTTTCTTTTGACAATTAATCAGAAAAAAAAGATATAAAAATATAATGTATTTCATATTTTATTTTTTAAAATTTACAATATTTTTAATAGCATCTGTCCAATTAAAAACCCCAGGGAATCTGCCACCATAATTATAAAATTGGTTTAAAAAACTACTGAAATCCTGTCCTCGTGATTTCAATAAATTAATTGTAAAATGGTAGGCGGAAGATTCTGTATAGTTAGAATATCTGCTTCCATAACTTGACATAAGACCAATATACCGATGATAAGCATGGATATACTCATGACCGAAAACGGCCTGTTTAACTACGTCGCTTTGAATCCCTAAATTAGGGGCAATTAATACTCTGGATTTTACCCCTTGAGTTAAAAACTCCCACCAGTTTTTATTTCTGTTTGTGGTATATCCTAATACATATCCGGAGTCTCTTGGATCATTAGTAATAATTTGCTTCCAAGGTTGGGAAATAGTTGATCCCTTGGGGAGATTTTCATTGGTTGCAAGCTTATATTCAGTATTTACATTATCTACTGAGGCTTGATAATCACCAGTTGTCCTATTAAAATCATTTTGTACTTGCTTATCTGTAGTATAATAATCGCCTGAACCCTGATCTGACAAATCATATCCTGCATTTTTTAATTCAGTAGATGTTATTGCATCTGGTGTTTTAGATCTATAATATGCAATCGTTTTTGAAGCGACCCAACTAATTCCTGCCACAGCCCCTCCAATGACATGAATTCAGTAGCATAGAATCCTTCATTTGCTTTTCCTTATATTTGAAAGTCTTATTAAGGGATGATTTTTATGCTATTGTATCAATATTAAAGCATCTTTTGGATAATCAACATTTTGTTTATAAAATAAATATTCTTCATCCAAAGAATTGATATCAACAAAATCATTAACCAAAATATCGTCTCTAAATCCTGTATCAAAAATAATTTTATATGTTCCTTTATCTGTTTTTGTACAGTTGATAAAATATTCTTCTTTATAAGCTTGATTTTTCTCCACTATTGCCAAATAATCTTTCATCTCATATCCATAGTCAAAGTAATGATTATTGTTTTGTCTTATTTTACGCCTTTGCCACAAATCGATTAACTTTTTCTGAATATTGTCATACCGTTTTATATTAACAGTGCTTTTTTTAATAGTATCAAAGTCTATCGTTTCAAACTTCGTTTTATTATTTTCTTCATTCTGAAGATTAGCTGTTCTTTGCTTCAGAAATAAAATTTCAGGTTTAAGTATTAGAATGTTTTGTCCTGTTTTATTTGTTATACTTAAAGTAAGAATGTTCTTTGTACTATCTAATTTGATATCATAGTAAACTTTATCGTTATTGTGATAATTGTTATGCGTTAATTTTACATTACAGTTTTCATTTTTTTTTACACAAGATACTAGTGTAATAAGAGTAAATAAGATGTATGTGATTTTTGTCATAATTATGGTACATATTTTCTATTAAAAATCTCTTTTATAAAACTTCGAAGAAGACCATATCCTTGACTTTGATTTCCAGTGATAGCATTACTAACAGCCTTATCAATTACAGATTGAGGAACACCTCCATAGCTTGAAATTGAAAAATTATTAATAGTACCAGACAAGTGTTCCATACTATAAATAGCTGCATGGCCTAAGTCATCAATATTAGAAGTTAAATTTTCACTTTTATAAGGTGAAAATAATTTTGTTTTATCATACTGTTTAATGAAAAAATTACCTGCATTCATTATATAAGCATGTCCTGTTTCGTGAAGCATTGTTGTAAAAAGTAGCTCCTCAGATGCAAATGCAGCCCTAGAATAGTGAATAAAAGATTTTCCGGTTAAAAAATTAGGAGGTGTTGTATAAGCATAAGCTTTACCATTAGTTGTTTTAAAAAAACCATCTGATGTCATTGAATATTTTTGAGATCCAATTAAATCTTTATCTACTCTAAATCTTCGTATTTCTTCTGGTGTAAAGTTATCATTTCGCATTTTTTTGAGCGTTTCGTTTGAGTATTCTAATGAATTATCACTTTGTGTGAGATCCTCACCACTATAATATTTGAATTGATCCTTCATTCCTGCATATTTTACAAAGTAGTTCACTGTATAATTTACCGCTGCTACACCTCCACCAATCACAGCACCTTTCAAAACTCCTTCAAGGAAATTCTGTCCAGTAATCAGAGCAGTAGTTCCTCCACTTCCAGCACCTGCCAAAGCGCCGTTACCAACTGTTCCCCAGAAACCACTGGCACTGAAGACCTGTCCCAGACCAGCGGAAACACCTCCTGTGACCGCACCCATTAATAAGGCATTAGCAAAGCCATTCCATGACCAGCTGTTCATTACCAATGCCTGTATCGCATACATGCCCACGCTGATCAGAGTTCCTACTACGGCTCCCCAGATAACTGGGGCAATATATGTTAAGAAAAATCCTGCTGCCCAAATAAACTCTCCGCTCGGATCATTATACATGAGAGGGTTATTCATTACATACCCATATTTGTTGTAATTTTGAGTATTGGTAGGATCCTGAATATTCTCATCTGCATTTAAAAATCTTCTCAATAATGGGTCGTACAATCTTCCATTCATATGGATAATACCTACTTCCATGAAGTGTTCATGAGAAGTGTAACCTCTATCAATGAGTAATGAGGAATTAGCAATGAGTAATTTATCAGTAATAATAGCTCCATTACCTATCTGAAGATGGGTGAAGTTCCCCCAGGCATCAAAATGTCTTTGTTCAAGTTTATTTCCTGCTTCATCACTGATTGCCAGAATGCTTCCGATATAATCTTTATGCAAAAATTTATAAGAACCACTGCTCTCTGTAAAGTTTTTTAAATATACAATATTAGATTCATAAGGACTTCCTCCAATATATAAAATATGTTTCTCCTGACCTGA
>NZ_PIZV01000025.1 GCF_002835665.1 Chryseobacterium sp. PMSZPI
TCTTCTGCCTGGAATTTTAACTGCTTATTTTGTTCAATAGAGTAAAGTGTTAATTCTTCAATTTTTTCCAGAAGTTTAGCATCCATTTCTCCTAAATTAATTCCTTCTTTCTCTACTTCATGTGCAGACGGAATATTAGGAAGATGTCCTTTTTCTGCAATATGTTTTTCAACATCTTCTAAAGGACGAAGTTTATAGTCTTTTTTGAATACATAATCTGCTCAACCATTCGCTGATGATTCAACTTTTACTTTTTCTGCTTTTATTCCATCTTTTACAAAAAGTCGATATTCATTACAGTCACTACAAACTGCACCATTCCAGATTTGGCCCACAAGAATCTTTCCGGAAGCCCGTACCGTGAATACCGACTTAGGCCAGTCTCCTACAAATGAAGGTGTAGAAAGCGATAAAAGTCCTACATCATTAGGTTGGTAATTATCATATTTAACCCAAATTAAATCAGTTCCGGAATCAAGCTTAGGAAATGAATTACTGACCAGAAGGCCATCACTATTCACATTAGTTCTGATTTGAGATCTTCCATATACCTGAAATGGCACATATGGATCATCAGGTGTCCCTCCAATAGCCACATTTCCGGCAGGAGTAATTCTTATTCTTTCAACATTATTGGTTTTAACAACCAGGTCTTTAGAGTCTGTAGTTCCGATAAAATTATTGGGAGGATTTGTGCCTGCATTTCCTGTAATATTCCAGCTTTGAGCAAATGTTAATGTTGATACGAATAAGGAAATTGATAATAATTTTTGTTTTGTCATCATATTGATATATTAATTTATGTTTTTGTAAAAATACTATTTTTGAATTCACAACAAAAAGATTTATTTTATAAATTTTAAGCCTATCATCCTCACGTTTCAATATAAAATCCAAAATCTTTTGTTTGACGAAAGTATACTGCCGAAACGACGAAACTCGTCGTATTTTTAATTTAGAGTATTATTTATTATAATTTTAAAAATGAATACATAATAAAAAAACAGTATTATAAAATGTTCGTTTTATCGAACTAAATGAGAATGTAAATTTCAAAGCTATATTTGAATGTCAATAGCTTTGAAATTATAGTGGTTGTTTTTAAGGGGCTTAGTAGAATTTTTTTCATCCCCCCAATCTCATTAACAGTTTCAAACATCCCCTTCAACAAATGCCTGCGTGGAATGAGTTCCGAATATGAAAGTGATTTTATAAAGTATCAATCTCGATGAATAGTATTCTACAAAAAAAGAGCTATTACAAATGATATCAACAGAATCATGAAATTATAAATAGTAAAATGCCCCTGAGTAAAATAACGCTTAGTCTAAGCTTTGTATTTAATGCAGATGTATTATTTTTTAACTATTCCTAATAATAAAAACGGTACAAAAAATAAATTTTGTACCGACCTAACCACAACTAAAACTAATAAAAAATATTAATCTATTTTTTAATGAATTTGTTTTTGTATTCTTTACCCTCCGAACTTTTAGAAATAATCATATAATTTCCAGGTGTAAGATTGCTTACGTCGATGGACTGATTATATTGATGATCATTTTTCTTCAAAACGATTCTTCCGGACATATCTATGATGGAAACTTCTTTGTAGGATTTATCAGATTGTTTTCCAATATAAAGGAACTGGGCTGTAGGATTGGGATATACTTTAAAGTTGGTTGCATTAGAAGTTATTTCTCCTGTACCTAAACTCTTACAGAAATCCCAGTTTCCAAAATTCAGTTTCAAGAATGAATTGGTTCCCAAAAATTTGCATTCATCAGGACAATATTCTGTACAGGCATAAAATCCATACTCGCCCGATGTTGTGGCAGTGTAAGAATCTCCTGTTACTCCACTAATGATGCACGGATCACCGGAAACCGGAGGTATGTTACTTGGAATACACTTGTACCATGTATGAATTCCGTATACAACGGGAAATGCATCATCAAACTGCACAGAAGCACCCGCACATATATTGTATTCCCCTCCTGCGATCTGCTCATAAGTTCCGGGTGTAAAAGTAGAGATCATGGCCGGCAGAGCGTATACAAATCCATCTGCCATAATAGCCGGGCTCTCCGCAATGCAATCACCTTCAGTAATTGAAACTTTAAAATAATACAATTGATCGTCAGTTCCATTGATCGTCAATTGTTGTGATGTAGCCCCCGGAATCGCTACCCAGGGATTGGTATTAGGAGTCTGCCATGTCCATGCCTGTTTATACCATTGATAGGTCCCAAATGTTTGTGTAGAAAGCACTTCAGTTTCAGAGTTGCAAAACAAAATTTTATCCGGATATTGAACACCTAATCTGGGACTTGTAATGGTCGGATTGCACTGGGCTTTTACACCCAGAACATTCAATAGTAAGAAAGTAAAAAAAATTAATCTTGTTTTCATAGTAAATATTTAAAGTTGATTTAGTCTTTGTAAATGCTCTACATTAATCAAGCAATAATCTGATCCCAAACTTTAAATTGAACTGCAAGGGTTTCTCCTTATAGATTGTATTGGGAGAATTGTCATCCTTAAAATGATATCCAATACCCGGTTCTGCATAAATTCCAAACTTATCAATCACCTTCAACTGAAGTCCTACTCCGGTATTGACTGAAAACTGTAAAGGCTTATTGTCCAAACGTTCTTTTGACGTTTCTTTTACTTCATCATTGACGATATAAGTCGTCGTAAGACTTCCTGATACAGGCTTTTCCACCAATGCTCCTCCGGTGATATATCCCGTAAACCTTCCTTTCTCAACTACATTATAATTAACTTGAACAGGAATTCCTACATAATGAAGGGTTTGTTCTCCTTTTATATAATTCGCTCCACTTCCTGAATGAAGTTCCGACATCAGTTTTGTATAGTTTAATCCTGTTCCTAATCCCCATTTTTTCCCAAGATTATAGTAGAGTGACAATCCTAATGTAACCGGTACTCTATGCTTAATCCTGGCCTCTACCAACTTACTTTGATTAGCAAGCAAAACTGCAGTTAATGGATTTTCATCATAAGTAGATGTACTCCAAACTTCATTAATACTCATTGGTTTTCCGCTTATCGAAGCATACCCCGGGAACTGTTGTTGTGCAGTATTTGAAGAGGCATTTCCGGTAAGCATACTCAACATCCAAGGCTTCTTGGAATGAGCTTTTTTATTGTCTGCATATTTCTCCTGTTTCTTTTCTAAAGGAAAAACTACTTCAACAGTTTCTTTTTCCTCTATTTGTTGAGGCAGTATTTCATTCATAATCACAACCTCCTGAGCAGGCAGTTTCGGGATCAACAATCCATTGAGTTCTTTACCTTTTAAAATGAATTCAGCAATATTCTCATCATTGTTATATATTTCTGGATGTACTTTCTTCTTAAAGTCTTTTTCTTTTAAATTTTCTACTATCCATTTTTCAGGTACCAAGTTCCCAGCATCAACCTTATTTTCAAGAGGTAAGCTGGTACGGGTATCAATATTTTTTAATACAAGACTAGTATCCTTCGTTTTTTTAGTCTCTTTTGTGTTCTTCAAACCGGAATTCCTTTCTTCAGGGTACGGAATCATCTTTATTGCAAAAAATGCCAATACAGCCGCAACAGCCACGCCTCCAACACGATAAAACAAATGTCTATAACTTGTCTTTTCAATATTCTTTTCTTCTATAACAGACTGCTCCTGAGGAACAAATCCGATTATAGTATGTTTATTTTCTTCAGAGAACAAATCTTCTCTGATGTCATCCCACAATTCATCAGGAACCTCCTCTTCATGGTCTTCCATTCTGCTTCGCAGGTTGTTCAGCCATTGATTACTCATATTGTGTTTTTTTGACATTTTTAAACTCTTTTATTTTCTGAACAAGCAATGCTTTTGCCCGATGAAACTGTGACGCTGAAGAATTTTCTGCAATTCCCAAAAGCGCTGCAATTTCTTTATGATTTTTTTGTTCAAAAACATATAAATTGAAAACAGTCCTGTATCCATCCGGTAGTGATTTGATCATTTTCATAATAACCGTCCGTGGAATTTCTTCAAAATCAGGTTCTTCTTCATTAGGAATATCCGGCAGGTCTTGCACCTCAACCGTTGACTTCCAATCGGCTTTCTGTTTTATATGCTTCAATGATTCATTCACTACAATACGGGTCATCCACGCTTTCAAAGAACCATTTCCTCTATATTCAAAAGATTCTATCGATCGGAACATCTTGATAAAACTGTTTTGAAGTATATCATGAGCATCCTCTTTCTCTGTGATATAACGGGAGCAAACGTAAGTCAGATTTCCGGAATAAGCTCCAAAAAGCTCTTTCCAGGCAGCCTCCTCCTTCATCAGAAGGTGCTTTATCAAAATCTGTTCTTTAGTTTCTTCCATGTACAGCTTCCGTATCCGATCGAATACTGATTAAAATTTTAAAACAAAAATAGATTGCATGTGATCAGATACAATCCATTTCTGTTTTTTTATCTATTAATAGTTTTTTACACAAAATGGAAGATTGTAATTAATCGTCTCATAAGGAGTAATTTCAAGATCATCAACGGTTATTTTGTCTGCTGCCATAGCAAATCTTAGTGATTGATCCATTCCCACAAAAAATCCTTTCTGCTTGGCACTTAATACTACTTTTGTTTTTTTATTGACTCCATCTACAGGAATTTGAAACTCCAATACTTTAGGAGCAAAAACCAATTCCAATACATTATTTTCCGTATTTATCGTCGCCTTGTAGTCAAGATCATATTTAATCTTTCCAATCGCCTTAATTGCAGTTTCTGCTTTTACAGGATCTTTGATAACGGTCTTTACAATTTCATTGATTGGAAATTCTGCAAATGCTATGGTATCTTTTTTAGCTTTAAAATCTATAATTTTTTCTGTTCTGGAGCTTCCTTGTATCGTAATCAGTCTTCCTTTATAACTTCCTTTGATATCTTCCATTTTTACAGGTGGAATTTCCGGTCCATCATTGTCATTACATGAAAATAAAGAGAGGCCTGTTAATACAATTAAAACAGCTATTAAAAATTTGGGTACTGTAAATTTCTTCATTACATTATTTTTTACATTAAACATTGATTATTTTCGAGTACTCACTTATATAAATCTTATTTTTTGTAAATCTTGCATGATTTTTAAAAAAAATAAGAAAATTTTTCTTAAATAATTGATTTACAGAACTAAAAAAAAGGAAGCTACAATATGTAACTTCCTTTCCATTATTTACCATTTACATTTTATTGTACTCCACCGCCAAGAGCTCTGTACAAATCTACCTCAGCATTTAATCTTTCAAGGGTAACATTAATGGATTCTAAATCGTTCTGCAACTTATTGTTCTGTGCGGTAATAACCTCAAGATAAGTGGCCATACCACTTTTATATAATTTAAGCGCATCATTGATTCCCTTATCCAAAATAATTGTTCTTTGATCCAAAAGATCTAATCTTTCAGAAGTACCTTTAGATTTTGCCATGGCATCAGAAACTTCTCCAACAGCTGTCATTACCGACTGCTTAAAGTTGATTGCCGCTTTTTCCTGTTCTATTAATGCAGTTTCATAAGCCGTTTTCAATTGTTTCTTCTGAAAAATAGGAGCTGCCAGATTAGCTGCAATAGCTTTGGTAATTGATCCCGGAATGTCGAACCATGAACTGAATTTGTTGGAGTTCACTCCAATTTGCGGACTTAGGCTGATGCTTGGATACATTGCGGCTTTTGCCAATCCTGTTTTTGCATTTAAGCTGATCACATTAAACTCGGCAACTTTTAAATCCGGTCTTCTACTTAGCAACTGTGCAGGAAGTCCTTCCGATAGTTTATTTTCAGGAATCATATTTTTCAGGCTGCCTTCTCTTTCGATTTTAGAAGGATATTCTCCACAAAGGATACTCAATGCATTTTCCTGGATGGAAATATTCTGCTTTGCAAGAGGAATTAAAAGCTCCGCAGTTTTCTTTTGTGCCTCGGATTGTTGTACAGCCAATGAGTTGATTTGCCCTGCTGTGAACTGAAGCTTCATCATTTTAAGTGTGCTGTCACTCAATTCAATGTTTTGCTCTGCTATTTTCAGCTGTTCATCGAGACTTATCAGATTATAATAAGCTTGTGCAACCTGTACAACAATGCGGCTTTTAATCGCATTTAGATTTTCTTTTTGAGCAAAATATTCAGCAGCAGCCGATTCTTTCTGCATTTTAGCTTTTCCCCAGATATCTACTTCCCACGAAAGTCTAAGGGTTGCTGTAAAGTCATCCATATGTGTTGACCCCAAAAATTGCTCATTAAGAGATCCGTTAAGACTATTTTTAGAAGCCCAGCTTCTATTGCCTCCTGCACTTAAGTCCAATGTAGGCATAAGTGATAATTTAGCTTGTTTATAGATCAGATCCAGCTGTTCTATATTTTTTAGAGCAACATTTACCTCGTTATTTCTGGTAAGGGCCTTATCTATTAATCCTATCAGTTTAGGGTCTTTGAAGAAAGTCTTCCAGGGCAGTACTATTGTATCTCCGGTTACCTGTACTGATTCCTTATACGTGTCAGGAACCTGAAGATCAGTTCTTGTATATTTTTTCCCTACGGCACAAGACATCAGTAATGATGCCAATGCGCCTGAAATAAGGAAATTCTTTATATTAAATATTCTCATTTGTCAATTGATTTTGTATTACAGGATACTTCTTTTTGGATGAAAACTTCTCATCCAGATACTGAAAGAACATGTATAGTACAGGGATTACAAACACACCCAAAACAACCCCACTCAACATTCCAATCGCAGCACTTACACTGATCGACTTATTTCCTGAAGCCATTCCTCCAGTTGAGATCATCAATGGAATCATCCCTACGATAAATGCCAATGATGTCATGATAATCGGACGTAGTCTCGCCTTTGCTCCTTCCAATGCTGAATCTAAGATCGATAATCCGGCTTTTCGTCGCTGTACAGCAAATTCAACAATAAGAATTGCATTTTTTGCCAATAAACCGATAAGCATAATCAAACCGACCTGTACATAAATGTTATTATCCAACCCAATCGTTTTTATTCCTAAGAATGCTCCTACAATACCTGTCGGAATCGAAAGCATTACTGCTAAAGGAAGAATATAACTTTCATATTGAGCCGCAAGAAGCAGGTATACGAAAAGTAAACATAATCCCAAGATCACAACGGTCTGATTTCCCGCTGATTTCTCTTCTAAACTTAACCCTGTCCATTCGTAGCTATAGTCAGAGGGTAGATTGCTTAACGTTTTTTCAATTTTATCCATCAAAGCTCCATTACTTATTCCCGGTTTTGGAGATACGTTAATATTGAGTGAATTATAAAGATTATAACGTTGAACAGATTCCGGCCCATACACTTTTTTCAAAGCAATCAGGGTATTAACCGGCACCATATCTCCTTTGTCATTTTTTACAAAAATATCGTTGAATGCCTGTTCATCCATTCTGAAAACACCGTCTGCCTTGATGTTCACTCTATAAAATTTTCCAAATCTTGAAAAATTCTGGGATTGATCTCCTGAAAAATAAGTCTGTACTGTTCCTAATAAATTCGAAACACTTACTCCCAATTGTTTAGCTTTGTCTTCATTCACTTCAAGCTCAAGTTGAGGATAATCTGCTCTGAACATGGTATATGCAAAAGCTACTTCCGGAATCTGCATCAATTGCCCTATCACCTCATCTGCCTTTGCTTTAAGAACCTGAGGACCTCTACCCATACGGTCCTGAAGAACAATCTCTGCATCATTTGTCATTCCATATCCTTCCACAGGTGGCATTCTGAAAGTCATTACACTTCCTTCTTTGATGGCAGCCAGTTTTCCGTTGGCCATATCTACAATTTCCTGGATATCCTGAACAGCTCCTCTTTCTTTTTTAGGTTTTAATTTAACAAATCCCATTGCATAAGCAGGACCGGCACTATTACTTAATAAGTTATATCCCGTAATAGAAGTATTCTCCTTCACCGCATCTATGCTTTTTAAGATCGCATTGATTTTATTGGAAACTTCTGTAGTTTTTGTCAGTGCAGTTCCCGGAGGCATACTTAAGGTATACATAAAGAAGCCGTCATCTTCCATAGGAACGAAACTTTTAGGTGTACTGGACATCAACCATCCGGCTATTCCAATAATTCCCACCACTAAACCTGTTGCAATCCATTTACGCCCTATCAGGAATTTTACTCCTTTTGCATAACGGTTGGTCATGTTATTAAACCCGGCATTAAAAGCCACGGCGAATCTCTGCCCAAATCCTTTTGATTTCTCTCCTTCTTCTGCATGATGATTTTTCAGGAAAACCGCGCACAAAGCCGGAGTCAGAGTCAATGCATTGACAGCAGAAATAATAATCGCAATAGCCAATGTATAAGCAAATTGTTTATAAAACAGCCCTGCAGACCCCGACATGAATCCGATTGGAATGAACACTGCCGACATCACTAATGTAATTGAAATAACCGCTCCGGTAATCTCACTCATTGCTTTATGAGTCGCATCTCTTCCGGAAAGATCAGTCCCCTCCATATTACTGTGAACCGCTTCCACGACAACAATCGCATCATCTACGACAATACCGATAGCCAATACAAGGGCAAAAAGCGTCAATACGTTGATGGTAAATCCTAATACTAAAAGAAAGAAGAAGGTACCAATAATGGCTACCGGAACCGCAATCGCCGGAATAATCGTAGACCTGAAATCCTGTAGGAAAACAAATACCACAATAAATACAAGAATAAATGCTTCAATCAAAGTAGATTTTACCTGACCTGTAGCTTCATCTAATCTTTCTTTGGTACTCATTACCTTGGTATATTTGATACCCGGAGGGAATGATTTCGACAATTGTTCAATGGCTTTATTAACGCCTATTTCAATCTGATTGGCATTAGAACCTGTAGTCTGCATAATTGCAACTGTAACGGCATTCTTTCCATTAGAAAGGTTATCTCCGGTATTTGAAATGGCTCCGAATTCTACACGGGCAACATCTTTAAGCCTGATTACTTGTGTTCCGGTATTTTTAACAATAATATTTTCATATTGTTCCGGCTTATTCTTTTTTCCTTTATATCGAATAACATATTCTAATGCAGCATTAGATTCTTCTCCTAATTTACCCGGAGCAGATTCTAAACTATGATCAGCAATCGCTCTTGAAACGTCTGCCGGCTCAAGCCCGTATGAAGACATTTTCTGAGGATTAAGCCAGATTCTCATGGAATAGTCTTTAATCCCAAATACCATAGCCTGCCCTACTCCTTTTACTCTCTTAACCTGTGGAATAAGGTTGATGTTCGCGTAGTTTTGTAAAAAGGTTTCGTCATATTGCTTATTATCTTCTGTATAGATATTGAAAATCAATACCATACTGTTTTGTTGTTTTGACGTAGTAAGTCCCATTCTCACTACTTCCTGCGGGAGTATCGGTGTGGCCTGCTGTACTCTGTTTTGTACGTTCACCGCAGCCTGATCCGCATTGACCCCTTGTTTGAATATGATAGAAATGGAAAATGTACCGTCATTACTTGCGGTAGATTTCATATACTCCATGTCTTCCACCCCATTGATTTGTTCTTCTAAGGGGGTTACTACAGAACGGATCACCGTTTCACTGTTTCCTCCCGGATAAGACCCGGAAACTGTAATAGTAGGTGGTGAGATATCCGGGAATCTGGTCACTGCCAGCTGGTTTAATCCTATTATCCCTAAAATGACAATGATAAGGGATATCACCGTCGCCAATACCGGGCGGTCTATTATCTTTTTTAACATTTTCGAATTTTCTAAGAATGATTATAAAACTATTTCAAGGGAACCACTTTAGCAACTACCTGGGCTCCATCTGTAAGGGCATCAATTCTGTTGATCGCAACCTTATCCCCTGCATTCACTCCTTCTTTTATAAAATAGTCCTGAGTGGTACTTCCTGAAACTTTAATTTGAGTCATTTTCACTTTATCCTTTCCCTCCAGTTTGTATACAAAAAATCTGTCCTGAATATCTTTCACAGAATTTTTTGGAAGTTTTACGACTCCATTCAGAGCATTGTGAATCAGCACTCTGGCAGTACCTCCCGCTCTCAATAATTTGTCAGGATTTTGGAAAACGGCTTTCATCTGGATACTTCCTGTGTTTCTATCAAAGTTTCCGCTGGCATTCTCTAATCTACCTTTAAAAGTGTATGTAGAACCATCTGCCAAAATCAACTCTACATTTTCGGCGTTGTTTCCTGATGTTGTAGCTCTACTATGTGCAATAAAATCAGCCTCATTCATAGAGAAATAGACATTCACTGTATTGATATTCGAAAGAGTCGTTAGTGGTGATGGATCAGAAGGACTGATCAGGTTTCCTACTCTATTCGGAATCCTTCCGATATATCCGCTTACAGGAGCTTTGATATAGGTAAAATTAGCATTGATCTTTGACGACCCTAATGACGACTGTGCCTGAGCTACCTGTGCAGAAGCTGCTTTATAACTTGCCTGTGCAGTTTTCAACTGCATATCGGAAACAACTTTCCCTTCTACAAGAGGTTTTAGTTTTTCAACTTCCAGTCTGGCGGTTTCCTGAGCGGCCAGGGCGGCTTTTAGAGCCGCCTGATTAGTATTAACCTGTTCATTGTACACAGATGGATTAATTCTAAATAAAGTCTGGCCTTTACTAACATATTGTCCTTCTTTAATATATACCGCTTCCAGGTATCCTGTAACCTGAGCTTTTATTTCTACATTGTCCTGTCCTTCTATACTTCCCGGATATCCTGTAGATACATCTTCATCCCCCGACTTTACCTGAATAAAGTCTGTAGGTAATGCCGGCATTTGTTGAGGGTTTTCCTGAGCATTTCCTGAACCGCAGGAATATAATATCGCTGCAGCTGTAAGTGAAAGCACCCAATATCCTTTTCTATAATTCATAACATTTGATTTTAAATTTTACATCAGCAAAATAAGCTTATATAATAAGGATGCTCGTACAGAAATCAGGTGAAACGTAGTTAATCGCAGGTGAAACGTATGATACCAAAAATGAAAGGAAAAGTCCCTATACAGGCTATTTAAATCCATAAAAAGTAGCTTTTTTCATATTAATATTTTAACATTTCAATTTCTACGATTCATTTCTTAAGGATATAAAAACAAAAAGATTGCCTTTATGTAAAGCAATCTTATATCATTTTATAGTATTTTGTCATTAATAATCCATCCAGGATTTGAAAATGGAAGCTTTTTCCCTACTGACGATTACTTCCATATCGGGTTGTTTTCTGAGTTCAAGTTTTAATTTTCCGTTAAAATGATTAAAAACCTGTTTTACAGAATCAATATGAATGATAAATTGTCTATTTGCCCGGAAAAAAGTTTTCGGATCCAGCTGTTTTTCAAGTTCTTCCAATGTTTGAGGAATATTTTCAATAACGCCGCTGTTCAGCATGGCTTTACTGATTCCCAGTTCTGTATAAAAGTAAAGAATATCTTCTGCAAGAACTGTTTTATAGCCGTCTCTGTGGGGGATAAGAAATCGTTTTCTGTAATCTTTAGGCTGAATATAATTGAGAAGTCCTTCAATAGCTGATCCTACTACCGGAACGGATTCCATAAAGGTTTCATACCTTTTTAAAGCGGCATCAAGCTCTTCTTCTTCTATGGGTTTTAAAAGGTAATCAATGCTGTTATATTTAAAAGCTTGTACGGCATATTCATCATAAGCCGTGGTAAAAATTACAGCACTTTTTATTTCACATTTATTGAATATTTCAAAGCTCAATCCATCTGCCAGACGAACATCCATCATAATGACATCCGGTACTACATTATTTTCCAGCCAATGTACTGCTGAGGTAATCGAATCTTCTACAGATAATATCTCGATATGAGGTCTTAGCTTTAGCAACAGTCTTTTCAACCTGTCTGCATTGGGTCTTTCGTCCTCAAGTATTAAAATTTTATTAATCTTCATATCAATGGAAGTTTTACAATAAATTTATTTTCGGTTTTTTCTATCATCGGTTTTGTATACCCCAGGATCTCATATCTTGCTATAATATTGGTAAGTCCAACTCCTGAAGAATCCGGCTTATTGATCAATGGTAAAAAAGTATTGGAAACCACCAGTTCCTTATCCGGGGTGGTATATACCTCAATTTCTAAAGGATTAGATTTTGAAGTTTGATTGTGTTTAATCGCATTTTCCACCAATAGCTGTAGTGATAATGGGAGTGTATACATCGATTTATATTCCTCCTGAATATTAATTTTAAAGACAACTCCTTCCCCAATTCTTTTTTCGATCAGGAAAATATAAGATTCCAAAAATTTCAATTCTTCTTCTACTACGATGATATCTTTCTTAGAATTTACCAATAAGTACCGATAAACTCTGGCAAATTTTTCTGAATAATCATACCCAAGTTGTTGATCTTCGAGGATGAGTTCAGACAGGACACTTAAATTATTAAAAATAAAATGGGGGTCTATCTGCAGCTTAAGTGCCTGTAGTTCGGCTGCCATCGCAGCTTGTTTATGCTTGGAAGCTCTCAGCTTATGTTGGGCAGCTTCTACAGCGGTTTTCTTCCAGTTTTCTAAAAGATAATCTACAGTATTAAATGCACTGATCGTTAAGGATACAACAATATTCGTAGCAATCCATTGCCCCAGCAAGGTATACTCTTTCCGGGAATCCATTTCCGGTAAACTATGCGAACTACAGTCAATAATAGCATTAATGATCATTACAATCAGAACGCTTCCAACAATCTGAAGAACTCCCTGCACAAGCAATCTCTTAACAGTTCTGTCTTTCCATGGAAGGAGCTTATTGAGGGTTTTATCAATAAGCAGACTCACTTCTGAAATAATGGCTGAAAAAAAGAAGACCCATAATGCATCTTCAAAAAACATTTTCAGAGGAGTTTGCAGATAGTTTTGCCAAACAGGATCAAACGGATCAATAAGATAAGAAAAGATGCAAAAGGTAAAGATGGCTACAGCCCAAATAGCCAGCCTTCTTTTCATTGTTGAAAGAATTTTTTTATATCGTATTATATTTTTCCTGATTGTAGAAATCCTATTCATCTTCGGGATTTTGTGAATGTAAATATAGAAATAGATTTTCTAAGGCTTTCTTCTATTTTAAACGAGACCGCCAAAACTAAGCCTGAAACGTTAAATAAAAGACTTCAAATGGAAGCTAACGGTTCATCACCTGAAAAAGACATTTCATCATCGTTTTATGCAATGTCACAATATTTTTAATAAGATATGCTTATCTCCCATTTTATTTTTGTTCTACCAATTTCAGCACAATGAAAACAATAATTGTATGCACAGATTTTTCCCAGGAAGCAGAAAATGCCACCCATTATGCTGCCTCTATGGCCAAAGAAACACAATATAAAATAGTGCTTTTTAATTTGCAGAGTGTCTCCATTCATGCCCTTAATGCTCAGGCCTCTGCAGATTTTTTTTATGCACAAACCCTTAAGAATCAAAAAATGCTTTCCGATAAAGCATCTGAGCTTGGCGGGTTATATTCCATCGATACCGGTTTCTATCTTGCGTCCGGTAATTTTATTGAAGAGCTTAATCTTTGCATTCAAAATACAAACGGGGATTTTGTTGTCATGGGTATGGCAGAAAAAACTCTTGAACAAAAACTTCTGGGAAATACAGTCACTACGGCTATTCATCAGATTAAAAAGCCCATATTGATTGTTCCTAATCATATAGAATATACAGGGATCCGAAAAATTCTTTTCGCCTATGATACCCATAAAAGCATGACCTGGTCTGCCATGAACAATATTTATGAGTTCATCAATGCCTTCAACTCTGAAATTGAAGTATTTAATGTAAGTGAGAAAATACGTGATTTTACAGAAGTTATTCATGATGCAGATCTCAACTCCGGATATGATCTTAATGACATTAAATATAATTTTAAAATGATCCAATCTGTTGAAGTGGTTAAAGCCATTGAAGAAGAAGTAAAGCTAACCAACTCTGACCTACTCACCATGGTTCCTCAAAAATATAATTTTTTAGAGTCCCTGTTTCACAGAAGCAAAACAGCCATTATGGCATATAAGAATAAAATTCCTTTATTATCAATCCCCTTAAACATAGATTAAGAATCAATAAAAATCTGTTAACATTTGACTTATCCTTTTTGCCTTTAAGGGCTAAATTTTACACTTAATCTTGTTTAGCAGGACCGGAAAATTCCGGTCCTGCTTTTTATTTTATTACTCAGCAGTTCTACCATTTCAATACCACATGTAATCATTTCATTTTCAAATGATTAATTTATTTCACTATATTAGCAATAATGCTTAAATTTTTCAGGAATGATCTACCTTCAAAAGAAATATATTTCCACAAGAACAGGCATACTCCTATTGATCGTAATGACCATGGCCTTTTCAACTTTAGAGGCTGTCATATTTCACAAGGATACTCTCTCTATCAAATTAAATGGCCCCTGGAAATTCAAAACAGGAGACCAACCTATATGGGCTGATCCCAATTTTGATGATTCAGCATGGGAGAATGTGGATCTTACGGCCTCACCCGATGCACACGACTCTGATGTAGGCCTTACGAGCTATACAGGAGGTTGGACCAGTAAAGGCCACCCTAAATATTCCGGCTATGCCTGGTATAGAATAAAAGTTCCTTTAGAAAAAATTAAAGGAAATAGGTTAGCTTTAACAGGTCCGCCTGCAGTAGATGATGCCTATCAATTATTTGTCAATGGAGTTTTATTGGGAAGCGCCGGAGATTTTACAACTTCAATACCGGTCGCCTATAGTATACAACCCAGAATATTCCTTTTACCGGAAAGTATAAGAAATGAAAAACAGATCATAATTGCTATCAGGGTATGGATGAGCTCGGCCACAATAGGTCAGATTCCTGATGCAGGAGGAATTCATATTGCACCGGAGCTTGGAGAAAAAAACAGTATTGAATCAAAATATAAATTTCAATGGGGACAAACCATCAAAGGCTATATTGTTGAAGTGATTGAGCCTATTTTCTTTATTTTATTGGCTTTATTGATCTTCTATCTGTATAAACCTAGCCGACAATATCAATGGTTTATTATAGCATTAATTTTATTGGCAATGGTTCGAGCTAACCAGGCTTTTTATTACTGGCTTCAGATAGAAAGCTCTCATGAAATAGATGTAGTAACTACAGTTATTCTAATGCCACTGGCATTGGGCTCATGGATTATGGCATGGAAGGATTGGTTTGCTGTCAATCGTCCTTGGATTCCTAATGTTATTTTTGGATGCACACTCATTTATATGGGTTCACAACTTTTGGCTCTTCCGTGGTTATCAGATTCAATTCCTCATTCTGCATTTCAGTCGGTATCAAAATATGTCCGATTAGTATTTGCTATCATGATGATGTTGATTATTTACTCCGGAATCCAAAAACAAGGTAAAAGAGTTTGGTTTTATTTACCTGCTGTATTGCTTGTTTCAATAGGCTTATTTGCGCAGGAATTATCTGAGCTTCATATTCAGGGAATATGGTTTCCTTATGGTGTTGGAGTATCGCGTAGTCAATATGCATATGCTGCATTTGTAGTGGTAATGTTCATATTATTGATGTATGAAAGAAAAGCTAAAAACATAAAAGGATAAAAGCCATCATTGATTTGAAAGCCTGGTAACCAAAAAACTCTATAGCATCTGTTTTATCATGTTTTACAATTAATTTTCTTCTGTAAAAAAGGCAGATGTCATAAGAAATACTGAATAGATTCCTTAACTCTTTAATCACCTAACCTTTTCTTTAATTCTCAATATTTTAATACATTTGTTATCAAACATATTCCCAATGAATTTCGAACAGGTCAATCTACACCTTGATGCGTACAAAGAACACAACCAGATTCTGGATGCGGCGAAGTATCTGATTCATTCTTTTAACCTGGAGCATGAAAACTTTGCCGGATTTGGATTCAGACAAGAGCTCTCTCCTACCTCAATGCTTCTCACTGCAGAAGGAGAATTGGGAGGTCCGCAGACGGTAATGATTCCTAGAAATTTATTTGACTTTGATCTGAATCTTGTATTAAACATGATTGCCCATGAAATGCTCCATGTAAGGCAAAAGGCTCCCGGACAGGTAATAGAAGATAAAAATGAAAGAGAGTTTCAAGCATATTATGAGATGCTTTTTCATAGAGTTTTCCCACAAATTCCGGAGGTTTCTGACTTTCATAAAAAATTCTTCGGTAGCAAAGCCCTGGAATACTATAAAAGGATGGGTGAAGGTTCAGAACTACAACAAAAATATGCAGAACAGAAAACAGAAGTAGAACGTTTAATTAACACATTACCATGACCACAAAACCAGACATAACTTGGGCAGATTTTGAAAAAATTGACATCCGATGCGGAACGATCCTTTCCGTTAATGACTTTGAAAAAGCCAGAAACCCCTCCTATCAGCTGGAAATTGATTTTGGAGATTTGGGAATCAGAAAATCATCCGCACAGATCACCTCATTGTATGAAAAGGATGAACTAGTAGGAAAACAGATTTTAGCAGTAGTTAACTTCCCTAAAAAACAGATCGCCAATTTTTTCAGTGAGTGTCTTGTTTTGGGATTATACGGAGAAGATAAAAAAGACGTTACTCTTTTAACTCCTTCATTACCCATTAAAAACGGAATGCAGGTAGGATAATAGCTAAAAAAACACATATGATACAGAACATACCATTAGAAAGAGTTTTATTTCTTGATATTGAGACCGTTCCCCAGGCTGGCTCCTGGGACGAATTATCCGAAACCGACCAACATCTCTGGGATAAAAAAACAAGATTTCAGAGAAAAGAAGAGGTTTCTGCAGAGGAGTTTTATGACAGAGCCGGCATTATGGCCGAGTTTGGAAAAATAATCTGCATCACCATCGGTATGGTTGAAAAGAATGAAACATTAAAAATAAAAAGTTTCTCCGGGCATGATGAAAAGAAAATGCTTCAGGAATTTGGAGAAATCTTCAATAGCCCGAGGCTTTATAATGTAATTCTTTGCGCCCACAACGGAAAAGAATTTGATTTCCCATGGATTGCCAGACGATACCTCATCAATGGAATGCAGCCTCCTGCTCCGTTCCAGATGTTTGGAAAAAAGCCTTGGGAGATTCCTCATATCGACACAATGGAGCTCTGGAAATTCGGGGATTATAAAAGTTTTGTATCATTGGAATTACTCGCCCATGTCTTCGGTATTCCCACTCCAAAGGACGATATTGACGGCTCAATGGTTTCATCAATCTACTACATAGAAAAAGACTTGCAGCGAATTGTTGACTATTGTGAAAAAGATGTCTTAACTTTGGCAAATATTTTCCGACGTATGCGTCAGGAAGATTTGTTGAAAAGGAATATCAATCTAGATTAAAAAATGAAATTTACAGACGATCAAATTGCTGACATTGGTGAGGAAATCATCAGCGTTCTAAAAACCGTATACGACCCCGAAATTCCGGTAGATATCTACGAACTAGGGTTGATTTATGATGTACAGATTTCCGATGATGCCGATGTAAAAATTATAATGACTCTTACTACTCCTAACTGTCCTGTTGCAGAAACTCTTCCGCAAGAGGTAAAAGATAAAGTAGGAGAAGTAGAACATGTAAAAAGTGTTGACTTAGAGCTTACCTTTGAACCGAGCTGGAATAAAGATATGATGAGTGAAGAAGCTAAGTTCGAATTAGGAATGCTTTAATAATAAGGTTAGAAGCTGGAAGAAGGAGGCTGGAAGTTAGTATTTGTTATAATTTCTAACAATTAGTTGGCAGAAATTATATTAACCACAGAGTGAATTCTTCTGTAGCCTCCAAAAACTTCCCTCTTCCGGCATCCTGCTTCCTTTCTAAATATTGTCTTTTACAATTTCTTTTCCTTCTCTTCTACTCCATTCGCTCCATGACCCAACATACAGATTAGGAATTTTCAAACCGGCATGTGCCAACGCTAAAATAGTATGGCAGGCCGTTACTCCTGAACCACAGTGAATAATCAACTTTTCAGGTCTGTTTTTTAATACGTTTTTATATTTTTCTTTTAAAACTTCAGGTCTTAAAAAATTTCCGTTTTCATCCAAATTTTCAGAAAAAGGAATATTGATTGCCCCCGGAATATGTCCCGCAACCAGGTCAATAGGTTCGGATTCCCCTCTGTATCGATAAGCATCTCTTACATCTATCACTGTTGAAGAATTCTTTTTCAACTCATTTTCAACATCTTCTAGGTTTGATATAGGAAGAGACCAGTTCTCTTTTTTAATCAATAGCGTTTTATCAAATATTTTTTCTCCTGAAGAAAAATCTACTCCATCCTTTTCTGCGGCCTGCATTCCTCCATCAAGAACCTGTACGTTTTCCAATCCAAAGGCCTTCAGCATCCACCAAGCTCTCGCAGCAGCATTTGATCCGTTTTTATCATCATAAATTACAATATGAGAATCTTCAGATATTCCAAGTTTTGAAAGAGTCTCTGCAAATTTTTCTATCCCCGGAAGTGGGTGTCTTCCTCCAAAAGCGGCATCTTCTCCTATATCTGCCAAATCTTTATCCAGATCAATAAATCGGGCTCCTTTGATGTGCTTATCAAGATAGTTTTGATAAACATCTTTTCCCGTTCTTGCGTCGAGAATGATCAGGCTTTCTGAAGAAAGTGTTTTTAATTCGGATGGTGAGATGATTGGAGACATTTTGTTTATTTTTTAGGATTGAATTCAATTAGGTTTTGGCTAAAGCCAATAAATTCCGGGTATAATAAAGCGGGCTAAAGCCCGCTTCTATTTATGTTTTAATTTTGCACAAATCACAATGATTTCGCAGATTTATTTTAAAAATGAAAAATATCTTTTGCCTTATTATATGAACTTTCAAAGTTGAGTAAATTCAATTTATGATCTGCTTTTTCAACGCTCATAAAGTTGATCACCTGCTCCGTAGGCATATTTCCGACAAGGTCATCCTTCGCCATCGGACATCCGCCGATTCCTTTAATCGCACTATCAAATCTTCTGCAGCCTTTATCATAAGCTGCTTTCAGTTTTGAATAAGAATCTTCATAACGGTTGTGGAAGTGTCCTCCGAAATTGATTTCAGGATATTTTGAAGGAATTTTTTCAAATAAAAGAGCAATGGTTTCCGGAGTAGCAACGCCCGTCGTATCCGAGAGCAAAATATCTTTTACCCCGATTTCTGAAAATCTTTGAGCCCACTGATCTACATCCTCCCATTTCCACATTTCGCCATAAGGGTTTCCAAAAGCCATTGAAAAGTAAATATTCAATTGTTTTCCTTCGCTTTTTACCAGTTCCAGCATTTTGATAATTTCATCGAAAGCTTCTTCCTGGCTTTTGTTGGTATTTCTATGCTGAAAAGTTTCAGAAATAGAAAAGGGAAAACCAAGAATATCTACCGACTGGTGCTTCAGAGCTTTTTCTGCACCTCTGTAGTTCCCGATAATTGCAGAAACTTTGGTATTGGAGCGGGATTTATCAATATTTTCTGCCACCTCATCAGAATCAGCCATCTGAGGAATTGCTTTTGGAGAAACAAAACTCAGACAGTCCAATACATCAAAACCAACATCCATTAAAGAGTTGATATAATCTATTTTTTTATCGGTAGGGATAAACTCTCCCCATCCCTGCATGGCATCTCTAGGACATTCGGTAAGAAACATTTTTACTTTTTGATTTTCTCAAATATAATAAAACTAAATAATTTGGTATCCGGCACATACAAATCTATCATTATTTTGATTTTCAATCCATTATATCTGATTTAAAATTTCAATCATCAATATTCATATCCGCAGAATTAGTTCCAGAGGTCTAATAAAACGATTCTACCTGATTATTGGCTATAAGAATGTTTAGAATAAAGCTTTTACAATAGATATAAGACTCATCACAATGACGACTACACCTACTACTACAAACATTTTTTTGGCAGGAAGCCTGGAAGTAAGCATTGCTGAAAAAGGAGCGGTAAATACTCCTCCTAAAAGAAGTCCTAAAACAATATTCCAATGATGGATTCCTATGGTAAAAATAAAAGTGACTGCGCTTACCACTGTGAGTAAAAATTTTGCCATTGTTGAACTTCCTACCACATATCTTGGTGTTCTTCCTTCTTTAATTAAAGTTCCGGTTACCAATGGTCCCCATCCACCACCTGCAAAAGAATCAATAAATCCACCTGCAAGCCCCAGGATTCTAAGATTTGTTCTTTTATGTCGTCTGGAAGTACTCCCTTTTTTCCCTTTTTCCTTGAAAGCGTTTCTGAGAATATTAATCCCCAGGTATAGGGTATAGCAGGCAATCACAGGTTTCACAATATGAGCATAATATTCTCCGAAATGCGACAGTGTAAAAGCACCGATAAGAGCTCCCAAAGCGGCCACAGGAAATAAAACCCATACCATCTTTTTATTGACATTTCCTATTTTATAATGGCTGATACTTCCAGCCGCAGAGGTAAATGATTCCGCAGAGTGAATACTTGCACTGATGACCGGAGGAGGTACATTGAGCAACATTAATATCGTCGTACAGATCACTCCATATCCCATTCCCATGGATCCGGCAACAACTTCAGCAAGGAATCCGGCCAGCAACATCCAGTAGAATATATATCCATCCTTGTTAAGAAAAGCCTGTAGATCTTCTGACAGGTTAAATTGATAGATAATTAATGCTAAAATAGCCACAAGAATGAAAACACCAATGATTCCCAAATAGATATTAGCCCGTCTCTGTACGCTTTTGGTAATACTGATCAACTTTTCCATCTCCAGTTTTGCTTTATGATCCGTGCTGTCTTTCTCATCCAGATATTGCGTTGTCAGTCTGTTCAGTTCTTTGACTTTATGATTAAAGTTTCCATGCAGCTGATTTCTGATATTCTGCATATTATCTAACAGTCCATTCATTTCTTCATCAGGAATAGTTTCTGTTAAAATTTCCCGTAGTCTTTTCGCTATGGTCGGAGATTTTCCATTGGTGGAAATAGCAATTTTAAGATTTCCTTTGCTTACAATAGATCCCAGGTAAAAATCACACAAACCAGGTTTGTCTGCTATATTCACAAGCAGGTTATATTGATGGGCATCGTTTCGAATCTGTTCTGCCAGTTCAATATCATTCACTGCTGCAATAACGAGGTGTATTCTTTCGAAATCATGGTCTACATATGATCTTTCATGAAGTTCCAGATGAGGAAGCTGTTGGGATAAGATTTTAATTTCATCGCTAATTTCTTTGCCTACCAATTTGATTCTGGTTTCCGGAGCATTGGTCAAAACTGACTGAAGTTTTTCCAGAGCAATATTGCCTCCACCAATAATCAGTAGAGACATTTCTTCCAGTTTTAAAAATATGGGATATAAAGTATTACTCATTTTACCTGAAGTTTTAAGTCATATGTAAATGCTAAATAGTATAATCCTCCAATTTCAGGGCCTGCAGCATATTGAAAGTAACGACGGTTGAGCAAATTCGTTGCACCGATTTTTACATTCACATTGATTTCAGGAATTCTCCAGGTAGCCTGTGCATCAATCGTGTAATAGGCCGGAATTTCTCCAGATGCCAACGGACTTTCCCACTGAAATCTATTTTGCCACCTTGCAGCCACTGTAAACCCAATATTTTTCACAATTTCCCTGTTTCCAACACTTATGTTTACAGCCCATTTGGGAGTATTGAACGCTGTAATAAAAAGATCGGAAGTATTGGAAGAAACAAGGTCATTATAAGATACATTCGCATTGATATTATAGTTCTTCACGATATTATATCGAACTCCTAACGATGTTCCTAAACTTTTATAAACACTACTGCTATTGGTATATACTCTATATCGATCCTGCTTGCTTCGGTCCAGCATATCTAAAACGGCATTATCACTGCCAATCTTTCCACTCCTGGGAACGGCTACTTCAACCTGTCCTAGGAAGCCTTCGTAAATATTATAGTAGAAATCCCAATCAATCACCAGTTTTCCGTTAAACAATAATGATTTGTAACCCACTTCAAAAGAATTCACTTTTTCAGGCTGTAATTTTTGCAGGTTTGCAGCTACCAAAAGGTTTTTATTCTTCAATGCAGCCTGGTTCTGACTTCCTCCGGCATCTACCTCCTTATTGACAGCTGATGTAAACTGATCGATGGATGCCAATGTGTAAGAGTTTTCAAGATATCCCAAACCCTCATTTGCCTTTTCAAGCCCTCCTACTCTTCTCACGTTACCATTATTTACAAAAGATAACGCCTCAAATAAAGAAGGAAAACGGTATCCGTTTTGAAAAGAAAATCTGAAATTATGTTGATTTACAGGAGAATAAACAACACTTACTCTGGGATTGAATTTTGTATCAAACTCCGGATTTCTGTCTGCCCGGAGAGCCAGATTCAGTTTTAATTTATCATCAAAGAAAAGCTTGGTAAGCTGAATAAATGCACCATATTTCTGGTAGATTACATTTTTCCCGAATGTACCATCAGCCAAAGGAATATTTCTCTCGTTAACAGGTCTTGTAAAATCTACAAAATTATTCCCGTCCGGAGTAATGCTGTACAAACGGTAATCTGCTCCTGCCAACAAACTGAATACCTTCACCAATCTTGTAAAATCATAAGTAATCTCTCCCTGATAAAAATGGGACTTTTGTTCAAGCTTAGCCCCTCCGGTCGCGGGAGCACCTACAATTCCTGCATTGGCGGAATCCCAATTATTAATTCCAATGATGGTATTTTTCAATTGTTCAAAAGCTGCTGTTCCGGGAACAACACGATTTTTATCCGCTGCCTGGCGAGCCAGTATCATAGCATCATTCAGATTACCCCCTTCATTAAGCCTGTCTTGTAGAGCATTTTGAAAAATATTCTTCCAATTGCCATTAGAAAGATTGGTCAGATCAAGATTATCAGCCAAAGGTTTAAGGTTGTAAGAATCCCCCGTATTTTCTATCGACATATAAGCTCTGAACGTAAGTTCTTTTCCTGTAAGTTCTACTTTATGATTCTGAACGGTTGCGTTCTGAAGGCGGATCTTATTTCCTCTCTGGAAAGTTCCGTCCAACAATCCGTAACGATACACATAGGAAGCCTTCCATTGATCTCCAAAGCGGTAATACAATCCTGCATCAAACTTAATATTCTTTACTTCAGGGCTTACAAGATCTTTTTCATAATATCCTGTTCTTGACACATTGAATGTGGTTGGCTTTCCGTTATAATTTACTTTTACTGTTGTACGGTTGTTTCTCTCATCTCCATATTTGTTCCAAAGATCTTCAGCAGGATTATTAGCGAGGGGAAACTGAGGATTGCCCGTAATTAAATAATTAGGATTTTGGTCGGTATGATTATCTGAAATCCAGTCTACTCCGCTCAGATAAGAGGCATTTACTTTTACGGCCCAGTTTTTATTCAGGACTTTGGCTATTCTTATAGCGCTTTCTCCTAAAGGTGCCGTGGTATGATTGATATGATCCACATGGTTTACTCCCCCTTTGAAATAAAGGCTTATCCCTTCTGAGGTAAAAGGATCTTTGGTCTGAAGACTGGCCAGCCCATTCACTGCATTCATTCCGTAAAGAGCTGAAGCTGCTCCGGGAGTAATTTCCATGGATTGAATATCAAGTTCTGTAGGACCAATAGCATTTCCCAATGGAACTCCCAATGTTGCAGATTGTACATCCACCCCATCCACCAACTGCATAAACCGAAAGTTATTCGGAGAGTTGAATCCTCTTGAGTTGGGAACTTTTAAAGTAAGGCTTGACGTTAAAAGCTGTAGCCCCTTGACATTTTCCAGTGTTTCATAAAATGATGCAGCAGGACTTTCACGGATGGTTTTAATATCAATTTTCTCGATGGCAACAGGGGACCTCAACACTTTTTCGGGAACACGGGAGGCTGAAATAACCACTTCATTGATAATGGTATTCTGAGGGTTTAATTCTACCGCAATCTTGTTGGATAATGAAAGGATTTCAAAATTCTGAGTTGTAAACCCTTCTTTTGAAATCACAATTCTAAAGGGAATTTTCACTCTTGTTCTTAAATTGAAATTCCCTTCCTGATCTGTAATCGTTATATCTTCAGTATTTTCTGCTTTGATATAAGTTCCGGCAATTCCTTTATGAGAATCAGTATTTTTAATAGTTCCGGTTACTTCAATAAGTTGTTGTGCCTGAATAAAACCGGTCAGTAAAAATGTAAATAGAATGAAATGTATTTTCTTTTGGATATATTCATGGGATTTATGTTTCATGGAGCTATATTTTAGGATTAATTAAATGGTTATGTGATCATTAAAGACAACACATACACATTCGTTTCCCTAAAACAGACGGAGATTGATTTTTAATTTTCTGCCTTCGATGAAAAATTGGGGTCATATAATAATATTTTCAGTTTGTACATTTATTAAAAAACACTGTTAATCAAATAATTAAATCATAAAAGCTTTTATTTTAAAAACACTTTAGTTCACTTAAGTAAGTTTAAAAATATACGGTATAAGAAGTTCACATAAGATTAAAGGCTTTGATTTTCAAAAACTTTACTGATCTTAACAAGCATTTAATTGTTACTTAAAATCACCAATGGTTCCGAATCTTTTGTAATTTTTGTGATTGAAATTTATTTTGAAAATGATTTCTCTGGAGTTAAATAACGGTGTGTAAAGTCTCCGAATGTTTCATCAGGAAGTTTTCCTTCTACATATATTTTGAAAAGCTCATCAAGGTTTTCCAGAATTTCGTCTTCCGTTAAGTTTTCTTTGTATTTAGCATTAAGGCGCATTCCCAGCCTGTCGCCACCGATATGAAGATTATATTTTCCATATGCTGTTCCTATCAGTCCGATTTCTGCATTAGGTGATCTTCCGCAACCATTGGGGCACCCTGTCATACGAATGGTAATATCATCATTCTGAAGTCCATATTTTTCGAGAATGGGTTCTATTTTTGTTACTAAATCAGGCAGGTAACGCTGAGCTTCTGCTAAAGCCAGAGAACAAGTATTTAAAGCAACACAAGCCACCGAATTTTTACGCATTGCTCCTGCATTTTCGGTATAATCAGCAATACCATATTCCGTAAGAAGTTTTTTAATTTCAGCTTTATCATTTTCTGTAATATCAGAAAGGATTAAGTTCTGGTTACAGGTAAACCTAAAATTTACTTTTCCGGTTTCTGCAATTTTCAACAGTCCTGTTTTTAAAGGGTATCCTTCTATATCGAGAATTCTTCCGTGTTCTACAAATACTGTATAAAACCATTTCCCTTCATGATTTTGTACCCATCCGTAACGATCTTTTCTTTGGGTAAATATAAATTCACGGGCAGGCTCAAACTGAAAACCGGTTCTTTTTTCAACTTCTTTTCTGTACCCCTCAATACCCAGTTTATCAATGGTATATTTTAGTCTCGACAATTTTCTGTCACTTCTGTTTCCAAAGTCTCTCTGTACCGTAATAATCTCATAAACCGCTTTCAATACTTTTTCTTCCGAATCCACAAATCCTAAAAGTGAAGCCAAACGGGCATAAGTAGCTTCATTTCCGTGAGTAGCACCAAGTCCTCCCCCGGCAGCAATATTGTACCCTACCAATTGATCGTTTTCAATGACAGCAATAAGAGCAATATCGTTGATAAAAACATCTACATCATTATTGGGTGGAACAGCAATTCCGATTTTTAGTTTTCTTGGCAGGTATCTATCCTGATACAAGGGATCTTCTTCGGCTTTTCTTTCAATCGCCAGCTCATCATCGATCCATAAATCATAGTAAGCTTTGGTTTTTGGTAAGCACATTTCGCTTATTTTTCCTGCTAATTCATAGACCTTCTGATGCAATGGGGATTCGGAAGGGTTAGATGTACAGGTAACATTTCTGTTGACGTCCCCACACGCAGCAATTGAATCAAGGTGCTGCAGATTAAACTGCTGAATAGTTGGCTTAATATGTGATTTTAAAATCCCATGCAGTTGGATTGTCTGCCGGGTAGTCACTTTAATAACTCCGGTAGAATGTTTTCCTGCAATATCGTTAAGACCTATCCATTGATCTGCAGTTAGGAATCCTCCAGGCAGCCTTAGCCTGATCATAAAAGAATACAGCCATTCCAGTTTCTTGCCAATTCTTTCTTCACGTCTGTCTCTGTCGTCCTGTTGGTACATTCCGTGAAACTTGATGAGGTTCTGATCATCTTCTCTGATGGCTCCGGTAAAGTCATCTAAAAGGCTTTCCTTCAAAGTCCCTCTTAGTCCGTTACTTTCTGTTTTGATTCTTTCTACCGGGGAAAGATTATTTTTCTGAGTCATGTTTTATTTTATGATTGTTGTGAATTCGGTCTGTGTAATTGTTGAACATAAAACTTTTAATCATTAAGAATTTTAAGTGATATGTTATTTATTTGCACGCAGATTAAGGAGATTTCGCAGATGTTTATGAAAATCTGCTTGATTTGCGAAATCTGCGAGATAAAAAATCAAAATTCTACTCTTTATTTCACACAAAAATTCATTTATGATTAATACACATCTTTATGATATCTCCCGTTAAGCTCCAAATCTTCGAGATAAACACGGGCTTCATCCGGGCTTTGTTTACCTTCATTCTGAATAATTTCCAGAAGGGTATTTTCAACATCTTTACTCATCGGATCTTTGGTTCCGCATACATATAAAGAAGCTCCGCTTTCCAGCCATTGATAGACTTCCTGAGCCTTTTGCTGTAGCTTATGTTGTACGTATACTTTTTCAGCTGTATCTCTTGAGAATGCCAAGTCTAAGTGAGTCAAAGTCCCTGTTTTAAGGAAGTCCTGTAACTCAGCCTGATAGAGGAAATCTGAAACAAAATTTCGATCTCCAAAAAACAACCAGTTTCTTCCTTCGGCACCGAGAGCATCTCTTTCCCACAAAAAAGATCTGAAAGGTGCAATTCCTGTTCCCGGTCCAATCATAATCAGGTCCTTATCCGCATTGGGGAGATTAAAATGTCTGGCTTCCTGAATATAGAATTCCAGGTCTTCTCCTTCATTGAATCCTGCCAGAAAACCACTGCATAGCCCATCCTGCTTTTTATCATCGATAAAAAATTCAGATCTGGCCACGGTAATATGGATTTCAGTATCTCCATGGGCTTCGGGAGAGGAAGAAATTGAATATAGACGAGGTGACTGCCCTGTCAAAATAAAAATTACCTGTTCAAACTCTTCAGCATTTTTCACAGGGTAAATACGCAGAAGATCAAGAAGCCCTAAACGAACCTCCGGGATACTGTGGCCTGTAATTTCTGCATAATGAGCAACTGTTGTTTTAAGCAGATAGCTTATATTAAGATGTTTAAGTAACAACTCTTCTACGCTTGCTGTAACTTTTGTTGTCTCAATCTGTTTTTTAGGATTAATTCCCGTTAAACTGATGATTTCATCTACAACAGATTTTGAATTAAAGGCAACAACCCCTAATGCAGCTCCCGGACTGTATATAATAGGTTCTTCTGTTTCTATTTCTATATGGTAAGTCTCTTTTTCTGAGCTGATATCATTGAGGTTAATGATGGAAGAGATTTTTCCCTGATACTTTTTTCTTCCTGTAGAAACTTTAGGTGTTGAAATACTTTTGCTGCTGCTTTCTGCTGTTTTGTTTACCACATCCAGAATATGCCCGGCCCAGTTTTCTGCATCCTGTTCATAATCTACATCACACTTTTTCAATGGGATTATACGCTGCGCTCCCATTACTTCGAGACGGGAATCCACATCTTCTCCGGTTTTGCAAAACAGTGGATAACTACTGTCTCCTAGTGCAAGGACTCCAAATTTCAGTGCATTAAGATTCAGGTCATTTTCATGAATATGATCATAAAACTTTTTCACAAGAATCGGAGGCTCTCCTTCTCCCTGCGTACTGATAATAATAAAAAAGAAGTCTTCTTTAACGAGATCTTTAGGTTTATACTGAGATAAATCTGCCAGCTTTACCTGAGTTCCTTTTTTCTTAATCATTCCGGCCAGCTCTACCGCCAACTTTTTACTATTTCCGGTTTCGGTTCCATAAGCAAGGGTAATTTTTTTTGCAGAAACTGAATAAACAGGAACAGATTGTAATATTGAGGGTTCTGCTACACTCGTTGATAACCCTGCAAGTCCGGCAAGGAAACCACTGGCCCAGACAGCTTCATCTCTTGAGAAGCTACTGGATATTTCTTTAAGTACATTTAATTTATTTTCAGACAGCATATTCAAATAAATTAGGGGTTTTAGGTAAAATACTTCCGTTGGTCACCGATTTAAAATACAAGCCTTCTTCTTGATCTGTCGGCAACCAGGAAAATTCTTCATGCAAATTGACTACCTTACCAACAACAACCAGAGAAGGAGATACAAATGTTTTATTTCCTAAATTCTTATGAAAATCTTCTAAGAATGAAGTATAGACCTTTTGGTAAGGTGTTGTAGCCTGTTCAATAACAGCTATTTTCTTACCTTCCATGATTCCAAATTCCAGAAATTTTTCTACTAAAGCATTCAGGTTTCCTTTGGACATGTAAAAAACAAGGGTATCATCTGTGTTCCCTAATTCTTTCCAATAAGTATCGCTAAGAATTTCACTTTTGTAATACGTTAGAAAACGTACTGATGTTGCATAATCTCTTGCCGTCAAAGGGATTCCTGCATAGGCTGCGGCTCCCAAAGCAGCTGTAATTCCGGGAATAATTTCATATGAAATATTATGTTGCTTCAGAATCCTTAATTCATCAAGGACATTGGAAAAAATGGAAACATCTCCTCCTTTCAATCTCACTACCGATTTTCCCTGTTCTGCATATTCTACCATTAGAGTGTTGATTAAAGATTGTGGTGTAGAAGCGTTTTTACTGCACTCTTTACCTACATATATCACTTCTGTTTTTTTATGAACATAGTGATCTATAATGCCAGGACTTACCAACCTGTCACACAAAATAACATCAGCGGAAGCAATGGCTTTTACAGCCTTCACTGTGATCAAATCAGGGTCACCAGGCCCTGCACCCACCAGGAAAACCTGTGGTGTATAAGTATGTATATTCATATGGAGATTTTTATTGTTTTTTAAAGGCCATATGGAATCGCGTCATTTTCATTGGGCTTTTTGTGTGTAAATCATGGCGATTTCATGATATGTTATTAAATTAGGTTAGAAAAGGCCTTCGACAGACAGGTATCTTTCGCCTGTATCGTAGTTGATAGTCAATATTTTAGAGCCGGGAGGAATTTCCGGAAGTTTCTGAGCTACTGCAGCAAGAGCGGCTCCTGTAGAAATCCCTACAAACAGGCCTTCTTTTTTAGCTGCATTCTGAGTATAAGTGAAAGCATCTTCTTTTCCAATTTTAATGATTCCATCCAGAATATCAGTATCCAATATAGAAGGAATAAATCCTGCTCCCAAGCCCTGTAAAGGATGTGGCGCCGGTGCTCCTCCGCTCAATACGGGAGATAATTCCGGTTCTACAGCAATTACTTTAATGTTGGGAAGTTTTTCTTTCAAAACTTTTGCGATTCCGGTGATATGTCCACCTGTTCCAACTCCTGTGATAAGATAATCTAATCCTTCAGGAAAGTCTTTTAAAATTTCCTGAGCAGTAGTTTCAGTGTGAGCCTTAACATTGGCAGGATTATCAAACTGTCTCGGAATCCATGAATTGGGTGTCTCTTTTGCCAGTTCTTCTGCTTTTTCAATGGCTCCTTTCATTCCTTTTTCTCTGGGTGTCAACACAAATTCTGCTCCGTATGATTCCATAATTTTACGGCGTTCCAAACTCATACTTTCCGGCATCACCAGAATCAGTTTATAATTTTTTACGGCAGCAACTAATGCCAGTCCTATTCCTGTATTTCCACTGGTAGGTTCTATAATGACACTATCTTTATTTAACAAGCCTTTTGCTTCAGCATCTTCTATCATTGATAGGGCTATCCTGTCCTTAATGCTTCCTCCCGGATTGTTTTTTTCCAGTTTAATCCAAACTTCATGATCGGCTCCGAAAAGTTTGTTGATTCTGACTACCGGCGTATTGCCAATGGCTTCTAATGTGTTTTGGAACTTCATATCTATTCAATTTATGTTGTTTTTTTATATTACAAATGTTAAAGATTCAGGAAGAGGTCCGTTATCTTTTATTTTTATTTCACTTTTATTGTAGACCAAAGAATTAGCGGGTACATTTTGGGTGATCCACACATTTCCTCCAATAATACTGTCCTTACCTACCGTAGTATTACCTCCCAAAATGGTAGCCCCTGAGTAAATGATGACATTATCTTCAATATTGGGATGTCTTTTTTTATTGGCAAAATCCTTGGAAACATTCAGTGCTCCCAATGTAACTCCCTGATAAATTTTAACATGATCTCCGATTATTGTTGTTTCTCCGATTACGATTCCTGTTCCGTGATCTATGAAAAAGTGTTTTCCTATCTCTGCTCCCGGATGAATATCTATCCCTGTTTTACTATGGGCATATTCAGAAATAATACGTGGTAGTGTTTTGATTCCCTGCCCCCAAAGCTGGTGAGAAATCCGGTATACATAGGTCGCAAAAAAACCGGGATAAGAAAGCAATATTTCTTCCAGGGATTCTGTCGCAGGATCAAATTCCAGAATAGACTCGGCATCTAAGATGAGCGTATTGTAAATGTTTGGCAAAGCATCAAAAAAAGTCTCTATTTGCTCTCTAGCAAAATTTTCATCATCATTGAGTACATTTAAAATAAGATCAAAAAGAACTTTATCTAATTTTTCGAAATCATTCTGCAACTGCTCTTCAGTATCAACACGTTGTGGAAGAAATAGAGCATTGTACAACCCTATTACAAAAGCTTCCAACTTGTTTTTTTCAAAAAAACCATGAGAATTCACCTTCTTATTTTGAAGGATATTTCCTATAAAATCTACTGAAACAGACATTTCTATTGAATTATAATGGCTGCAACAGTTGCATTGGATGTTTCATCCACCAAAATTGCAGATCCTGTTGTTTTATTGCTGATAAAATTATCAAACACCAAAGGCTGTGCTGTCCTGATTCTGACTTTTGCAATTTCATTAAGCTTCACTTCTCCCTGGGTATCTTCTTGCTCCAGGGTATTGACATCAATCTTATAATCGATTTCTTTGACCACTGCTTTCAATAATCTGCTATGATGCTGTATCAAATATTTATTCCCCGGCTGAAGCGCCTTCTCATCCACCCAACATAATAATCCTTCCCATTCTTTTTCCACTTGAGGAAGTGCCTCAGGAGTTGTAAAGAAATCTCCTCTGCTGATATCAATATCATTTTCTACCCTTATAATTACAGGTTGCCCGTCAAAAGCATTTTCCACTTCTTTTCCATCGATTTCAATGGAAGAAATTTTTGTAGTGATTCCTGCGGGAAGTATATGGACTTGATCTCCTTTCTGAAAGCTTCCGCTTAAAACCTGTCCCGCATATCCTCTATAATCATGCAGTTCCTCGGTTTGCGGACGAATAACATACTGAACCTGAAAGCGGTTTCCTTTATTCTGTTCCTGATCGATATTCACTTCTTCCAGATATTCAAGAAGAGGTCTTCCCTCATACCAATCTGTATTGGAAGACAGTGAGACAATATTATCCCCGTTAAATGCTGAGATTGGGAAATAAGTAACATCCTTCAGACCAAGGCTTTTAGCAATATGGGAGTACTCTGCTTTAATGTTTTCAAAAATATCTTTTGAATAATCCACCATATCCATCTTATTAATGGCTACCACCACCTTTTTCAATTGTAAAAGTGATGCGATGATTGAGTGTCTTCTTGTCTGTTCAATGACTCCTTTTCTGGCATCAATCAAAATGACCATCAAGTCAGAGTTAGAAGCTCCGGTAACCATGTTACGGGTGTACTGGACATGCCCCGGAGCATCTGCAATAATAAATTTTCTTTTGGCTGTAGAGAAATATCTGTACGCAACATCAATCGTAATCCCCTGCTCTCTTTCCGCTCTTAATCCGTCTGTTAGAAGAGCAAGGTCTACTCCGTCCTCATTTTTGTTTTTAGAATGTTTTTCAAGGACTTCCAGCTGATCCTGTAAAATACTTTTGCTATCGTAAAGCAGTCTTCCGATAAGGGTACTTTTACCGTCATCCACACTTCCTGCTGTTATAAATCTTAATATATCCACGTTCTTTAGTTATAAATTATCAATAATGAATAATTGTCGATGACAATACTTTATGTCATCATTGATCAATTATTTTTTATCATTTATTAAAAATAGCCCCCTTTTTTACGGTCTTCCATCGCAGCTTCGGTAACCCTGTCATCAATTCTGGTCTCTCCTCTTTCTGAGATTCTGGTGGCCAGGATTTCTTCTATAACCCGATCTACTGTAGCTGCTTCAGATTCTACCGCTGCGGTACAGGTCATATCTCCCACAGTTCGGTAGCGTATTTTTTTGGTAATTATAGTATCGTTTTCTTCTAACGAAGCAAATTCCGAATTGGCAATCCATTGCCCGTTAAGGTCTACTACTTCTCTTTCATGCGAAAAATAAATAGAAGGAAGATCTATATTTTCTTTTCGGATATAATTCCAGACATCCAATTCCGTCCAGTTGCTGATCGGAAAAACCCTTACGTTTTCACCTTTATGAATTCTTCCGTTGAAAATATTCCATAGCTCAGGACGCTGAAGTTTAGGATCCCATTGTCCAAACTCATCCCTTACTGAAAAAATTCTTTCTTTAGCTCTGGCTTTCTCTTCATCTCTACGCGCTCCACCAATGCACGCGTCAAATTCAAACTCTTCAATAGTATCAAGCAAAGTAAACGTCTGCAGCCAGTTACGACTCGGAAAACGACCTTTAGGCTCAGTCAATTTTCTTTCCTTTATTGTATCTTCCACCTTACGAACCACCAGATCTACTCCTTTTTGTGCTACAAGCTGATCTCTGAAATCCAACACTTCAGGGAAGTTGTGTCCTGTATCCACATGAACAAAAGTGAAAGGTATTTTACCGTAAGGAAATGCTTTTGAAGCCAGGTGAGCCAGAACAATACTATCTTTTCCTCCACTGAATAAGAGAGCAGGACGTTCAAACTGTCCTGCAGTTTCTCTTAAAATGTAAATAGATTCAGATTCTAATTGGTCTAAGTAATTGATATGATATAGTGACATAGTATATTTTTATTGATGAATATGTAAACCGCATTCTTTCTTATCAGCATCCTCCCACCACCAGCGGCCGGCTCTAAAGTCTTCTCCTTCTTTGATCGCTCTCGTACATGGTGCACAGCCGATACTTACAAATCCTTTTTTATGCAGATAATTATAAGGCAGATGGTGAGCCTGGACATAGTCTTCTACCTGTTTCGTCGTCCAATCCAAAAGCGGATGAAATTTGATAATCTGATGATCTGCATCCCATTCCAGCTGAGGCATTTGTTTTCTTCCTGTAGAATGTTCAGACCTTAGACCTGTGATCCATACTTTGTATTCTTTAAGTGCTTGTTTCAAAGGCTGAACTTTACGGATATTGCAGCAGGCTTTTCTTTGATCTACCGACTGATAGAATGAATCCGGTCCATGTTCTGAAACAAATTCCTGCAACACGTCCTGGTTCGGATAATAAGCTTTGATCTTTTTTTTAAAAAAAGCTTTTGAAGCAGCCCATGTTTCATAGGTTTGTTCAAAAAGCCTTCCTGTATCCAATGTGAAAATGTCAATATCAAGGTTTTTTATCAAATGAGTCACTACCTGATCTTCATAACTAAAGCTGGTAGAAAAGATCACTTTCCCAGGAAACAATTCTGACAGTTTTTCCAAAAAATCTACCTTAAACTCTTCTCCCGAAGCCTCTTCCAGTAATTTATTGAATTCTATTTCAAGATTATTTTCCATTTGCAATTGAGTTTAACTGTTGCAAATATATATTAATTTTCTACATGTCCTACCAAATTAGTAGAATTTAACATTAAAAAAAATTTAGCTTATTTCAAAAATGACGTAAGTGTAGCTTCCATCATACTTTTCCTGGTTTTTTCGCGGACAATAATCAATTCTTTTCTAAGATAACAGACTGCCTCATCAACACAGTCATCGCAAGCTTCATAAAAGTTTAAAGAAACACACGGAGTAAGAGCAATAGGTCCTTCGAAAATTCGATAAATATCTGCCAGCGAAACCTCATCGGGTGATTTAAGAAGGTAATATCCTCCAGCAGTTCCTTGTTTACTATTTACCAATCGGGCTCTTTTCAACTCCAAAAGAATCTGTTCCAAAAACTTTTTAGGAATATTCTCATCCTGAGCAATAATCGCAGTTGGCAAAAACCCCTGATTGTAGTTTCTTGCCAGTCTTACCATTGCTTTTAAAGCATATTTGCAGCGTTTGGACATCATAATCCATGCAAGTTATAACAATTTATCCGATTGGCGAAATATGGATGCAAGGATCAGTTTTAGAAGTTAGAAAGGACACTTTATTTTTGACATATATTTTATTCAAGCACTAGAGATTCTTCACTACGCTACGCTCCATTCAGAATGACAGCCCTTACTTATTTATGCTCAGAAAGATGCCATAAAAATAAAATCTGAACGATATACATCGTATATTTGTTCAAATTTATGATATCTGATGAGTACAATAGAATTTAATCAATTGTGGAAAGAGAAATTACTGAATCGTTTTCTCAGCTATGTAAAAATATATTCAACAAGTGATGCTGAAAGTGAAGCAACTCCTTCTACCCCTCGCCAGTGGGACATCGCCAATTACATTACTGAAGAACTAAAGACGATTGGTTTAGAAAATGTTTCAATTGATGGTAATGGTTATATTATGGGGTATATTCCCTCTAACCTTGAAAATGATGACAGACCTACGATTGGATTTATTTCACATTACGATACATCACCTGATTTCAGTGGGGAAAATGTAAAACCTCAGGTTTGGGAAAATTATGACGGAAACGACTTGTTGTTGAATCAAACAACAGGATTCACTTTATCTCCTTCAAGATTTGAAAGTTTAAAAAAATATATTGGCCAGACGTTGATTACAACGGATGGGAATACCCTTCTTGGTGCTGATGATAAAGCAGGTTGTGCAGAGATTGTAACAGCCGCTGAATACCTTATTGCTCACCCAGAAATCAAACACGGAAGAATTGCAGTAGGATTTACTCCTGATGAAGAAATCGGAAGAGGAGCTCATAAATTCGATGTAGCAAAATTCGGTGCCGAATGGGCATATACGATGGATGGTGGAGAAGTTGGAGAATTGGAATACGAAAATTTCAATGCTGCCGGAGCAGTCGTAAAAATCCACGGATTAAGTGTACACCCTGGTTATGCTTACGGAAAAATGATCAATGCAGCTCTTCTAGCAGCAGAATTTGCACAAACGCTACCTGCTAATGAAACTCCTGCAACAACAAAAGGTTTTGATGGGTTTTACCATTTAATGGACATTACAGCTGATATTTCTGAAGCTAAACTTCAATACATCATTCGTGATCACGATGCAGATAAATTTGAAGCCAGAAAGAAATTGATGGAAGAAAAAGTAGCCGAATTCAACCAAAAGCATGGTGAAGGAACCGCAGAAGTGGAAATCAAGGAACAATACAGAAACATGAAACAGCAGTTTGAAGGCAAAATGCATATTGTAGATCTTGCAGCCAAAGCGATGAAAGAAGCCGGTATTGAACCTAAGATTAAAGCGATCAGAGGAGGAACAGACGGAGCACAGCTATCTTATATGGGACTTCCTTGTCCTAATATCTTCGCTGGAGGAATCAATTTCCACGGACCATACGAATATGTTGCTTTAGAAAGCATGGAAAAAGCAACTGAAGTTATTATCAACATCGTAAAAGCTTAATACAATGATTAAAAAGCTCTTAGCATTAGCATTCGTGATTACTTTTGTCTTCAGCAATGCTCAAGTTTCTGAATTTCAAAGGGCAGATTCCCGTTACGAAAGAAAGAAAAAGGCTTTATATAACAAATATCCTAAGCCTAATGATCTAAGAACTAAAAAGGAATGGCTTTTAACAGAAGAAAAAATATCATCGTATAAAAATGCGTTGGATAAAGTTTCTGTTGAGGATAAAAAGTTGATTGCATTAGATCCTCCTACAAAAACAAAAGTGTCTAAAGAAGCCGAATATGATAAAGGTAAAGAGTCTTTCCAAAAGCTTTTGTATGAAGCAGTGGACCTTGCTTTCTTAAATTTCTCTCCGGACTCTTATAAAGCAACAATGACTTTTACAGTAGATTCTAAAGGAAATGCTTTAGATGCCAATGTAAAAGGAAATAATGAAGACGTAAATGCCTTCATTGAAGCAGCTTTTTATCGCATTAAAGAAAAAGGCAAATGGAAACCGGCAGAAAATAATGGGAAACCGGTATCATCCACAGTATCTATTCCTTTAATTTTAACATTTAAAAAATAAATACAATGCTGCCCCAAAAAGGCAGCATTTTTTTTTGCTGCTAATCCACAAATCTTTTTTCATTCGTGGATTAGTGTCATTTTCTCGGAACAACAGCAAAAGTTGTGGGGCTTAGAATATTTAGATCTGTTTAATTTTAAAATTTCACGCAAAGGATTTCTATTATCCGGTGTTGTATTTTAGGAGGCAAAGAGCTGAATCAATTGTATAGATTCTTTCTAAGCGTACACATATCTACATCCCTTCATTAGCGACTTTTGTCGCTTTCTTAGCTCTCTTATCAATAATGAATTAAATCTTGTCTTTGCGTTGAAATTAAATTTCAATATAAAGCTTAGAGGCGTGAAAGATAGAACATTTTTCCTCTTTAGATTAACCAAACTTTTTGCTTAGTCCACAACTTTTGGGACTGATCCATTTTCTCTTCTTAAAAAATAAATTTATCCTATTATTCTTACCGTTCATCAAATAAAATTTCATACCACCTTCCGGATTTGTTGTTTTGCATCAAATTTCTAACAATAATAAAATTATGAAACAACATTTTTTAGCATTAAGTGCTTTGTTATTATGCATTACCTGTTCTGTAGACATTCAGGCTCAGCAGACCCCTGCTTTTCATATCGGGGTAAAGGGAGGAACCAGTTTTACCAAAACCTCAACGGAGTCTTCTTCATTGGAAGGGAAATACGGCTTCGGATATCAGGCCGGGGTAATCACCAGAATGGATATTGGAAGGCTGTATGTACAAGGAGAAGCCTTATTCAACAAAAGAAAAACTTCTTACGATATCAAGGATGGAAGTTCTGCAAAGCTAACCTGGAATGCTATTGATATTCCTGTAGTAGTGGGATATAAAGTAGTACAAACCGATGATTTTAACTTTAGGGTATTTGCAGGAGGGGTTTACAGTTACGCATTCAATAATAAAATATCGACTTCACAAGCTATTCAGGAAGGTTTTAAAAATTTTGACAAATCAAATATTGGAATTACAGGAGGTATAGGTGTAGATTATAAAAATTTTACGATAGATCTTAGGTATGAAAAGGGATTATCAAGTATCAGTAAAGATTTTAAGTCCAAACCCCACAGTTTCAGCCTGGGAATAGGTTATTTCTTATTCTAAAAACTTAAATTATCTTTACCATTTAGAAACTGTGCTCTTGCAGTTTCTATTTTTTTATAAATCCACTATCAATTATCCTATGACAAAGCCCTTTGTTTTAAGAGAATATATATTTATTGTTATTTTTTGGCTTGTTTTTGCCATTGCCCTTTGGTTTAATTTTCAGGACTCTTCCGGTTCATATGCTGCTTTGATTCAATCTTTTATTATTGTAATCAGCTCATTTATATTTACTCACTATCTGACAAACAAACTTCTTCCCAAGGCATTACGTCTAAAGAAGAAGAGAACTTTTTTACTTCAGGCAGTATTTATTATTCTGTTACTTAGTCTCATTTACTCTTTCGTTTTCACTTATATAGAAGTAGGGCTAAAAAGATCTCTCCCACCCCATTTTTCAGATCATTTACCTATTTTATGGAAAGGCTTCTATCTGGCTCTTCCCGCCTCTTTTTTGATCTGTGGAGCAACTTGTGGCATTAAATTTTATCAGGAACACGGGAAAATAGAACGGGATCACATCCTTCTTCAGCAAGCTCACCTCGAAAACCAGCTTAAATTGTTACAAGATCAGATCAACCCCCATCTTGTTTTCAACATTATGAACCATATCCATATTCTGATGAAAACAGATACACAGCTTGCTGATTTTTTGCTGATGAAATTTTCAGACATTTTAAGATATCAACTTTATCATTGCAACCAGCCATTGGTCCTGTTAGATAAAGAAATTGAATACCTTCAAAATCTGGTAGAAGTGGAAAAATTACGATGGGGAAATGAACTGAATGTACAAGCAACTTGGGATATTAATTATAAAAAAGCCAATATTGCCCCATTGTTATTGGTTCCTTTTATTGAAAACGCCTTCAAATATGTTTGCAGACTTCCGGGGCACAAAGGCTATGTGAAAATTATTTGTAAAGAAGAAAATGAAAAGCTTTTCTTTTATGTTGAAAATTCATACTCAGATATGACCTTGTATAAAAAGAAAGACGGAACCGGAGGAATTGGGCTTCAAAATGTAAAAAAACGTTTAAAATTACAATATCCTGATTCCCACGATCTGAAAATTGAATCCAATGATCTTGTTTATACCGTAACTTTAACCTTAGAATTATCCCAATAAAATGAGCACTAATAATATCCCTAAAATGAAATGCCTGATTATAGATGATGAGCCTTTGGCAAGATTTCACCTTAAGGAACTGGCAGATCAAATTGATTTTTTATCCGTAGAGGGAACCTGTGCTACCGCATTGGAAGCCGATACAAAAGTAAAGGAAAGTGAGATAGATCTTCTTTTTCTGGATATTAATATGCCTTATCTGAGTGGTCTGGACTTCCTTGAACAGCTTGAAAACCCTCCTCTATGCATTCTAACCACAGCTTATTCTGAATATGCATTGGAAGGATTTCGCCTTCAGGTGGTGGATTATCTTTTAAAGCCTATTGCTTTTAACCGTTTTTATCAGGCTGTTAATAAAGCGCAGCAACAATTTATCATCAATGAAAAATTGAAGAAAAATACTCCTTTAGATGATCCTTTTCTGTATGTAAGACAATCTGATACTTTTATCAAAGTTTCCTGGGTTGATATTTTATATATAGAAAGTATGCAGAACTATACTAAGCTGCATTTTAAAGATAAATGTCTGGTTATCCATCAGACCATGAAAGCCATTGAAGAGTCTCTGCCCTCCGAACACTTTTTCAGAATCCATAAATCATTTTTAATCAACATTATACATATTGATATGATTTCAGGAGGACGCCTCTTTATCAATAAAACAGAACTTCCTATTTCCCGCACCCGAAAAGAAGAATTGCTCAATCAGGTCGTCTATAAAAAGCTGATTAGTAAGTAGAAAAGTTGGAAAAGGGAAGCTGGAAGAAGGAAGTCCAAAGAATGACTATTTATCTGTCTCAAGATATTTATAACCTTATAGTAATCAGTTGTAATTACAGTTAAAAACGCCCTGCCTCCTCCTTCCGGTTTCCGGTCTTATAAATTCCAGCGTAATGCAACAGCAACATAGAATGTACTGGCAAATCTGGGATCTTCCATTTTTTTAGTTTTAAAGATACTTTTGATTTTTCGGTCACTTTCACTGAAACTTCTCAACAGAGCAGTTCCTCCCGTAACACGAAGACTAAGTTTATCACTCAGCTGAATTTCAGGCCTTAAACCTGCTGTAATCTGCTGGTAACCTACCAGTACAGACTTTCCGTCTTTATTTCTTTCTGCAGACATCCCACTAAGATCTATGGCTGCCTTTAAAGAAAACTCATCTGAAAACTGATATCCTGCTTCCATTCCTTCAGGGAAATTGATCCTAACTTTGATTTTCCCATTAGTTTTCCAATCAAAATAGATCCATGGTAAAACCATAGGAACACCAAATGCTGTTGTAAGAATCGGACCTCCTCCCAAAGCAAGATTAGGATTAAAGTGCCTTACAAAAACAATTCCTCCCTGTCCTAATACATCGTCAAAAGTTATTCTTTCCAAGTCAGTATATACTCCCACTGAAGCCATCATCATCATACTCCACTTCTTTCCTAAAGGACGCATATGCTGGATTCCCACCTGGGCATTTAGCATTTGAGAGGGAAATAGCTGGGTTTCATAGTTTTTATGGGTCATTTTTGCATAAGACCCACTTAATAACATTGACCAGGCTTTCACTTTACCGTTACTGTCTTTTTTTACAGATAAAGGAATGTTCAGATTCAATCCTATCCTTTTAAAATCACTTGTGGAATTTGTTTTTACACTGTCTTCAGGACGAATATAGCTTGAAGCAGGAATATATTCTGTTTTCAACTCAGCAGATATCCCGGATTGTGCACTCACCCAATATCCTAATGGCAACAGACAGCAAAAAGCTGTCAAAAGGTTTCTCTTCATAATTTTTAATTTGATGCAAAGAGAAACCTTTGTCTATTTTTTACAAAAAATACTTGATTAAGTGCCCGGATTCTGTGACGACAGGATTAAATAACAGGATTAAAAATCTTCCAAAGAAACTTCCGCCGGAACAGTCACTTTTTGACTTTTAAAAATTCGATATCCAAACCAAACTGCAATGAAAGCCATTCCGGTACGCGTTACCACCATAGGCATGATTGAATTGGCCTCTAATAAACCTAAAAGTCCGGACATTAAAAAAGTAACCATCAACTGTGTAAATCCCAGTAATGCTGCTGCCGTACCACGTCCTTCTTTAAAAGGTGACAATGCATGAGCGGATGTAATAGGAAATAAAATACCAATAGCCAATAATGACAAATACAACATCGCTATTTCTAAAGCTACAGAAAGGTTTTCAGCAGCAATCAGAATATGAAGGGTACAAACGACCAAAAGGACAATAGTAGCAATAAATAAAAGATTTGAATTGCTTATTCTCTTAATCAATTTAGGCGTGATATAAGCTGCAGTAATCAATGCCAATGAATTAAAAGCAAATATAAAACTGAAGACACCACTTGAGAACCCATGAAGCTCCATGAATAAAAACGGAGCATTCGAAATATAGATGATCAGAGAGGCAAAAGCAATACTTCCTACCATTGTACTGTTGATGAAATCCCGATTTGAGATGATCATCTTCAATTGATCTTTTAATCCTTTTTCATCTTTGTGTGCATCTGGCTGACTGATTCTGGTATTGGTCTCAGGAACATATTTGTATACCATAAAGAAGGTGATCAGACCCATAATGCATAAAAAAGCAAATGAGCTATTCCATCCCCAGAATTTAAGAAATACACTTCCTAACAATGGCGCAACGATCGGAGCAATACCACTGATCTGTGACTGTTGTGAAAATATAGTAACAGATTTCTGTTTGTCGTAAAGGTCAATAATAATTGCCCTCCCGATTACAATTCCCGCACTTCCTCCAAATGCCTGTAAGAAACGCATGGCCCATAAAACATAAATATCAGAAGTAAAATAAATGGCGGTTGCTCCTATGATAAACAGTAAAAGTCCACAATACAGCATGGGCTTTCGTCCTTTTTTATCCGAGAGAGGTCCCCATAATAGTTGTCCGAATGCAAAACCTGCAAAGAAAACAGAGATAGATATCTGGATATGCCCGATATCGGTTTTAAAAATTTCAGCCATGCTTGGAAAAGCAGGAAGATAAAGATCTATACTTAAGGATTCTAACGTGTTGAGTAATGCTAAAATGAACACTACAATACCTAACTTCTTCATAAATTGTAAGCCTTCACAGGCGATTTTTTTCAGTGTGCAAAAATGCCTTAAAAAACAAAAGATTACAATAAAAGAAGTGAAGGAAGTATAGGACAAACTGAAGATTCAAACATAAAAATAAATGAAAAACACTAGTTTAAATACATCGCAATTGTAAATATTGAAGATTATCTTTTTTCATTATTCTTAAAAAAGTCCGGGTTTTGGCCAGTATGTTTTTTAAAAAACCTTGAAAAATATGAAGCATCGTTAAAACCAAGTTTAAAAGCAATCTCCTTCACGGTGAGTGCTCCAAAGCTTAGTTCTCTTTTGGCTTCCAGGATAAGACGTTGATTAATCATCTTTTTTACTGTTGTTCCTCTCAGAAGACGTACAATATCATTCAGATGGTGAGTACTTATCTTTAATTTTTCAGCATAGAAACCTGTTTTCTTTTGCAGTATATAATGTTTTTCTATGAGCCCTACCAACTCCTGAATTCGTTGACGGTCATTCAATAATGGTTCCTGAGGATTTATTTGTTCCCCTATGATGATACAAAAAGCTTTCAGATAGGCCTTCAAAAGCTCGGTCCTTGAAGTGGTTTTATATTCCTGCTCAATCAATGAGATCAATGTACTGCAGGTTCTTTTGTTTTTAGGGTCTAAAAAAAACGGGAGCACACCTCCGGTAAGTACAGATTCAATATCACAGGCTTCATTAAATATTTCACGGCTTATCGCCATAGCATACCCCTCTTCTCCTTCTACTTTCATATTGAAAGCCTGTCCCGGTGCAATAATGCAGATTTGATTATTTTCAAGTGTATAGCTTTCAAAATCCAGCTCTAAACGGCTTTTTTCATACACCTCTCTAAACCAGATGATTTCAAAAAAATTATGTCGGTGTACATCATGGAAATTCTCCGGGCCTGCTGCACTCAGTGTACTCATCTGAAATTCTTCAGATGTAAGATGATGCATTGGTATCTCTTTTTCCGGTATACTCATCACTGTATTTTAAAATAGATAAATAATAAACAAAAACCACAGCAAAAAAAATGCTGCGGCTTTCTACAATATTTAAAATTAAATATAATTTTATCCGTTTTGTTGGCTTCCTAAGAATGCATCCCAGCCTTGAGCGGTAAGTGCAACAAGTTGGTTTGAACCTCTGGCTACCATAAAGTTTCCATCTTCTTTTTCCACAGCATGTCCTATAATCGTAAAATCAGGATGGTTTTTAATCTTATCAAAATCGTTGGGTGAAATTGTGAACAATAGCTCATAATCTTCACCTCCACTTAATGCAGTCATCATAGGGTTTAAATTCATTTCATCCGCTGTAGAGATCGTAAGACTGTCCATTGGAACTTTCTCTTCATACAATCTGAATCCTACTTTGGACTGATCGGAAAGATGTAGGATTTCAGAAGCCAGCCCGTCAGAAATATCAATCATGGAAGTTGGCTTAATATCCAGTTCCTCTAAAATTGTTTTAACATCCGTTCTTGCTTCAGGTTTCAATTGTCTTTCCAGAATATAATCGTAACCTTCCATTTCCGGCTGCATATTCGGGTTGGCTAAGAAAACAGCATGTTCTCTTTCCAGAATCTGTAATCCCATATATGCACCTCCCAGGTCTCCTGATACTACAAGAAGATCATTAGGTTTTGCACCACTTCTTTTTACGATATTCTCTTCATTTTCAATCCCTATAGCTGTAATACTCATTACCAGTCCCGCATTAGAACTTGTAGTATCACCACCAATAAGGTCCACTTTATACCTCGTACAAGCTGCCTGGATTCCGGAATAGATTTCCTCTAACGCCTCCACCGGAAAACGATTTGAAACGGCAAGAGATACTAAAATCTGAGTGGGAGTAGCATTCATTGCCGCAATATCACTAAGGTTTACGACCACTGCTTTATAACCCAAATGTTTTAATGGAACATAGCCCAAATTAAAGTGAACTCCTTCTGCTAAAACATCTGTCGTAAGGACTACTTTTTTATTTTCAGGATTAATCACTGCCGCATCATCTCCTACCCCAAGTTCCGAAGATTCGTTGGATAGGGGAAAATGTTCAGTCAAATGCTTGATAAGACCAAATTCTCCTAGTTTTGAAATGGGCGTCAGCTCCTGTGATTTATCTTCAAACATAAAAATTTATTTACAACGATAACTGATAAGCGATAATTTAATTTACTTCTAATTTTTCAGAATATCATCAATCAATTATCATTCATCATTTATATATTAATTTCTGCCGGATCAATATTGTGTGGGTGGAAAGGGAGTTTTTTGAAATCCTCTTTACTCAGCACTACTGTTTCCGGGCTCTTATATTTATTCATTGCTTCCACGACATCATCCGGTGGGGTTGTCATTTTTCTTAGCATCATATCGATCCATACCCCTGTAGCTTCAGCTGTCGCACAGTGTACTCCATCCGGAGTATAAAACTTGTGAACAAAACGATAGATTGCAGAATCTTCTGAGCACCCATCAATTTCAACACTTACAATAACCGTTTGATCTGCATAGATCTCTTTGAAAAAAGAATATCTTTCATGCAGAATAACCGGACCGATTCCCCATCTGCTCAATTGGGTAACCCCCATTTTTTCTTTGGTCATAAAAGCCATTCTGGCTTGTGCACAATACTGTACATAGGATGAATTGGCTAAATGTTTGTTGGCATCAAGATCGCTCCATCTCACCTCAAATTTATGGTAGAAAATCATATGAAAATCGTTTTTGATATAATTAAAATTATAATCTTCAAAAATACTCAAATAAGATGGTTTATAAAAATTGTAATTTTGGAAAAATAATCTTCAGCATAGGATTACATATACATGAAACAGATCATCATTATCGGAGGCGGTGCTGCAGGCTTTTTCTGTGCATCCAACCTCGACGAAAAAAAATATAATATTACGATTTTAGAGCAGAACTCTGACGTACTTCAGAAAGTAAAAATCTCCGGAGGGGGACGTTGCAACGTCACCCATGCTTGTTTTGACCCAAGAGAATTGGTTCAGTTTTATCCACGTGGAAATAAAGAATTGTTAAGCGTCTTTACCAAATTCCAGCCGGGAGATACCATGGATTGGTTTGACCAGCGTAATGTTCCATTGAAAATCGAAAATGACAACAGAACTTTCCCGGAAAGCAATTCTTCCCAAACGATCATCAATACTTTTTTGAATGAAGCTCAGAAAAAAAATGTAGTTGTACAAACAAAATGTAGTGTTAAAGATATTGAAAAACAGGGCGAAAAATATTTGGTGAAAACCAATTCCGGTGATTTTGAAGCAGATTATATTGTGTATACAACCGGAAGCTCTCCAAAATCACTGAAAATTGTACAAAATCTGGGACATAAGATTATCGATCTGGTTCCTTCTCTTTTCACATTCAATATTAAAGATGAATTATTAAAAGATCTTCCGGGAACAAGCTTTGAAAATGCAGGGGTTTCAATTCCTAAATTAAAAACAGAAGAAAGCGGACCGCTTTTGATTACCCATTGGGGACTTTCCGGACCGGCAGTCTTGAAAATTTCTGCCTGGGAAGCGATAAATCTTGCTAAGCTCAAATATAATTTTGAAATTGAGGTTAATTTTATCTCCATCGACATTAATGAAGCTGAAGAAATTTTCCAGAATTTCAAACAAGGCAATCCTAAAAAGTCTATTGGACAATCCAAAGTCTTTGATATCACCAATAGATTCTGGCAAAAAATACTGGAAATTTCAAAAGTCGACCTTAACAAGCAAGTTGCCAATATTTCAGGAAAAGAAATGCAAAAAATCCTGGAAAACCTTTGCAGAAAAAAGCTTCAGGTTACCGGAAAATCAACATTTAAAGATGAATTTGTAACAGCAGGGGGAGTTGATTTAAAGGAAATTAACTTTAAAAACATGGCTTCAAAATTGCTTCCTAATTTTTATATTGCCGGTGAAGTCCTGAATATTGATGCCGTAACCGGAGGTTTCAATTTCCAGGCATGCTGGAGTGAAGGATGGTTGATCTCCCAAGATTTGAACAGTTTATAAAATACCACTCAAAATAAAATAATAATCTATGAAAAAATTAATTCTTTTATCATTTTTATTGGGATGTAGCCTATGCTTTTCTCAAGTAAACGACGAAAATATTCCCCCTACTCGTGGTACTCCAAGTGATAGGCCGGAAGATCGTAAACCGGCAGAATATCCCGGTGGGATTACTGCATTTATGCAAGAGGCTGCCAATAAAATACAACCAAAAAAAATAAAAGGAGTTACAGGAAACATACGGGCTAAGGCTAAGTTTTCAATTAATACTAATGGTGAGATTGAAAAGGTTTTTGTAACAGGGGACAATCAGGATTTTAATAAAGAAGTGGAAAGAGTAATTCTCTCTATGAGCAAGAAATGGAAACCGGAAGAATACAAAGGAAAACCTGTACTAAGCTGGTACACAGTTCCTATCACTCTTAATTTTGATTAAAAATGCTTTTCGCCAAAAGAAGATAATCCTAAACCATGTCAAGGTTTGAAACCTTGGCATGGTTTATTTTTTAAATTAATTCCGATATACAGCAGCAGGCACCCTATCGTATAACAAAGGATATCAATCCACGAGAAAGAATTTCCAATAACAACATACATTAAACTTCCCTGACGGAAGCCTAATTTTTCGGCAATATTGAAATATTGTGCAAATTCTACAGCAAAAGAAAAAATTAAAACTCCCAAAATCAATTTCTGATCATTCCTTACCTTAATAAAACTCTTTACGAAAGTATAGATGAGTATCACTACAATCACATCCCCAAGATAAGCTCTTATAAAGAAAATATCTTTCCATATTGTAGCAATTAAAACCTCAACCAGGAAAATGAAAAGGGTTAGAAGAAAGTATTTCAGGTTAAATTTCAACTCCATTTTTATCGTTGTTTAGTAAAAACTATTTCAACAAATATATATTATTTCTCCCCTCTGGTCTGAACATTCAACACGAATATTATTGTTAGTGTTAAATACATTTCTGAACATCATATCGGTATTTCTAGAATTTTATTTTTTCAGTAATTCATTTTTTGATATTTTTACAGCCATTAAAAAATTAAAACCATGAAAAAAACTTATTTGCTTCTGCCAATATTCTTTTTGGCTTCATGCTCTAGCAGTAACGATGACTCTACGTTACCAAATAATGGAAATAATAATGATAATAGTCCGGTTTTGGTTACCAAAATGACCTTAGACGGTGATGTCTCAACACTTACTTATAACGGTACAAAAATTTCTCAGATCAAAAATATTACAGATGGAAGTATAACAACTTTTGTATATGATGGTGATTTGATTTCTCAGGCAGCAACAAGTGGGGCAAACTCATCAGTTACAACAAAGTACACCTATGATGCCAAGAACAGACTTACTAAAAAAGCAACTTCAGGTAATGATTCTGGAGGACTTTGGACTGCAGAAAGTAATTATAACTACCAAAGTAACAACAATGTAACCATACTTACTACGTTAACAACTCCATCGTCAAAAAGAACAGAGACAAGAAATGCCGTGCTTAATGATGATGGTTCCATCAACAGTTGGACAGGTACCCTTACCCATACTATAAATAATACTTCTCAAACGGCTACAGTCACTCTAAAACCTATTGTATATGATACTAAAAATTCTCCTTTGAAAAATATAACAGGGTATTCGAAGATCATTGATATGGAAGATGAAACCGGATCAACACATAATACTTTAAGTTACAACTATACTGTCAACTATAATAATGGTACCGGAACTGAATGGACGATATTTAAATCAAATTTTGAATATAATACAAGCGGTTATCCTACCAAAGAAATCCGAAGCTATTACGACAAAACAGGGACTACAGCTACAGGCTCCACAGACGTTAATACATACGAATACAACCACTTATAAACACAAGAGAGCTTAAAGCTCTCTTTTTTATTTGTTTCAAAAAAACAAGTTAATTTTTTCACAACACGAAGAATTATATGAATAATTTTATATATTTGATTACAACTAAATTAAAAATATCATGAAAAAATTAAACAATCAAAAGAGAAAACTTAGTAAAAGTGAATTAAAAGAAATTAATGGTGGTGGCGGACCACAGTGTGTTTCAACTTGCTTTTGTAATATTGATGGAGAAATGTCAATAAGATCGTGTACTCTTAAAGGAGCTTGTTGTTAGTCATCTGATTTAATATACCTTACATCAATCAAACCAAAATCAACATATTATGAAAACATCAAATTTCCCAAAAACAAAACTTACCAAAAGAGAATTGAAAAGCATTAAGGGAGCTGGTCCAATCTGCCCAATAGTAATCAGCTGTACGGATCGCAGAACCGGAAAAGAACGATCAGGAGTACCTGGGGTTCAGGATGAATTTTGTTGTTAATCTTATAACATAAAAAAAATGATTGGACTATCCTCCAATCATTTTTTTTATCGCATTCAGCTTCATTAAAGCTTCAATCGGTGTTAAAGTATTAATATCAATTTTTGTAAGTTCTTCCCGTATATTTTCCAAAACGGGATCATCAAGTTGGAAGAAAGAAAGCTGCATATTTTCCTCTGTTACTCTTTTGATCTTTTCTGATGCTCCACCATCCTGAGTTCTGCTTGCTTCCAAAGTCTTAAGGATCTCATTCGCTCTGTTAACCACTTTTGCAGGCATTCCGGCTAATTTTGCCACGTGAATACCAAAACTGTGTTCACTTCCACCCGGCACCAGCTTTCTCAGGAAAATAATATTTCCTTTATTCTCCTGGATAGATACGTGGAAATTTTTTACCCTTTCAAAGTTTACCGTCATCTCATTCAATTCGTGATAGTGGGTAGCAAACAGTGTTTTAGCCTGTGTAGGATGCTGATGTAGATATTCTGCAATAGCCCAAGCAATGGAAACCCCATCATAAGTAGATGTTCCACGGCCAATTTCATCCAGCAAAATAAGGCTTCGTTCTGAAATATTATTCAAAATATTCGCCGCTTCATTCATTTCTACCATGAAGGTTGACTCTCCTGCAGAAATATTATCCGTGGCCCCTACCCTTGTAAAGATTCTGTCCAGCATTCCTATTTCAGCATGTTTTGCGGGTACAAAACTTCCAATTTGAGCAAGTAAACAAACGATGGCAGTTTGACGAAGAATCGCAGACTTACCGGCCATGTTTGGTCCCGTAACCATAATAATCTGCTGAGCATCTTTATCTAAGAAGATATCGTTCGGAATGTATTTTTCTCCTAATGGAAGTGCATTTTCAATAATTGGGTGTCTTGCCTCTTTTAAATCAATAGCATACCCATCATTCAGAATAGGTTTTGTATAACTTTCAGAAACAGCCAGTTCAGATAATCCTGTTGCTACATCCAACTGTGCAATAATGTTGGAATTTCCTTGAATCTGGTCAATATAAACCATGGTTTCAGCACATACATTTCTGTACAACTCACTTTCCAGGACTCCAATTTTTTCTTCAGCACCCAAAATTTGATTTTCGTATTCCTTTAATTCTTCAGTAATATATCTTTCAGCATTCACCAGTGTTTGCTTTCTTACCCAGTCATCCGGAACTTTATCTTTATGGGTATTTCTAACTTCAATATAATATCCGAAAACATTATTAAAATCAATTTTAAGGCTTGAAATTCCCGTTCTTTCAATTTCCCTTTGACACATTTCATCCAAAAAGCCACGTCCTTTACTTTGAAGATTTCTCAATCTGTCAAGTTCTTCAGAAACACCATCTTTTACAACATTACCTTTGGCAATATTTACCGGAAGTTCCTCATTAAGATGACTCTGTAAAAACCTGATCAGCTCGTCCAGATCAAATAATGGTTCAAGCCAGGCCAAAACATCAGCGTGAGGATGCAATAAGGCTTTAATTTTATGAATGTTAATTAAACTTTGACGCAGGTATCCCAACTCTTTCGGTGATATCTTTTCAGCAGCCAGTTTTCCCATTAATCGATCCAAATCGGAAATCGACTTCAACAACTGACATATTTCATATTTCAGATGATCATTTTCATTCAGGAAATCGATCAGAGAAAGCCTTCTCATAATTTCATCCACCGATTTCAAAGGAAGAATAATTCTTCTCCTTAATAATCTTCCTCCCATCGGAGTAGACGTTTTATCGATAATATCCAACAAAGATTTCCCTTGAGGGTTGCTAGGATAAACAATCTCAAGATTTCTCAAGGTAAAATTATCCATCATCAGATAATCTTCCTGTGGAATGATCTGAAGTTTTGTAATATGGGAAAGCAGATTATGGTGAGTATCTTCCACCAGGTAAGCAAAAATAGCTCCTGCTGCTGTAATGGCTAATGGAAGTCCTTCTATACCAAAACCTTTTAAAGAATTAGTTTTGAAGTGATTCGTTAACTTTTCGTAGGCAAAATTATATTGAAAAGCCCAGTCTTCAAGCTTAAAAGCATTTTTATTTTTAAGCTGCTCAGGCATTTGTGTACTCCTCTGGAAAATAATTTCACTAGGGTCAAAAGTATTGACAATATGCAACAACTTATCCAAATTCCCCTCACTTACCAGAAATTCTCCAGTCGAGATATCCACTAAGGCAATTCCATACTTCTCTTTCTCTTTGTGTAAAGAAAGCAGGAAATTGTTCTTTTTTGAATTTAATACCTGGTCGTTGAATGTAACTCCGGGAGTTACCAATTCTGTAACCCCTCTTTTCACGATTCCTTTTACCATTTTCGGATCTTCCAACTGATCACAAATCGCAACCCGCATCCCGGCTCTTACCAGTTTCGGAAGATAAGAATCTATCGAATGATGCGGAAATCCTGCCAACTCCACGCTTCCTTCGCCATTATTTCTTTTGGTAAGAACAATTCCCAGAATCTGTGAAGTTTTCACGGCATCCTGCCCAAAAGTTTCATAAAAATCACCCACCCTGAAAAGTAAAAGCGCATCAGGGTATTTAGCCTTGATGGTATTGTACTGCGTCATTAATGGAGTTTCCTTCTTCGATTTTGCCATAGTAAAAAATGAGCCCCAAATTTAAAAAAATAAATTTAGGGTTATGGAATTGTTTGCCTGTTAATCTTTCAGTGTACTTTTCCTTACTCAGGAATTAATCGTATTTTCACCATAAAATATAATAACCTCCCATGGAATTTCCTGTTTTAGAAACCGAAAGACTCATTTTGCGACAACTTACTCTGAATGATACTCAGGACCTTTTTGAATATTTCTCCCAAGACAAAGTAATGGAATATTATGATCTTGAAGCTTTCAAAACTGAAGAAGATGCTCTACGCATTATTCAACATTTCAACAGTGAGTTTGAAAAAGGAAAAGGATTCCGATGGGCATTAGCATTAAAATCCGACGGCAAAGTCATTGGTACCTGTGGCTATCATAATTGGTATCGGGAACACTTTAAAGCAGAGATAGGATATGAGCTTAACCCGTTATTCTGGAAACAATCTTATATGAAAGAAGCTATACTTCCAATTCTTACCTATGGTTTTGAAGAAATGAGATTACACCGTATAGATGCTTTTATTGATCCCGCCAATATTTCCTCAGAAAAACTGCTGACTTCTGTAAATTTCCAGGAAGAAGGAGTCCTTAGAGATTACTTTTTTGAAAAAGGAAAATTTGTGGATGCCAAAATCTTCGGACTGATTAATAGATAGATTGCTTTTTAAGGCTGGAAGCTGGAAGTTACTATTGACAGGAGGCTTTTATATATCTGTAAGTATACAAGAACAAGAGATTCTTCCTTCGTCAGAATGACAATAACACAATATTAGATATAAGAATTAAATATTTTTAGGAATGGCTTAAATTGACTTTTCGGCAAAAATAACTTCCATCTTCCCGCCCCCATCTTCCATCCTAATTATATTAATTCCCTTTTCCCAAATGTTTCTCCAAAGCTTCCGAGCTTTTCTTATATGCCCACTTTTGCTTGTAATTCACCCACTTAGCTTTAAACAGTTTACGCATAAGTTTATCCGTATACCTCATGATAAAAACATGATACAGCATATTGGCAAAAACATTAGGCTTATTAGGAAGAGCTCTTAATGATAGCGAAAAGCCAGGCTCCAAGTACCTGTTGAAATGCCAAAAAGCACCGGGAATAAACAGAGCATCTCCATGTTCCATAAAAATTTCATATCCTTTGGCATATTGCAAAGCCGGAAATTTTTCATAATCAGGGTTTTCATAATCTACATCGTAGATCGTATGGACGGATAAAGGAACTTTATATAAGAAAGCAGATTGTTTTTGGTCAAATAAAAGTATTCTCTTTTTACCTTCAAAGTGAATATGCATAAAATCACCCAAATCCACATCATAATGCATCAAAACATGAGCTTCACTTCCACCGAAAAATAAAGTAGGGAGTCTTTTAAAAAATTTCATTCCGAGATCCGGGTAAGTAAAGTTTTTCAATAGCTCCGGAAGCCTATCTGTAATGATGTAAAAAAAGATCCGAAGATCCGAAGGTTTACTTTTAATCGTATCAATGTATTCCTTCATTTTCATATGGGTTACAGGAGCATCTGAACTCTTGGCAGCATCAGCCGGTTTATTATCATATAACGGAACTTCCTGATCTCCTGCCTTTTCACGGATATAAGCAAGATTCCATTGATCATAGGCATCCCAACGGCTGGCAAAATTCTTAATGAGAAGAGGTTTTTGCTTCTTGAAATAATTCTTCTGAAAATCTTCTTTACTGATATCGTTGACTACATCTACCTTTTCTAGGATCATTTATTTTGTATTTAATGCGAAATAAAAATAGTATTTTTTTAAAAATTGAGAAAATTTTAAAAGAAAGGAAAAGATAAGAGATATTAAGCCTTTTGCATTTGAACAATCTATAAACTTTTTGATAAAGATTTCCCACCAATTCTAAAATTCAACATTTCATTTTTAGATTTTTTTTTGGAACTTTACCCTATGGAGGAGAATGTTCAAAATTTTATTCTTTATACAACTCCAAATGGAGATGTAAAACTTGAAGTGCTATTGCAAAACGAATCTGTTTGGCTTACTCAAAAAGCAATTGCAGAGTTATTTGGAGTTGACAGAAGTGTTATTACGAAACACTTAGGTAATATTTATGAAACCAATGAGCTTCAAAAAGATTCAACAAGTGCAAAAATTGCACAAGTTCAACAGGAAGGAAGCAGAAAAGTAAATAGAGAAATGGAGTTTTACAATCTCGATGCCATTATTTCAGTCGGCTATCGTGTAAATTCCTCCAAAGCCACACAATTCAGAATTTGGGCAACGCAAACTCTCAAAGACTATATTATTAAAGGTTTTGTTTTAGATGATAACAGACTAAAGCAAGGCCAGGCTATATTTGGTAAAGATTATTTTAAAGAATTACTCCAAAGGATACGCTCGATCAGAGCCAGTGAAAGGAGGATATATCAACAGGTTACTGATATCTTTGCAGAGTGTAGTATTGATTATGATAAAAATTCTGAAGTTACTCAGGGATTTTATGCTATGGTTCAAAATAAGTTTCATTATGCTATAACGGGAAAAACAGCACCAGAAATCATTTATTCTACTGCAGATAAATCCAAAGATAATATGGGTTTAACAACCTGGAAAAATGCTCCTGATGGCAGAATCCTCAAACAAGATATAGTAGTTGCCAAAAATTATTTGCAGGAAAAAGAAATACAACAATTAGAAAGAACCGTCACCGGGTACTTTGATTACATAGAAGGATTAATAGAAAGACAAAATACTTTTACCATGCAACAACTGGCTGAGAGTGTTAATAAATTTTTAAGCTTTAATGAATATAAGATTTTAGAAGGGAAGGGCAATGTTTCCAAAATTGTTGCAGACAAAAGAGCCATTGAAGAATATGAGGTATTTAACAAAACTCAGAGGATTATCTCTGATTTCGATAAGGAAATACAAAAAATAACATCCTTCAAACCGAAAAACCCTAAAAAATAATTCAAAAATTCCAGAATTTAAAAGCATTCAAACAGATACAACATATGAGAGTCTACAATACCAAACATTTTCTTAAAATCCTTTTCAGCTTACACAAAAGCGATACCTTAAAAATCCTTTTTCCAAGTATGATTCTGATTGGGCTATACTCTTGGGGAATTCAATATCTGGAAGTTGAATATTTTCACCTCACCTCAAAATCTGCAGTAAGTAATGTGGGAATGATCCATTCATTATTGGGTTTTGTATTATCTCTCTTATTGGTTTTCAGGACAAATACGGCTTATGACAGATGGTGGGAAGGCAGAAAACTTTGGGGAAAACTGGTTAATGATTCCCGAAATTTAGCCATAAAAATCAATACGATTCTTGGTGACCATCGACAGGATGCAGAACAAATTTCAAGATATTTAAAATTCTTTCCGCATTTTTTAGCCAAACATCTTTCTAAAGAATCTACAAGACTCGCTTTGGATGGAGATTATTCTGAAATTGAAAAATCATTACAAAACCATGGCCCAAGTGAAATCATTATACTTTTGAGCTATAAATTAAATCAATTAAAAAAAGAAGGAAAGATTTCTGATGTTGAAATGCTTTATCTGGACACTCAACTTTCCGGTTTCCTGGAAATATGTGGTGGATGCGAAAGAATTAAAAATACACCGATTCCTTATTCTTACTCTTCTTTTATCAAAAAATTCATTATTCTGTATGTATTTGCCCTTCCTATTGCTTATGTAATTACCATCGGACTTTTCATGATTCCTCTTACTGTTTTTGTATACTACGTTTTGATGAGTCTCGAGCTTATTGCAGAAGAAATCGAAGATCCTTTCAACAACGATGAAAATGATATTCCCATGGAAACATTAGCACAAAATATTGAAAAAAACGTCCATCAGATTATGATCAAAAAATAATATATCAACTTATTATGCATTTTGAACCAAAATCATGTGAGATCGGGAGAAGGAAGTCCGGTAAAAGGGTTGGGAGCCGGAAGAAGGAGGCTGGAAGTTACTTTCAGTTATAATGATTGAAAGCCCACGACATCATTAATTTTTGCCTTAAGATCGATAAAAAAGATGAATCGTTATTCTTTATGCCCTTCATCACTTCCAGCTCCCGGCTTCAAAACTGCCTTATTCCGAACTAACGTTAAAATATCAAAATGTACAACGGGTTATATCATTTATTCTATAGGTTTATTTCAATATTTTGCCAATATTACACTGTAAAGTATAAGTATTTTATTATTTTTGAAATAGAATAGACCTTAACGCTTTTTTGATGCCCTATTTTTAGTATTAAAATTTTATAAAAACAGCATCAAATGAAAGAGTGATACATAACTCATGTGTATAGAAATAGGGCACTAGAAAACAGAAGTCTGTAAAGACCGAAAATTAATCTCAACAAGACAAGACAATTGGTACAGAAATTAAAGCTAGAAGAACTTAACCGGATAGATGTAGAAACATTTAAAAAAGTTGAGAAAATTCCACTGGTTATTATTTTGGATAATATCAGAAGTATGCATAATGTAGGGGCCGCCTTCAGAACGGCGGACGCTTTTTTAATTGAAAAAATTATTCTTTGCGGAATTACCCCTCAACCACCCCATCGCGAAATCCATAAAGCAGCATTAGGTGCTACGGAAAGTGTAGACTGGGCCCATGAAGTAGATACCAATGTCGCCATTTCTGATCTTAAGAGCAGAGGATATGAAATCATAGGTATAGAACAAACAACGGACAGTCAGCCTATTACTGATTTCAATATTGATAAATCAAAAAAATATGCCCTGATTTTAGGAAACGAAGTGGAGGGAATAAGTGACGAAGCACTTCCTAATATTGATGTATTTTTAGAAATTCCACAGCTTGGAACCAAACATTCTCTCAATGTAAGTGTATGTGGTGGAATCGTAATGTGGGAGTTTGCAAAAGCCTTAAAATAAAAAAACTGCATATGTCGTTAGTAGACAGTGCAGTTTGAAATAAATCTAATAAAAAGTAAAAATGAAAGGCGACAAAGGTACCTTTTTTTTCTTTACAAACAAATTTTGAGATCGCTTTTTTTATTTTAACTCAAAAAAAAAGACGTTTTCAGAAAAAGTTTCGTTTAATTTTTTATAAATTAGCACAATGTTTATTAAGGATTATATCTCAAAAGACTTCCCGTGTTTTAGCCTGTCTGATTCAATAGAGTCAGCCAGAAATACGTTAGAAGATTTTGGATATTCCCACATTTTCATCAAAAAATCTCATCACTTCTATGGAGCTCTTGCCAAAGACTTTCTTTATGAAGAAGATGGAGGAACATTGAAAAACCTTGAACATCAGATCGAACGATTTGCCATCCTGGAGGATAACAATATTATGGATAGTATCCGCTTATTTTATACCTTCAGCTCTAACGTGATTCCGGTAATCAATAAGAATGAAAAATACCTGGGTTATATTACTTGTGATGATATTTTTCAGAATCTTTCCCGCTATCCGCTATTTTCGGAGTCCGGAGCCATTCTTACCATAGAAACTCCTGCCAGAAAATATTCAATGACGGAAATTGCCAATATCGTGGAGAGCAATAACTCGAAGTTCTATGGTGGCTTTATCAGTTTTATGTCTGACGAGGTCATTCATATTACCATAAAGATCAGCAATGAAAATCTGGCCTCAATAGACGCAACTTTTGACCGGTATGACTACAGAATCGTTGAAAAATACTATTCTGACGAGAGAACCGACCTCTTTAAAGACCGATTTGGTTTTCTCCAAAAATTCATAGAAATCTAACATGAAGGCAGCTATATATTCACAGAAAAAAGATCTTGATACTTTTTTATATTTAAGCAAGTTTATCTCTGAACTTGAAAGCAGAGGGGTAAAATCTGTTCTGTATGATGAAATGGCAGAAGCGCTTCAGTTTTCAAAAATTTTCGAAACCTTCAATAGCAAACAGGATCTTTTAGATAAAGAAGTTGATCTTTTCTTCACATTCGGTGGAGATGGTACGATTGTGAACTCATTAACCTTTATCGAAGATCTTGAAATTCCCGTTGTAGGAGTGAATACAGGAAGACTGGGATTCCTGGCTTTTTTTACTAAGGAAGAAGCCTTCAAGGAATTGGATTCTATTTTAAAAGGAGATGTAAAAACCAGTCGCCGTTCCGTAATAGAAGTTGTATCTCCAAAATTGGAAGGAGTTTTTCCTTATGCATTAAACGATGTTACCGTTTCCAGAAAAGAAACAACATCCATGATTACTGTTGACTCTTATATCAACAATGAATTTTTGAATGTATTTTGGGGCGATGGTGTTATCATTTCAACCCCGACAGGATCTACAGCATACTCTTTAAGTTGTGGCGGACCAATCATTTCTCCGAATAACGAAAATTTTGTCATCACTCCTATTGCTCCTCACAATCTGAATGTAAGGCCTTTAGTAGTAAATGATAAAGTCGAAATCAAATTCCGAGTGGAAAGCAGAGTTCCTCAGTACTCACTTTCTTTAGACTCGAGATTAATACATATTGAGACAGATAAGGAAATCATCATCAGAAAGGCAGCATTTCAGCTTCTTTTGGTACAACCCAATAATTTGAGTTTCTACGAAACAATCCGCCAGAAGCTACTTTGGGGAAGAGACAAAAGAAATTAGCAATTTCTTAAAAATGATTACCTTTACAGGAAATTAAACACCTAATAAATTTATAATAAAAAGTAAAACATGAGCAGAATTTTTCCGGCAGGAGTTGCCACAGGTCAGTTAGTTACTGATATCTTTCAGTATGCTAAAGAAAACAAATTTGCATTACCTGCAGTAAACGTAATTGGATCAAGCAACGTAAACGCTACGATGGAAACTGCAGCGAAATTAAACTCTCCTGTAATTATCCAGTTTTCAAATGGAGGAGCTGCTTTCAATGCAGGGAAAGGATTAAGCAATGACGGACAGAAGTCTGCAATCTTAGGAGCAATCGCAGGAGCAAAACACATCCACACTCTTGCAGAAGCTTACGGAGCAACAGTAATACTTCACACAGACCACTGTGCAAAGAAATTATTGCCTTGGATCGACGGATTAATGGATGCTAACGAAGAATTCTTCAAGCAGACAGGAAAATCTCTTTACTCTTCTCACATGTTGGATCTTTCTGAAGAATCTTTAGAGGAAAATCTTGAGATTTCAGCTCAATATTTTGAAAGAATGGCTAAACTTCAGATGACTCTTGAAGTAGAAATCGGAGTAACCGGTGGTGAAGAAGATGGTGTTGACAACTCAGATGTTGATAACTCTAAATTATATACTCAACCTGAAGATGTAGCTTATACATATGAAAAATTAAAAGCTATTTCCGATAACTTTACGATTGCTGCTGCATTCGGTAACGTACACGGAGTTTACAAGCCAGGAAACGTAGTTCTTACTCCGAAAATCCTTGACAACTCTCAGAAATATGTTCAGGAAAAATTCGGAACTGCTGCTAAACCAATCAACTTCGTATTCCACGGAGGTTCAGGATCTACTTTGGAAGAGATCAGAGAAGCAATCGACTACGGAGTAATTAAAATGAATATCGATACTGACCTTCAGTTTGCTTATACGGAAGGCGTTAGAGATTATATGGTGAACAATATCGACTATTTAAGAGCTCAGATCGGAAACCCTGAAGGAGAAGAAAAACCTAATAAGAAATTCTATGACCCGAGAGTTTGGGTAAGAAAAGGTGAAGAAACTTTCTCTTCAAGATTGGTGAAAGCATTTGAAGATTTAAATAACGTAAATACTTTAAAATAAGAACTGTACATTTGTATCAATGTAAAAAGTATTCATAAGAAATACATTTACATTGGTACATTTTACATTTATACATTAATACAATTAAAAATGGCATTCGACTGGTTTAAAAGAAAAGCAAAAAACATTACCACCTCTACTGATGAAAAAAAGGACGTTCCCAAAGGCCTATGGCATCAGACTCC
>NZ_PIZV01000026.1 GCF_002835665.1 Chryseobacterium sp. PMSZPI
TCTGGAAAAGTTGTGGAACATGATGAATTAAAGAGAAATAACTATGTTTCTCCTGAAGACGGATTTCATGTAAGAATAGGAAGTGCGGAATTTTTTGACATCCTTTTTGACGGTGGTAAATTTACCGAACTGGATGCCAATGTTGAAAGTATTGATATCTTAAACTTCAAAGATACAAAGGCCTATAAAGACCGATTAAAAGAAGTAAAAGCAAAAACAAAACTGACCGATTCCATCAGAAATGCTGTGGGAACTGTAAAAGGAACTGAAATGGTAGTTTCTTGTATGGATTTCGCGTTTATCGGGGGGTCTTTAGGTTCCGTAATGGGGGAAAAAATCAGAAGGGCTGTAGATTACTGCATCAAGCACAAACTTCCGTATATGATTATCTGTCAGTCCGGAGGAGCAAGAATGCAGGAAGCTACTTATTCATTGATGCAGTTGGCTAAAGTACAGGCTAAACTTGCTCAACTTTCTGAAGCAGGCCTTCTTTACATCGCTTACCTTTGTGATCCTACCTTTGGAGGAATCACTGCTTCTTTCGCAATGACAGCTGATATCATCATGGCTGAACCGGGAGCACTGATCGGTTTTGCAGGACCAAGAGTAATCCGTGAAACGATTGGTAGAGACCTACCGGAAGGATTCCAGACATCAGAATTCTTACAAGAGAAAGGATTTGTAGATTTCATCGTAAAAAGAACTGAAATTCAGGACACAGTTGCAAAAACTGTTAATTTATTAACAGTAAAAGCATAGTACCTGTAACAAAAACAATACAATCTCTCTCTAATTAGGGAGAGATTTTTATTTATGAGGACTTTCAAGATATTTTTCAATACCATTAAGAGTATGAGTTTTAAAAAGATTATCCGTCTTTTATCACTTGTTCTCCCCCATCCTCTTTTTGCTATGTTAAGCTTTTATGCTACCGTTAAAGCATTCACTATTGCTCAGAAAAAGTTCCCGGAAACAGCGTCTAACAACGGTATAGGAAACGCTTTCAGACACGCATTGTGGTGTTGTTTTATCATGATGTACTGCTGCAAAATCTCATCACCTAAAAAAGCGTTGGATTTCTGCAAAAGAATGACAGATATGCATGAAGAATTATTTCCCAATCAACCGCTGGAAACAAAAATGGATCTTCATAACAACAAATTCGGGATGGATTATTTTATGGAATTATTACCAGGAATTCATCGCCAATTTTTTGAAAAAAGCTTTTTCGTAAATGGATTAGTCAAAAAAATGGATGACGCCAAGGTTCTAAAAAATCTGGATGATGACTTTAAAGGACACCTTGTTTATCTGGAAGAGTAAATATCTATTTATTTAAGCCACAAAAGAATTAAACACTTAAGTTTTATAAAGTAGATAAAATGCTGTTGAGAAGAGCACTTAAGCTTTTTAAAATCTTTGATTTTTATCTTATGTAAACTTTTTATGTTGCATTATTTTAAACTTACTTAAGTGGACTAAAGTGTTTTAAAATAAAATCTTTTGTGACTTTTGCAGTTTAAAGTATTTTTGATAAGTTTAAACAATTAAATCAATCGAATGGTTCTTAGCAGAATTTGGTCGGCCTTTATTATTATTGCCATTGCCATTGCCAGTATAAAATACGTTTCATCAAGCCATTATAATGCTATTTTTAACGATATGGTGGTGGGAAAAGGAGGTGATACCGTGAAGATAGCGACTCAACCTTTCAGCACACTCTCCCCCATCGTCAAAGATAGTCTGGTGAAAAAAAATGATTTTGCAGACAGCAGAATTCATTATAAAACAGATTCTTTAAAGCAAAATGTAAAGGTATATCGTGTTCAGGAAGCAGATGGTGTCATCGGTACCTCTGAAACTGCGGTAAAAATATGTCTTGGTCTGATCGGAATTATGACCCTGTTCATGGGTTTCATGAGTATTGCCGAAAAAGCTGGCGGAATCAATTTATTAAGTCGTTTTATTCAGCCCTTTTTCTCAAAATTGTTTCCGGAAATCCCTAAAAACCACCCGGCATTTGGCCATATGCTGATGAATTTTAGTGCTAACCTTTTGGGACTGGATAATGCGGCTACTCCTTTTGGATTAAAAGCAATGGAAAGTCTCCAGACTCTAAATCCTAATAAAGACACCGCAAGTAATTCACAGATTATGTTTCTCTGCCTTCACGCAGGAGGAATGACTTTGATTCCGGTATCTATTATTGCGATCAGGGCCTCAATGGGCTCCAAAACCCCTACCGATATTTTTCTGCCATGTATGATTGCCACTTTCACAGCAACATTAGCAGCGATGATTATTGTTTCTTTATATCAAAAGATCAATCTTCTCCGTCCTGTAGTGATTGCTTATGTTGGGGGAATTTCAGCTATTATTGCTTTATTGGTTGTATATCTTGTTCAGCTTAGCAAAGACGAACTTGATGATTTCAGTAAGGTACTCAGTAATGGCCTTATTCTTTTTATTTTCCTTGCCATTGTACTTGGAGCTGTTTATAAAAAGATCAACGTTTTTGATGCTTTTATTGAAGGAGCCAAAGAAGGCTTCACCACCTGCGTAAAGATTATTCCTTACCTGGTAGGAATGTTGATTGCTATTTCATTACTAAGAACATCCGGTGTTTTTGACGTCCTCATCGATGGAATGAAATGGGTTGCCAACGCAGCAAGCCTGGATCCAAGATTTGTAGATGGATTACCAACTGCTTTAATCAAACCTTTATCCGGTTCCGGAGCAAGGGGAATGATGGTAGATACCATGTCTACATTTGGAGCAGATAGTTTCCAGGGGAAATTAGCTGCTGTTCTTCAGGGAAGCTCAGATACGACGTTTTACGTGATCGCCGTATATTTTGGCGCCGTAGCCATAAAGAACACAAGATATACGGTAATAGCCATGCTTCTGGCCGATTTAGTGGGGATTATAACATCTATTGCTTTAGCTTATTTGTTTTTTGCTTAATCAAGGCAGGTTGATTAATTGCTAGTTTTTTTATCGTTAAAAACGAGATTAATGAGTTACGAAAAACTTGACATTTATAATATTGCTTTTGAGTTATTTATAGAAACTCATCAGCTCTCACTTCAACTGCCAAAGTATGAACTATATGAACTTGGCAGTCAATTAAGGCGTTCAGCAGATTCCGTTGTTACAAATATTGCAGAAGGCTATGGAAGGAACAATTACAAAGGGGATTTTATCAAATTTCTAATTTATTCTCAGGCAAGCTGTGATGAAACCGTTTGTCATTTATCAAAAATCACAATACTATATCCGGAATTAAACTCAGGTTTTAAAGAAAAATCAGAACAATATAAATTATTAGGAGGAAAAATCAATAACTTTATAAAATACGTCCAATTAAACTGGCGCACATAACTCCAAACTAGCAACTAGCAACTAGCAACTAGCAACTAGCAACTAGCAACAAAATTACCATTTATGATTACAGATAAAGAATTCACCCTCAGACTCATCCGTCAATTGACTCAGGCATTGGAAAAGCTGATCCTTGATAAACCGGAAGAAAGCTTAATGCAAAAAGAACTGGATTTTGATACTTTGATGAGAGATATTTTCAAAATGAATTTCACTGAAGTATCTTCAATGACTAAAGAAGAAATGATCACTCTTGTAAATGAAAGACAGGAAAGAGATCGCAAAGATTATTATGAAATGCTGGGAAACCTTTTCTATTTCAAGAGCAGAGAAGCACAGAATAAAGATTTCCAAGATAAGGCTAAGACGTTCTATGAGCTCTATCTTCAGACCAGCGGAATCTTTGCCCTTCCGGTGATCAACAGAATTAATGAATTAAAAAAAGCACTTGAATAAAATAAAGTGCTTTTTGTATTTTAGAATGTAATTTTATAGGTTCCCGTAGAAGAGGTACTGGCTTTCTCCGCCTTTACATACTTCTTAACCCAGGTAACTGAGGTAGAAGATACACAAGGATCTGAAATACCTCCTGATCTTCTCGCAGAAACTACATTTCCCGCCTTATCCACAGTATAGGCAATCGTAATAGATCCACTTGCTGTACAACTGTGAGATGGCTGAGCTCCCCCTCTTCCCATTGTTCCTGGAATATATCCAACAAGTTTTCTATCAATTCCTACTTTGCTGTCCCCGTTTCCGTCTCCACCTAAAGGATCTCCTGCATTTCCTATTCCGTCACCTGTTCCTTGACTTCCGGCTTTTGTACCTCTTCCTTTAATTAGATTCCCGATGGCAGCATTCCCTTTTCCATCGCCATTCCCGGTTTTAGAATTAGCAGTAGTAGCACCTGATTTTTTAGCATTTTTAGAAGCACTGGTACTGGTAGCCACTTTCTTTTCAACTTTTTTTGATTCTTCTTTTTTAGGAACCGTATTTTTTGAATTTTTCCCGGTAATAACCTTCTCCTTAACTTCAGTTTTCTTTGGCTCCGGTATAGGCTCGGGTTCTGGTTTTACAACAGTTTTAGTTTCTGGAACCGGTGTTTCAGCAGGTTCAGACTTTACTTCCTCAGTAGCGGCCGCTAAACTCCCCGGTTGCTCTGCAGGTTCTTCAATTCCTTTTCCGTTCCTGTTATCTCCAAAATTGACAAGCATAGTAGTAACTACTTCTGGTTCTTTATCTAACTCTGGTTTTAATTTATATAGAAAAACAAAAAGCAAAACTGCAGCCCAAATAAGAATAGAAAGCAGTGCGCTTTTTACTCTATCCTTGTTTTCTTCGTTTTTGTTTGCTGTATAGCTTCTCATCTTAAAAAGTAATGATTTCCGGAATTCCGGGTTTATTATTTATCTTTAACCGTTGCAATGGCAATATTAAACTTATATTTTTCAGCAATTTCCATCACAAAAACAACATCTTTATGCAGAGTATTTTCATCTGCTCTGATGGTAAAAGATTTATTGGTTTGACCGGCTAATTTGTCAACAATAGTTTTCTCCAACTCTCCTTTATTGACAGGATTATCATCTACATAAAATGACCCATCCGGTTTAATACTTACGGTTAAAGGATTCGGTATATTATCTTCAACGGCTCCGGTCTTTGGTAAATTCACATCTATTGCACTCTGATTAGCTGCAGAAGACGTTACCATAAAGAAGATCAGCATCAACAGGATAACATCTGTCATCGCTGCTAAACTGAATTCCGGGTTTGCTTTATTTCTTCTTTGAATTTTCATCGTAAGAAAGCTTATAAAGGTTTATTGATAAGATCTAAAAATTCTCCCGACATATTCTGAGCCTTCAATACGAACTTATCAATTCTTGTCAAAAGAATGTTATAGCAGAAGTTAGCAGGAATAGCCACTGCCAAACCTACAGCCGTCTGTCCTAATGCAGTATAAATACCTTCAGAAAGGGTCTTTGGAGAGAAAGAACCTGTTGCATGGGATAAATTGAAGAAAGCAATAATCATCCCGATTACCGTACCCAAAAGTCCTAACATCGGAGCAATACTTGGTACTACCGCCAAAAGGTTTAGGTTTTTCTCCATATTGGCGACCTCTACTTGCGCCTGCGCTTCCATAGCACTGACAATATCAGAAACCGGACGCCCCAATCTTGAAATTCCTTTTTCCAGAATTCTTCCTTCCGGAGAATTTTGAGTTTTACAATAATCGGACGCCGCCTCTATTTTTCCAGCTTTGATAAAGTCTTCAATATTATTCATAAAGTTGGAATCTGTCTTTGAAGTCAGTCTTTTAATAAAGAAAAACCTTTCAAAAAACAGGTATAGAGAAAACACTCCCAACAGCAACACTGTGACCATCACTATTTTAGCGAAGGCTCCTCCATGGAACATGATCTTCCAAAATGAGAACTCTAAATTGTCTGTGGCAACTGCAGGTGTAGCGATTTGTGCAAATAAAATCTGAGAAAGTTCCGTTAACAGCATTAAATGTGAATTTTATTAAAGTTTCAACGACAAATGTAGTGGAATATTATTAATTGATCTCTTAAAAATTGCTTAAAAACTACTTAAAATTTGTTATGATTTGCAAACAACAAATTTCTTTCCAAAAAGAATTTGAAAAGAAATTGGTATAAAAAATAAAGTGGAGACGTTTAGTCCTCGTCTACCTCAATATCATCCTGCTTAAATTCGCATTTTAACCGGAAAGGAATCGGGGTATCGGATCCTGTATAGAAATCATCGATAGTTCCCTTCCAGATTACCTGGAGTTCACCTTCTTCGTTTTTCTCAAAAAGAAGCTCATTATCATAGATATAGGCCTCTTCATCATCGAACAGATCTACTTCCGTATATGTCTCCTCATCAGAGTCATTAATTTTGATTGTTTTGCCTTCTATATCCGTAGATTCGATAGGGAAATCGAAAACTTCCAGTGAAAGCTGCGGAAAGTTGTACTGTAATGAATCATCATCTACATGATCCAAACTGTCATCCGTTATAATTTCAACCTCTAAAAAATGTTGCTGGTTGCTGTAGACTGCTTTACAATAAGTATTTCTGATATTGTATTTTAGCGTTTCCTCTGGATGGTAAATTTTTAAAATCCCTTTCATTTTTCCTTAAAAAAGAACTGTAATAATATGATTGTTAAACGTTTTAGACAAAGATAAAAAATTGATTGTAAGTGAAAAGGATTTTGAAAATTATTTTTTAAAATCAAATCACAGAATGAGTCGGAATCTCCCAATAATACTTACTTTTGTTACATAAAGATTCTGGAAATGAAAAACATTGTATCAAAAAGTATTTTAGGATTGGGACTCATCATAGGCCTTGCCTCCTGCAAAAAGTCTGACTCTCCCCTTACAAAAGTGACTCCCAGTAATTTGGATTCTATTGCATCCAATTATTACGAACAATATCTTAAACTATACCCTTTAGATGCTACTTCTCAAGGAGATACAAGATACAATGACCAGCTTCCCATTAATATTGATAAAGATTTCATTTCAGGAGAGATTGCCTTTTACAATTCGGTACAGAAACAACTGGAACATGTAGATTATAAAACCCTTTCTGATGAAAACAAAGTCGTATATGACGTTCTTGACTACACTTTAAAAGATAAAATTGAAGGCTATGCTTACCATCCGGAATATATTCCTTTTACCCAATTCGGAGGTCTTCCGCTAACTTTCCCGTTGTATGGAAGCGGGCAAGGAAACCAACCTTTTAAAACAGAAAAAGACTATAGTGACTGGCTGAAAAGAATGGAAAAATTTCCGGAGTGGATGAATGCTGCTGCAGACAACTTCCGCGAAGGAATCAACAATAAGATTGTACTTCCTAAAAAACTGGTTATCAAAATGATTCCTCAAATGAAAGCTGAAGAAATCATCACCAGCGATATGGAAAAAAATATTTTCTACGGACCTATCAAAAACTTTCCAAAAGATTTCACTCAGGCACAAAAAGATAAGTTTTCTGCTCTTTATAAAGACGCTATTACTAAAAAAATCATTCCGGCATACACCAAAATGGGAGTCTTTTTAGAGAAAGAATACCTTCCAAAAGCAAGAGATACGGATGGATACAACAGTCTTCCTAATGGAAATGAAATTTATAGTTATTATGTAAAAAGTTGGACAACCACAAAAAAATCCCCGGAAGAAATTAACAAAATCGGACAACAGCAAGTCGCTATGCTTCGTGCAGAAATGGAAAAAGTGAAGCAACAAGTAGGCTTCACCGGAACATTGGAAGAGTTTATTACCCACGTAAAAACAGATCCAAAAGCAATGCCTTATAAAACCTCTAAGGAAGTTTTAAATGCATTCAACAGCATTTTGACCAAAATTACACCAAAGCTGAAAACCATGTTTAATGTAACTCCTAAGACTAAATTTGAGATCAGACAAACAGAAAAATTCAGAGAAGCCAGTGCCAGCGCAGAATATATCCCTGGAACTCCAGACGGCAAAAGACCCGGTATATTTTATGTTCCACTTCCTGATCCTTCTAAATTTAATGTAACTTCAGGAATGGAATCTCTTTTCCTTCATGAGGCTATTCCGGGACACCATTATCAGGTTTCTTTGCAACAGGAGAATACCAATTTACCAAAATTCATGCGATTTGGGTGGTTTGGTGCTTATGGAGAAGGATGGGCACATTATTGTGAAACATTAGGCCCTGAGTTTGGATTGTATACAGATCCATATCAAAAAATGGGATATCTGAGCGATCAAATGCTGAGAGCCGTAAGACTGGTTGTCGATACTGGCCTTCACACCGGAACAATGACGAGAGAACAAGCCATCAAATATTTTTTAAGCAATATTTCTTATGATGAAGGAGCAGCTACTGCAGAAGTTGAAAGATATATGGCAATGCCGGGACAAGCTTTAGGATATAAAATAGGTTCTTTAAGAATTCGTGAGCTGAGGGAGAAATATCAGAAAGAGCTTGGCAGCAAATTTAATCTCGCAAGCTTCCACGATGAAGTATTAAGCCAGGGATGCCTTCCATTGGATGTTCTGAACAGAAAAATGGAGCTTTGGGCGAAAAAACAAAAATAAGATTTAACAATAAGACTGAAGGGCACTGAATAAAAACAGTGCCCTTTTCATTTAATCTTCTTCTATTCAGTAAATTTGAATAATTTTAAAAATAAAACCCCATGATTACAGAAAGCCTCAGATCTCTTTACAGCAGAGACTTAAATAAACTAAAAGCAGAGATAGAAGCTTATCAAAGCGAAGAAAATCTTTGGAAAACTGATAAAAATATAGCCAACTCTGCAGGTAATCTCGTCCTTCATCTGGTTGGGAACCTTAATCATTTCCTGGGAACACATCTTGGAAACACAGGATATCTAAGACAGCGTGATCTGGAATTTTCTCTAAAAGATGTTCCGAGAACTGAGCTTATTGAAAAGGTTGAAGCTACAGCAATCATGATTGATACTGTTCTTTCTCAATTATCCGAAGAAGATCTGAAAAAGGAATATCCAATCGTTGTTTTTGAAAGCAAAATGACCATAGATTATTTCCTGATCCATTTGATTGCCCATCTTGACTATCATTTGGGGCAAATCAATTACCACAGAAGATTATTGGATATTTAAATTAAATAAACGCAACGATTACAAGGTGATGGTTGCGCTTTATTTTAGTTTGCAAAAGCATTTCACTCAGCGAAAAAACTATTGCCCTAGCTGGACGAAGTGCCTTTGCGAAACTTTCCGGCATAAATTATTATAAAGCCCTTGCAATCATTGCGTTAAAACAAAAAACCATGTCAAGGTTTTGAACCTTGATATGGTTGAACAATATCTCCTTGAGAATATTACTTCTCAAACATCATTTTAGTAATAAAATCCTTCTCCCCTTTTCCTCTGGCCGGAGAATATTCTCTGCCATAGAAAATAATCTGAAGATGAAGTTTATTCCAAACATCTTCCGGGAATAATTTCTTAGCATCTCGTTCTGTCTCTACTACATTTTTTCCTGATGTAAGCTTCCATTGCGTCATCAGGCGATGAATATGTGTATCCACCGGAAAAGCGGGAAATCCAAAGCCCTGGCTCATTACTACTGAAGCCGTCTTATGTCCCACCCCCGGAAGCGCTTCTAATTCTTCATAAGTTTGAGGAACGATACCATTATGTCTTTCCAATAAAAGCTCCGCCATTTTCTTTAAATTCTTGGCTTTGGTATTGGATAATCCTATTTCTTTAATCAATTCTTTGATTTGATATTCCTCTAGTCTGGCCATTCTTTGCGGAGTTCCGGCAACTTCAAAAAGGTTGGGGGTAACTTCATTCACCTTTTTATCTGTGGTCTGTGCAGAAAGTGCTACAGCAACCATTAGTGTATAGGGATCGGTGTGATCCAATGGAATAGGTGTTGTAGGATATAATTTATCCAGTTCTCTCTGAACGAGTTCGGCTCTTTGCTTTTTTGTCATTTTACCCTTAAATTTGAACAAAAATAAATTATTATGTTGAAAGTTGGAGATAAATTACCTGAATTTGAAGGGTTCAATCAAGATGGAAAAACAGTAACCTCATCAAAATTAATCGGAAAAAAATTAATTATTTTCTTCTATCCACAAGCCAATACTCCAACCTGTACTGTAGAAGCATGCAACTTGAGTGATAATTATTCTCAACTTAAAAAAGCAGGGTTTCAATTATTGGGAATAAGTGGAGATTCTGTAAAAAAACAGAAAAACTTCCACAGCAAATTTGCTTTTCCATATGATCTTATTGCTGATGAGAGCCACGATATTATTGAAAAATTCGGTGTTTGGCAGGAAAAAAAGACTTTTGGAAAAACGTATATGGGGATTGTAAGAACAACCTTTATTTTTGATGAAAATGGGATTTGCACAAGAGTTATAGAGAAAGTAACATCAAAAACAGCTGCTGAACAGATCCTGGAATAATTTTTAAACACAAATAGCACAAAAGTATCCACAAATAACACCAATAAATAGACTATGTTATTTGTGAATACTTTTTTATTTATCTATTCTGTTTCATAATAATTTAACTCTTCTGTTTCACCGGGAAGAGTTACATGTTTTTTGAATTTTAATCCTAATTTTCCAATGAGTTTCTGAGAAGAAAGGTTATCCTTTGAAATAATGGCGGATATTTTTGATAAACCAAATTCCTCCATTCCAATAGATTTAACCTTCTGAGCAGCTTCAAAGGCATATCCTTTACCCTCAAATTCTTCCAGCAGCGAATATCCGATATCTACCACATCAAGACCTTCTCTTTCAAAAATTCCTACAGCTCCTATTTTTTCGTTCCTGTCCTTTGTTATTAAAAGATAGTTTCCGTATCCCAATCTTTCAATCTGTGGAGTAAATCTATTCAGAATATAGGTTTCGGCATCTTCAACACTATTCACATTTCGGTTGCCGATATATTGAATAAATTTTGGTCTGTTATAAAGTTCAAAAACAAAATCTTTGTCTTCTGCAGACATTGGACGAAGTATTAAACGCTCTGTTTCATAAGTGTTATCTGCGCTTGGGTGTTTTTTTAGACTCATCTTTCTTGGGTTCTTCCTTTTTTTCGACTTTTAACAGTCTTGGGTTATTAGCACATTTTTTATTGTAAAGCTCAATATAGGTTCCATTATCTTTTACATGGGTAATGGCTCCCGTTGCTTTATTTACAGTTAAAGTATAATGTGTTTTTTGATAAGGACAATCCATTGAAGTTTCTTTTCCTAAATCCAAATAATAATTCGAACGGTCCTCATGATAATTGCCTGCAAGATCTTTGAATTCCTCATCCACCATATAACCATCTGCTGCCGAAATGATAGCCGCCTCCTGGGCATTATCAATTGTTCCGACAAATTTTTTCAAATCCTCTATATTCAGGACATAGTTGATCTTTCCTCCGATAGAGTAAGCTATATAATAAAAACTATCTTCGCTGGGAAATAGATTAAACCCCGAAAATTGAGGAGTATAGTTAGGTTTTCCTCCGGAAACCTTTATTTCCCGACCTTTTCCATAGTCATTGTACACCAATACCCACGAATCTACTCTATCATCCGGACTGATCTGCTGTAAAATATTCGGAATATTCGAAAACTTTTTCTTTTCCTGAGAATAGCCTAAGACTCCCAAAAGCAAGAAAATAAACATTATGAAACGGGATGTAATTTGTATCATACTTCAAAAATCAGCAGAAAATATACCAAATAATTTTACATAAACTTGTCTCCTTTCTTAAAGTTCTTTAAATCAAGAACGTAATCTTTGATCAATTGGTCATTATCGCGGGGACAAATAAGAAGAGCCTTATCTGTATCTACAATAATATAGTTTTCAAGACCATCAATGATAACAGCTTTATTATTATTCTTCAAACGGATAATATTTCCTTTTGCATTGTAAGTCAGCAAATGTTTTAAATTTACGGCATTACCATCTTCGTCTTTTTCTGTATTCTCATAAACCGAAGTCCATGTTCCCAGGTCACTCCAGCCCAGATCTGCAGGAATAACATAAACATTCTTTGCTTTTTCTAAAATTCCGTTATCTATAGAAATTTTCTGTACTTTAGGATAAATAGTTTCAATACAGCTATTCTCTTTTTCAGAATTATACTCACAAGCCATAAAATGCTGAGCCATTTCAGGGAGATACAATTCAAATGCATGATGGATACTCTTTATATTCCAAATAAATATCCCGGCATTCCACAGGAAGTCTCCGCTTTCTAAAAAGCTTTGTGCGATTTCAAGAATTGGTTTTTCCGTAAATGTTTTTACTTTAAAGTAATCTGATCCCTTTTTTTCAACAAACTGAATATATCCATATCCTGTATCAGGTCTTGTAGGGGTAATTCCTAAAGTGACCAGGTACTCGTGTTTTGAAGCTACATCAAAAGCCAGCTCTACCTTTTCCAGAAAAACATCTTCTTTAAGAATCAAATGATCTGCCGGAAGAACAATCATTGTAGCATTAGGATTAATCTCAGCGATTTTGTTTGCCATATATAGGTTACAAGCCGCTGTATTTTTCATTAGTGGCTCTCCTACAATATTTTCTTCAGGAATTTCAGGAAGTTGTTGATGAGAAAGAGCAACATATTCTTTATTGGTAATAACGAATATATGCTCCTTAGGAATCACTTTACTGATCCTGTCATAAGTCTGCTGGATCATTGTACGTCCAACACCTAAAATATCCTGAAATTGCTTTGGAAATTTCTGCGTACTCATTGGCCAGAACCGACTACCGATTCCACCCGCCATTATTACACAGTATCTATCTGATTTTAACATTCTTAACTACATTTTTCTACCCGAGCTAAAGGCTTAAAAGAATACTTCCTCCCAGTAGCCAGGTTCTTACAAAGATAGTTTTTTTTAACCAGACCTTCCAATAAATACTTTTCGTTGCGATATATAAAAAATTCTCCCTTTTGAAGCTCCTCGATAAATTGAAGACTATCATCCTGTTTTTCAGTATGAAAATATCTTACAAGATCAGGGCTAGCCATAAAATTGGCTTTGGGTGATTTTGAGAATCTGACAATAATAGGTTTTAGGTCTTCATCATATACTTCAAGGCTTTCAAGAAGCATTTTCCTAAAAGTTTCCTTCCACTCATTTCCGTGAGGAGAAATTCTTCGTCCATATTTTTCAAAGGCAATTAAATGAGCCAATTCATGGGTGAGAACAAAGAAAAAAAGTTGTGGGGTAAGTGTAGAATTTACCGTAATTTCATGTGAATTGTCCGGAAGTTTTCTATAATCTCCCAATTTAGAATTTCTGTTTCGTGTAACTTTTATGTGAATATAGTAATCTGAAAACCAAATTCTTAAATATTGAAGTGTATTTTGAGGTAAATATTTTTCTAATGATTGGATGGACATTTTACAAACTTAATGGAATTCCTGCATAGAAATTCAATAGTTTAAGACTAAAAAGATAATTATATTTGGCCTGCGCTACTGATCCCTGTGCATTTGCATAATTATTTCTTGCAATATTAACATCATAAATGGTTGTTCTTCCGGCAGCATAGCTTTTGTCTGCAAAATCGAGAGCCAATCTGGTACTCTTTTCTGTTTCTACTGCCGATAAGTAAGTTTCATAATTGGCATCGGCATCAAACTGTGCTTTTTGAACATTTTGTCTTACCGATTGCTTCTGTTGCTCCAGGGTTACTTTAGCAAGACTTTCATTAATTTTAGACTGCTCTACCTGTAGTTTTGTAATTCCTTTATTGAAAATAGGAACGTTCAAAGAAAGACCTATATTTTGTCCGAAATTGTCTTTATATTGTTGAAAAAAACCTACCTGGCTGCTATTCATACCGCCATTGGTGTTTAATATATTGTTATAAAAGGTAGAAAGCCCCGCACTGGCTGTAAGAGTTGGCCAGAATGCTGTTTTACTCACTTCTGTCTGAGCTTCGGCAGACCTTATCCTGCTTTCCGCTGCTTTTATCTGAGGTTGAATTTCATATGCCGTTGTTAAAACTTCGTCAACAGATTTTAATTGTGATTCCAATGTATCCGAAACCCGCACATCTTCAACATCAAAATCTTTATATTCAGGAAGCTGTAAAAGCTGAACGATAGCAAACAAAGCTCTTCCAACATTGACTTCTGCTGTTTTAAGATTTTGTTTTTCTCTTGCCAAGGCTGCTTCTGCCTCCGCTAAAACTGTCTGAGCTGTAGTACCAATCTGGGTGGTTATTTTTGCTCTGTCAAACTGTTTTTGTGCATTATCTACTGCACTTTGAGAAATCTTAACAATCTCCTTATTTAAAAGAGCTGTAAGATATTGCTGTGCGATTTGAAGAGAAATATCATTTTTAATTGTTTCAATATCATATTGGCTTGCTTCAACATCAAACTGTGCTTTTCGAACATTTTTTTCCAGTCTTCCATTGTTATATACCAACATATCAGCTCCTAAACTTGCACTGTTACTGAATCTGTCATTCCTGATACTCCCGGTTCCCAGCGAAAGTTGCCCAAAACTTACCCCGTTGTTCATTCCCGCTGAAACAGAAGGCAAATACCCCTTTTTAGCAATTCTAAGGTTATTATCTTGAGATTGTTTGTTATATTGATTTTGGATAACCTGGAGGTTATGTTCCACTGCATAATTTACACATTCTTTCAGGGACCATTTTTTCTGAGCATTCATACCCAGAAAACCTAACCCCAAAACGATCATCCAAATTTTTTTCATATTGTATATGTTTATTTGTTTTTTAATGGTCATAAGAATCGCATTATCTCCATCAGTCTTTCTACTTGCAAAGCTAGAGCGATTTCATACTAAGATTTTTCCATATTAGACGAGTTAAATATAAAAAAGTTACAGGTAAAAAAAATTATTGTTTCATTTTTATAAAAGTTTTGAGAATTTTGTATCATGACACAGGAACAATATCAGGAAGCTATAGATTGGCTTTTCGTACAAATGCCCAATTACCAGATAGACGGACAAAAAGCTTATAAGCCCGGACTTGATAATATTACCAAGCTTTGTGCTTTTTTTGGAAATCCTCAGGAAAAGATTAAATGCATACATATTGGAGGAACCAACGGGAAAGGATCTTCAAGCAATATGCTTTCCTCAGTACTGCAAGAGGCAGGATATAAAGTAGGGTTATATAACTCTCCGCATCTTATTGATTTTACAGAGCGAATAAAGGTCAACGGCAAAAATTGCAATAAAGAATTCGTTTTTGACTTTATCCAAAAGCTAAAAAAATTGCCGGAAGACATCCGCCCTTCTTTTTTTGAGTTTACAACCATCATGGCTTTTGAGTATTTTTCTCAGCAAAAGGTAGATTTTGCCATTATTGAAGTCGGACTGGGAGGAAGATTGGACTCAACCAATATCATTACGCCATTAGTTTCAGCGATCACCAATGTTCAACTGGATCATCAGAATATTCTAGGAGATACTATTGAAGAAATTGCCGGTGAAAAAGCAGGAATTATCAAAAAGAATACTCCTATTATTTCTGGTGATGATCATGAAACGGTAAAAAATATCATTAAAACAAAAGCAATTAAAGAAAGCGCTCCTTTTATAGATGCAACCCTCATTCAAACCTCTCTAATTTCTGATTTAAAAGGAAATTATCAACAAAAGAATATTCGTGTTGTTCTGGCAATCGTTGAACAATTAAGAAAATTACAAATACCTATCTCTGAAAAAGATTTAGAAACAGGATTATTGCACGTTCATAAAAACACAGGCTTCATTGGCCGCTGGTTTGAGTTTTCAAAAAGCCCGCTCACTATTTGTGATACGGGACACAACCAAGCCGGATTAGAGTATGTTTTTTCACAATTAAACTCTATTGATAGACACAAGCACGTTATTTTGGGCTTCGTCAATGACAAAAAAATAGATGAAGTGATGGCTTTACTTCCTGAAAATTCTGAGTTTTATTTTGCAAAACCATCCATCAATAGAGGAAGACACCCCCAAGATTATGAAAACTTGCTTCAGGAGGCAAAAATTTTTTATAAAATTTTTAATTCCGTACAGGAAGCGTATCTATCTGCAAAAGAACAATGTACAAACGAAGAAATGATTTTTATTGGCGGAAGTAACTTTGTTGTGGGAGAATTTTTAGAAAAAAATTTGGAGATTACCGAATAAGTCGTATATTTGCACCACTCTAAACAAGAGAACAAGTCTAGAGGGTTCTTAGCTCAGTTGGTTCAGAGCATCTGGTTTACACCCAGAGGGTCGGGGGTTCGAATCCCTCAGGACCCACAAAAAATCTCTCAGATTTCTGGGAGATTTTTTTATTTATATCTACTATCCCTTCTTTTTTCAAAACAATCAATTTTCCTGGATATTTATTTACCTTTGTTGTTATACTGTCATGTATTTGAAGGAGCTTCACATCATATCATTCAATTATCCCTATCCTCCGTCTTACGGTGGTATTATTGATGTTTATTACAAGGTGAAGGCTTTATCAGATCTCGGCATTAAAATACATCTTCATTGTTTTGTAGATCGTATTCCCGAAAAAATCGATCCGGAGGTCCAAAGCATTACAGAAAATGTACTTTTTTACAAAAAGAAGAAAAACCCCTTCTTATATTTTTCATCTACTCCATTTGCATCTGTAATAAGAAATTCTGACGCATTATTTGATCATCTGGAGAGGATTAAAGCTCCTATCCTTTTTGAGGGATTACAAACCACAAAAATTATCGATCAATTACAAAAGAAAGAACATAAGCTCTTTCTTCGATTACATAATAACGAAGCCGAATATTATAAAGGCCTTTCTTTTTCGGAAAAAAATCTTTTTAAAAAGATTATATACAGGTTGGAAGCCTTAAAATATAAAGGATATCAGAAAAAACGCTTAAAGGAATTTAAAGCTGTTTTCTGTCTTTCTGAAAAAGAATATCAGGAGACTGAACTCTATTCTAAAAACGCAAAGCTTATTCATCTTTTCCATGGCAACCATCAGGTAAAAACCCTTAGCCAAAAGGGAGATTATTTTCTTTTCCATGGAGATTTAAGTACTGCTGACAATAAAAAGGCTGCAGAAGAAACAATCAAAGTATTCAAAAACCTTCCACAATACAGCCTTATTATTGCTTCTGATCGTGCTTCTGATGATCTCAAAAAGAAAATCAATACTATTGAAAACATCAGCTTGGTTCCCATTGAAAACAACAAAAATCTCAACCGTCTTTTTGAAAGGGCTCAAGCCAATATTTTACTTTCTTATCAAAATACAGGAACAAAAGTGAAACTTTTTAATGCATTGTATAATAGCCGATTTGTTATCATTAATCAAAATATTACAGATGATCCGTCTCTAATTAACTTATGCCTCTTTGCGTCCAATACAAAAAAACTCCGTCAACACATCATAGATGTTTCAGAGAAAGATTATAACGAAAATGAGATTAGAAAAGCAATTTTAGAAAGAAATTATTCTGATGGTCCTAAGGCAGAGGCTATGGTGAAGATTATCTTTACAAATTAATCGCTTGTATTACTTTCCGGATATTGAGCTCTTCGAGACAAGCCCAATCTCCACGATAACATTCTTTATCTCCAAAAACAGAACACGGTCTACAGGTAAGGTCTTTTACCTGAACAACATCATCTTCGCTCTGCCCAAAACCTAAAAATCCGGCATAAGGATGAGTTGCTCCCCATATAGAAACACATCTCGTTCCCATCAAGCTGGCAAGGTGCATATTAGCCGAGTCCATGGAAATCATCAGTTCCAATTCAGAAATCTTATTAAGCTCTTCGGCAAGGCTTAATTTTCCGGCAAGACTTTTAGTATTGGGAATCTTTTTTTCCCAGTCTTCGAGAGTTTCCATCTCTTTTTTACCTCCGCCGAAAAAATATATTGTATGTTTTTGCGCTAAAATCCTGACTAATTCATATGATTTTTCCAAAGGAAGCATTTTTCCTTTATGCTGGGCGAAAGGGGCAAAACCTATTCCGGATTTAGGTTCCGGGGAAGGTCTGAGTTGATGAGATAATTCTAATGTAAAGCCCATTTCACGAAAAACATCAGCATATCTTTCCACTGTTTTTCTCAGCTGAACTTTATTAAGATTCCAAACATCGGTAAGGTGCTCCTTTTCTTCTTTCCCTTTATTGATTTTAAAGACTTTTAATCCTTTTCTCCTATAGATTCTATCCAGGATTTTTGTTCGGATAACGTCATGAAGATTTGCAATACAATCCGGATTAAACTCTTTGATCAACTCATTACTCAATCTGCTTAGTCCAAAAAGCCCCTTGTAGTCGTCCAAATCAATTCCTTTGAATATAACATTGGGAATACCGGCAAATAAGGCTTCAAAATTTTTTCTAGAAACCATAACAATCTCTACTTCGGGGTTTTGCTCAAGAAATTCCCTAAAAACAGGTACCGTCATAGCAACATCCCCAAAGGCAGAAAAGCGATATGCTAAAATTCTAGTCACGATTATGATTTCAATTGATACGCTACCGCATAAAATTTAATTTGCTTCGTCATCGCCATTAATCCATTGGCTCTTGAAGGCGAAAGAAACTCCTGAAGACCAATTTCTGAGATAAACTCAAAATCTGAATCCAGAATTTCCTGGGTAGAATGTCCGCTATAAATACTTACCAAAAGAGAAACAATTCCCTTAGGAAGAATACCGTCTGAGTCCGCATTGAAGAAAAGCTTTCCATCTTTAAATTCAGCATCGATCCATACTTTGCTTTGGCAACCTTTAATAAGGTTCTCCTCTGTTTTCTTGTCTTCCGGAAGCCCTTTTAATTCTTTTCCAAGATCAATAATATATTCATATTTCTGCTCCCAATCGTCAAGAAAAGCAAATTCGTCGATAATTTCCTGCTGTTTTTCCTTAATGGTCATTTTAATCAAATTTCTTTGTGCAAAGATAATAAATTATGCTTTAGGCAATAAGCACCAGATAGTAGACTTATTTTTCAAGCTCTTATGAAACCAGCCTTTTGTTTTTGCTCATTTTTTGGAAGTTATGGCCGAGCCTGCTTTTTGAAAAACCTGTAATAATTTTATTTCTTCATTCTCCCAACAAAGAACGTTTGAAGCTTTTTCCAGTTCTTCCTGATAATTTTTTCTTCCTTTACTTAAAACATTTTTTACTGCTGCAGCTATATTTTCAGGCTGATGATCTCTAATTATTTCTCCGACATCAAACTGATTTTTAATATTCCGCATTTCGGGAAGATTAGATAAAATTAAAGGAACCCTTGATTGAATACAGTCCAGAACTTTATTCGGCAGAGAATAAAGATAACTGTCTCCCCCATTCTCTTCAATACTCATTCCAACATCGGCTGTTACGGTTATCTTTCTTAAATCTTCCGGCTTTAATTTGCCTAAAAACTGAACTTTATGTTGAAGATTTTCCCGGATAACAAGATTTTCATATTCTTCTTTTCTTGGACCATCTCCGGCTATTTTGAAAATCACTCCTTCAAGATGATGCATTGCCATAATCGCTTTATCAATTCCTCGGAAAGGATTAAGGGCTCCTTGATATAAAAATATTTTGGGATTATTTTCCGGAATTTCTGCAGTAAAATTTAGTTTTCTTGGTGCATTTTGAACAACTACAGGGTTTATTCCATATTTTTTATGAAACCAATCAGCATAACTTTTGCTGGCAGTAATCATCCATCTAAGTTTCGGAACAATTTTCTTTTCTGCATACCGCCATACTTTTTGTGACATTTTGCCCTGAATGGCAGGCATTTCTGAAAAAATTTCATGACTATCAAAAACCAATGGAATATTTAATTTTTGAGAAATAAGATAATTGGATACCAAGGCATCAAGATCATTGGCATGAAGAATCGTATTCTGATCCGCTTTGTTTTTTAATTCGTGATACAATTTCCAATTGAATTCAAAATAACCGGTTTTCAGATTTTTTGAATCCAAATGTATTCTTGAAAAAGGATATGGACGCTGCATCTCCTCAGCTCCTTTCCAATCATTTCCGATAAGTTCAATATCATATCCGTTTTCATAAAGAGTCCGGCAGACCTTTTCAATACGTTGGTCCGTATACAGATTACTAAAAGCAGATGTGATTATTTTTTTTTTCATCAGGATTTCTTTCCTAATAGCAAATGATAGATCTGAATAAAACAGATGAGTCCGTTAGGAATGATTACCGGCCATAACGGCTCACTAAAAAAGAAGCCATAGATGACAAAACAAATACAACCTATCATATTGACAATTCTGATTTTTCTTACATCTTTCAGTATGAAACTCAGCACGATAAAAACTGAGGCAGAATATCCAATATAAGTAGTAATTTCAGGATTCATGAGGAATTTTTAAGGATAACAAACTTAATCATTTTCAAGAAGATAATAAAATTTTTTACTGCCATAAAGTCATTAATTGATTTTTGGTAAAATATTTGTAATTTAGATAATGAATAAAAAGCAACGTTGCTTTTATTCTAATGAGATATATTATGGATTATAAGTTTTCACAAGGTTTGAGCCAGGTGTTCAAACAAAGCAAAAGCGAAGCTAAGAGGCTGAAAAGTGAATTTCTTAATACAGAACATCTACTTTTAGGTATTATAAAAACGGAAAACTCTGCAAAAGAAATCCTTCAAAACCTCAATGCGGATTTAACACAAATCAGAAGAAAAATTGAAACTTTAAATACAGCAAGTCTTAATCCTATTTCTGAAGAGGTTACCAATATTTCTTTCACTAAGATGGCAGATCATGCCATTAAACGTGCTGAGTTAGAATGCCGACAATATAAAAGCAATGAAATTAATACCGTTCACCTGCTTTTAGGTATTCTTTATAAATATGAGGACCCTACTTCAAATATACTAGGAGCTTACGATATCGACTATGAAGGAGTTTCAAGAGAATATCAAACCATGCTTAAAAATTCCGGGCAGGCACCACAAATGAGTGCTTATGATGACGATGATGAAAGAGAGGAATTTGAGCAAATGAGAAAGCCTACAGGCAACTTAGGCTCTGCAAAAAGTAAAACACCTACTTTGGATAACTTTGGTAGAGACCTTACTGCTCTGGCAAGAGACGGAAAATTAGACCCCGTTATCGGACGTGAAAAAGAAATTGAGAGAGTTTCTCAGATCTTATCCCGCAGAAAGAAAAACAACCCGCTTCTTATCGGAGAACCCGGAGTTGGTAAATCTGCGATTGCGGAAGGTTTAGCTTTAAGAATTCAACAGAAAAAGGTATCAAGAGTTCTTTACGGAAAACGAGTGATTACTTTGGATCTGGCAAGTTTAGTAGCCGGAACAAAATACCGTGGTCAGTTTGAAGAAAGAATGAAAGCCATCATGACAGAGTTGGAAAAAAACAGAGATGTCATCTTATTTATTGATGAGCTTCATACAATTGTAGGTGCAGGAAGTTCTACAGGAAGTTTAGATGCCTCCAATATGTTTAAACCAGCCTTAGCAAGAGGTGAAATCCAATGCATCGGAGCCACTACTTTGGATGAGTATCGTCAATATATAGAAAAAGATGGTGCTCTGGAAAGAAGATTTCAAAAAGTAATGGTGGAACCTACTTCTATTGATGAAACGATTCAGATCTTAAATCAGATTAAAGACAAGTATGAAGAACATCACAATGTAATTTATACCCCTGAAGCCATTGCTGCATGTGTCAATTTGACATCAAGATATATTACGGACCGTTTCCTACCGGACAAAGCTATTGATGCTATGGACGAAGCAGGATCACGCGTTTATATCAAGAATATGAAAGTTCCTACTGAAATCATTGATTTTGAGAAAAAAATCGAAGATATCAAAGAACTGAAACAAAAAGCAGTAAAAGCACAGGATTATCTTGAAGCCAGAAAACTTAAAGACGAAGAAGAACGTCTTCAAATGGAACTAAATGCCGCTCAGGAAAAATGGGATAAGGATGTAAAAGAGAAAAAAGAAACGGTAACTGAAGAAAATGTAGCTGAAGTCGTTTCTATGATGAGTGGAGTTCCGGTAACGAAAGTTGGTAAAAATGAGCTTGATAAACTAGCTCAGATGGATGGAAAACTGAACGGAAAAGTAATCGGTCAGGAAGATGCTGTGAAAAAAGTAGTAAAAGCTATTCAAAGAAACAGAGCAGGTCTTAAAGATCCTAATCGTCCAATTGGTACATTCATTTTCTTAGGAACAACAGGAGTTGGTAAAACCGAGTTGGCTAAGGTAATGGCAAGAGAATTATTTGATTCGGATGAAGCATTAATCAGAATTGACATGAGTGAATATATGGAAAAATTTGCCGTGTCGAGGTTAGTAGGTGCGCCTCCGGGATACGTAGGATACGAAGAAGGAGGTCAGTTAACAGAGGCTGTAAGAAGAAAGCCTTATGCTGTGGTTCTTTTGGACGAGATTGAAAAAGCTCATCCGGATGTATTCAATATTTTGTTACAGATCCTTGATGAAGGTCACGTTACAGATAGTTTAGGTAGAAAAATTGACTTTAGAAATACCATTATCATCCTTACTTCCAATATCGGAACAAGAGATCTTAAAGATTTCGGAGATGGTGTAGGATTTGGTACTTCTGCTAAAAAGTCAAGCTCAGATAACAGAGCGAGAAGCACAATTGAAAATGCACTTAAAAAAGCATTTGCCCCTGAGTTCTTAAACAGAATTGATGATATTATTATTTTCAACTCTCTTGAGCAAAATGATATTAAGAAAATCATCGATCTTGAGTTGAACAAGCTTTATGGCAGACTTGAAAAATTAGGTTATAAGGTAGAATTAACTGAAGAAGCGAAGGACTTTATTTCTGAAAAAGGATGGGATAAAGATTTTGGTGCAAGACCATTAAAACGAGCTATCCAGAAATACATTGAAGATCTATTGGCAGAAATGCTGGTAAATAAACAATTGAATGAAGGAGAAACCGTAGTTCTTGACCTTAATGAAGCGAAAGACGGGTTGGCTGGTAAAACTTCAAAGCCTAAGAAATCAGCAGCTGAGAAGTCTTCTCAATCTTAAATAAATAATTTAATTTCAATAAAAAAGCACCAGAATTTCCTGGTGCTTTTTGCTTTTTATAAGTTTCGGCTAAAGCCAATTTGATTTTAATGTTTTTAATAGATGGGCTAAAGCCTATCTCTATTAAATATTACCACTACAATATTAGAATGATCTACGTTAATCCGCAAAATCTGTGAGATTATATTTTTAAAAACATCAAGATTCTTCCTGTGAAGTTAAACAAGATTAAAGCCCTACCACAAAGCCGATATTCGGAATCAGCCCACTCGAAAATACACTTGAGTTTTCTTTCCAAAGAACATTATACATCAATCCTATCTGCATAAAAGAGTTATTTCCGATTCTTTGCATATAACCTCCTCCAAGATATAAAGCATTTTCTTCCCTATTATATTTGTAATCATAGTACTTATCTTTATAATTGACAAAATAATGCTGAAAATTCGCTCCTAAATAAAAAGATCTTCCGATATAATAATTGGCAAAAGGACCAACCCCAAACATTGTCGATCTATAATAATCCGAGGTTTGCCATGACACGCTTCCCACAACTCCTGCTTCAAGGTCATTGGTAAGTCTGTAACCTACTCTTGGAGACGCCTGTAGATTAAAAGAGCTATTGCTTCCAAATCCTAATCCAATTCCACCTCCGAATGTCCATCGGTTATTTTCCTGAGCGGGTGTTCCTACAGAAATCTGGGAAGAAGCTAACCCTGAGATAATTAGCATCAATGGAATAATAATTTTTTTCATATCTAAATTTTATTTTAAAGGTGTTATGCCATCGTTGTATGTTCATAAATGGCAGTTTTGTATTAATATCGTTTTTATCAATGTTTAAAATTATGGTTTTTTTACGAATTTTTTAGTTGTATTTTTGCCGCATCAAACTAAGAACTCCCGTTAAGAGTTTCGTAAAATTGAAATACAATGAAAATAGTAGTAGGCCTCTCCGGAGGTGTAGATTCCAGTGTTACAGCATATTTGCTACAACAACAAGGACACGATGTAGTGGCTTTGTTTATGAGAAACTGGAATGATGCTTCGGTAACATTGGAAGACGAATGTCCTTGGATCGAAGATAGTAATGATGCCTTAATGGTAGCCCAAAAACTGGGTATTCCTTTTCAGGTAATTGATATGAGCGACCTTTACAAGGAACGTATCGTTGATTATATGTTTGCCGAATACGAGAAAGGAAGAACTCCCAACCCGGATGTTTTATGTAATAGAGAAGTAAAATTCGATGTTTTCATGAAAACGGCTATGTCACTAGGTGCCGATAAGGTTGCCACAGGACATTATGCAAGGGTAAATTCAACTTTTGATGAAAATGGTAAAGAGGTTTTTCATCTTTTAGCAGGAAAAGACAACAATAAGGATCAGTCTTATTTCCTTTGTCAATTGAGTCAGGATCAGTTATCTAAAGCTTTATTCCCTATCGGAGAATTGACTAAACCTCAGGTAAGGGAAATTGCTAAAGAAATCGGACTTGTAACTGCTGATAAAAAAGATTCTCAGGGATTGTGTTTTATCGGAAAAGTAAGTCTTCCTCAATTTTTACAACAACAATTAAAACCTAATGAGGGTGAAATTGTAGAAATTTTCAAAGATTCACCTCTATTTTCAGGAGAAAAACCAGCATTTTCAACGAAAGAAGAGGAACTTGAATTTTTATCAAAAAAGATCAATTATAAAAAGGCTGACGGAAAAGTTATCGGGAAGCACCAAGGCGCCCAATTTTTCACGATCGGACAAAGCAAGGGCTTAGGAATAGGCGGGCATAAGGAAAGCTGTTTTATCGTATCCAGAGATATGGAAAACAATATCCTTTTCGTAGGAGAAGGAAGTCATTTCCCGGGTTTATATAAAAAAGCCCTAAAAATTGATAATTCCGAATTGCATTGGGTGCGTGAAGATATGAGATTGAAAAATGGTGAATCTATGGAAGTAATGGCAAGATTCAGATATAGACAGCCTTTACAAAAAGCAAATCTATATCAGTTTGAAAATGCTTTTTATGTGGAATTTGATGAACCTCAATCTGCTATTGCTGAAGGACAGTTTGCTTCATGGTATATAGAAGAGGAGCTTGTCGGAAGTGGTGTGATTTCATAGAAAAATCAATATTAACAATACAACTATAAGCCCGGAACTATTTGGTTTCGGGTTTATTCTTATATGTTTTTTACTTGATTTGATTCTTGAAATAAAATTGAATAACCAACACTCCTACAATACATTCTAAAATTAAAATCATCATTAAAAAACCAATAGGTCTGCCCAGTAATAATCCTCTTATCAGCTTTATTATTCCCAAAACGAAAATGCCGCTCATCCCGTAAAATGTTATTTTTGAAATTGATTCCTTAGCTATTTTTAAAAGAAAAATCGAACTATAGAATCCAAGCAAAAGAATTAAATAAAACGTTAAAAATTCCGGACCTTTTAAGGTAATTGGATTGAACGTATCATGTTCTCCAAAAAGCCATATAAAACTTAGCAGAACCGGAATCGAATGAATGATTATCTTTTTCATAATTTTTATTTTTTATCCACCACAACCTCCACAGCCCCCGCAACCGCCTCCACAACCACCTCCACAACTTCCTCCACTACTACAACTGCTTCCACCACAGCTCGAGTCGGAATCTCCCTTATTTTTAGTATTATTATTCTGAAATAAACCCAATAATCCTCCAAAGATAAAAGCTGCTAATAATGAAAAGAAGACAGAGGTAAGGCCACTTATAATTTCGCCCAAACAGGATGATAGTAGCAGAAGAATAGCAAATAAAGAAACAATCCGAAGTTTTTTCCACCAGTTGTTCTTACTCGAAATACTTTCTTTTTGCAGCCAGATATCCCGAGGAATTTCACACTGAAAAACTTCTTTGTAGCTTTTTAGTGTATCGAGAAACCAATTTTGATGCTTAGTATTTTCATTTTTCCCTCCTTTCGAAGGATGGTGATGAAGTGGTCTTCTTAAAATGTTGGGGCAAAAATCTTCCCAATAACTTTGAGTATAGATCAAATGCAGATGCCAGACTTTATCTACAATTTGGCTTGGAGAAGCTCCTTTAGGCAAAATACAACAGAGATAAACAAATTTTTTATATTCTTCAATTGCCCTTTTTGTAAAATCAAGATTCCAATTTTCTTCTTTTGCCAACTTTTTTGAAAAAGGAAAGTCAACATCCGGATCGTCCAATGAATATTCCTGAATTCTTTTCCAAAGAGATTCATCTTTTATGAACATTTTTGTTTCCATTGTTTCTATGATTTGTTTCCATTCAAATATCATTGGATTTCAGAATATAAAAGTCTTTCATAAGTCTTTTTTAGTTTGATAAAAATCTTAAATTAGTCTTATAAAATAACCGAATGAAAAAAGAAGATATTCTACATCTTGAAAAACTTATGAACTTCTTAAGCCGTCAGTTTTTAAAGAAAAATCATTGGGAGGATATTTCTAAAACGGAATGGTCTTACATCTGTGCCGAACTGAATGACCTCATCATAGCAGATCATGAACAGAAAGGAATCAAAAAAAGCCCTGATTTATTAGGAACAAATTACCTTTATGAACATTTGATTATCAACAAATTGAAGAAATACATCCAGAATGAAAATGCTATAATAAGCAAACCTAATCTGGCAAAACTGAGTTTGATTGTAAAAATGTTGGGATATTCAAATTATATAGATTTTATTAATTCAAATACGGAAGCATTCAACTTTAATGACCTTAGAATTGATATGAATAATGTAAATTCTAATACAGTACTTTTAGACCGTTTAGTAGGTTGTTGGTATTCTTACAATAGAAATCTTCCCGAGAAACCTTTACAAGGGAAAGAAGAGCGTATATGGCGTTCTGCTATGGAAATTTATAAGTCCGAAACCACGGGAGAATACTTCATAGAAAGAAGTGGTGGTGATCAGCATAAGTATTTTGGTAAAGTTACTGCATATTCCGACTATGTTTTTATTATCATGAATAGTAATACTTTTATCAGGCAAAGGCATTTTATATCGAGAATAAAAGATATTAAAGAGAAGCTTAAAAATCCGGAATATAAACTTCATGAACTTCACTTCATCAGTACTTGTATCAGTTTTAACCAGGAACCTATCGCTCTGTTTGAAATTTTTCAAAAAGCAGACAGAAGGAATTTTATTTCCGACTCTATTAGCTTTCCTATAGACAGTGACGAAATTCCTGCATCTATTTTAAAACAGCTTGAAGACACAGACGCTAACAGAATTGATTACAGATAATTAATCCAATCCCGAATTCGAAATACACATAAAGAATTCAAAATTTTAAGTTGGTACTTTCAATACCTTATTTTACCTATTCTCTTATGTCTAGAATACATTTAATCTTTCAAAATCAGAAGACTACTGCAATAATTACCTAACTTGATAGTTCTAATTATAACCCCACAATTATCTTGCGATGGAATATTATGAATTATATGAAGTATTGAAAAGCCATTTTGATTCCGGAAAAGCAGTGATTGAAATCGAAGACTTAAATGTAACGATAGAAACGATCTCTTTCGTATCCAGGGCTTCAGACTTGCTTCATCGCTCAGATTATGTGGATTGTGCCCAACATCAGCACCGTTTGGAAGTTGATGAGAATGCTTATTTAATTTATGATCAACCTTCGGTAGATACCAGGGATGGCGATATAGAATGCAATAAAAAATTTGAATACTATATCCTCAAAAGAGCAGATATAGAAACCGCACAAGGTTGTATTCTGTTTTTTCATGGATTGAATGAAAAAAAATGGGATAAATATCTTCCTTGGGCCTATGAACTCTCTCAAAGAACCGGTAAAGCGATTATTTTGTTTCCTATTGCATTTCACATGGATCGTGCAGAAAGTGTATGGAGCGATCGTCATCATATGACGGAAATTGTCAATTTCCGAAAGAAAAAATATCCTGAAAACACCAATTATTCTTACGTAAATGCAGCAATAAGTTCGCGTTTGGAATCACATCCGCAACGTATTTTCTGGTCAGGACTGCAAACGTATTCCGATATCATTGAGGTGGTAAAGGAGATCCGAAATAACAAAATTATGAGCATTGCTCCTGATGCGGGTTTAGATCTTTTTGGATATTCCATTGGCTCTTTCCTTTCCATTATTATAAAAATGGCCGATCCGGGGGGATATTTTACCCAATCCAAAGTATTCTGCTTTTGTGGTGGAATGACAATTGACAGGATGTATCCTATTTCAAAATACATTATGGACGGGCAGGCAACCATTACAATGTTGTCAACATTTACTGAACTATTATGTTCTGACTTTAAATCTGATACCCGATTGAAACATTATCAGAATGAAGATTTACATCCTCAGGAAAGTTGGTTCAAAAAAATGCTTAGATATAATTATTTTCAAAAAGAAAGAGAAAAAAGATTCCGAGAAATCCGATCTCAAATAAAGGCATATGTACTTGAAAAAGATACTGTTGCCCCTCCCATAGAAGCTTTAAATACTCTACAAGGCGGCTATAGAGATATTGACGTAGACGTTGAAATAAAAGACTTTCCTTATGAATATTCACATATGGTTCCTTTCCCGTTAACGTATAAACATAAAACTGAAATTACCGAAGCTTTTCATCATTTCATGCAATCCGCCAGTAATTTCTTTAGCCGGAAATAATATAATCAGGAATAAAATAACATAAGGAAAAGCTTAAAAAACAAGAGTATAAGATCCATATTTTTATATTAAATTTAAAATAAGAGATATAAGATACCAATGTATGAGTATAGGATGGCTCATTAGCATGTCAATATTTTAATTAAACCCAAGTTCGGGTTAAGGAAATTAAGATTTAGATTATTGGAAGCTGGAAGAGGGAGGCTGGAAGCTATTTTCAGTCCCATTATCTATAGATGGTTACCATAAATAATATCATCATTGTTTAAAAAAGATGAAAATATGGGAAAAAACTATTCTTTATAACCTGGATAATTTCCTTCTTCCAGTTCCCAGCTTCCAGCCTGAAATAGAAAATTCTTATCCCGAATTCAGGGTAATTAAAGAATAAATGACGCAGTCTCTCCTACTAGCTTATGAGCCAATCTTTGAAATCTTTTACCCGGTCTCTGCTTATGGTAATTTCTTCCTGAGGCTGAAATTCAAGATCAACTTTATAATAAGGAGAAGTGTGAATATTTTTTATATAATCCGAACTTACAATAAACTGTCTGTTGACACGGAAAAACTTTTTAGTATCCAATACATCTTCTAGTTCATCTAATGTGAAATCTGATGGGTATGTGCGCTCCTCTGTCTGAAGATAAACGATTTTATTCTCACTGAAAAAACAACTTATTTCTTCTGCCTGAATAATTTTCAGATTATACCCTATTTTAACCAGGACCCTGGAAAGCGTTGATTTTTCCTTTTTTATCAATTGTTTGATATCTTGAGAACCTATTGTACTTTCTGATGGAATAAATGATTTAAACTTCTCTATGGCTCCGGAAAGATCTTCATCGAGAACAGGTTTCAGAAGATAGTCTATACTATTCAGTTTAAAGGCTTTCAAAGTATACTGATCAAAAGCTGTCGTATAGATAATAAAACCTTTAGTGGGAACTTTTTCAAATATGTCGAAAGACAATCCGTCTCCTAGCACAATATCTGAAAAGATCAGCTGGGGATGTTCATTTTCACTGAACCATGCGATTCCCTCTTCTACTGATTCTATTTTGGCAATCACTTCAATTTCAGGGAAGTTATTCAACATTCTCTCTAATTTCCTTGAAGCAGGTTTTTCATCTTCAATAATGACAGTTTTGATCATTGAGCTTTAATTTTGGTTTCAGGTTTTAAGGAAATAAAAGTAAATAAAAAACACTTACCATTAAAAGTCTCTTGACTTATCTTTTTTAAGTTCTTTTTCAATCATATCCTTTTCCCACTCGGTATCAAAGATAAAGAGCTTTATTGCTCGGATGATTAAAAAGAGGGCCCAAATTCCAAGGATTGTGTAACCGTCAAACAATCTGATTTTAATAATATGATCCTCAAAAAGTCCCCCCTCAAAAAGGTCTGTTGGAAGGATAATAATAGCTAAGATTCCAAAAAGAAGAAGGCTTTTGTAAAATCTCTTAAGGCTGTTGGTTCTTGCATATGCTGTGTTATAGTCCATGATTGTATAAGTTTTTTTAATTAATGATTATAATGTTTTTGATTTTCCTCTTTCCTGATCCATTAATTCTTTTATTTTTTTCTCTTCCCAGCTTTTTCCAAAACCAAATACGTTCACGGCATGAAATGCAATTCCTATTCCCCATCCTAGCATAGGCCATAAGAACCAAAAATACCCGGGACTTGTCATAAGGTTTAAAACAGCTAAAAAAGGAATTACCAGGCAATAAGAAGCAAGATTTCCATAAAACTCTTTTAATTCTTTTACTCTTTTTGAAGCTTTTTCGTAAGCTCCTGTTTCTTTATTAGATAAGATTTCCATAATGTTTGGTTTTAAAAGGTTAATTTGTCTTTTTTGTTGAATCAAAGGTAGATCAAAAAACATCCTCAAATCAATTTTATATGACCGAACGGTAGAATTTAATACCCGAACGGTAGAAACAAATGATTAATGAATATCACCATTTCAATAAAAGGTCAAAATAAACTATTAAATGAGATTTCCTTGACCTTTAACTCGGAGTGAGTGAGTTAATAAATAAATGGTATCAGCTTTTTAGTACTCTTTCTGTATTGGATATATTCATCTCCAAATTGCTCTACCAAAGCCTGTTCTTCAATTGTAATTCTATAGGTAAACGCTAAAAAAGGAGGAACAACAGCAAAAATAAATGACCACCAATTGTTTAAGTATAAACCGAGTCCTAATGATGTCAGCAAGGAAAAAGCATAGGAAGGATGTCTCAGGTATTTATAAAATCCTTCTTTTTTGATTTTATGATCTTCTTTTATTGTCACGTCGACAGTAAAATATTTACCTAAAGATTTTATAATAATGAATCTGAAAATAATTCCAATAAGAATAAATCCTTCTCCCAGGTAGGAAATCCAAGTTCCATTAACTATTGGGAATCTTGAGCTTTCAGAGGTAATAATAGCTCCCATAATGGAAAAAGGAATGGCCAGCCATAGAATATTCAGAGTAGATTTATCTTTACCTTTTTTATCCTCTTTATTGGATTTCAACATGTTTTTATAAAGAATTTCACTCAAAAACCAAGCAATCATCGAGATAATAAATACGGTATGTAAAGTTTTCATCGTATTAGATTTTAGGGGTTAAAAAGTTTTAAAATGAAAAATTGTGGGGGCTTATTATTAATAGTTTTTTTGTTTATTCATCAATTCACGGGTCTTTTTATCTTCCCATTTTTTGATAAAACCTGTTTCGGAAAAAAAGACGACTAATCCATGGGCCAGAACTCCAATTCCCCAGAATATTGCTGTAAAGAAATTTTTAAATTGGAAATAGTTTTCGCCGGGTTTCAAATCATTATAATTGTAATACACAATCACAATGTTTACAACAATGTATACAAATAAGTGGCTATAGAAACCTCTTAATCTATCTACTTGCTTTTTAGCATTCAGATATTGAATATCATCTTCGTCAAATGTTTCCATTGTATTTGTCGTTTTGTTTGTTCATAATTTCACGGATTTTCTTATCCTGCCAGGATTCGCCGACACCAAAGACCTGAAAGGCATGAGAGGCCAATCCAATTCCCCATCCTAATACCGGAAACCAAAACCAATGATTTCCATGTCCTGTAAAAAGATTGATAAAGATTAAAAAAGGGATTACAATACAATAAGAAATCAGATTGGAATAAAATCCTTTGATCTCTTTCACTCTCTTTTGTGCTTTCTCATATGCCTTATTTTCATCAACAGATTGTATACTGACAGCATTAGGCTTAGCGGATAACATCGGAAGTTTTACTTTAAAATAATCTTCAGATTTCTCTATGAAAACATTCCTTTTAGTAAGAAGGGAATACCGTTGAACAATATTGGTTAGTCCTATTCCGGAGCTTTCTTTAATTTGCTCCCTTACCTGTAGGTTATTCTCAATGCAAAGGGTATCTCCGTCAGAGAATATTTTAATCGTTAAAGGTTTTGATGAAGTGGCAAAATTATGCTTGATACAATTTTCCAATAGCAATTGTAAAGAGAGTGGTACTACATACATTCGGCTATCTTCCGGAGTCACCTCAAAGATAAAATCTACACTATCTTCGAATCTTGTTTTTAAAAGGTTACAATAGGTTTTTGCAAATTCGATCTCTTCTTCTACTGTCACAAGCTCTTTATCTTTTTGTTCAAGTACATACCGGTAAATCTTTGACATTGAAGCGGTAAACTTTTGGGCCTGTTGTGGATTTTCGTCAATCAAAGAGCTTAGGACATTTAATGAATTAAAAAGGAAGTGTGGATCCAATTGGTTTTTTAAACTTTCAAACTGAGCATTTGCAGACTTAGCAATCAGTTTCTGTTCTACAACTTCTTTTTTGGAAGTTTTCTTAAGCTCTTCCATAAAACTTTTTGCATGAAGAAAAGTTGTAATCAAAAGAGCAATATTGATCATAAACCAATTGGTGAGCCCATATCTTTGAGAGAAAAATTCTTCTATCGTCGCCGTCTTCTGAATCACTACATAATTCATAAAATTACAGAAATACACCAGGATAAAGTTTCCGATAATAATGGAAATAATACTTAGAACAGCTCGTGTACGGGTTGCTTCAGACCAGGGAAATTTTTTATTAAGATATTCATTAATAAATCCGTTTCCAAATCCTAATACAAAAGAATACATGGTAGACAGCAACAACGTTATCATAAAAGTATGAAGATTCTTTTCGTCATTAAAAAACAAAAAGAAGAACAAAGTAGTTCCTAGTGAGGTCCAAAGTAATATTTTTGTGTATTTACGCTTCATGATTCGTTTTCTTGACTTAAAATTAGTTTTTATTAAAGGTATCAAAAAATATTTCTTACTGAAGGGCCTGTTTTTATGACTGAATAGTAACAAAAAAGAAGCTGTCTCAAAATCAAATAATTTGGTTCTTGAGACAGCTTCTTAATATTTTAAGTTGAAATTTACTTTGTTGTTTCTGCCGGAAGACTAATAAAATATTCAGCTTCTGATTTCCCCCAATTTGGGTCTAAAGCCGTCTTAGGTTTATAAGTATTAAACTTTGCTAATGCTACTTTAAATTGCTCTATTCCTTTGGTTTTACTTCCACCATATTGTTCGGGAGTGAAATACGTATCTTCCGCTTTGATGAGAGCAATTCTTGGATTAGCAGGATCAAGCTTTTCGGCAACATTTAGTTCCTCAGACGCTCTTACACCATCCGACATATAGCGTTGTTGCGGATTAACCATCATTCGTAGGGAAAAGGTCATTTTTCTCAACAAGTGAATTTCAGCATTATCAGCTCCTGCAAGATTCTGGGCCATTCCAAGATATTTTTCAGCTTGAGCCGCAATGATATCAAGCTCCATCATATTCCCTGTTCTCATCAATACTCTTCCTTTTTGAATACTGGCAAAGGCGGCATAGTATTGTGGAAGCCATTGTGAACTTTCTTTACTTCCTATTCTTTGAAAATCATTTGCCAATGTCTGAAAATCTTCCGGTGTTTTACAAGTTGTTATTTTTGCAATTTTATCGGTCATTATTTTTTCATAATCTGCTTGTGCAAAAGCAGTTAAACTAATAAAAGCTAAAGTAAAGCTTAAAAGGTATTTTTTCATAATATTAATTTTTAAAAGTTAGTTTTCAATTAATCGAAGGTATGTTTTTATAAGTTATTATTGATTGCATTTTCTGTCTTATCTGCTCCAAAACTGATGAATGCTCCTACAAAAACAAAGGTATTCACAGGGGGAACAATTGCTGAGCTTCTGGATCCGTCTACAGAAAAGTTATATCCATATACATTTTTAGCCCCTAAAACATTGGTAATACTCAATACCAGTACAGTGAATGCTTTCGCATCTTTTTTACCAAGATTAGGAAGGTAATTAACGCTGAAATTAAGAGCGTTATAATCTTTTAATCTTCCTTCATTTCTTATATAATTGATATTTTTTCCACCATCCGTTCCACTGGCAATATCATAATAAGGGCGTCCTTTTGCATAGGTATATGACATATTAACACCTAATTTCCATTCCGGGATAAACCTTTTTACCACTGCAGATAATGTATGCTCAGCGGCAAAGCTAGGTTTTAAGCTTACCGGATAATTAAGGAAGTCTCTTTTTGAGTTCAAAAATGAATACGTAATCCAGTAATCTATATTTTTAAACGTCTTCTTGTTATCTCTCCAAAAGAACTCTAACCCTTTTGCGTATCCATACCCGTCATTGTTTAAAGCAGTCTGAATCTGTTGATTTTGTTCTTTTCCGGGTGTAACATTAAAAGTTTTGATCAATTGATCATATTTTTTATAAAAAGCTTCAAAACGTAGGGTTCTTCCCTCTGAAGCTCTCTGAACCTGGAAAATATAATGCTGTGCTTTTTGGAAATCCACATTCGCGGGACCATTTATATACTTACTTTCAGGATTCTGATAAAAAAGTCCATAAGCCAAAGAGGATGTCCAGTCTTTTGCTATGCGATAAGCAACAGCTATACGAGGTGCAATATTGCTCTTACCTAAAAAAGATGAATGCTCTGCTCTTAGTCCAAGCTTTGCTGACAATGCATTACTGAATCCTAAATCTGTTTCTACAAAAGCAGATGAAATCAGGTCTTTATAATGTTTGTCCACTTCTCCATACTTCAGTTTTTCGTCGGTATTATTAAATTCAAAACCACCTCTCACAGCACTGATTCTATTGATTTTTCTTTCTAAAACAGCTTTGAAGTTGATATAATTTCCATCTGTCAGCAATCTTGTTTTATCTGATTCTGTATCATGAGTCTCCGTAGAGAAATTTAAATCTGATTTATTGTAAGAATACGAACCTCCAACATTCAGATGATACTTTCCTAGTTTTTGTCTAAAAGACAGATTATGATAGGTATTTTTTCCATTAAGTCTTACCAGCGCAAAGTCATATCCGGGCTCCAGGCTTTCTGTCTTTACTCCCATTTTATTGGAGTTGTACATTCCGTAATACTTTAAAAATCCGCCTGATTTTGTTTTAATTCTAAAATTAAAATCACTGTTTAATCCCTGTGGTGCATCAATAAAATTAGTATTAAAATTAAATACTTTTTGCATCAAATTTAACATTGAATAGCCTAAAGTTGCTCCAAAAGAGTGGCTCTTATCTTTGCTCAGCTTCTGAAATCCACCACTCAAAAATATAGGTGAAATTCCAACGTCATAAGAACTCTGATCCGGAAGATCTACACTTTCCAATAGCAATGCTCCTGAAAGAGCCTGCCCATATAATGAAGAGTATCCGCCACTTGAGAATATATTTCCTTTAAAGAGTGAGGTATTGAACTGATCTCTTCCTGCAATTCCCGGAATAGAATTAGAAAAATAATTATTGATCAAGCTTCCATCCATGAAGATTTTAGATTCAGTACCTGTACCTCCTCTGATAAATAATCCTTCTGTGCCTCCCACTTTCTGCACTCCCGGAAGATAAGTTAAAGCGGAGGTGATTTGCCCGTCTGCACCTGCGGTAGTGTAGATATCAATGGGAGTTAATAATGCTGTTGCTCTTTTTTTATCACTGGCCTCAATAGAACCTGCCGAAACAACAATAGCATCAATTTCGCTTACTTGTTCTTTAAGTTGGACATTGACAATAACCTCTTGGTTATCAATAACAATATTCTTTTCAACTTCTTCATATTTGGAATGAGTAAAAGTCAGGATATGGTTTCCTTTTTCTGTGGTTTCGAAAGAGAAATTACCCTGGGCATCTGTAGTTGCTCCGTCGTAAGTATCTTTCAGAGTAACATTTACTTCTCCTACTCCTTTATTTTTAAAACTTACCTTTCCTGAAATCTTGATTTGGGAATATCCCATTACAAATGCCATAAGCAAAATCAGGAATAGTATTTTTTGAACTTGTGCTTTCATTGTTATTTATTTTCTGGATCAAAAATAGAATGAGAAATGCCTTTCCGTAAAAAAATTATTACCGAAAGGCATTCTTTTGTTACCGAATGGGAAATTAGTGAATTGGAATGCAAAAATCCACGATCATTTTTCCTTCCGGATGTTCTTTAAAGTTGGAATGATATACCTCAAAAGGGAAAGTTCTCCTCATCGAATAGTTGTGCTCATTCATCCATAAGAATAAAGATACCCAGGCTTGTTCAAAATCATTAAGGGTTACCTCACCTCTTCCCACGATAAATTTTCCGGCATCAATGGTCTCTGAAAAAACTTCACCTTCTATTCCTTTCAACTTCTCATCAAGAAGCATACATGCGTGAATTCTGACCTTATCCGGAGGTGTTACTTTGAAACTGTCATGATAAACGGAAATCATTTTAACATTTTCGCGAGGAAACAGATTTTTCTTTTTTGCCCAGTCTATCAATACATTGTATGAAGGCTCTACATTTACAATCCCTAAACTCATTACCGCTGCCAGATTCATTTCCGGCATTTCTTTTACTTCGATTTTTAAATTCATTTTAGTCCAATTTAATAGGTTTTCTATACTGCAAATGTATTGGCTGAAAACTGTATCAACTTGTCCGTTCTTGCTTTGCGTTTGTAAAATCTTGTGAAATTGATCTGGAGCCGAATTTCGAAACTGGGAAGGTGGAACTCCATAATATTTTTTAAATGTTTTGGTAAAAACTGAGTGATTGGAAAACCCAAGATCAAGATAGATTTCCTTAATTTCTATCTCTTTATACATAGCCAATAAAAAAGCACTCTTCTCAATTTTTTTTCTGATAATATAATTTTGAAGAGTCTCTCCGGTAATCAGTTTAAAGATCCTGTGAAAATGAAATGGTGAGTAGGCACTGATCTCTGCTATTCTTTCTAGAGAAAGGTCTGCATCGAGGTTTTCATTAATGTATTGTATTGTTTTTACAATCCGTTTTTTATATTCTTCCAAATGAAAAGAGTTGATTCACAAAGATATTGATCAGTAGAATATAAGACTTGTTTTTTATTGCGGTTTTTGTTTTAAAACCGACATTACCCCAGGGAAACCTGTTCAAAAATACCTTTTACACTTTTAATCATTTCATCATCAGAAGCAATACAACTGTAGTAATCATGATCAATAAAAATCTCTTTTGTAAAGAATATTTGTCCATCAAGAAAGCATTTATCATCAATCACTTCAAAGGATTCTAAAGGAATCATCATCCCACTGCCGTGTGCTTTTATGACAGCTTCCTTATAGGTCCAATATTTAAAAAAACCATCCGTTTTATCTTCAGAATCATGAATCTTTTGAAATTCGTTATTGGTCATTTGAAATTGAAAATCGAGATAATTTACAGCAGTATCTTTAAATTCTACATCAATTCCTATTGGAAATTCAGCAATGGCACAAACCACTAAATTTTTTGAATGGGAAATATTAAAATGAAGTTTCTGTCCTTTTAAAAACGGCTTATGATTGGATAAACGATCAACAACCACGTCAGATATATCATAATACGTCCGCAATCCATATTGTAACAGAACTCTTCCCAGCAATGAAAGTTGTGCATCCTGCCATCTTTTGTATCTCAGGACACTGTTTTTAAAATCGTCAGAAAAAGTGTCTAAATATGTATCTAAAAGCTTCTGGTGCTTTTTTTCGCTAATAAATGTATGTAGAATTACCATGTTTATTTCTTTGGGTAAGAGCTCTTATAGCCCAATTTCCAATTGTTTTTATTTTTCTAAATTAAAAAATATATACCAAAATCAATAACATATGTCTAAACTCATATCATCTTTAATAACTTGATTATTGGCTGATATTATGGATTTGAAACGAAAAAAAGACCAGAATCATAAAGCATTTTGGAAAATCTTTTTTAATTTTATCCTAAAATCACTTTAAATCATTTTAAAAATGAAAGTACAAACATTAGCATTATTGGCAGGATGTGCACTTTTCGCAGTATCATGTGGTACAACCAAAACGTACACAATCAACGCCAAAAGCGGAACACAAACGGGGGGAACAGCGAAGTTTACCCAACAGGGAGATGATGTAATTATGAAGCTTGATGTAACCAACCTTACCCCTGGCATCCATGCAGTACACATTCATGAAAAAGGAGACTGTTCTGCAGCAGACGGAACATCTACAGGTGGTCACTGGAATCCTTCCAAAAACGATCATGGAAAATGGGGAGCTGAACATTTCCATATGGGAGATATAGGAAATCTGGTTGCGGATCAAAAAGGAAATGCAACATTAACATTCAAGACCAATAAATGGTGCCTTGGTTGTACAGATGAATCCAAAAATATTATCGGAAAAGGGCTTATCGTACATGCTGCAGCTGATGATTTCCACACTCAGCCTACAGGTAATGCAGGAGGAAGAGTGGGATGTGTTGAGATTAAATAATCATATTAATTGCTCAATAAAAAAATCGCTAATTTTCATTAGCGATTTTTTTGTTTTATTTATGATTTCGTTCCCATATCTGCTACAATATTCATTGCTTCCTGCAGATAAAGATCTTTTTTCAGATTTTTGATCCACATTTCAGATTTTTTCTTGAAAACTTCATCTTTTTTCTCTCTTTCTATTTCACTCGGATACATCATAAACTGAAGACCATTCTGAAATTTGGTCAAAGCTTTGAATTTTTCGATCTGAGCCTTTCTGTGTTTCATCACTTCATTGAATTTATTGATATTCAAAGTAATATTCTCTTCTTTATCCAATTTTTCTCTCCATTGAGCTGATTCTAACAATAACTGATAATTGCTATTCTTAGCCATTCTGTCTGAACTCGCTTTCTCAAGAGCCTGAATATTGAAATAATTAAGTTTCTGGAACTTAGTAGGGGCAATTTTATCCCAAGCCAAAGCATAGTCATCATAACGCTCTCCTACCTCCGCATAAGTAAAGAAATCTTTCATTTGAATATCGGAAACGATTCCTTTTCTTTGTGTAGACTCTCCGGTAATTCTATAGAACTTCTGAATGGTTAATTTTAGAGAACCAAAGTCATCTTCCGTATTCAGGAATCTATTGAGATCAACAAATGTCTGAACGGTTCCTTTTCCAAAAGATTGTGGCGAACCAATTATCATTGCTCTTCCGTAATCCTGCATTACTCCTGCTAAGATCTCAGAAGCCGAAGCAGAAAGTTCGTTTTGCATAATTACCAATGGACCTGTCCAGATAGGAGCCTCATATTTGTTCTTTAAAGTCTGTATTTTGCCGTTTCCATCTTTTACCTGAACATAAGGCCCTGCATCCATGAAAAGCCCCATAATATCTCCTACTTCTGTTAAAGATCCACCTCCGTTGTTTCTTAAATCAAGAACAATTCCTTCAATATTCTGAGCTTTAAGCTTAACGATTTCATTCTTAATATCATCAGAGGCATTTCTTCCTTTAGCATTTTCAAAATCTGCATTGAAGCTTGGTAAATTGATAAATCCGTATTTTTTACCGTTTGGAGCATTTACAACAATACTTCTTGCGAAAGTATCCTCAATGGCAACCTCTTCACGAATCATGGTTACATCTTTAATAGAGCCGTCTTTCTTCTGGACTGTTAAAGTAACCGGAGTTCCTTTTTCACCTCTGATTAATCTTACCGCTTCATCAGAAAGCATTCCGACAACATTTACAGCATCGTCTTTTGGCTTAGATTTTACTTTTAAAATCTTATCCCCTTCTGAAAGCTGTTTAGACTTCCATGCAGGTGCTCCTATAGTAAGTGCACCCAAATAAAGGTTTCCTTTTTTCTCCTGAATAATAGCTCCGATTCCGATTACTTTTCCTGTAAATTGAGAATCAAAATCTTCTTTATCTTTTGGAGAATAATAATTGGTATGTGGATCAAATACTTCAGTATAAGCATTCATATATACAGTAAACCAATCCATTTTTTTCCTCTTTTTGAATCTTGTAAATGTATCTTTTACAAGATCTTTTACTTCATCCGTAGCTTTTTTGATCTTCTCATCTTGAGTAAGTGCCTTAAACTTGATGGTATCCTTCAATTTATATTTCTGAACAGAATCTTTTTTCTCTTTTTGAGCCTCTTCTTTGCTGTTCATCGATTCAATTTCCTGAAGGATATTATATTTAATAAACTTCTTCCATTCGTTATATTGTTCCTGCTTGTTGGCAGGTATTTTTTTTAATTTTGGCTCAAGTGTAAGGGTTTCATCTTCCTCTAAATTGATAGGCTTACTGAAAATATCCTGAGTGATTTTATCAATCTCGTCTACCCTTTGATATAGTCTGTCAATAGTAAGTTTATAGAATGTAAGATCTCCCTGATTGATATAATCATCAAGCTTTGTTTCATGCTTACTGAATTCATCCATATCAGATTGTACGAAATATCTTTTTGCAGGGTCTACCAACTCGAAATAATGCTTATAAACGTCCTTCGAATAAGCATCATTGATAGTTTTTGGGCTATAATGCAGATAAGAAAGTGTGTTTTTTACACTCACCATTATTGTTTGCATCTTTTCATCGTCATTCTTCGGCGAGTTGAAACAAAACATTAGACTGGTTAATGGAATTAGGAGTAAAAATTTATTCAGTTTGAAATTTTTCCACATAAACTGTCTTGTATTTATTAATTTTAAAAAATAAGTATTGTAATGAGTAGCAGTAATTACTGGTCTTGTTACAAATGATCAAATTTAACACCTTATTTACAAATATCGAACAGTTTTGACTATTTTTATTAAAAGAGATTCATAAATACAGATCCCTTCTTCGGACATTTCCTATGATCAGGAGCTTTCATTACATTCATTAATCCTGCTTTTTTTAACCTTCGAAAAAAAATTAGCTTTAAAACTTCAAAAAAAGATACCACAAAAATGTTTTTCATGACATAAAGGCATAAAATATGCTGATATTTAAGCATATAACTTTAAATTGTATTGTCATGAGAAGTTTATTATGGTTAATCGCCGTCATTTGTATTGCCGTTTGGCTTTTAGGAATTGCAGGAATTATTCCGGGAATTAGTACTGGTTATTTGATACACATTCTGTTGGTTATCGCAATCATTGTGATACTTTACAACATTATTACCGGAAGAAAACCTCTTGATTAGAATTGAGTTTCTATGTATTTTTAGATTATAATCAACACCATAAAGAATAACGATTCGTCTTTTTATCGATCTTAAGGCAAAAATAATGATGCCCTGGACTTCATTATAATTGAAAGTAACTTCCTGCTTTTTTCCTCCAACTTCCAATCTTTTTACCGGACTTCTTTACCCCGAATTCAGGTGATTTTAATTCAAAATGCACAACGCGTTATAAATCTATTGTTTTATAACATGTTATTTTTAACTACATTTGATGTGTTGAAAATTCTTTTTGTTCAATTCTGCGTATGAACAAATAGTACTGCATTTATTAAAAATTTTAAATAATTTATGGAAAGACCGCTTATTCTGGTTACTAATGATGATGGAATTACAGCTCCTGGTATCAGAAATCTTGTAAATTTTATGAATGAAATCGGAGAAGTAGTTGTTGTAGCACCCAACTCTCCTCAAAGTGGAAAAGGCCACGCTATTACCATTAATTCTACCTTAAGCTACGAAGAAGTTACCCTTGAAGGCCCACAAACAGATTTTTCATGTAGTGGAACCCCTGTAGACTGCGTAAAGATGGCTCTTGATAAAATCTTGAAAAGAAGACCGGATATTGTTGTTTCAGGAATAAACCATGGTGCTAATTCTTCTATCAATGTGATCTATTCAGGAACGATGTCCGCCGCTGTAGAAGCAGGTGTGGAAGGAATTCCTGCCATCGGATTTTCCCTTTTAGACTTTAGCTGGGAAGCTGATTTTACACAGGCTAAAGAATATATTCAGAATATTGTGAGAAGAACTCTTGAGAGACCTATGCCTAAAGGTATTGTTCTGAATGTTAATATTCCTAAACTTCCTGCTGAAGAAATCAAAGGAGTAAAAGTTTGTAAACAGGCCCATGCAAAATGGGAAGAAAGCTTCGATGAAAGAGTGAATCCACATGGTAAAAAATACTACTGGTTAACAGGATATTTTAACAATATGGATGATTCTGAAGATGCTGATGAAACTGCATTGGCCAACGGATATATTTCTATTGTTCCTGTGAAGTTTGATCTTACGGCATATGAGTATATCAATACTTTGGAAGAAGTAATGACTTTTGATACTGTAAAAGAATAAATAATACTGTTATGTAAAGACAGAAAAAGCGTGAAATTTGATTTCACGCTTTTGTTCTTTATTTCTCGCAGATTGAGCAAATAACGCAGATTTAATCTATTTTGAAATCATTTATATGCTAAAAATTAAATTCTTTGATGAACAGATTTTCGCAGATGAAAACAGATGCTTGTGCTTAAAAAATGCAGAAATTAATTAAGAGCAATATTTATTTCTGTTTTAAAATAATACCTTATCTTCCTTCCTCAGTTCTTCCAAATAGCTTTTCTTATCATCGCGGTAGAAAAGGTTCATGGTTTCAAATGGAATTAGCTTCAAATCTTTATTAACGATATGGACGCAGGACTTCTTTACAGCACGAACATCAAAATCATGGGCATCCATAAAATTCATAATGATGATCCTGAATAAATTATCATAATCTAAATTGGGAGCACATACCTCTGGTAAACAACACAATAACTGGTTAACCTTAGGTTTTACTTTATCTACAGAAATTCCTGTACTGAATATATCGAGTAACTGCATATGAAGACCAGTATCCTGTTCATACACAATAGTATTTCTTGATTCATTATTTAAAAGATCGGCAGGATTAATGTATCGCGTTAGAGGAATTGTCTCTCCTTCAAGTTTTAATATATATCCCATGGCCAATGCATCAGGATTACAAGGCACCGGTATAATATCATCCGAATTCAAAAGTGGAAACTGATTGATAATCTCCTGTCTTACTTCCGTTAAGGTAATTTTCTCATGAGCAGAATCTTCTCTGTTTCTTCCCGCAATTTCTACCGGCTGGAAGGTGATCCCCCTCACACATTTCTGCCTCAGGGCAAATTCGATAATCTTCCCAATTTCGTCTATATTTTTATCTTTTTGAAGGACAATCACCAAAGTTGTGGAAAGGTTAAGCTCATTCAATTTTTCCAGAGCCTTCATTCGAACTGCTGTCAGATCTTTTCCTCTGAAATCTTCAAGAACTTCCGGTTTAAAAGAGTCAAACTGGAGATACACTTCAAATTCCGGGGCATATGTCGCCAGCTTTTCTGCAAAACCAGGATCATTAGCAATTCTTATCCCATTGGTATTTAACATCAAGTGTTTAATAGGCTTTGACTTTGCAATATCCATAATTTTGAAAAACTCAGGATGGATGGTAGGTTCTCCTCCACTGATTTGGACAACATCCGGCTCGCCTTCATTTTTCACAATAACATCAAACATTGCTTCTATTTCTTCCAGACTTCTATGACTACCATAATGTGGAGAAGACATGGCATAGCAAGTAGGACACGTTAAATTGCAACGATCTGTCACTTCCACAATAGAAAGACAGCTATGTTGCTCATGATCTACACAAAGGCCACAATCATAAGGACAGCCATATTCTACATCAGTACCGAAATGAAGAGGCATTTCCGATGCTTTATTATAGTTTCGTATATTTTTATAATAATGGACATCAGAAGCTATTTTCGTTTTAAAAAAACCATGATCCGGACATCTCTTAGTCATGAAAACGGCTTCGTCTTCTATAATAATTTTTGCGCCTACCCTTTTAAGACATTCCGGGCAAAGACTTATTGTATAATCGTAATAGGTATAATTTCGTATTGGCATAATTAAGTTTTAAAATCCTCCACCACAGATATATCCGCTGATTAATCCACAGATTAAAAGGCAGATAATCATGGTTAATCCAAATTGTTTTTTGCTGAATTTCCTTCCATCTTTTCCTTCATAAATTATTTTGACAATAAAACTCACGATGACAGAAAAAAATATGGCTCCTAAAGCGAACATTCCAACAATGGCAATAACTACGCCCATAAGGTCACCACCTTCCAAAAAGGTTAAAGTTTTCATTTTTAATATTTTAAATTTAAATATTGGGTGTTTTTGATAGCATAAATGTAGTAAATAATTACACATATACATACAAGCTGAATGGTTCCAAGATTTCCTACAATCTCAATTCTGGGCTTCATAAAGTCTAAAATAAACCGGAAAATAAAATAACTCAACATAAATAATTGAAAAATAAACCCTGATGGATATTTTCTCTGATGCTGAATATATTTGAGCCCTATCCATAAAATGATTAAAAAGCCAATTTCATAAAGCGCAACCGGATGTCTCAGATACTTATCTCCCAAATGCATTCCAAAAATTGAATCAGTAGGAATACCGTATGTTTCTTCATAAATGCCGGTAAGAAAACATCCAATCCTACCAATAATGATCGCAAATAGTAGCGGGAAAACGATCAAATCTCCTGTACTTTCCTTATGATGTACCACTTTTTTAGCCAATTCTACTCCGATGAGCCCAAAAGCCAGACCTCCTACAATCGTATTATTCGACCAAAATTTCTGAAAACTGAAATGTTCAAATAAAGCATAGGGACTTTCCAGATTTCCAATGAGCTTTGAACCTAATAAGGCTCCTGCTGTTGCACCTATTAAAACGGCAGCAGAGGTATTAAAAGATAGTTTTTCTTTAGATTTTCTCTTCAGGTAAAAATAATATCGCATTCCCAAAAACATTCCAACAGCCTCAAAAAGAGGATGAGCAAGGATGGTTTTACCGAAAATATGAAAGGTTACAGGAAATTCCATGGCTTCAAAAATAATCCATTTCAGAATATTTACTAACTTTATTCTGATAAATAATTACAAAATGCGCATAGAATATGACATAAAATTGGGATTTAAGGATGTAATGTTCCGCCCTAAACGTTCTACCTTGAAATCCAGATCAGAAGTAGATTTAGAGAGAGAATTTACGTTTAAACATACCCAAAAGAAATGGAGCGGCGTTCCAATTATTGCTGCGAATATGGATACGGTAGGCACTTTTGAAATGGCCGTAGAGCTTGCCAAAGATAAAATCATTACGGCAGTTCACAAACATTATACTGTTGAAGAATGGAGCCAATTCCTACAAAGTCAGCCTGAAAACATCCATCAATATATTGCCTTGAGTACAGGCACCGGAAAAACTGATGAAGAGAAAATCAGACAAATCCTCGAAAAACATCCAAAAATAGAGTTTCTCTGTATAGATGTTGCCAATGGTTATTCGGAACATTTCGTTGAATTTGTGAAGAGAGCAAGGGCTAATTTCCCGGATAAAATTATTATAGCCGGAAACGTTGTTACGGGAGAAATGGTTGAAGAACTTCTTTTGGTAGGTGCTGATATCATTAAAGTTGGAATCGGACCGGGTTCAGTTTGTACCACTCGTGTTAAAACCGGAGTAGGATATCCTCAGCTTTCGGCGATTATAGAATGTGCAGATGCAGCACACGGCCTGGGAGGTCATATTATTGCAGATGGAGGTTGTAAAGTTCCGGGAGATGTTGCCAAAGCCTTCGGAGGCGGAGCAGATTTTGTTATGCTAGGCGGAATGTTTGCCGGTCATGATGAAAGTGGCGGGGAAATGATTGAAGAAAACGGCAAAAAATATCGTTTATTCTACGGAATGAGCTCTAAAACGGCAATGGATAAACACTCAGGAGGTGTAGCAGAATATCGTGCTTCTGAAGGAAAAACAGTGAAAGTGGCTTATAAAGGTTCTGTTTCAGAAACGGTAAAAGATATATTAGGCGGAGTTCGTTCTACCTGCACTTATGTAGGAGCTTCCAAATTAAAAGAACTTTCCAAGAGAACCACATTTATTAGGGTTCAGGAACAGGAAAACCAGGTTTTTAACGGATAAGACTTTTTCTCGCTGATGTAAGACCTTCTCTTCATCAAGTTAAAGAGATAAACAAAGAAATAGGCTGTACATTTTGTACAGCCTACTTATATTTTTAAGTTAACATTCCTCCGTCAACGTTTAATGTCTGTCCGGTAATGTACGATGCCATATCACTTCCTAAGAAAACGCAAGCATTAGCTACATCAGCAGGTTGTCCTCCTTTTTTCATTGGAATTCCTTCTCTCCACTCCTGAACTATTTTCTCATCTAAAACAGCAGTCATTTCTGTTTCAATGAATCCTGGAGCAATTGCATTACATCTGATATTTCTAGAACCTAGTTCCAACGCTACAGATTTTGTAAATCCGATAACACCCGCTTTAGAAGCTGCATAGTTTGCTTGTCCGGCATGCCCTTGGATACCCACTACTGAAGTCATGTTAATGATAGATCCTGATCTTGCCTTCATCATCGGCTTGATAACCGCTTTTGTAAGGTTGAAAACTGAATCTAAGTTTACTTTCATTACCTGATCCCAATCTTCTTTAGACATTCTCAATAACAAATTGTCTTTTGTAATCCCGGCATTATTTACCAAAATATCAATCTGCCCAAACTCTGTCATTACTTCATCAATCAATTTTTGAGCGGCATCATAATCTGAAGCATCAGATTGATATCCTTTGATTTGGGTTACAGAACTTAAAGCTGCTTCTAATTCTTTAGCTTTGTCTACAGAACCGGCATAAGTAAATGCTACTTTAGCTCCCTGTTGAGCAAACATTTCAGCAATACCTTTCCCGATTCCTCTTGTAGCTCCGGTAATTAGTGCTACTTTTCCTTCTAATAGTTTCATATCTCTTGACGATTATTTTTTTATAACTCATTCAGCTTGTGACAGCTGACTCACTAGTACATATAATTCCTTTTCAGGATTAAACGGTTTGCAAAGATATTATAAATTGTTATTCAATACATTTAAATCATTAAAATACTGAACTTTTTTTGATTATTTCCTTATTTTTTATCAAAACCTGGGCATGTAATTTCTATACCTGGTGAAATAAATGAAGTCAGATTTTTTGTTTCTATCCAATCTTAGAACTTCTTTTTGCCAAAAGTATTTATCATAAACAATATCTTTTAAAAGCTCATTCTGAAAGTTTAAAACACCATATTTTCCTTCTTTTTTTACAATAATTTCATTTTCAGCATTTTCAAAAGCAATAATATCTTCGTAAATAAAGGGTACAATTTCCATTCCCTTCCCATCCAGAATACCATAAAGATTGTTGTTGTTCTTACAAACAAGAGGTTTAGAATATTGATTAAGGAGATTAAAGTACTCTACATCTTGTTTTCTTATCATATCAATATCTTTCAATTCAGTCATCTGATGATTAACTACTGAAAATCGATAGTATTGTTCATTCTTTTTAAGAACCAGATTCTCAGGAAAGAAGCCAATAACTTGAACACCTTCATCAATAATATTATGTAGATTAACATCCAGAAGTTTCTCATCACTCCCTTTTTTAAGGTAAATAAAGTTTTTCCCTGAAATGATAAAATTTTTAATGAAATCATACTCTTGAGGAAGAATAATATTCCCCTTTAAATCAACGATTCCAGTCTTTTTCAACTTATCATTATAAACACTGAAAAGGTTATTAAATAAAGGATTTAAATACTTGAAATTACTAGGATAAAGCTTTCCATCGTTCTTACAGAAAACTGTTGTTTTACCATTTTTTACCAGATAAACATATTCTTTTTTTCCAAAATATTCAGGAGTGATCTCATTAAAAATCTCATCTGCAATGATATGTTCTTCTGTATCTACCAATCCGTATTTTCCGGTATTTTTATTTTGAGTGATTACATAAGGATAAGCATTAATATCGCGAACCAGCTTTGAAAACTGATGAAGAGTTTCCCCATTGATTCCTATAATCTCACTCCGCTGGTCTTCATTAATAATTAACGCTCTGCCCTCTTCAAAGCTATAGTCTGTCTTGAATTCTCTATGATTAAGTTGTTGACCATTAAAATCATATAAGAACCATTTTTTATCCCTCAAAACAAAAAATCTGTTCTTTCCTGAAAATCTTATCCTGTCAGAATATGGAATAATTTGTTTTCCTTTATAATCATAAATGGCTTCTTTACCACCTTTGGAAGAAATTATTCTCTCTTTACTCAGCCAATAGGTATTGAAATCCTGTTCATCCAAAGGAATTAATTCATATCCTTTTTGATCAATTATTGCTGATTTTACTCTAGAAATACCCTCTTCTGATCTTAGAACAAACTTATTTTTGAAAATATGGGAAATACTGCCTCTATAAGGAGATTCAAATGTGATTCTACCTAAGGAATCAACAATTCCCTGTTTTTTGGAATCGGAATCATAGGTCGTTCCATACCCTTCCGCATAAGAGTTTACTTCTTTCCCTGTTTTTTTAGAAAGAATGACCTTCATGTATTGATTGGTCTGCCCCATACAAACCGCAGAGCTCAATACGAAAATTAGTTTTTTCAATGAAAATTAAATAGAATTATTGACGATAAGAACAATTTCTCCTTTTAAAGTTTTAGTCTTAGAAAACTCAATTAACTCATTGATTGTCCCTCGTTTAGTCTCTTCAAATTTCTTGGAAATCTCACGACTTAAACTTGCTTTGGTTTCTTCTCCAAAGAATTCTTTGATCTGTTCTAAAGTTGTATTGATTTTGTGCGGACTTTCATAGAGAACAATGGTTTTTTTCTCTTCTGCAAGTTGCTTTAGTTTGGTTTGTCTTCCCTTTTTTTGAGGTAAAAATCCGGCAAATAGAAACTCGTTATTGGGTAGTCCTGAAACAACTAATGCAGGAATCAAAGCCGTTGCTCCGGGAAGGCAGATCATTTCGATATTATTATCAGCTCCGGCTTTTGCCAACAGATATCCCGGATCTGAAATTCCCGGCGTACCCGCATCGGTAATAATGGCGATATTCTGACCGTTTTTAAGATCGGTAATTACTTTTTCCGTTGCCTGATGTTCATTATGTAAATGATAAGATTTTAAAGGCTTGGAAATTTCAAAATGTTTTAAAAGTATACCAGATGTTCTGGTATCTTCACATAAAATATAATCAACTTCTTTAAGGACATTTACTGCCCTGAAAGTCATGTCTTCCAGGTTCCCAACCGGTGTGGGAACAAAATATAGGATTCCGCTCAAATTTATAAGAATTTATTTTCTACCAATATCCAAAGCCTCTGGGCATATTCGTCTACCTTACTCCATTTTCTTTCATAATAAAGATCACTCAGGTATTCTTTTGCTTCTTCCAATGTTTTAAACTGGTTCAGATGGGCTACCGTTTCATTAAGATCTGCCTGACTTCCTTCAAACAACATTTTAGAAAAGGCAATTCTATCATTCAAATCCAATTTAAACTCCGGTTTTTGCTTCTCAGCTTCCATAAAATTGGTAGGAATATTGGATTTCAAAATACTTCCGTTATCCTCTTTTATTGGTAAAGCTTGTTTTTCCTTTGGAATTTCTCTTTCCAGATGATCATCGTCAAAAAGCGTCTGAACAGCTTTTAATCCTTTGATATTGGCTAATTTTATTTTTTTATCGTGATTGTATTCATCAAGGTTTTCAAAACTTTCATCGGAAGCATGTTTTTCTGTTTCTTCCGGAATCGGTTTATCTATTTCTACAATCTTTCTTCTGTCATATACTTCTGCAAGGATACTTTCCTCCTTTTTTTCTTCTGCAGAATGATCATTCTTGATGTCGCTCAGAATATTTTCTACATTGGAGGTTTCTGTGGCCATTTCTCCTTGTTCTGTCGAAGTATTGGATGAAATATACTGTTCTTCATTTTCTTCAATCAGCATTTCATCATCCAGCATTTCTGTGTCGAAAATACTCGGAATAGTTTCTGTAGCTTTTACTTCTTTTGCATCATTTACCGAAGCATAATCTATTTCTTTATGGGTATCAGCAGCAGATTCTTCATCATCAATTTCATTTAACTGATTATTGAATAATGCTTCTTCTTCAGTGACTGCATTCAGGAACATATCTTCATTGATATCTTCATCAGAATCAGGTTTTGCTTCGGAAAGAATTTTTTCTTCATCTACAAAACTTAAAAGAGCATCTGAATTCGCCGGATGTTCAGTTTCATGATGAGCATTATCTTCGCTATTTTCATCGCGGTTTTCTTCTACGAAGCTTATAATATTCTCATGGAATTCATTTTCAACAATATCATTTAACTGATTGTTAAAAGCTGCTTCTTCATCCTCGGCTGCATGAGCAAAATGATCATTTTCATGTTCATCAATTTCATTCAGTTCATTATTGAAAATAGCTTCTTCTTCAGTGACTTCATGATGAGATTCGTGATGCTCCGGTTCTCCGGAAACGAAAGAAACCTGATGATTTTCCAAATGCTGAGCAGGATCATCTGCTACGAAATATTCTATATTTTTTTCCAATAATTTCAAAAAAGAAATCCTGTTAGCAAGCTCATCTACAAGATCTTGCTTGGAAAGTAATTCGTCTACATTATTTATTTTGTCCAGATTATCAATGATATTCATGGATTCAAAAAAAATCTTTTCCTTTAAATCTTGGATATTTTGCATAATAAGATTCTTATTAAAATTGCTTACTTTTGATGTTAAAAATATACGGCTAATTTAACAAATGTTTTTAGAAAATACAATTAATCATTCCAAACAAAGCGGTTGGATGGAAGTGATCTGCGGCTCTATGTTTTCGGGTAAAACTGAAGAATTAATAAGAAGATTAAGGAGAGCAGAAATGGCGGGGCAACATGTAGAAATTTTTAAACCGAAACTGGATACACGCTATTCTGAAGAGGATGTTGTTTCTCATAATCAGAATAAAATTCGTAGTACTGCAGTAGAAAATCCTAATGAAATTCTGTTGCTGGCATCCAATTGTGATGTGGTAGGAATTGATGAAGCACAATTTTTTGATGAAAGCATTGTTGATATTGCCAACCAACTTGCCAATAGTGGTGTAAGAGTAGTTGTTGCCGGATTAGACATGGACTTTTTAGGACGTCCTTTCGGACCAATGCCTAATTTGATGGCTACAGCTGAATATGTTACAAAAGTGCATGCTATTTGTAAGAGAACAGGTAATCTTGCCAATTATTCCATGAGAACTTCTCAAGGAGATAATCTGGTGGAATTGGGAGAAACAGAGAGCTATGAAGCGGTAAGCCGTCGTGTTTTTATAGACGAGGTGCTTTCAAAAAGGAAATAACCAGCAAAAAAGCCGAGAATACACCAACCAATAAAATATATTCACAATATAAATGAAAAACGAAAAAGCAATTTTGTAAAATCTTGAAAAAAGAATTGGCATAAAATAACTGACGACTTTTCCGATTTTACCTTTTTGCAATTTCGCCTAAAAATAAAGCAGAAAGGGTATCAATGAACTATACAGTACAACAAATTGCAGAAATCACCAATTCACAGGTAATTGGTGACAGCGATATTATGATCAAAAATATAGCTTATGACAGCAGGATTATTTATTCTATAAAAAATACGGCGTTTATTGCTATTAATACTCATAAAAATTCCGGAGAAAAATTTATAGAATCTGCTATTGACAGAGGTATTAATGTCATTATTTCTGAACATCACTATCCCCAATTTGAAAATACAACATGGCTTATTGTTAAAAATGCTGTAGATTTTCTTCAAAAATTAGCAAAATATCATTTCGAAAATTCACATTTAAAATCTATAGGAATTACAGGAAGCAATGGGAAGACTATTTTAAAAGAATGGCTTTATCAATGTTTATGGAATGAATTTCCTACTGTAAAAAGTCCCAAAAGTTTTAATTCACAAATTGGCCTTCCCCTTTCTCTTCTTCAAATTAACAATACCCACCAACTGGGAATCTTTGAAGTTGGAATTTCGAAGCCTCACGAAATGGAGAAGCTCGAAAATATTTTCCATCCTCAGATTGGATTGCTTACCCATATCGGAACAGCGCATGCTGCTAACTTTTCTTCCGAAGAAGAATTGATTGATGAAAAGATTAAACTTTTCAAAGACTCTGAAATTATCATTTATAATGGTGACCATTCTGTAGTTGACGAAAAAATAAAAAAATTATATTCTGATAAAAAATTAATCTCTTACGGTTTCAAAAAAGAAAATAATGTTTTCATCAAAAGCAATATTTCCAAAGATGAAAATATTGTAGTGGAATATTTTGGTGAAGAAATCAGTTTTCCGGCCCATCAAAGAGACGAAGCTACATTAACCAATGCTCTGGCGCTTATCACAGTCTTAAAGGAGCTGAATATCCAAAATAAAAAGATCATCGAAAAAATCAACCTTTTAAAGGCCGTCGAAATGAGGCTTGAAGCGATCGAAGGAAATAAGGGGAATATTATCATCAATGATTCTTTTAATCTTGATCTCGATTCTTTGAAAACGGCCATGCAATTTTTAAACGAATATAATAAACCAAAGAAATCTTTAGTCTTAACAGACATTGTTGGCGTCAATGCCAATTCAAAAGAACTCTATGAAGAGGTTTCCGAATTGGTCAACGAACAACAATTTGAGTCGGTTTTCTTAATCGGCAACGAAATATCAAAGTTTAGTGAGTTATTTAAAACTAAAACATACACTTTCATTGACACTAAAGAACTCATAGAAAGTAAGCATCTTACAGAGATAGAAAATCAAATTATTCTGTTGAAAGGTGCCAGAAAATTTGAAATAGAAAAACTCAAGGATATTCTTGAGCTTAGAAAACATGATACGGTATTGGAAGTAAACCTTAATGCGATACTCCATAATATCAATTACCATAAATCTTTACTGAAACCTGAAACCAAAATGATGGCCATGGTAAAAGCGAATGCATATGGTTTGGGCAGTTATGAAATATCAGAATTTCTGCAACACCATCATATAGATTATCTGGGAGTAGCTTATGTGGATGAAGGTGTTGAACTCCGTAAAAAAGGAATTACCACCCCTATTATTGTGATGAATCCTGAACAGCACAGCTATCAGACTATCATTGAATATAATCTGGAGCCGGAAATTTATAGCTTTAGAGTCCTCGAACTATTTTATGAAGCAGTTCAAAAATCAGGATATGATAAAAAATACCCGATCCATGTTAAACTGGAAACAGGAATGCACCGTCTTGGTTTTAAAGATTTTGAACTAGATCAACTCAGTGAAACTTTACGTGATAAAAATCTGAAAGTACAAAGCCTTTTCAGCCATTTATCATCTTCCGATATGCCGGAGGAGAAAGAATTTACTTTAAAACAGTTTGAATTTTTTTCAAAAACTTCAAGTTATTTAATAGAAAAATTAGGCTACTCTCCTATTCGACATATTTTGAATTCTTCAGGAATTACAAGTTACTCGGATCATCAATATAATATGGTAAGGATTGGTATCGGAATGCTGGGAGAATCACCGGATGCCGAAATTCAAAAACAACTGCAATCCGTTGTAAGTTTTAAAACCGTAATTTCACAAATTTCTTTGGTTGAAAATGGAGAATCCGTAGGCTATAGTAGAAGATATAAGGCAGATCATCTTACAAAAATAGCCACCGTTCCTGTCGGATATGCTGATGGAATCCCAAGGCTCATCGGAAACCAGGTAGGAAACCTTGGAGTTCATAAGACTTTAGCTCCAATTGTTGGAAATATATGTATGGATATGATGATGATCAATATCGATAATATTCCATATGTTAAAGAAGGTGATACCGTAACGGTATTTAATTCAAAACCAAGTTTAAAAGAATTTGCAGGCTACTGCAAGACAATAACCTATGAAGTATTAACCTCCATTTCACCTCGTGTGAAGCGGATTTATATAAAAGATTAACTATGAGAAAACTCCTGATTATTCTCTTCGTATTCCAATTGATTTTGATCCAATCTCAGGTAAAAAAGGGCCTGATGATTCCGAAAAATCCGAAAATAGGACTATCGCTTGCCGGTGGTGGTGCCAAAGGTTTTTCACATGTCGGAGTGCTTAAAGTATTAGATTCATTGGGAGTAAAAATAGATTATATCTCAGGAACAAGTATGGGAGCTATTGTCGGCGGGCTCTATGCATCCGGCTATTCCGGAAAAGAAATAGAAAAAATCGTTATGGATACGGATTTCTATTCCCTGATTATGGACCCAAAATCAAGACAAGAAGCAACTTTCTTTAATAAATCGGTTGACAAATATCTTTTATCAATCCCATTAAAAAATGGAAAAATTACCCTTCCTTCTTCCATTAGTACAGGACAAAGGAATGTTTATTTATTGAAAGAATTATTCAAAAATGTTTCCAATATTGAAGATTTTTCTAAGCTGCCTATTCCTTTTTTATGTGTTGCTACCAATCTGGAAAGTGGCAATATGAAAATTTTTGAAAAAGGAGATCTTGTACAATCTATTATGGCAAGTTCTGCTTTCCCATCCTTAATGGATCCTGTAAAAATTGGTGACAGTATCTATATTGATGGAGCAATGACAGTCAATTATCCATCAAAGCCATTAAAGGACAAAGGAATTGATATCGTCATTGGTGTGGATCTGAATCAGGATTTGGCAAAAAGAGAGGATTTAAACAATATTATAGCCATCCTGAACCAGGTTATTGATTTTGGAATCAAAAAAGATGCAACAAAACAGTATCAATACACTGACATTAATATCAAACCTGATCTTAAAGGGATGTCTGCAACCAGCTATGATGATAAAAAAAAGATTCTCGATAGCGGTTATACAGAAGGATTAAAATATACCAAAATTTTAGACGAATTACCTAAACGTCCGTTTGATCGCCTTCGACAAAGGGTTAATCCCATTTATTCTAATGTCTATAAAATTGATAGCATCTCAATAGAGGGCGGAAAAATTTTTGGGAAAAACTATACTTTGGGAAAAATGGGACTTCGTCTCCCCTCTCTGCAAACTTACGGAAGCATCAACAAAATGGTTGATAAACTTGTTGCCACCAACAACTATAAATTTATCAATTACGATATTGTTCAGGAGAATGATGCTAATTATTTAAAGCTTTACGTCACAGAAGATGATGCCCGACATTTTTTAAAATTCGGATTACATTATGATGAAGTTTTCAAAACAGGACTTCTTTTGAACTATTCCGCAAAGAGACTTTTATTCAAAAATTCAAACCTATCAGTAGATATTATTGTTGGAGACAGACTCAGGTATTATCTGAATTATTTTATTGATAACGGATATATTCCCGGATTTGGTATTTATTCTTCCGGAATGAGCTTTGACTTGAAAAATGTTGACAATAATGTAAGTGACAAATGGGAATGGTCCAGAAATGAAGCGTATATACAGTCCATTTGGAAGGATAAATTTGCTCTGGGAGGTGGTATCAGCCACGACTACTTCAGAGCGGAAATTAATGGCGAAAACAAGCGCTATAGCCGTTTTCTGAATCCATATGTGTTTTTAAAAAGCGATACTCAGGATGATAAGGAATTTCCTACAAAAGGAGTCTATTTTTCTGCTGAAGGAAAAGTAATTGATCTTTTAAAATCTGAACTTGATAAAAGAATCATTCAGGTAAAAGCAGATCTTAGAATAAATATTCCACTTGGAAGACAATTTACATATCGTTTGAATCTATTTGGGGGAATTACAATTGGAGAACATCTTCCCCAATATTATCAATATAGGTTAGGTGGTATTTTTGAGCAGAACATTATCAATTTTAAAAGTTTTGGAGGCTTTTATTTTGCTCAATTGAATACTAACAATGTGATCATTGCCTCAAATGACATCCAGTTTAGGTTCAATAAAAACTATTTTATCAGCGGAAATTTTAGCTTTGCCAATCTTTCTAATGATATCAAATTCGAAGATGCAGTTAAAGTAAATTATAGCTCATTAGGAATTACGGCAGGATACAAATCCCCTTTCGGGCAGATTAAAGTAAACTTTAGCCACTCACTTAAAAATAATCAAAAAGGCATATTCAGTGTTATTTTAGGACACTGGTTTTAATACAATGATACAATTCTTTTACGAAAATTTACCGGAGTCGGTAAATACAGATTACAAAAAATGGCTGGAAGATCTTATACTTTCAGAAGGAAAAAAACTTGGAGAAATCAACTATATTTTCTGTGATGATGAATATCTTCTAAAGATCAATCAGGATTATTTACAGCATGATTATTATACCGACATCATCACTTTTGATTATGTAAAAGGTAAAACAATAAGCGCTGAGATTTTCGTATCTTTGCAGCGCATTTCTGATAACGCCTCTACCCTTTCCCGAGAATATGAAGAAGAATTAAGAAGGGTTTTAGCCCACGGAATTCTACACCTCGCAGGGTATAAAGATAAGACGGAAGAGGAGGAAAAAGAGATGCGAAGAATGGAAGATTTGTACTTAACAAAATATAAGGAATCGAATAATTAAAATTAAATAATCACTTCAAGTCCTATATCTAAAGTACTCACTTTTAGTAACAATACCAACCTACTTAGAGTGCATTCTCCAAAAATGTTTCACGTGAAACATTAGTAAAAAAGGATAAAGTTTAAAGCTTAACAAGCGAGATAAAAATGATTTCAGAAATATATGATGTAATAGTTGTAGGTGCCGGACACGCAGGTTGCGAAGCTGCCGCTTCTGCTGCAAACCTTGGTTCGAAAACCTTACTTATTACAATGAATATGCAGACCATCGGACAGATGAGTTGCAACCCGGCAATGGGTGGAATCGCAAAAGGACAAATTGTAAGAGAGATTGATGCAATGGGTGGATACTCCGGAATTGTGGCAGACAAATCTGCTATCCAATTCAAAATGCTGAATCTTTCAAAGGGTCCTGCCATGTGGTCCCCAAGAACCCAAAATGACAGAATGCTTTTTGCTGAAGAATGGCGATTAGCATTAGAGAACACTCCCAATCTTGATTTCTTTCAAGACATGGTGAAACAACTCATTATTGAGAATAATAAAGTAACAGGAGTTATCACTTCTTTAGGAATCCAAATCAAAGGAAAATCTGTAGTCCTTACTAACGGAACTTTCCTTAACGGATTAATTCACGTCGGTGATAAACAATTAGGCGGAGGAAGAATGGGTGAACCAAGAGCATTCGGAATTACCGAACAATTGGTAACCCTTGGCTTCGAAGCCGGAAGAATGAAAACCGGTACTCCACCAAGAGTAGATGGAAGAAGTTTGGATTATTCCAAAATGGAAGAACAAAAGGGAGATGAAAATCCTCAAAAGTTCAGTTATCTTGACACTCCTAAACTAACAAAACAGCTAAGTTGTCATATTGTTTATACGAACGAAACAGTACACGATATCTTAAGAGAAGGCTTCGACAGAAGTCCAATGTTCAACGGAACGATTCAAAGTTTAGGACCAAGATATTGTCCAAGTATTGAAGATAAAATTAATCGTTTTGCAGAAAGAAACCGACATCAGCTTTTCGTAGAACCTGAAGGATGGAAGACTGTTGAGATTTATGTAAACGGATTCAGCTCTTCGCTTCCGGAAGATGTACAAATCAAAGCAATGAAACATATTCCGGGATTTGAAAATGTAAAAGTTTTCCGTCCGGGTTATGCTATTGAATATGACTACTTCCCTCCTACCCAATTGAAGCATACCTTAGAAACAAAATTGATTGACAATTTATATTTTGCAGGACAAATCAATGGGACAACGGGATACGAAGAAGCAGCCGGTCAAGGTTTAATTGCAGGAATCAATGCTCATAATAAAGTTCACGAAAAAGATGAATTTATCCTAAATAGAGATGAAGCTTATATCGGAGTTTTAATTGATGATCTTATTACAAAAGGAACTGAAGAACCATACAGAATGTTTACTTCACGTGCCGAATACAGACTACTATTAAGACAAGATAATGCAGACATCAGATTAACTGAAAAGGCATATCAATTAGGATTAGCAAAAGAAGATAGATTAAGAAGAGTAGAATCGAAAATATCTGAAAGTCAATCACTTGAAGAATTTCTTAGAGAAACTTCTTTAAAACCAGGCGTTATTAATCCTATTCTCGAGTCTATAGAAAGTAGCCCGGTAGATCAGGCCTACAGAGCTTCTCAAATCCTTACAAGACCAAATATGACCTTAGAAAAACTTGATGAAATTGATTTCATCAAGGAAAAATCTTCTGCATATAATGATGAAGTAAGGGAACAAGCTGAAATCAATATCAAATACAGAGGGTATATTGAGAAGGAAAAGGAAAATGTTGCTAAATTAAATCGTTTAGAAAATATTAAAATTCCTGAAGATTTTGATTATACCAAGCTTTCAAGCCTTTCAGCGGAAGCAAAACAGAAGATGTCGAATGTACGCCCTAAAACGATTGCACAGGCAGGAAGAATAAGTGGGGTTTCTCCGGCCGATATAAACGTTTTACTAGTGTATTTAGGCCGTTAAAAAAGAAATGTTTCACGTGAAACATTAAAAAAAATAAAGCAAAAATTAAGGTATTTATGAGTGTATATCACCCTCTGAATATCTTAATTTTTTAATATAACAGATAACGACTTCAATGAAAATAAAAGATCATTTTCTTTCACAAGAAATATTTGAAATAAAAGAAACAGAAACAAAAGGGGTATTCAAAACCTCCCCTATTCCATCCAATATTTCCAAATATTACGAAAGCGAAGATTATATTTCTCATCATCAGGATTCAGGAAGTCTGAAAGAAAAACTATACAAGTTTCTTCAATCTTTTAATCTGCAATACAAGAAAAATATTTTAATTGACAGAATTAAAAAAGGATCCAAAGTTCTTGATTATGGATGTGGTGCCGGAGAATTTGTAAAGTACATTGAGAATGATTTTGAAACTTTCGGCTTTGAACCAGATGCAGATGCAAGAAAAGCAGCACAGGGAAAAATAGTAAAATCAACTATACTAGACAATATCCACAAAATTGAAGATAATAGTTTAGACGCTATCACTTTATGGCATGTATTTGAACATGTCGAGAATCAGGATGAAATGCTAGCCATTTTTCACGAGAAATTAAAGGAAAAAGGATTGCTGATCATTGCAGTTCCCAATCCTACTTCTTATGATGCCATACATTATAAAGAATATTGGGCAGCTTATGATGTACCGAGACACATTTATCATTTCTCAAAAAATGGAATGGAAAATTTAATTTCTAAAAAACCAGACTGGAAACTAAGAAAAATAAAACCTCTCGTTCTGGACTCATATTACATCTCAATGTTAAGCGAAAAATATAAAAAATCACCTCTTTTTTGGTTAAAAGCACTAGTTTACGGAACAATTTCGAACGCAAAGGCTCTTTTTTCAAGCGAATTTTCTAGTTTGATATATATTATCGAAAAAAGATAGAAAATCGATTTTTAAGCCATTTCTGAAGGTCAATTTTCAGCATTTTATATAAAAAATCATAAAAACTTAGGAAACCGTTCCTGAGTTTTTATTTTTTAAATTATCCTGGAGTTCAACTTTTCCAAAAAACACAAATTAAAATAAATTTTAAAAGAGAACTCCCCTACTCTATTTCATAAAAAAACAGAATTGGGAGAGAAAGGAAAAATATCAATAAAAAAGAAATAAAAAATTTCACGTATTGAAAATCAAAAAGTTGACTTTTCTTAAAAATTCTCATTAATAAGATTTTTAATGATTTACTTATTAAAGAAAATTTTAAAATAGCAAAATTGAGGGGAAATAAAGAAATTAAAAGAAAAATTCTTGCAAAAACACACTAATTAGGCCTTTAATTCGATTTTACATACAAATACCCTAAAAAATAATATTTTTCGATTTTTAAGGTAATTCTGAAGGTCAATTTTTGTTTATTTTTAAAGAAAATGATGTTTACTTCAAAATATTTTGCCAAAAAAATTTTGAATAAAAAAATTCATAAAAATTCAAGGACAGGACCACCCTACTCTATTTTCTATTACTAAGAAAATTATATTTTCATAAAAAGAAATTTGGATTTTTAAAATTTACAATCATCAAAAAATTATTAGAAGAAATTCGACTCAAAAGAAAAATCTGAATATTTAATATTTTATCATATAAAAATTCAATATCGAAAAATAAAGATTCAATCTAAATCAAAACTCCCCAATATTTTCTCTACTAAAAAAGTACTGCCATTCTAAATTTTGAAAAAAAGTAAATCAGACTTCGACTCAACTTAACCAGAAAAAAAAATAGAATTAAATATTTAAATTGAATTTTAAAAATTAAAATATAATTTCACTAAAAAATTGTGTTCCAAATTTTCACATCATAATTTAAAAAACCAAATTTCCTATTATTCAAAAAAAGAAAAATTTTAAAAATTTACATCCGAAAATCAAGTCACAAATTGAGAAAAAAAAGAACAAAATCAGAAACCTTTTTACCTGTACTTACTGAGATTCAAAATTAAAATATCCTAACCTTATCATAACATATAGTTATATCTGAAATCATTATAATTCCTGATTAATTCTAGTTTTTTTGAAAGTATTCAAGGATAAAAAAACCTGCTAAAATTATTAGCAGGTTTAAAATGTTTAGTATTTCATTCTCTATTAATTATTGATAGCAGCCACACCTGGTAACTCAAGTCCTTCAAGACTTTCAAGCATTGCTCCACCACCTGTAGAAACATAACTTACTTTATCAGCGTAGCCAAACTGCTTAACGAAAGCAACACTATCACCACCTCCTACTAAAGAGAAAGCTCCTAATCTTGTTGCTTCAGCAATACTGTCACCCAGTGCAACAGTTCCGCCAGCAAAATGTGACATTTCAAAAACTCCGATTGGACCATTCCAAAGAATTGTTCTTGAATTTAATAATACATCATTGAACTGATCTCTAGACTTATGCCCAGCATCCAATCCCATCCATCCTTCAGGAATTGCATAAATATCTGCTTCTTTTCTCTCAACATCATTACTAAAGCTTTCAGCGATAATAGCATCAGATGGTAAATACACTTTTACTTTATGCTCTTTTGCTTTACCTAAAATTTCCAATGCCAGTGGAAGTTTATCTTCTTCTACTAATGAGTTTCCGATTTTTCCGCCTAAAGCCTTAATAAATGTAAATGCCATACCTCCTCCAATAATCAAATTATCTATAGCTGGAAGTATATTTTCTATAATGGTAATTTTAGTTGAAACCTTAGATCCACCTAAAATTGCGGTAACTGGTCTTTCACCACTTTTCAATACTTTATCGATGGCTTGAAGTTCTTTATCCATCAATAAACCGAAAAATTTAGTTGATGGAAAGAATTTTGCAATTACTGCAGTAGAAGCATGAGCTCTGTGTGCTGTTCCGAATGCATCATTTACATAAGCATCTCCTAATTTTGAAAGTTGCTCCGCAAAGGCTTCATCCCCTTTTTCCTCTTCATTATGAAAACGTACATTTTCTAATAATAAGATCTCTCCAGGTTTCAATTCAGCAGCAGCTTTTTCTGCTTTTTCACCTATACATTCATCAACGAATTTCACTTCTTGTCCAAGGACAGAAGAAACTTCACCTACAATATGTTTAAGAGAAAACTCATCTTTAACTTCACCTTTAGGTCGGCCAAGGTGCGTCATTAAAATGACAGAACCTCCATCCTTAAGAATTTTTTCAACAGTTGGCTTTACTGCCACTATTCTGGTATTGTCTGTTACGTTTAGCTGATCGTCCTGTGGTACATTGAAGTCCACTCTTACCAGGGCTTTCTTATCCCTAAAATTGAAATCATTGATTGTTTTCATATGTAGATTTATTTTATTTTTCTCAAAGAATGTATTCAATCGCCATATTCTCCTCTGGTTCTTTTCCAGCAAATTTCATCAGACCCACTTCATCAACTTCTTTGAATTTTCGTTTCACAAATGTAAGGTTTTAAACTTTTTCAACAGATCCATTCAAATAAAACTTTTCAAAAACTTTCCCCATCCCCAATCACCCATTAATCAACAATTTTTTCTCTTTTAAAAAAAAGAATAATGTAGTTGTTGTTAAGTGTTGTTAGTTTCGGGGATAAGTTTTATGCTAAAAGTTGATCACATATAATTTTTATTAAACTCATAATTAATCCACATTATAAACTTCTGTAAATAGAGCTTTTAACATAGTTATTCACAACTGTTAATAACTTTGCTTAAAAGTAAATATTAGTTATTTTATTATGGATAAGACTGGGAGTAACTGAAGAAAATAATTGGAAAGTTGTGATTAAAATTTCGGAAAACATTTTCTATTACGAAATAAATTGATCTTTAAAAATAGAAAGTTGATAAAAGTTTTCCACACTTATTAACATGCCTTTTCACAATTAACTCCCCGTTTACTAACATCAATTGTTATTATTCTTACCTTTGTAAGGAAATAAAATCTAAAAAGGCTTAATAAGAGTATTATGAAAAGAAAAATTGCTATCGCTGCAGACCATGCTGGGTACGAATACAAAGAGATTGTTAAAAACTACCTCTCAGAACAGTTTGATGTTCAAGATTTTGGCACGTTTTCCACAAACAGTGTGGATTATCCGGACTTTGTTCACCCTGCTGCAACCTCTGTGGAAAACGGAGAGAATGAGCTGGGAATTTTGATCTGTGGAAGTGGAAACGGAGTACAGATCACAGCGAACAAACATCAGAAGATCAGATGTGCATTATGCTGGATGCCGGAGATTGCAACATTGGCAAGACAACATAATGATGCTAATATGATCTCCATGCCGGCAAGGTTCATCTCAAAAGAACTGGCGATTGAAATTGTAGATAAATTTCTTTCAACAGATTTCGAAGGCGGAAGACACCAAAACCGAGTTGATAAAATCGCTGTTTGCTAAATATACTAAGGCTTGTAATTCGTATTGCAAGCCTTATTTATTTTTTATTTGTACATTTGCAGTGCCAATAGAAATTACACTCTATTATTCTCATCAAGAGCCTTTACAATATTTAAATATATTTTATAAGAAGGTTTCTCTTCTCTTCTCCAAATTTGTAGTAAATTTATATAAAACTAAAGCTCCCGTTTTAAGTAGATTTAAAAGTATAGTGCTAACGGTTTAGTAAAGAAATCAGAACATAAAAATAAACTATCTTTATCTATAATATTATAGAGCAAAGTTTGGAAAGGTTTTATTGAAGATACAACCTAAACAATTAAAAAGAAAATTAAAAATGCCAAAAAAAAGAAAATATATAAGTCATAAAAATGATTTAAAAATGATGGAGATCGGAAGATTGATTCTCCGTTTCATGAATGCAAATTCATCAAAAATTTATAATTATAAGCAAATCGCGGACGGAATAGATTATAAAAATCCGAGACAAAGAGAACTTGTCATTCAGGCTTTGCATAAACTTCAGGGTTCCGAAAAGATCAAAGAAGTTGAGCGTGGAAAATATATTGTGAATTTAAAAATCGCAGGCACTCTTACCGGAATTATTGATTTTAATCAAAGCGGAAATGCTTATGTAAATGTGGAAGGAATGGAAGATGATATCTTCATTCATGCCAAAAATGTGAAAGATGCCTTACAAGGAGATAAGGTTCTTATTATAACTTATCATTATAAAGGAAAGAAATTAGAAGGCTCCGTTTTGGAAGTTTTGGAAAGAACCAGAACAGAGTTTGTAGGAACTTTTCAGAAGGTTTCCCACAAGGATTTTGGATTCGTTGTTTGTGATAAAAAATCGATCAACACGGATATCTTTATTCCAAAGACAAAGTTTAATAATGCCGAAGATGGAGATAAAGTAATTGTCAAAATGACAGAATGGAAACCTGGTGATAAAAACCCAGAGGGAGAAATTATACAAGTATTAGGGGCTCCGGGGGAACATGAAACTGAAATCCACTCTATTCTCGCAGAATATGGATTGCCTTATGAGTTCCCACAAGAAGTGGAATTGGATGCAGATAAAATTGACAGAAGTATTACTGATGAAGAAGTTGCAAAACGTTGGGATATGCGTAAAATCTGTACGTTTACCATTGACCCTAAGGATGCGAAAGATTTCGATGATGCCCTATCCATAAGAAAACTGGAAAACGGAAACTGGGAAATCGGGGTTCATATTGCTGATGTATCCCATTATGTGGTTCCGGGAACAATTTTGGACGATGAAGCTTATCAGAGAGCTACTTCCGTATATTTAGTGGACAGAGTGGTTCCGATGTTACCGGAAGTATTGAGTAATGATGTTTGTTCTCTTCGACCGAATGAGGATAAATATACTTTCTCTGCGGTTTTTGAACTTAATGATCAGGCAGAAATCCAGAAACAATGGTTCGGAAGAACGGTCATTCACTCTGATAGAAGATTTACCTATGAAGAAGCTCAGGAACGTATAGAAACTGGCGAAGGCGATTTAGCGGAAGAGATTAATGCTCTTGACAAGCTGGCAAAGATTATGCGTCATGAACGTATCAGAAAAGGGGCGATTACTTTTGATAGAAGTGAAGTAAGATTTAATTTGGACGAAAACAATGAACCTATTGGAGTTTATTTTAAAATAAGTAAAGATTCTAATCACCTGATTGAAGAATTTATGCTTTTAGCCAATAAAAAAGTATCTGAATTCGTATCCTTAACCAGAAAAGGTGAAATAACGAATAATACATTTATTTATAGGGTTCACGACGATCCGGATCCTGCAAAATTAGAATCATTAAGAGATTTTGTAGCCACTTTTGGGTATAAAATGAATCTTGCCAATACGAAGAAAGTAGCGGAATCTTTGAACAAATTACTTCATGATGTCAAAGGTAAAGGTGAAGAAAATATGATTGAAACGTTAGCTATGAGAAGTATGAGTAAGGCGGTATATTCTACAGAGCCGATCGGGCATTACGGTCTAGGCTTTGAATATTATACTCACTTTACCTCGCCTATTCGTCGTTATCCGGATTTGATTGCTCACCGTTTGCTTCAACATTATTTGGATGGAGGAAAATCTCCAAACAGAGCGGAATTAGAAGAAAAGGCAAAACATTGCAGTTCGATGGAAAGATTGGCAGCTGATGCAGAAAGGGATTCCATCAAATTTATGCAGGTGAAATTTATGGAAAAACATCTTGGTGAAACGTTCACGGGAGTGATTTCCGGAGTGGCGGAATTCGGTTTCTGGGTAGAAATTCCTGAAAACGGTGCAGAAGGTTTGATTAAATTAAGAGATTTAGTGGATGACTCTTATATGTACGATGCAAAAACACATGCTGTCTACGGAATAAGACACGGAAATAAATATCAGCTGGGAGACGAAGTTCAGATCAAAGTGGTGAAGGCTAATTTGATTCAAAAACAGCTCGATTTCCAGATTGTGAAATAATGATGAGAATAGATAAATATATTGTATTTAGTATTTTAAATGTAATATTATTGATAACAGTAATATTTAATACGGTTATCAATTTTTATCTGTTTGTACTAGTGATAACAATCCTTATCGTTTTATGTATTATTTTAATCAAAAGAAATATTATTAACATTGAAAAACAAGGGAAAAAATATTTTTTTGGAGTCACATTTCCAATGATAATCAATGGATTCTTTTTGATAAATTATCTTACATCGATGAATCCAGTAAAAGAAACATATTGTTATAAAAATATGGTTGCTGAAGTTGGAGGAAAATATAGTCATTAAAAGGGGAAAACAACTTATGTATATTTGAGTGGAAATGCATACGAATATTCATTTATGACGAGAAGTTTTTTTATTGATTATAAACGGATGTTATTCAAAAACCAAGTTATTTATACATTTGAAAGAGGTATTTTCGGACTTAAAGTAAGAAAGGATTATCAGTTTATTTTTAATGATAATTGTTCAGAATATGAGAACTCAGATGATTAAAAACGAATACTGGTAAAAAAATATAAAAGAGGCCATTCCGACAGGAATGGCCTCTTTGCTCTTTACGATTTATAAACTGATTTATTTTTTGGAACAAGAGCAAAAGTTGTGGGCTTAGAATATTTAGATCTATTTAATTTTAAAATGTAACGCAAAGGATTTCTATTATCCGGTATTGTATTTTAGGAAGCAAAGACTGAATCAATTGTATTGATTCTTTCTAAGCGTACGCCTATCTAGATCGCTTCATCAGCGACTTTTGTCGCTTTCTTAGCTCTCTTATCAATAATGAATTGAATCTTGTCTTTGCGTTGAAATAAAATTCCAATATAAAACTTAGAGGAGTAAAAAGATAATTCATTTTTTTCTTCAGATTAATTAATTTTTTACCTAGCCCACAACTTTTGGGACTGATCCTGTTTTTTGGGTAAGCTCTTCCCTCTCCCCGCTTACAACTTATTTAAAAAAATCTGATTCCGATTTGCTATGAAAATAAAGTTGATATATCACATCTTTATTGAATAATTAAATCATAAAGTATAACTTTGTATAAAACGAAATGAAATTTTTTTCATTTTAAATCACATTAAATGCTAGAACTTGTACTATCTGCCATCATATTAGGATTCATGTTGAGTCTTGTTTTTATAGGGCCCATATTTTTCCTGTTAATTGAAACTAGCTTTTCCAGAGGCCCCAGACATGCCTTATCATTAGATCTTGGAGTAATCAGTGCAGATTTGTTATGTATTGTAGCGGCATACTATGCCAGTTCGGATATTGTAACCTTAATTGATAAACATCCTGGCTTTTACAGAATCACATCTATTCTTATTTTTATTTATGGAATTGTAATGCTGGTCACAAAAACCAAAATGCATATGCCGGGGGAAGATAAAATCATTAGCCAAAACTATATTAAAACTTTTTTTAATGGTTTTTTCTTTAATCTTTTAAATGTTGGAGTTATTCTTTTCTGGCTGGTAACGGTAATTTCCGTAAGGAATCAATATCCGGACACCAGCAGTTTTATTTTATATATAAGCATTGTATTGGGTACCTATCTTGGTATTGACCTTGCTAAAATTTTCCTGGCGAAACAATTTCACGATAAACTTACTCAGAAATTAGCCAATCAGATCAGAAGAGTTGTTGGCGTCATTCTTATTATATTCAGTTTCTTTATTTTCTTACAGAGTTTCAAAAAATTCAATCAATTTGAAAGACAGCTGGAAGAAGCAGAAAAGAAAGAAGTAAAATACCAAAAGACAAAATGAAAAAAAATATCTTTCCGAAATCACTTAAAAAAGGTGATAAAATAGCCGTTATTTCCCCTGCTGGAGCTGTAGATGCTTCACAATTAGAAAAGGGAATTAAAATGATTAAAAGTAAAGGTTTTGAACCTGTTTTAGGAGAGCATCTTTACACCAAATTTTCAAATGGTTATAATTATGCCGGAACGGAAAAGGAAAGAATTAAAGATATCAATTGGGCTTTAAACGATAAGGAAATTGGTGCTGTATGGGCTTCAAGAGGAGGCTATGGATGTCAGCATCTCATCCAGCATTTGAAGTTGAGAAACTTCGAAGAAAATCCGAAATGGTATATCGGTTATTCAGACAATACCGTCATTCAAAGTTATCTATTGAAAAAAGGATTTGTTTCTATTCATGGACAGACAATCAAAACATCCAGTTTTGGAGTAACAGATGAAAGCTATGATCTTATTTTTGATATTCTGAAAGGGAAAGCACCTAAATATAGCCTAAAATCCCACCAATTAAATAAAGAAGGAAATATTGAAGGAGAATTAGTTGGAGGAAACTTAGCGCTTATCTATGCCCTTTTGGGAACTCAATACTCTTTTGATTTTAAAGATAAAATTTTATTCATTGAAGATATTGGAGAAAATTTCTATGCCTTGGACAGAATGATTATGAGTTTAGAACTGGCGGGAGTCTTCAAAAAAATTAAAGGACTTATCGTAGGAGGAATGACTAATATGGGGGATGAAAAAGATAACAAAAATTATGAAGAAAGTTTTGACGAGTTCGCTTATAAATTGATCTCAGAAAGAATTTCAAAATATAAATTCCCGGTTTTATTTGGCTTTCCAAATGGGCATATCAAAGATAACAGACCTTTGTTAATAGGAAGTAATGTTAAGGTAGAAATAAATAACAAGGTAAAAGTAGAATTTTAGTACTCTCCCACTCTAAAACCCCCTGCTTCAATATGGCTGATCACAACGACTTTGGAAAAATTGCAGAAGATCTGGCCGCTGATTATCTTCAGAAAAACGGTTATAAAATTCTGGTTAAAAACTTTAGATTTCAAAAGGCAGAAATTGATATTATTGCTGAAAAAGAAGGCATGATCATTATTACTGAAGTAAAAGCAAGATCTACAGATATTTTTATGCTCCCTCAGGAAGCTGTGACCAAAACGAAAATTAAATCTATTGTTTCTGCGGCTAATCACTATCTGGAAGAATTTAATAAAGATCAGGAAGTAAGATTTGATATCATTTCTGTTCTTCGAGATGAAAAAAGAAACTTAATTATTGACCATATCATCGATGCCTTTCAGTCATTTGATGCTAATTGATACAAGGTTTCAGTATGTAAATAAATAATCAATTTTATGAAGACAATATTAATAACCGGAGCTACTTCGGGAATAGGAAAATCCACGACAGAATTATTTGCAAAACAAGGAAACAGAATTATTATTTGTGGAAGAAGAACGGACATTTTAGAGTCTCTAAAATCTGAACTCTCTCAATTTACCGAAATATTTAGTTTAATGTTTGATGTGAGAAATCTGGACGAAGTAGAAGCAGCGATCAATTCTCTTCCTGAAGAATGGAAAGATATTGATGTTCTGATCAATAATGCAGGTAATGCCCATGGCTTAGATCCACTTTCGGAGGGAAAGACCGATGATTGGGATTCTATGATTGAAGGGAATGTGAAAGGACTTTTGTATGTATCTAAAATGATTATTCCAAGAATGAAAACTAAAAATTTAGGTCATATTATTAATATTAGTTCTGTAGCTGCCAGACAAACGTATGCTAATGGGGTAGTATATTGTGCTACTAAGAAAGCAGTAGATGTAATCTCAGAAGGGATGAGGTTGGAGCTTACGGAGTTTGGAATTAAAATAACCAATATCCAGCCGGGGGCAGTAGAAACAGATTTTTCTTTGGTAAGATTCAAAGGAGATAATGAAAAGGCGGCTAATGTATACGCCGGATATGAGCCTTTGAAAGCAGAAGATATCGCAGATGCTATTGCTTATTGCGTAAATGCTCCTAAACATGTAACAATTTCTGATATGACCATCTATCCAAGTGCACAGTCAGAACCAAGAACAATCTACAGAAAATAGTCTCAAAATAAAGGAGTAAATTTGTAAAAAATAAAATGACAATCTGATTATCGTAGATTGTTATTTGGTTAAATTGTTACATATCCTATGAAAATCTTATATCTTGAAACCTCTTCTAAAAATTGTTCAGTAGCAGTATCTGATAACGAAAAGTTATTGTGCCTTTGTGAAGAAGTTTCTGAAAATTATAAACAATCTGAGAGCCTTCACAGCTACGTAGAGTGGGCGTTGGAGGGAGCAGGGATTTCTCTTAAAGAAATAGATGCTGTATCTCTGGGAAAGGGACCGGGATCTTATACAGGTTTAAGAATCGGAGCAGCCTCAGCAAAAGGCTTTTGCTATGGCCTGCAGGTACCATTGATTACCGTTAATTCTCTTGAAAGCATGATAGAGCCTTTTTTAGGGCAAAACTATGATTTTATAGTGCCATTGATCGATGCAAGAAGAATGGAGGTTTATACGGCCGTTTATGACGGTGCTACAGGAAAAGAAGTTTCAGAGACTGAAGCTAAAATTCTGGATGAAAATTCTTTTGAAGAATTTAAAGATAAAAAAGTGATCTTTATAGGGGATGGAGCAAAGAAAACGAAAGAAATTGTAGACCTTCCTAATGCTGAATTTAAAGAAGATGTGTATCCTTCTGCACAACATCTGGTTAAAAGAACATTAGAAAAGATAGAAAATAAGGAATTTGAAGATACCGCTTATTTCGAGCCTTTTTATCTAAAAGATTTCCATGGAGTAAAGAAAAAGAGTTCATGATCTTTCATGACATACAAAATAAAAAAGCGAAGATTTATTCTTCGCTTTTTTTATTTATTGAGGTTTTGGAGGGACACCTGAGCTAGGTTTGTTCTCTTCAGCTTTTTTAATTTTTTGTTGTTGGTTATTACCAGGTTTTTTAGGAGTCTGATTCATATCCATTTGTTGAATATTATTATTTCCCGGATTTTGTGGTATTCCATTTTGCATTTGAGGGACATTATTGTTCTGTGGCTGATTAGGCTGAACCGGAGCTCCTGTTCCTGGCTGTTGAGGGATGGCGTTTCCTTTATTATCAGTAGCCTGGAAACTGATATCGCTTTTCAGATAATTCAGCATTTCTTTGGCTCTTATCCCTTCAGGTGTTTTGGAATAATTCAGGGCAATCTGCTCGAGTTGTAAGATCATCACTTCTTTTCCACTGGATTTTCCTGCATTGAAAGCATTTAACAAATACAATTTTGGAACAAGTGCATCTTTAGGATATTTTTGAATTGTTTGATCAATAATATTTCTACTTTCTCCAAATTTTTCCGATTCAAAAAGGGCATAGGCCTTTTTATACTCATTTTCGACATCTTCTGTTGATTTTACAAATGAATTGTTTTTAGGGTTTCTTGCAAATTCAGCGAACGAAGTATACGGATAATCTGTAATAAGGATTTGCTTTGCTCTTTCCGAAGCTTGAGGATTTTTCTCATAATTCATGGCAAAAATCTCATACAAAGCCTGAAGCATTACTTTTTCTTCCGGTTTTACATCAACAAGATCATATAATGTTTTTGTTGCTAGGGGAGTATTGGTAAAATAGTTCTGGTACATAATACCAAGCCCTAAAGACGCCGTATCTCTGTCTTTTTTTAGTTGTGACAGTTTACTTTGATCCGTAGGAATTTGTTCGATATAATATGCCGGTTCAAAACGTCTTGGGTTAGGTGCAGAAGTTACCCCTAAAGCCTCATTTTTCATATCTTCGATAGAAGCCATTTTCTTCGAAAAACGCCAGTTGTCAACAAGCGCTCTATCTCCCCAAATCTGCTTAAAAGAAGAAGTTCCTTTACTTATTGTTCCGGTATTACTAAAGTAAAAGCCTTTTGTGGTTACACCGAAATCTTCAAAAGCATTGGCATTATTGGCAAAAATTGAATTGGCATTATAATCTCCCGTATCAAAACCTTTGCTTCTTTCTGCACGCTTTCTTTCCTGTTCCGCTTTTTCTTCTTTAACCTTCAGTTTGGCAATATACTTTGAAAAAAAGTCTGTTCTTTGGGCATCATTCATCTTTGCCAAAGAAAGAATACTATCATTCTTTTTGATCAAATAATAATTTTTAGAGATCTTTTTAATGTATTCAGATTGATCTTTTAACAAGATTTTAGAAGGCTCATAAGTCATTACGGTAAGAGCGGAATCATAATAAGTTCCGGCACCGATATAATCATTTTTTTCGAGATAACTTTTTCCTATTTCATAGTACGTTAATCCACGGATTTGTGGATCAGACACCTTTTCAAATAAAGACTTTCTGAAAAACTGTTGTGCTTCATCTTTTTTCCCTGCTTTGTTGGCCATCAGCCCTAAAGCATAGTAAAATTCATTTTTTCTGGATCCATAAGTTCCCTTTTTACTAATGCTTTCCAAATAGTTTTTAGCTCCGTTATAATCACCCTTACCATTGAAGGTTTTGGCAATAGCAATTTGAGATTTTACTTCAAACTCGAAATCATTGGCGTATTTGTAAGCAGCCGTGTAACTTTCTCTTGCTTTATCATTTTGACCAAGGTTTTCAAGAACCTGTCCTCTTAGATAAGCAATTCTACTTTTTAATTTATTATTGGAATTCAGTTCATAAGCCTGGTCAAGTTCTTTGGCTGCTTCTTCTTTCTTTCCGGCAGCTAAAAGAGATTCTGAATAATAAATGCTTAGCAGCTTTGCGTAACTTTTATTGATATCTTCTCCCTTCAGTTTCGCAAAAGTCTCATGAGCTCTGTGATAATCTTTGATTTTATCATAAGCCAAACCCTGATAAATTCTTGCCAGCGGAATCCTTTTATCATCTTTCATGTGAGTGAAAACATAATTCAGAGCGTCCAAGGCATCCAAAGGTTTATTTTGATAAATTCTTGATTGGGCAAGAATCATATAGGCATTGAAGATCTGCTTATTTTTTTCTTCCCCATTTCTGGTAACCGAATACTTATTGATCGCTTTTAGCGCTTTAGCTTCAGCAATTTCTAAGGTAGTTGCCCCTTTAGCAGCAGTAGCATCAGGTCGTTCAGGAGTATTTCCAGGTCCCCCGGGGATATTCGGAGGTCCGGAATTTCTACCAGAAGGATTGTTAGCTACTTCGGCCATTTTCATAGAGTTTTCTGCAAATGCAGTTGACTGGCCAAGATCACTTCCTAAAGGTTGTTCTTCATACGTCAAAATAGGAATATAAGGAGCATAAAAATTGTCTTTATGATTTTTATCCCTGGTCGTAAACTCATTATTCAATGCATCTTTAGCATTAAAGAGGGTGTTGTAATATGTGTTAAATCCTTTTAATAGCTTAGATCGTTGCTCCGGCTTTTTTGTTTTGGTAGCACAGGAAGCAATAAGAAGTATTACTAAAAGGAATAAAATATTCTTTTTCATTATTCAAATATAACTCGCTTATCAGTTTTTTATTATCAATAGCTTGATAATTTTGTAAAAATAATAAAATTTTATAATGAATAATATTTATATTTCTTTCAAAATTTTGTAAACCAGATGAGTAGGGAGACCCATGATTGTATAAAAGCTTCCGGTCATTTTTCTGATTTTTGCCATTCCCAACCATTCCTGGATACCATAGCTTCCCGCTTTGTCAAAAGGCTTATAATTTTGAATATAATACTTAATTTCATCATCTGTGATTTCATCAAAAGTAACATCGGCTACATCTGTTTCTGTAATCGTTTTATCTGCTGTTTTAATGGTAATTCCGGTATACACCTGATGAGTTTTTCCGGAAAGATTACAGAGCATTTTCCGGGCATCGGCTTCATTTTGAGGTTTTCCAAGAATCTGATTGTCAATAGCGACAACCGTATCTGACGTTAACAGAACTTCATCCGGGTTTAAACTTCTGAAGGCTTCCGCTTTTAAATCAGATAAATAAGCTGCGGCTTCCTCAATTTTTATGTGTTCGGGAAGAATTTCTTCACAGTCTATTTTTACTACTTCAAATTCAAAACCAAGATTTGAAAGTAACTCTTTTCTCCTTGGTGACTGTGATGCTAATAATAATTTCATCATTATACAGATTGGGTGTTATCATCATGCCAGTTTCCCTGAACTTTCATTACCTGTTCAATCACATCACGCACAGCACCGCTTCCTCCTTTTTTAGGAGAAATATAATGGGAAATTCCCTTTACTTCCGGGACGGCATTTTCAGGGCATGCTGCAATTGCAGAATTTTCCATGATATGGATATCCGGCAGATCATCACCCATCGTTAAGATTTCTTCATTTTGAAGATTGTATTTCTTTTTAAAATCTTCAAAATCAGCTATCTTATTGTGAGATTTCGGATAGTAATCTTTGATTCCAAGATAATTGATCCTATGTTTTACCATCTCATCATTTCCTCCAGTAATGACTCCGATTAAATAATTGTTTTTTAAGGCTTTAACGACTGCGTACCCGTCCAAAACATTCATCACCCTGCACATATTTCCTCCGGGTAATAAATAAACACTTCCGTCTGTAAAAACACCGTCTACATCAAATACAAATGCCTTAATATCTTTTAACTTCTCTTTATAACTCATACATTTTTTGAATAGAATGATTCATTGTTTTATAAATTTCAAGGCTTTCACCTTGTAATAGCTGTTCATGCAATTCCAATATTCTTACATCATTTCTTACAGCAGGTCCGGTTTGGGCCGTTTTAGGGTCCATTTCATGAATTTTTTGTACAGTTTCATCAATCAATGGTAAAAAATAATCAAATGGAATATTCTGGGAATCTGAAACTTCTTTTGCTCTGGAAAAAAGATGATTTACAAAATTACAGGCAAAAACTGCTGTAAGGTGGATATATTTTCTTTTCTCATGATTGCTTTCCATGACATTTTTTGAAATTCTAGAGGCAATTTCAAATAAAATCTTTTTATCCTCTTCATTTTCAGCTTCAATGAAAAAAGGAATCTTTTCATATTCTAATTCTTTTGATTTTGAAAATGTCTGTAACGGATACAAACTTGCCTTTCTATATTCTCCGGCCAAAATCTCTTTAGGGAGGGAACCTGAAGTATGAGAAACCAGACAATTCTTCTTAGAAATGATTTTTGAAACATCTTCTACAGAATTATCACTTACACAGATGATATACAGATCTGCATCTTCCAATCGTTCTGTGGAATAGGGGATATCCAATTCTACAGAAATTTTATTCAATTCTTTTTCGTTCCTGCCAAAAATCTGGGCCAAGGGAATGCCTTTCAACATGAAAGCTTTTGCCATGTGATAAGCAACATTTCCGGAACCGATCATTACAATTTGCATATAACAAATATAAGGTTTTAACCCGAGTACAAAAAAGGAAGAAACAAGAGTACTATCAGGAATTTTATGATGGGCACACTTATTGCCTGTAGTCTAGGGCTTATTATCTAACTATCTCAAATTATTTTGATATTTTGAGTAAAAATTTAATAAATAATTTAACTTTCAGTTATTTTTGTAATCCAAAAAAAGGAAAGCATCTTATGAAGATTAAGGACGCGGAAATTATTTCGTTGATGCAAAACCCACGGACCCAGGATAAAGGCGTCCGTGCCTTGATGGATGCCTACCAAAGCAGATTGTACTGGCACATAAGAAGAATTATTGTGGACGGAGATCTTGCTCAAGATACATTGCAGGAGACTTTTATTAAAGCTTATCAGAATTTTCACCAGTTCAAAAATGATAGTCAGTTGTATACCTGGCTGTACAGAATCGCTACCAACGAAGCACTACAGCAGGTCAACAAAATGAAGAAGATGAAGAAAACTGATGAAGATGCAGAATATCATATGCAGAATCTTGTGGCTGATAATACAGAAGGAAATGCAGAGGAAATACAAATATTATTACAGAACGCTATACAAAGTCTGCCCGAAAAGCAGAAACTGGTATTTATGATGCGGTATTATGATGATTTACCTTACGAAGAAATATCAAAAATTGTTGATATGTCGGTAGGGACTTTAAAGACCAATTATCATTATGCCAAACAAAAAATAGAAGATTATATTAAAGAAAATTACGAGAAATAATTTTTGAAAAACAAAGATGAAAGAGTTCGACGTAGAAAAATTAGAGCGTAAAAACATTTACACAGTTCCTGATGGCTTGTTTGAAAGCATTCAGGTAAAAGTTATGAATGATATAAAGACGAGCAAAAAAGCCCCTGTCTTTAAATTGAATTGGATGTATGCAGCAGCTGCATCATTGGCTTTGGTTTTTGGAGCAACTTATGTTTTTAATTCCGGTGATGATTCTATAGAAAAGAATTTGAATGCTAAGGATACTTATGCTATCCATAAAGGAGAACCTAAAACAGAAAGTGAACTCGCATACGAAACATTGAAAGCCGATTTAACTTCTATTGAAAATAATAATCAAACGGTTGAAAATCAGAAAAATAATAACGTTTATTCTTTGAAAAACGATAATGGAAAAAATGCAGAACCACATCAACCGGTGAAAGCTGCTACTAGAAAAGAAGAAACGAAAGTAAATGAATATCTGGATTCGTTTTCCAATTCTGAAATTGCAGAATTAGCAAGTAATTCGACTCAAGACGTTTATTTGGATTTATATAATTAATAAAGAAAGATGAAAAAGATATTATTGACGTTTTTTATTATTTATGGTTTTGGTTTAAATGCCCAAAGGACAGATTATGACTGGAAAAAGATGGACCCTAAGCAAAGAAAAGAGGTCATCAACAATCTTTCTCCGGAAGAAAGAAAAGAGTTACTGAAGAAATTCAGAAATAATATGATCATGGATAATCTGAATATCGATCCGGGAGATAAAGCAGAATTTACACAGCTTTATAATGAATACCTTGATAGTCAGAAACAGATAAAAAGCCAATTTGATCCAGGCTTTAATCCTGAAACTTTATCTGATGATGAAGCAAAGGCCAAGCTACAACAAAGTTTTGAAATAGGACAGAAGCTATTGGATAACAGAAAGAAATATGCAGATAAAATGCAGCAGGTGATTCCCTGCCAAAAAGTCTTGAAGCTGTTTCAATCTGAGGGGATGATGAGAGATAAAATGAACGAAAGAAAACCTCACGGAAACCAAAATAATGCTTCGGGGCCTAAACAAAACCCATAATAGTTTATTTTTTTAATGTTGGACGGCTCTCACAAATCTTTTTTTGTGAGAGCCGTTTGATTTTGACCTAAATTCATACTTTTGCGGAAAATTAACCAATGAAGAAATTATTTTTCTTCTTTTTGCTGACATCCTTACTGTCGGCCCAAAAGACAGAAATAATCGAGCTGAAAGAAAACATTCGGGATAAAAAAGGATTGACCAGATCCCTGACTTTTCTTGATAACAGATCTGAGAAAAAAATAGGAGTTATTCCTGATAAAAATGAATCTGTTGAGCTTAAATTTGCTAATGACGATCTCAAAGGACTGGTTGAAAACTGGTTTGCAGGAGACAACAAAACACTGGGGAATAATGATATTGTTCTGATGCTGGAAGATCTTAGAGTGTACGAAGAACAGGATGCCAACCGTCCGTTTCCCTATGCAAAAGCTAAAATTAAGCTTTCAAGTTTCATCAAACGAAATGACAAATATTATTTTATCGGAAGATATAATAATGTCATTATCTCCAATCCCAAAACAACAGTACATCCTTCCATATTTCTGGCAGGAAGAATCTCTGATCTGTTCACACAGATTATAAAAGCTTCTTATTATCCTTATATAGCCTCGAGTTATTTTATTCCGGAGAGCGAAATTAACGGATATAACGAGTATCTGAACAAAGAGTATAAAGCATTTAATAATACAACCCTTAAAGATGGAGTCTATATTGACTTTCAACATTTCCGTAACCAGGAGCCCGCTTTTGATTATTATATCAAAAAAAATAAGAAAGGAAAAGTTACACAACTGATACATCAAGGCCAGGAAATCTCTGTTTCCAACATGTACTGTTATGTAGAAAATGGAAAAGGCTATAAACTGACACCTGTGGGTTTTGATGAAATCCAGAAAGACGACAAAGGATTTTTCATTTATTCTTCCAGAACGAATCTTTTTGCTGAAGCAAAGACCGGAGGAGTATTGATAGGCGCTGTAGCCGGAGGTTTAGTGGGAGCTCTGATAGGCGCTGCTATTGATTCTTCATCCAATGCAAATGCCGGAGCAATGAATGGAGTGGGGTTCAGGTCAACCATGGAATCAAATGTTTATCTGGATTCATTAACGGGTGCCTATATTTTTGAAAACTAATCCGGAATTAGCTGAAGCTGTAGCTACAGAAATTTTCAGTGATGAAGCACCAATTTTCTTCGGAGAAGATGATGTTTCTGATAAAAATTAAATAAATTAATACAATAAGATAATGAAAGACAATAATCTCTCGCTTTTTTTTATCTTTGCAAATTACAAGATTCTTAAATGAAAAACATACGAAATTTTTGCATAATCGCTCATATCGACCACGGTAAAAGTACCTTGGCAGACCGTCTTTTGGAGTATACCAATACCGTTACTCAAAGAGAATTACAGTCTCAGACACTGGACGATATGGATTTGGAAAAAGAACGTGGGATTACTATTAAGTCACACGCTATCCAAATGGATTATGAGTATAAAGGAGAAAAATATATTTTAAACCTGATTGATACACCGGGACACGTAGACTTCTCTTATGAAGTTTCCCGTTCAATTGCAGCTTGTGAAGGAGCGCTTCTTATTGTGGATGCAGCTCAGAGTATTCAGGCACAAACGATCAGTAACCTTTATTTAGCATTAGAAAATGATTTGACGATCATTCCGATTTTAAATAAAATTGATCTTCCTTCTGCAAATCCTGAAGAAGTTACCGATGAAATTATGAATTTAATTGGTTGTGAATATGAAGATGTATTAAGAGTTTCAGGAAAAACAGGAGAGGGAGTTCATAATTTATTAGAGCAGATTGTAGAAAGAATTCCGGCCCCGGTTGGAGATCCGGAAGCTCCACTTCAGGCTTTGATTTTTGATTCAGTTTATAATCCATTCAGGGGGATTGAGGCTTATTTCAAAGTGGTAAACGGAAGTATTTCTAAAAACGAAAAAATTAAATTTTTCGCTACTGGAAAAGAGTATGGAGCAGATGAAGTAGGGACTCTAAAACTAAAACAGGTTCCAAAGAAAACGGTTGAATGTGGAGATGTAGGATACCTGGTTTCCGGGATTAAAGATGCCCGCGAGGTAAAGGTAGGTGATACTATCACATCTTTTGATAAGCCTGCAGCTGCTCCTATTGATGGTTTTGAAGAGGTGAAGCCAATGGTATTTGCCGGTATTTATCCGATTGATTCTGAGGATTTTGAAGAATTAAGATTTTCGTTAGAAAAATTACGACTAAATGATGCTTCTCTGGTTTTCGAACCTGAAAGCTCAGCTGCTCTTGGTTTTGGTTTCCGTTGTGGATTTTTGGGAATGCTTCACATGGAAATTGTTCAGGAACGTCTCGACAGAGAGTTCAATATGAACGTGATTACTACGGTGCCGAACGTATCTTACTTTGGATATACTAAAAAAGAACCGGAAGTTCCGATTCTGATTAATAACCCGTCTGAAATGATGGACCCTTCTACAATGGACAGAGTAGAAGAACCTTTTATTAAGGCTTCGATTATTACAAAGTCTGACTTTGTTGGGGCTGTAATGACACTTTGTATTGAAAAAAGAGGAGAAATCGTTAATCAAAGTTATTTGACTTCTGAAAGAGTAGAATTGATTTTCAACATGCCTTTGGCTGAAGTTGTTTTTGACTTCTATGACAGATTAAAATCAATCTCTAAAGGGTATGCATCATTCGATTATCATCCGATAGGATTCAGAGCTTCTAAGCTTGTAAAAATGGATATTCTGATCAACGGAGATATGGTAGATGCTCTTTCATCTTTGATTCACGATAGTAATGCTTACTATATTGGTAAAAGAATGTGTGAAAAGCTTCGTGAATTAATTCCGAGACAGCAGTTTGATATTGCTGTTCAGGCAGCGTTAGGAACGAAGGTTATTGCAAGGGAAACAATTAAAGCTTTAAGAAAAGACGTTACTGCAAAATGTTACGGAGGGGATATTTCCAGAAAGCGTAAGCTATTGGAAAAGCAGAAAGAAGGTAAGAAGAAAATGAAGCAGATCGGAAGGGTAGAAGTACCACAGTCTGCATTTATGGCAGTATTAAAGCTTAATGATTAAAATATGAACCGCTTCGATTGAAGCGGTTTTTTATTTCTCTTTGATCTAATCTTTTTAGAAGTATACATGATTTTTTGTATTTTTATAAAAATCATATTATTAAATGAAATCAGAAGAAATACAAGACTTATTCTATAAATTTGAAGCGGCAGCATCTGAACTGGAAGGAATAGAATGCTGGAGTGCAAGGGAGTTACAAATATTATTGGGATATAGTAAATGGGAAAACTTTGAAAAGGTTATTATAAAAGCAAAAGATGCTTGCAAAAATGTTGGAGAGCTGATAGAGTATCATTTTCCTGATATCAGGAAAACGATACAAATGCCGAAGGGAGCGGAAAAAGAAATAGATGATATTTTATTAACAAGATATGCATGTTATTTAATTGCACAAAATGGAGATAGTAGAAAACAGGAGATATCTTTTGCTCAAAATTATTTTGCTGTTCAGACAAGAAGAGCAGAATTGGTGGAACAGAGGTTATTAGAATATGAAAGAATCAAAGCTCGTGAAAAATTAAGTCAAACTGAGAAACAGCTTTCTGGAATTTTATATGATAGAGGAGTTGATAGTCAAGGATTTGCTGTCATAAGAAGTAAAGGTGATCAAGCTCTTTTCCGCTTAAATACACAAATGTTAAAGAAAAAAATGAGAGTTCCTGAAAGCAGACCAGTAGCTGATTTTTTACCTACGATTAGTATTAAAGCTAAAGATTTAGCAGCCGAAATGACTGGTTTGAATGTTCAAAATAAAAATTTAAAAGGGCAGTTAAAAATTGAGGAAGAACATATAGATAATAATACTGCTGTTAGAAATATGCTTACAAATAGAGGAATAATCCCTGAAAATTTACCACCTGCGGAGGATGTCAAAAAATTACAGAGAAAATTAGATGGAGATGAAAAAAAAGTTTTGAAACAAACTAAAAAACCTTTTAAGAAATAAATTTTTATTGATTAAAGAGAAGTTATTTTTTAATTGTAATTTTGTGTATTCGTAACGCAAACTAATTTATGGAGTCTCCAAAAAAATTACAAGATATAAAAGTCGCGGTAGATGCTGTTATTTTCGGGTATTTCGATAAAAAAGATCTTCAAATCCTTTTAATCAAAAGAAACATTGAACCGTTTAAAGGTGGTTGGGCACTTCCGGGAGGCCTGGTTCTGGATGATGAAAATCTGGATGATGCTGTAAAAAGAGAACTCCATGAAGAGGCTGGTATAAAACCTGATTTTTTGGAACAACTCTATACATTTGGTAATGTAGGTAGGGATCCTCGAAATAGAGTGGTTTCTGTGGCTTATTTAGGGCTTGTAAATCCATCTTATCATGAATTGTTTGCCGATTCTGATGCGGATGACGCACAATGGTTTAGTGTAAACAAGCTTCCTTCCGTAGCTTTTGATCATAAAGCTATTATTGAGATTGCATTAAAAAGGCTTCGTACTAAAATTCAATACCAGCCGATAGGTTTTAATCTTCTCAATGAAGAGTTTCCTTTTTCAGATCTTGAAAATCTTTATAAAACGATTATTGGACAAGAGATTGATCGAAGAAATTTCCGTAAAAAGATAATGAGTTATGGATTACTCAACGAAACCAACAATGTCAAAAAAGAGGGGAGTGGAAGACCAGGAAAACTCTTTACTTTTAATCAGGAAAAATATAAAGAACTTGAAGAACAAGGATTCTACTTTGAAATCAAGTAGTTTTTGACCGCAAATGACAATATTTAGTACAAATAATAACAAATGTGATGGCTAAAATGCAATTAAGAGCTATCTTAAATATATGACATTGAAAATTTATCTTTTGGATAAAAATAGAAACGGGCTTTAGTCCGTTTTTTTTTATAAACAAAAAATTCATTGACTTAACCAAAACCTAATATATAGTGTTATTTATAATAATTAAATTTTATTATTGATAATCAGTTATTTATATTTATTAGCGTAAAAATGACACAAATAAATTTGGATGATAATTTGATATTGTATTACATTTGCGTAGAAATAACACAATATGAAATACACCATACAAAATACCAAAGAAAGATTTCAGAAAAAAGAAAGGATAAAGTTTTTGTTTTTCTGGGGACACACAATTAAGGATGAAATTACAAAATCGTGTTTTAGCCAATGGTTTACGGGGCAGTTTGAAGAAAATGGAATTGTTTACAAAACAGCAGAACACTATATGATGGCTGGTAAAGCAAGATTATTCAATGATGATGAAATTTTAGAAAAAATATTGAAAGCACCCAGCCCTAATCAGGCGAAAACTTTGGGAAGAAAAGTGAAGAACTTTGATCCGAAACTTTGGGATAAACATAAATATGAGATTGTAAAACAGGGAAACCTTTTAAAGTTCTCACAAAACAAGAAATATAAAGACTTTCTTTTATCAACAGGTGATAAGATCCTGGTAGAAGCCAGTCCTTATGATACCATTTGGGGAATTGGAATGCTGGAAACAGATAAAAGAGCAGAAAACCCTTTGCTTTGGAACGGTGAAAACCTTTTAGGTTTTGCATTAATGGAAGTAAGGGATTTGTTGAGAGGATAAAATACTATAATCAAGCAGAAAATATTAAAAGAAAAGTGATTGCTGTAGTTATTGAAAACTTATAGTATTTAAAGAACTATGTCTTTTTTAATTAGCGTAATAATAACACAAAAAAATCAGATATGGAAAATGAATTAAAACCAAGATTTATAGAATCATTACAAAGGAATAATGATCAGATTAGAGAGGATCGTGCACGCACGATCGGAGAAGATTCAGAATTAATTTACAGACGCCGGGTTGAAGATATTGAACTTAAGATAAAAAGACTCGAACGTGAACAGGAAGGACTTATCGATATCAGTCCTCTGGATAGAAACAGCTTGACCTTTGTGGATTTCAATCCCGAGGTATTTGTTCAAAAAGACATGGAATTATCATTAACAATCAGAAATCTAAATATTCAATTAGAAGTAACTCAAAAGAGATTTGAATATTTGTTTGGGGAAAATATATAGTTATGGGAAGTACAAGATACGATATAGACGCTCGTTACAACAGAGCCAGCAAAGCAGGTTACGGAACAAAATCCGCTAGTGAAATTTTTACACAAAACGCCAAAAGAAGGGCCCACGAATCGATGAATCCTTACGGTATTTCTTTTAGAGAGTCCAGAGATTCTGAAGTGCATCCCAATTCAGTTCCGATTATTCTGGGTTTGGATGTGACAGGTAGTATGGGACATATTCCTCACGAATTAATTAAAGAAGGATTACCCAAGCTAATGGGAGGCATTATCCAGGGAGGGGTTCCGGATCCTGCATTGCTTTTCTTAGGTATCGGAGATCATGAGTGCGACAGTTACCCACTACAAGTGGGGCAATTTGAATCCGGAGATGAAGAATTGGATATGTGGCTTACCCGAACTTATATTGAATCCGGAGGTGGTGGAAATGCTGGTGAAAGTTACCTTTTGGCCTGGTATTTTGCAGCTTTTCATACCAGAACAGATGCATTTGAAAAAAGAAAACAGAAAGGATTGCTCTTTACAGTAGGTGACGAGCCTTGTCTAAAAACACTTTCTGCTTCCGCAATCAGAGAAATAATGGGATCCGGTCAGCAAACTTATACGCATGATGAACTATTGGAAGAAGCTAAGAACAAATATGAAGTATATCATATCAGTGTTTTGCACTCAGATCAGGCGATAAAAGCAGACCAAGGATGGAAAGAATTATTAGGACAAAACTGTATATCAATAGAAGATCATAGGGAAATTCCGAATGTTATTAAAGGGATTATCTGTGAAAAATTTAAAAATACCACTTTAGGAACAAAAGATTTGGAAGGGCTGGATACATTTCAAATGCTTTAGATAGAAAGTTGTCATTCAAATAAGGTTTTGTTTAAATTCTAATTCTAAGAATGGTTATGACCTAAACAGGTTCAGCTTGTCACTGTTAAAATTAAAACAGTAAATATTAGAGATGTCACTCTGAGCTTGTCGAAGAGTCTTAATGATCAAAATATCAAATTAGGGTAAAAAATAAAAAGGGATATGAAAACAGCACAAATAGTTATAGGATTGGGTTTTGGTGATGAAGGTAAAGGAATTACCACGGATTTTCTTGCCCATCAGAACCCGGAGTCTGTTGTGGTCAGGTTTTCAGGAGGACAACAAGCTGCACATACGGTAATGATCGATAATAAGAAGCACGTTCATTCCAGTTTTGCGAGTGGAGCCCTTCGAGGGTTACCATCTTATTTTACAGAACATTGTACAATTCATCCTGCTTTCTTATGGAATGAAATGAAAGAATTAAAAGCAAAAAATGGAAATACAGAACTGCACATCCATCCTTTAGCAAAAATAACCACTCCGTTTGATGTTTGGCAAAACAGAACAAATGCTAAAAATCTGGAACATGGCACCTGTGGAAAAGGAATAGGTGCAACTATGAAAAGACAGGAAAGTCCTTATAAATTATTTGCCTTAGATTTAATTGCTCCCAGAACAATGCTTATCGAGAAGTTGAAAGGTATTGCAAATTACTATGGCTTTATGGATGACAATCAGGTTGAACAGGAATTACAACATTTCTTAAATGCTATCGATCAGGTCAATTGGAAAATAGATGATTATACCTATCTGAAATCATTTGATCATCTTATTTTTGAAGGTAGTCAGGGGATTTTGCTGGATATGGATCACGGAATTTTTCCTAACGTAACCTATGCTCATACGACCTCAAAAAACGCCAATGAAATCTGCAGGCTATTGAAGGTTGAAAACATAGAAATGTTTTATGTTACAAGAAGTTATGCAACCCGTCACGGTAATGGGTGGATGAGTAATGAAAAGGAAGTGGTTTTAAAAAATAATGAAGAAGAAACCTGTACATTTAACGAATATCAGAAAGGATTACGTTTTGGGGATTTAGATTATGATCTTTTGAATTATGCATTGAAATTGGATGCAGCTTATTGCTGTTCAACGAAAAGAAATCTTGTAGTAACCTGCCTGGATCAGATTGATGATGAGTTTAAGTTAGATAAACTGGAAATGAAATTTGATACAGTTTACGGATCATATTCTCCGTATTCAAAGGATTTTAAAAAGCTTTTTTATATTCAGTAATGGAGGGATTAGTTTTATATTTAATAATGGAATTGAATTGAATGATGCTGTTGATTACAAATTAAAATAAATAACAATGAAAACAATACAACTTTACAGACCTGTAGGAGAAAAGGAAATGCTGCTGATTATAGAGAATGGATTTAAGAAGTTTCCTCCTAGATTGGAGTGGCAACCGATTTTTTACCCTGTTCTGGATGAAAATTATGCATCAGAAATTGCTGAAAAATGGAATACCAGAGATGAATTTGGAAACTATCTTGGGTTTGTGACTAGGTTTGAAGTCCTGGAAAGTGAAGTCAATAAATATTCTATTCAAAATGTAGGAGCAAGAAATCATAACGAACTTTGGGTTCCTTCAGAAGAACTGGAATCTTTTAATAATACAATCATAGGAAATATTGAAGTCATAAAAGTATTTATGGGAAAAGACTTTAAAAATCCCGCAAATACTGAATTAGAAAACTTAATTTTAAATATTAAAAAACTAACAATGACCAATAAAGGAATGGCAAAAGATACATTGGATATCCTTGCTAAAAAATATTATATCAACGAACATAACGAAAAAATAAATATAGAAAACGAGTTGGAAATTTGTAAAAAAGAAACTGTTCTTTTTACCCCGGAACAGCTTTCTGAAATAAAAGAAACATTGATGCCGGAAACCAATTTTGAAACAGAAATTGAAACCTGGAACTGTAGTTCTTTAAAAGCAATTTTACAATTAGCCGAAGAAGAAAATCAGAAAAAACTAATGTGTTTAAACTTTGCTTCAGCAAAAAATCCAGGTGGAGGATTTATCAATGGAGCAGAAGCACAGGAAGAAAGCTTAGCAAGAACTTCAGGGTTGTACGAGAGTTTACTTTGGGCCGGGGAATATTACACGATTCACAGAGCGATGAAATCATGTTTTTATACTGATACGATGATTTACAGCCCAAAAGTACCGGTTTTCAGAAAAGATAAAGGTGAATTGCTGCCTAAGCCTGTTTTGTGTAATTTCATTACCTCTCCAGCAGTTAATGCGGGCGTTGTAAAACGTCAGGAGCCAGAAAGAGCAAATGAAATTCTTGATGCAATGGATATTAGGATGGATAAAATGCTTTCGCTTGCATTACAACAAGGAAATGAAGTTTTGGTCTTAGGAGCCTGGGGGTGTGGTGTTTTTAAAAATGATCCGAAAGAAATTGCAGGATTGTTTAAAAAACATCTTCAAGGAAAATATAAGAATAAATTTAAGAGAGTGGTTTTTGCCGTTTTAACTAAAAAAGAAGAAATGCTAAGACCATTTGAAGAAATACAATGAGAATTGTAAAGATTTTTAATATTATTAACCAATGAAAAAACTAACCATACTAAGCGGCGCAGGAATCAGTGCCGAAAGTGGAATTAAAACCTTCAGAGACGGAGATGGTCTCTGGGAAAATCATAATGTAACGGATGTGGCAAGTCCGGAAGGATGGAGAAAAGACAGAGCCTTGGTGTTGGAGTTTTATAACCAGAGAAGACGCCAACTTCACGAAGTACAACCTAATGATGCTCACAAGCGATTGGCAGATCTTGAAAAGTATTTTGAAGTACAAATTATCACCCAAAATATTGATGATCTCCATGAAAGAGCAGGATCTACCCATATCCTTCATATCCATGGAGAATTGTTCAAGTCATGCTCATGCAACGATAAAAGTTTGATTTATGAACAAAAAGATGATATCAATATCGGAGACAAAGCGGAAGATGGGGCACAGTTAAGACCTTTTATTGTTTGGTTTGGAGAAGATGTTCCTTTATATCAGACAGCGAGAGAAATAGTGAAAGAATCGGATATCTTATTGGTTATTGGAACCTCTTTGCAAGTATATCCTGCAGCCGGTTTAATTCATGATATCAAAGATGATTGTCTTTTGATTGTCATCAACCCTAATGAAACAGGATTTGGTTATGGACAAAGAGCGGTAGTAATGAAGGAAACGGCGACGCAAGGAATGAAATTGTTATTTGATAAGTTGGTAAATCTTGCATGATGGAAAATAAAGTAAAAGCCGGAATCTTTGGCGTTTGTATTGGGGATGCATTAGGAGTTCCTGTAGAATTTAAAGATAGGGAATATTTAAAACGATTTCCTGTAATCGGAATGTTGGAATACATGTCCTGGAACCAGCCCAAAGGAACCTGGAGTGATGATAGTTCATTAACACTCTGTCTTACTGAGGCTCTTACCAAGAGTTATGACCTGGAAAAAATCGGACAAAGCTTTGTACAATGGGTGAAGTTTGGGCACTGGACAGCCCACGGAAGGCTCTTTGATATAGGTGGGACAACAAGACATGCTATTGCAAGACTGATAAAAGGAGAAAGTGCCAGATTTTCAGGAAATATTTTTGAAGAAGATAACGGAAATGGTTCTTTAATGAGAATCTTTCCCCTTGCCTATTATCTGAAAAATGAAAAAGATATCCAGAAAATATATCAAACAGTAAAGGAAGTTTCGGCTATTACGCACGGACATTTTCGTTCCGTTTTTGCATGTTTTATGTATGTAATTTTTGCCATTCAACTGATAAAAGGAAAAAACAAAATGGAAGCATATCAGTATATGCAACAAATAGCTTTGGAATATTCAGATAGTCAGGGTTTTAACCTAAAAGAGATTGGGCTTTTTGATAGGGTTTTAAAGAATGATATTTCTGGTTATCCGGAAGGCGAAATTAAAAGCGGGGGGTATGTTCTTCATAGTTTAGAAGCTTCTCTATGGTGCTTTCTAAATTCTGAAAGCTATTCAGAAGCCGTTTTAAAAGCGGTGAATCTGGGAGAGGATACCGATACTACTGGAGCGATTACAGGTGGACTCGCAGGAATTTATTATGGCTATGAAGATATTCCTCAGGATTGGATTTTAGAACTGGTGAGAAAGGACGATATTGAGCAATTGTGTGATGAATTGCAACAAAAATTAATGAATTAAAACACAGAACCATGAATGAAATAGAAAAGAAAAAAATAAGTAAATTTTTAAGTCTGATCTTACGACATCAGCCGGAAAGCATTGGATTAAAACTTGATGAAAATGGATGGGCAAACGTAGAAGAACTGAGACTGAAGTCCGCAAAAAAGAGAATACATTTTACACTGAATGAGCTGGATGAGGTGGTGGAAACCAATAATAAAAAACGATTTGCCTTTAATGAAGATAAAACCGGGATCAGGGCAAGTCAGGGGCATTCTATTGATGTAGATCTTGCTTTGAAATCACAGCAACCTCCTGACTTCCTGTACCACGGAACTGCAGAAACCAATATTTCTTCCATTTTAGAAAAAGGAATCGAAAAAAGAGGTCGTCAACATGTGCACTTAAGTGCTGATAAAGAGACTGCTACAAAGGTAGGAATGAGACATGGAAAGCCTGTGATTTTGACGATTAGAACCGGAAAAATGTATGATGATGGATTATATTTCTATCTTTCCGCCAACGGAGTCTGGCTTACAGATTTTGTAGACGCAAAATATATTTCGAAATAATAATGAGCAGAACATTAGTTATAGGTGACATTCACGGAGGGTTTAAAGCATTACAACAGATTTTTGAAAGAGCTGAGGTGAGCCATGATGATAAGCTGATTTTTCTTGGAGATTATGTAGATGGCTGGAGTGAATCTTCACAGGTGATCCAATTTTTAATAGAACTTTCCGAAAAGCAAGATTGTATTTTCATTAAAGGAAACCATGATGCCTGGACTGAAGATTGGCTCGATACAGGGAATGGTCCGGATGTTTGGCTCCTTAACGGCGGAAAAAGTACGGTAGAGAGTTATAACAACTATTCCCATGAAGATAAACGGATTCATTTTGAGTTCATTCAACAAATGAAAAATTACCATATTGATGAGCAAAACCGATTGTTTATTCATGCGGGGTATTCTTCTATGCATGGTCCGGAAAAAGAGGTATACGATAGCAACTATCGCTGGGATAGAACCCTTTGGGAAACTGCTGTAGCTATGGATAAGAAACTTGAAAAAAACTCTGAACTGTACCCGAAAAGATTGCTTTTATACAATGAAATATTTATCGGACATACTCCTACATTATACATCGGGCTAAAAACGCCTGCTCATAAAGCCAATATCTGGAATATGGATACAGGAGCTGCTTTCACAGGAGCTTTGTCTATTATGGATATTGATACTCAGGAATTCTGGCAAAGCGATCCTCTTCCTTCTTTATATCCCAATGAAAAAGGAAGGAATCATTAAGATTAATAATTAAATAGTTTAGCGTTGGATCGATTACAAAATATTTACTTTCAATATATTAATATGAAATCCAAGGGTTTTATTGAATAAACGAATGATATTTGTTACCACTTAGGAAAGTAGATCATTCGCTTGCATTGCTGAATGAAATGCCTTTGCGGACAGGAAATATCCGAAAGACTTTTATCACCCTTGCTACCTTTGCGCTTAAAAATTTATGTCAGGTTTACATTAATTGAATGAGGATGAACAACAAATTGTCTCCATCCCAACCTTACAGGTTTTCAAAACCTATGAGGTTTTAGTCTTTATAGGCTTTCCCTTTGTCTTTTTATTATTTTACTTTTCCGCTCCAATCATATTGCCTAATTTTATTCCTGAAATATATCTCTACAATGAAACTGAAATACCTGTTACTCACTTTAAGTTCTTCTTTGCTCTTTGCTCAAAAATCATTTCAGACTCCTTTTGAAAAAGGCAATGGAAATCAAACGGTTACTTATGATGAAATGAATGCCTATTATCAGGATTTGGCAAAAAATTTTAATAATATTCAATATCTTAAAAAGGGAGAAGATGATAATGGTAAACCCATTTATGTTGTAGTTTACAACCCGTTTCCTGAAAAAGACATTGAAAAATTAAGAAAAGATAAAGCCATTCTTTTTGTCAACAATGGAATTCATCCCGGAGAACCTGACGGAATTGATGCTACTATGATGCTGATGAGAGATTTGACCACAAAAAAAATCAAAACACCTCAAAATTTTATTATAGCAGCTATTTCTGCATACAATATCAGTGGAATGTTGAACAGAGGATCATATTCCAGAGCGAATCAGAATGGTCCGGAGCAATATGGCTTCAGAGGTAATGCCCGAAACTATGATTTAAATCGAGATTTCATAAAAGCAGATTCTAAAAATGCGAGAAGTTTTCAAGAGATCTATCAATGGCTGAAACCGGATGTATTTATTGATAACCATGTCAGCAATGGTGCAGATTATCAATATACCTTTACTTATATTTCAACCTTTAAAGAACGGTTAGGGAATGTACTGGGTACTTATTTTTATAATGATTATCAGGCTAAAAACCTTGATGATATGAAGAAATTAGGATATGAAAGCACTCCTTACGTCAATATTCATGGCGATGTTCCGGAAGTCGGTTTTGCATCCTTTGAAGATTCTCCAAGATATTCTACAGGATATACCACACTTTTTAACTCTTTAGGGACAGTCCCTGAAACCCATATGCTGAAACCTTATGATAAAAGAGTAGATGCTACTTACAAATACATGTTGGTAAATCTTCAAAATCTTGATAAAGATTACCATAAAATAAAGCAGCTTCGTATTGAAAATCTAAAACAATATCAAGCAGGAAAACAATATGGAATCCGTTGGAAAATAGATTCAACAAAGTTTTCAACAATGGATTTTAAAGGATATGAGGGAAAATATAAGCCTAGTGAAATCTCAGGAAAGCCAAGGCTGTATTATGATAGAAACAAGCCTTTTACAAAGAACATAAAACTCTTTACAACTGCTGTTCCTACCGGATATATTACGATTCCTAAATATTATGTTATTCCACAGGCACAATATCGGGTTCTTGAAGAATTTAAAAGAAATAGAATTCAAATGAAGCCGCTACAGAATGACAGTACCATTGCTGTAGAGTCTTATAAAATCAAAGATTTTAAAACAGTTAAAAATCCTTATGAAGGACATTATGTACATTTTGAAACGACAGTAGATACAACAAATAAAAATCTTAAGTTTTCTGCAGGTGATTATTTGGTTTCTACAGACCAGCCTGGCGTAAAATATATCATAGAAACTCTTGAGCCTGAAGCATTAGACTCATTTTTTAATTGGAACTTTTTTGATGGTATCCTTGCTCAAAAAGAATATTATTCAGCTTATATTTTTGAAGATACAGCCGCAGAACTGCTCAAGAATGATAAAAAATTAAAAGATGCTTTTGAAGCTGCTAAGGTCTCAGATCAAAAATTATCAGGAGATGGAGAGGCTCAGTTGGATTGGATGTACAAACATTCTCCTTATTTTGAAGAAAAAACGTTCAGACAGTATCCTGTTTATAGGGTTTTATGATTAATTTATTTAGTAAAAAAATAATAATGGATAGTTGATTATTAATATTTTTGTTTTTTGTCGTTAATGTTATTTCGTTTTTAATTTTGAGTGTTAGAATTAATTAAATTAGCAGCAAAATTCAATGGATGAAAAAAATATATCAATTATGGGTAGGGCTGTGCCTTTTACCTTTAAGCCTTTCCGCACAATATGCTCAGGGCTTTGATTCGGCAACTTTGCCTTCAGATTGGACCATTATTAATGGAGGAGATCCTGACACCTGGAAAACATGGAGCTCTTATGATAATATCTTTAATGGTCCCCGTTCAGGATCCCATTTTTTAGGGTTATATTTTGATCCTGACTTTGATGTTCCACATGATGATTATGCAATAAGTCCAGCTATATCAATAACAGCTGGAACTTCTAATAAACTGACCTTCTGGGCTAAAAATAGAGGATTTTCAGATTTAGATAGCTTTGATGTTAAGATTTCGACAACAACCCCAACGATTGCTGCTTTTACCAATACACTTGCTGCGTCGATCACACCTCCTAGCTCAGTATGGACTCGCTATACTTATGATTTATCTCCCTATGTTGGACAAACAGTTTATATAGCCTTCCACTCAAAAAGTAATAAATGGTTTATTGGAATAGATGATTTTGAGGTTTCTGCAAATACTAATCTGAATGTATCAGAAACAAATTTGGATAAGGCAGCCATTTACCCTAATCCTGTACAAGACATTTTAAATATCAAAAACAAAAATAAAATATCTGAGATAAGTATATTCGATATTACCGGAAAATTACAGAAAAAAGAAAGTGTAAATTCGAGCCATATGAGACTTAATGTAAGCGATCTGGTAACAGGAGATTATATTCTTTCAATTAAAGAAGGTGAGAAGGAAAAAAATTATAAAATAATTAAGAAATAAATAGAATTAAAAAAAGACGTTTCAATTTGAAACGTCTTTTTTAATTTATCTTGGTAAACCTCTTTTCAAGGCTAGTTCTGCTCTTTTTATTGCGACTTTCTCCTTCCAGTCCATATATTTCTTTTTGAAATTGGACTTCATAACATCATCAAATTTTCTCTGTACTGTAAGGTTCCATAAAGAATGTGCCTTCACAGCCCATGATTTATCCCAGGCTCTTAAAGAAATAGAAAAAGATCCGTCCAGGTATTTCATCCAATGCCACCATCCCGTTGGCATGAATAAAGTATCACCGTGCTCAAGGAAGCATTCTATACCTTCTACACCATCCAGCGCAGGAAATTTAGTGAAATCAGGATTTTCAATATCATAATCTTCTAATGCATATGTTGCATATGGAATTTGATATAACCTTTCTCTCCATTTATAATCAAAAAGGAGAATATGCTTTCTTCCATTAAAATGAGTATGGAAAATATGCGCCATATCAATATCAAAGTGAAGGAACGTTACAGATCCCTTTCCACCAAAGAACATATTTGGATATTTATCTAAGAAACCTCCCATTAATTCTTTGGGAGAAATATAATCTTCTAAAAGTTTTGGAGCATACTTTATAGGATCAAAAAGGAAAATTCTAAGATCTGTAGGTTCTCTCTGAATCATATCTATGTAATCTCCAAACTTCATTTTGGCTGCAGAAGCATTGATGGGAGCAGAAGGATCGGCTTTCGAGCTATCATACAACGGAACTTCCACATCTCCTACAACTTCCTTCATGTAGTCCATCGTCCATTTTTGGTAAGCTGGCCAATTTTTTGCCATATTTTTGATGACAACGGGCCTTCTTGGCTTTAGATACTTTTCATAGAATTCCTCTTTAGAAATATCATCTACAACATCTATAGGCTTTAAAATAATTCCCATTTTATAAATTTTATGTTACAAAATTATTAAATAAAAAATATATGAACGCGTGTTTGATTTTTTTTTTGTCTATGATTCAAATCATTTTCTACTATTTAGACTAAATAAATATATAAAATCGCCTTTCACTCTATTTCTCTTTTTATAAACAAACAAAATACCCTGTAATAAAATTACAGGGCAAAAACACAAATTAGATGAATAAAAATCCATTCTAGAGACGAAGTTAACCTTTTTTTTGACAATCAAAATTTTAAAAAAGCGGATAAAATAAAGATTTTCAGAGAGGTTACTATTTTTCAATTCGAAAATAAGTGAATTATCTTAAAATCAAATATTAGAATTGAATCAGTTAAAGGAAAATTTTCAAAATAAAAATAAAATGAAATTTTTTATTTTTAAAGATAAATCACAGATAGCCCTTTGATTAATGAGTGGGAAAATAGATTTTAAGTATTATCTCGGGTGAACTGTTTCAAAGAAAATTTTCTGAAATTCAAACCTTTACATATAAACCTCAAAAAATATAACGATGTTTGTAGTGATGAGAGATTTAACTTTTTCAAATAAAATTGATCTTTTATGAAAAGTGTAACGAAACGCAAAAACTTATAACTAATTAAGAAAATCATAAGTATGAAAAGAAATATTTCCTTGTTTCTGATGCTATTTTTTACGGTGCTTACTTTTGCACAAAAAACAGTTACCGGAAAAATAACAGATGATGACGGAGTGGCGATTCCAAGTGCAAGTGTTACCGTGGAAGAACCGGGGAAAGATGCTATTTTGGCCTATGGGATCACCAATTCTAAAGGAGAATATAAAGTAACTTTTACTTCTTCAGAACCAAATGTAGATCTTAAAGTAAAAGCATTCAATCAAAAACCTTTAACGAAGCAGATCAGCAACAGCGACCAGACTCAAAACTTTAAAATGCAGTCGGAAGCCACAGAAATTAAGGAAGTACAACTAAAAACCAAAATGATTACCGCCAGAGGGGATACTATTTCGTACGACCTCAAGGCTTTCAATAGTAAAAATGACAGAACCCTGGCTGATGTGATGAAAAAAATCCCGGGAATTGAAGTTAATAAAGACGGTACTATTCTCTATCAGGGAAATGCTATTAATAAATTCTATGTCAATGGAAAAGACCTTATGGAAGGAGGATATGGTACTATCAACAATTCTCTTCCAAAAGATGCTGTGCAAAAAGTAGAAGTCCTTGAAAATCATCAACCTGTAAAAATTCTTCAGGACAAAGTTCCTTCAGATCAGGCCGCTATCAATATTAAGCTTAAAAACGCTGTAACCATGACAGGTAGAGGAGAAGTGGGAACAGGTTTTGGAGACCCATGGCTCTGGAATGTAAAATTAACTCCTATGTTTTTCGGACAGAAAAGTCAGTGGGTTGTTAATTATAAAACCAATAATATGGGTGAACAGGTGGAAAATGAAGGGAATATCCTTGCCTTTGGAAGCGGATGGGAAGGAAGAAGAATAAACGCAGCACAAAATAGTTGGTTAAATGTAGAAAATGCTAGTACACCCGATCTTCCTGTAAAAAGATACCTAATGAATAGTGTCCATTATTTATCAGCTAATTATCTTGTAAATATTGATAAGAAAAAGGAATGGGAACTAAAAGCAAGTGCTAATTACACAAATAATACAATACAGAGAGAAAGCTATAGACAAACAGATTATTTTGCAACTCCAAACGAGGCTGCATCAAGAGTGACTCAAAATATTTTTAATAATTTCTATACAAATAAGGCAAAAGGAGAGTTGATTTTTACTAAAAATGCTAAAAAAGGTTTTTTTAAAAACACAACCAGTTTCTCTCAATTTTGGAATGCAGACAGAGCAATTGCAGACAGAGTAACTGCTTCTACACAAACAAGTACCAGACATGGAGAAGAAGCTTTAGAATCTCCAACTACATCTTTCCAAAACTCTTTGAGTACAATTATTCCTTGGAAAGAAAAAATGGTAAATGTAAAGTCTTTTATAAATTATCAGACAGATAAGCAGACATTGGATGTAGCTCCAGCTTCTTATCTGGAGATTCCAGGCTTTACCCCAGATATCAATGCAGAAACTGTAAGACAAAATTTTAGATTAAAGACTTTTGAAGCAAATCATTCCGCAAATATTGGATTTTCAGTAAAAGGTTGGACATTTACACCTGAAGTAGGATTTAATTTTAAAAGAACAGTTCTTAATTCTACCCTGACAAATCTTCAGTCTGGACAATATCTGGGATATGGAGATAAATATAATAATGATCTTACATATTCTATAGCTACACCTTATGGAAGTTTAGGGGTAAATTATAAAAGTGAATCCTGGATGTTATTTGCAAACCTTCCTGTAAATTCGAATAATATTAAAGCTGATGATCCATTGAGAAATGTTTCCAAATCAGTAAATAAAGTTACTTTTGAACCTAATATTTTTGTACAGTACTCATTTGCTTCATTCTGGAAAGCTTCAGCTAATGGAAATATCAACAATAATTTTGGAGATGTAAATACAGCATATGCAGGATTCCTTATGCAGTCTCCAAACGGAATTAATGCTATGAGCCCTAGCAATCCTATTCCTCAAAATAATACAAAATCTGCAGGAGCCAGAATTGAATACAGAAATCCGCTTAATAATTTGTTTTTTAATGTTAATTATCGCTTTAGTGATAGCAAAAAGAACTTAATGTCTAATCCTACCAGAAATAATGAAGGATTTATAATCGGAAGCTATATAGAACAAGACAATCACGCTGTAAGTAACGTGTACAGTGTGGAAGTTGGAAAATATTTTCCAAAATTTAAGACAAATGCTTCAGTAAGCTATAATAATACTACGTCACGTTCAGATGCTTATCAGAATGATGGAGGCTATGAAAGTGAAAATAATGCACAGTCTTATGGATTTAAATTAAATAACACTTACTTCAGTTGGATGAGCCTTGATTATAACGGAAGCATTTCTACCACAAAACAAACCAATACAAGCTTACTTTCAACACTTAATGGAACAAGCAAAAGAAATGGATATAATCATAACCTTGCAGTATATTTTTATCCGATAGATAACCATACAATAGGTTTTAATTGGGATCAGGTAAACAGCAGCAATATTAACCAAAGCTATAATAATGCATTCTATGATATTTCGTATCAGTTTTCGTGGGCTAAAAAGAAAGTTGATTTTGAAATAAAATGGATGAATATTGCCAATAGAAAAGTATTTGAAACATATGATATTAATGCAACCTATAATTCATATACCAAAATTCAACTTCGTCCAAGCCAGGTAATGTTCACAGTAAAATTCAATTTTAAATAAAATAAAAAACCAATCCCATCAGGATTGGTTTTTTGTTGAATATTTATTCTGTTCGTATTAAAAACTTTGTTGATCAGCAGAAGGACCATAGCTTCCTGGTAAAGGAATATTATTTAATCTGTAATAAACCCCTAATTGCGCTCTGTGATGCGTAATCTGATTCAATGCATGACGGATGGCTCCGTATTTACTCCAGCTGGCTAATTCATGGCCGTCATTTTTAATGGTCCAGCTTGGATTGAGTTGTTCTTCTGAAGCGTTTTCCAATGCCTTTTTTCCAGCCTGGTAGCTTTCATCCAGTTTTTTCATAAGGTCTTCTCTGTTAGAAAGAATGGTAGGTTGATATTCTCCGGAAGCAAAATCTAATTCGGATGTATTCAGAATAGTATTGGGCCATTCAAAAACTTCGACAAGATGAGTGGCCAAAGGCATCATTTTCATGCTTTTTTCATGCGGAGCATACTCATTTTTTCCCTCAGGAAATAATTCTATAAACCTTTTTGTGGTTTGAAATTCTCCATCCAATTCGGATTTTAATTGAGATAAGGTATCCATAATATTTTGTTTTTAAGAAACTTAAAGTTAGGACTTTTGCCCTTGAAAATGTTTTAACAGAATCATAATTTTTTGTCCTGGTATTATTCTCAGTTTTTAAAGGAGGGAAGCTGGAGGCTGGAAGAAGGGAGTTATTGTTGTTTGAAAAACAATTGGAATCACTTTATCGATGGAATCATAATCAAATTAACTGCTAAAAATTTTGTTCAATAGTGACTTCCAGTCTCTTTCTTCAAGCTTCCAGCTTTATTTTCAAAAATAAAATTTAAAAAACTTGTAACAAAATGTAACATAGGTGTACTAATTGGTAAAACTTGATTCAATGAAAAAGCTATTCTCCCTTTTTTTTATAGCTCTTTTTACCTTTGCCATGGCACAGGAATCGAAAGAAACAGCAAACCGCTTCTTTTATGAGCTTACTTTTAAGCCCAAAAAAGATTCTGCGAAATTGGATAAACTCATTACAATTTTAGATATTACTCCCAAAAAATCGATCTATCAAGATTATACAATTCCATCTCAGGACTCAATTATTAAAATTGCAGTTGAGGAAATGGAAAAAACAAAAACGTGGAAAGACGTATCGAAACTTATCAGAATGCCAAAATTTTCATATAAAATCATCAAGACTTATCCGGAAATGAAGGAGCAATATATTGATAGAGTAAGTATGAACTTATTTGGATATGATGATGCTATCAAATTTAATTGGAGCATTTCACCTGAAAAAGAAAAAGTTGGAGAATATAATACGCAAAAAGCAACGACTGAATTCGGAGGAAGAAAATGGACGGCTTGGTTTAGTACAGATATCCCGTTTCAAGATGGTCCTTATAAATTCTACGGTCTTCCAGGATTGATTGTAAAAATTGAAGATTCAGAGAAAAATTATTCGTGGAAACTGAGTGGGAATAAAAAAATAAACAATTATGAGGAAATGTCTTACTCAGATAAGGTCAATGCCAAATACGGGGTTCCTCATACCGTAACACCTACTACAAAAGAAAAATTTGAAAAAGCCTATGCCAGCTTTAAACAGGATCCAATGGCTGAAGTTCGCCAAAGAGTTACACCGGAAATGATGAATTCAAAAATGCCAGGATCAGATATAACTGTAGGAGATGCACTCAAAAAACAAGAAAAGATGGTCAAAGATTTTTTTAATGCTAATGATAACCCGATTGAGTCTGTTCAGGGTAAAGTAAGTATAGGAAATGTGGAAAAGATAAAGAAATAGTAAATAAGCATTCATATCAACTAAATTATATTTCAAGTCAACCCAGATACAGTAATGTATTTGGGTTGATTTCTTTTATGGCGAAACGTTATTTAGATTAAATTTAAATAGCGTATATTTGCATCACTAAAAATTAGGCTTTGAAAGAGAAAGGTTTACATAAATTAAGTGGATTTCCTAAAAACAAAATGGGAAAGATATTGGGATATGATAATGACCATCTGAAAATGCCCAATAAAATCATTGAAATGGGGCTTCTTCCGGAGACTTTTTTCAGGATTTTGTATCAGGCGCCATTCAATGGGCCAATGTATGTGGAATTTGGGACGGAAAAAAGCCGGATTGCTCTTCGTGAGGAAGAAGGAAATTATATCATTGTTGAAGAATTGAATTAATGCAGGCAAACAAGAAAAAACAGATACTTTTAGTAGGGAATCCTAATGTAGGTAAGTCGACGGTTTTCAATACGCTTTGTAACAAAAAGCAGAAAACCGGAAACTACGCAGGGGTTACTGTGGCAAGTCATTCCGGGAATTATGTATATAAGAATGAGGAAATTGAAGTTGTTGATCTTCCAGGGTCCTACAGTGTCTATCCGAGTTCCGAAGATGAAGCTATTTTTTCAAAATACCTTCTTGATGAGCAGGAAAACTATGCAGGAGTTGTTTATATTCTTGAAGCATTAAGTTTAAAAAGAGGTCTTCTTTTATTTCAGCAGATTCAGGATCTGGGGGTTCCAATGATCTTGATTGTCAATCAGATTGACCAGGCGGAAAGAAGAGGTATCACAATAGATATTCAACAGTTCTCAGAGGCTTTAGGTATTAAAATCATCCAAACCAATGCTAAGGAGCAGATTGGAATCGATGAAATCAGAGAAGCCGTTTACAACAACGAGTTTGTTAAAACAGAAAAAATCTCTTTTGAAACACCTAATGAACATAAAGATTTCATTCAGAAACTAGCATCACATAATGGTCTGGATAATGAATATAAAGCCTGGATGAGCCTTTCATTAGGAACTGATTTGGGAGCCATAGGATCTGTTGCAAAACAGATGAATGAGCCTGAATCTAAAAGCTTGGTTCCTAAAAGATTACAGGTTCAGGAAACCGTTAGAAGATATCAAAATGTCGACAAGATTTTAGAAAACATAATTTCTAAAAAACCACAATTCAAAGAGCTACTCACCGAAAAACTGGACAAAGTTTTGGTCCATAAGTTTTGGGGATATGTGATTTTCCTGATTATTTTGTTGATCATTTTCCAAAGTGTATATTTTATTGCAGAATTTCCGAAAGGATGGATTGAAGATTTCTTTACATGGATGTCTGCTATTACTTCAGAACATTTACCCGAAGGACCCATTAATTCTTTAATTTCAAAAGGAATTATACCGGGGGTGGGAAGTATTGTGTCCTTTGCTCCACAAATCGGGATCCTGCTTTATTTCCTTTATCTACTGGAAGACTCAGGATATATGGCAAGAGTTGTATTCCTGATGGATAGATTATTACGCCCTTTTGGATTAAACGGAAAAAGTATTGTACCATTGGTTTCAGGGACTGCATGTGCTATTCCTGCTGTAATATCTACCAGAAATATTGAAAATGTAAAAGAAAGGTTGTTAACAATTCTGGTAACTCCTTTTATGACCTGTTCTGCAAGACTTCCTGTATACAGTATCATTATCGGACTGATTATTTCCGATGGCTCTTTCCTTGGAATTAAATACAGAGCACTGGTATTGATGGGAATGTATCTGCTAGGATTTATGGTCGCTCTATTTTCTGCAGCAGTTTTGAAAAGATTTATTAAAAATAAAGGGAAGACCTATCTGGTAATGGATTTGCCAAGCTATAAAAAACCTCTTTTTGGATATGACTTTAAAATGGTATTGGCAAAAGTCTGGGACTTTGTTACCGGTGCCGGAAAAATTATATTTATTGTCAGTATTATTATCTGGTTTTTAAGCTATTTCGGACCAAAACAAAAACAAGATGAATTCGTGGCAACGAATGTAGAGTTAGATCATTCCTACCTTGCCAAAATGGGAAAAGGAATAGAACCTGTTATTGCTCCTTTAGGATACGATTGGAAAATGGGAGTAGGGATTCTTACAAGCTTCGTGGCAAGAGAAGTTTTTGTAGGAACGATGTCTACTTTATATAGTTTGGATGACGATGCACCGGAAGTAAAAGTAATTGATAAAATGAGACAAGACGTAAAACCAAACGGAGAAAAAGTCTTCAGTTTTGCGACGGGAATCTCAATTCTTTTATTCTATGCATTCGCAATGCAGTGCGTGGCAACACTTGCTGCAGTATACAGAGAAACCAAAAGCTGGAAATGGACCGGTTTTCAGGTGGTAATGATGACAGGTTTGGCATATTTTGTGTCGATGATAGTATATCAAATTTTAAAATAATGGACGCTTCATTAATTTTTCAATATGTACTGATGGCATTAATTGTAGCATTTGCGTGCTACTCTTTATTCAAAGTACTTAGAAAGAATTTTGCACCTAAAAAATTCAGTTCCAAAAGGAGCAGTTGTGATAAAGATTGTGGCTGTTCTTAACATAAGTTTCAAGGGATAAATTAAAAAAATGTAGTAAATTCATTTTTTTAATTTAAAATATCCATTTTGAATCTTTTAAAAGCAGTATTTATTTTGTGTTTTTTATTTGCCATTCATGGTAAAGCACAAATTGATAGCGATACTGCCAATATTAAGTCCTATGCGGATCAAGTGATGATTCGCGCCAACCTTGATACCAATATTGAAAGCTATATTTTTTCCGAAGGGGAAAATAAGAGCGAAAATCAGCAGATATTTTCTATTAATAATAAAACAAAAATAGCGTTGTCTGTTGATTACAGAATCATCAGTGCAACGCTGTCATTTGCACCCCATTTTTTTCCGGATAATCAAGATAATGATCTGAAAGGAAACAGTTCCTATACGGATTTAAGTTTTAGATTTTTTCCTAAAAGATTTATTCAGACCCTTTATTACAAAAATGTAAAGGGATTCTACCTTGAAAATATGCAGGATTTTGTTCCCGGATGGCAGGAGGGAAAAGATCCTCATATTCAATTTCCTAACCTGAGAGTTCAGAGCTTCGGAGGTTCCACCTCTTATGTACTTAACAAAAATTTTTCACCAAGAAGTATCTATACCCAGGGAGAATGGCAAAGGAAAAGCAGTGGGAGCTGGGTTCCATTCTTAGACTATGACCTTAGTATTTTTTCCAATATCATAAACGAACAGAAAAGTAAGGAGTTTCAATATAAAATTGGAGCCAATATGGGATATTTCTATAATTGGGTAATAGGTAAAAAAGTAAATATCGCTCCTTATCTGGCACTAGGGCTCGGAGGAAATTTTTCCAGTTACAGAGACAACACAAAAGGAAATAGTAAAGAAAGTGCACAGTATTTCACCATAAGAATGGAAGGAGGTCTTCATGTAGGCTATAATACAGACCGGTTTTTATTTGGCGGAAAGATGAATTTTAGTGCTTACGCCTATGATCAGCGAAAAAATCAGACTGTGGAAAACAATAATATGTATGGTCTGCTCTATATAGGCTATCGGTTTTCTCCTCCCAAAGTAGTGCAAAGAACATATGATCAAATTCAAAAAAAGATTCCTATCTTATAAGGTAAAGGTCTTTTAAGTATATTTGCGTAGAAAATTTAGAAAGAACTTATAAATAAAACATAATGTCGCTAATAAAATCTATTTCGGGAATCCGTGGAACGATAGGCGGAAAAGTAAATGATAATTTAACTCCGCTTGATGTGGTAAAATTTGCCTCTGCGTTCGGAACCTGGCTTCAAAATAATAAAAATAAAAAGGACCTGACACTCGTTATCGGAAGAGATGCCAGAATTTCTGGTCAGATGGTTTCTTCTTTGGTCACCGCTACACTACAAGGATTAGGAATCAATGTAGTTGATTTAGGGTTATCTACAACCCCTACAGTAGAAGTAATGGTACCTGAATTACATGCAGACGGAGGTATTATCCTGACAGCTTCTCATAATCCAAAACAATGGAATGCATTAAAACTGTTAAATGAAAAAGGAGAATTCATCAGTGGTGAAAACGGTGCAGATGTACTGGCTTTGGCAGAAAGTGAGGACTTCAATTATGCAGAAGTAGATAACCTTGGAAAATATGAAACAAGAGATGATGCTTTTGATATTCATATTCAGCAAATCCTTGATTTACCAATGGTAGATGTTGAGGCGATTAAAGCTAAAAAATTCAAATTAGTATTGGATGCAGTAAATTCTACAGGAGGTATTGCAATTCCTATGTTATTGGATAAATTAGGCTGCGAGACCATCAAACTATATTGTGAGCCAACTGGACATTTTCCACACAACCCGGAACCTTTGAAGGAGCATTTGGGAGATATTTGTGAATTGGTTAAAAAGGAAAATGCAGATCTGGGTGTTGTTGTAGACCCGGATGTTGACAGATTAGCCTTAATTGATGAAAAAGGAGAAATGTTTGGAGAAGAATATACCTTAGTTGCCGTTGCAGATTATCTGTTGAAACATAAAAACGGAGTAGCGATTTCAAACCTTTCTTCAAGCCGTGCTTTGAGAGATGTAGCACATTCTCACAATTCAGAATATTTTGCAAGTGCAGTAGGAGAAGTAAATGTAGTTACTTTGATGAAGGAAAAAAATGCGGTAATCGGAGGAGAAGGAAACGGAGGCATTATTTATCCTGACCTACACTACGGAAGAGACTCTTTAGTGGGAGTAGCATTATTTCTAACGCATTTAGCAAAAGAAAATAAAACCGTTTCAGAATTAAGAGCAGGATATCCAAGCTATTTCATGGGGAAAAAGAAAATAGAATTGACTCCGGAGATCAATGTAGATGATATTTTAAGCAAAATGGAACAAGAATATCAAAATGAAGAAGTTTCTACCGTAGACGGTGTTAAAATAGACTTCGAAAACAACTGGGTTCACCTTAGAAAATCAAATACTGAACCTATCATCAGAATTTATACAGAAGCTAAATCTCAGGAGGAAGCGGATAAATTAGGAGATGATATCATTGCCAAAATCAAAAGTTTAATTTAAATACATGATAAGAACGGACATCGCTCCGTTCTTTTTTTATACCATTATGTTTGAGCATATCAAAAACAGGTTTCCTTTTCCGAAAGGAGAATGGCGGAAATTTTTAAGCAGTTTCGAACGTATGGAAGTGCCTGCCAAAACCTTGCTTTTAAAAGAAAATGAAGTTTCCAACAATGCTTTTTATCTTGAAAAAGGTATCGTAAGGGCATGGTATAACAATGATGGTAAAGATGTTACTTTTCAGTTTTTTATGGAAAATACAATGTTTTCATCCCTTGAGAGTTTTAAAAAAGGGTTGCCAAGTATGGTATCTTTTGAAACGATTGAACCTTGTATTTTATATAAAATCAAAAAACCGGATGTGGATGCTTTTCTTGAAGAGATCTATGAAAATCCGGAGCTTAGAACTTTGTTTATGGATGCCCTTTTTGAGAGGGTTTTTGATTATATGAAGCATTTCTTTTCATTTATTAAAGACACCCCACAGCAGCGTTATATCAATCTTGCACAACAAAAGCCTGAAATTATCAAAAGAGTTTCGCAGCACTATATTGCTTCCTATTTAGGAATTACAACCGTACATCTCAGTAGAATAAAGACTAAGATACTGAAAGAAAAGAACTTGTAGGCAGGAAGATAATGATGGATGCGGATGCTTCTCGCGGCTTCTCTCGGGCAATGTAGAGCAGAGGAAATTGATTGAATTTTTAACGCAATGTGTGCAGAGAGTTTAAAAACGATGGTTATAAGTTATCCGCAAAGGCATTTCACTCTGCTACGATTACATTCTTAGCTGAACAAAGTGCCCTAGCGTTCGAAAAATAAAGCATAATCATTAAAGCACTTAGCGACCCTTGTGCCTTAAAATCTATCATTTGTTATTATAGACTTCAATAGCTTCCATCTTCCTTTCTTTTTTCACCAACTGATAACAAATGTTATCGCTTCAACACGATCTCCTCCCATAACTTTGCTTAAAAATATAAAACAATGAAAGCAGCAGTTGTATTTGAAAAAGGAAACAGTCCGCAGTATGCAGACTTTCCGGAACCCACTACTATGCAGGAAAACGAAGCATTAGTCTTTGTAAAGGCAGCCTCAATTAAAAACCTTGATAAAGCTAGGGCAAGCGGGAAACATTATTCTATGGAGAATAAAACTCATCAACCTACCATTATCGGGTCCGATGGAGTGGGATTTTTAGAAAACGGAACTAAAGTATATTTTTTCAGTAAAAACGGAACTGTTGCTGAAAAAGTGGTTGCAGATAAACAATGTATGGTAGAAGTTCCTGAAAATCTTGATTTTTCTATAGCCGCAGCATTGCCAAACGCGGTAATGGGATCAGCAATGGGGCTTAAGTTTAAAGCGGGCATACAGCCAGGAGATATCGTTTTAATCAATGGAGCAACAGGAATTACAGGAAGAGTGGCTGTTCAGATAGCAAGATTATATGGTGCCAAAAAAATTATTGTGACAGGAAGAAATGAGCAATCTCTACAATCTTTATCGGAATTAGGGGCTGATGAGTTGATTTTTTTACAGGAAAATGATGATATTTTTAAGAAAAAAATTAAAGATATTCATATTGAAACGCCTATTGATATTATTCTGGACTATATTTGGGGGCATTCTGTAGAAATGATTTTGGAAGCTCTTAAAGGTGACGGAAACTTTTCTCATAAAACAAAACTTGTATCTGTAGGAGGAATGAGTGGGGATACCATTCAATTGTCTTCACAAATTCTTAGAGGTACAGATATTCAAATTTCCGGTTCCGGGTTGGGTAGCTGGACAAAAAACGAATCAAAGCTCTTGTTTTCTGAAATTATCCCTCAAATGTTCAAGGCAGCAGCCGAAGGAAAACTTATCATTGATACAGAGGATGTCGATCTCATTAACATTGAATCGGTTTGGAACGCTGAAATCCCTAATGGTAAAAGGCTGGTAATAAGACTCTAAGCTAAATATTTGATTTTTTATCCACAATCCTTTTATCTGTTTTCTTTTTTTACTATTTTTATAATAGAAATTTATGAAATGGAAAATTCAAAAAAAAGTTGCAACTTTGCATAAACATTTGAATATCAGTTTCAGAAGTTATTATTAATTAATAATGTTTGCCGAGGTCTGTAAGGAATTTCAGACATCTGGCCGACAAAGAGGACACTATTGGAAGAGTATTTTGGAAATGAACTTGTGAAAAAGTTCGAAGAAATGATGGAAAATAATGATGAATTCTACTTCGATACCGAAGAGTTGGAAGATATTATTGTTTATTATTTGGAGCTTGGTGACTTTAATTACGCTGACATGGCTGTTAATTATGGATTGAAGCTTCACCCGAATTCCTTAGATATCAAGATTAAAAAACTTGAAATTCTTTTGGAATGGGAAGAATATAACACGGCGAAAGAATTGATCAATGAGCTGAAAGGTTCTTCTATGGAAAATACAGACTTCATGGTTTGCTACGCCAAATATTATTCAAACCTGGGAAATCCCAGAAAATCCATTGAAATTTGTAAAAAAGCACTTGAATTGGGGGAAGAAGAAAACTTCCTTCACAATTTTATTGCAGACGAATATGTGAATCTTGGAGACCCCTTTAATGCCCTTAAACATTATAGAAAAGCATTGAAGGAAGACCCTTCTGATGAATATGCGCTGGAAAATTGTATGGTTTGTTTCAGTGATTTGAATAAAAGTGAAGAGGCTATCGCCTTTTTGAATGAATATTTGGATGAATTCTCCTATTCTGAGGTTGCCTGGTTTGAATACGGACAATTCTACTTCAACAGAAAGAATTACGAAGAGGCAATAAAAGGATATGATTACTTATTGGCAATCAATTCAAACTCTGTTGGAGTATATGCTAATAAAGCAGCCTGTTATGAAGCTTTAGGACAATATCAGAAAGCAATTGATACCTATGAAGAAATGCTTGAGTTGGAATACACCAAGGCATTTACTTTTTATAAAATTGGATTGTGTAATAAAGCTTTAAAGCAACCTATTTTAGCATTGAACTCCTTCCAGAAATCATTAAGAGAAGACCCGCAGTTTTATCTGGCGATGATGGAGCAGTCGTATTTATACGAAGAGATGGGTGGAATGTCCGAAGCATTACATTATGCTAAAGAAGCCACTCAACTGAATGAAAATAACCTTGAATATCAAAAAAGATTGGCATTTTTGTTCATTGATTCAGGAAAGTTTGAAGAAAGTCTTTCTTGTCTCAAAAAATTAGTGGTTGCCGAACCGTCAAGATTTTACAACTGGTATGCGTATTCAGAAGTATTGATGCTTGTAGGAGAATATGAAGAGGCGATAACGGTTTTGGAAAAAGCGGTTAAGCATCACCACAGAGCTGAGCTATATTACCAGTTAAGCAATTGTTTTTTCAATCTGAAAGAACAAGACAAAGGAATTGAATCCCTTCAAAAAGCGTTGGACCTTGATCCTTCTTTAGTGAAAGATATGCAGAAAAAATATCCGTTCATTAAAGATGAAGTAAAAAAGGTTAAGGCTAAAGTGAAGAAGAAAAATTAATTTTTACATTAAATAATTGAATCCTGCAGAAATGCAGGATTTTTTTTGATTTATATTCTTAAATTATTACAGCAGACAAGTTTAGGATCAGGTGCGAACCTTGGGGTGCTTAAAGTATTCAGATCTGTTTAATTTTAAAGTTTAACACAAAGGATTTCTATTATCCGGTGTTATATTTTAGGAAGAAAAGGCTGAATCAATTGTATTGATTCTTTCTAAACGTGCGCATATCTACATCGCTCATCAGCGACTTTTGTCGCTTTCTTAGCTCCCTTATCAATAATGAATTGAATCTTGTCTTTGCATTGAAATAAAATTTCAGTATAAAGCTTAGAGGAGTAAAAAGATCATTCTTTTTTTTCTTCAGATTAACTAATTTTTTACCAAGTCTCCAACTTTTGAGACTATTCCCAAGTTTATAAAGTCTGTTTATTTTTTCGGATTAGACCTTAAAAAGATGAGTCCTCCAATAATAATACCTGCCCCTATAAACTGCATATAAGTAAGCTTCTCACCGTCTATAATTCCCCAAATAATGGCTACAATCGGCATAATTAAAGTTACAGTCGATGCAAAAAGAGGACTCGATACTTTTAACAGTCGATAATTCATGGTCATGGCTAAACCGGTTCCGAAAACAGACAATAAACTCACAAATAATAAACCAAGCATGGTATCTTTTGAAAAAGTAAATTCAGAAAAGAAGCCTGTACTGGCTAAGGCAATAATAGATGGAAAAAATAATACAAATGAGAAGATGAATGAAGATAATACAACAGAAGAAACTTCCATTAATTTTGACTTTACCGTTGTCGTGCTCATGGCATAGCACAACGTAGCCAGTAATAATAATAGAATCGGGATCATTTTAAACTCATTGTTATCTCCTCCACCAAAAGCGAGAATGCAAACTCCTGTGAAACTTATTAAAGTCCCTATAATTTGTTTTTTTGTGGTTTCAAACTTCCAGACCAATGCGCCTACAATAATTACAAAAATAGGCATCATAGAATTGATAATCCCCGCAATGCTACTGCTTACCTCGGTTTCAGCAATCGGAAATAGAAACATTGGGATAAAATTTCCTGTAAACGCAGCCAAAATAAGCCATTTTAGATGCTTTTTCGGAAAAAGTTTGCGATTTGAGATAGCAATAGGAAGCAAAATAATTCCGGCTATAAGAACCCGCAAAGAACCTACCTGAAACGGATTAAAATGTTCCAGTGACTTTTTGATGAGAATAAATGATGATCCCCAGATAATACTCAGGGTAATCAGTAAAATCCATTTTTCTTTATCTGCGTTCATTATTTTCGTGTAAGATGTTTAGAAACTCTTTTTTAGGAATCATTTTAGCACCAAGGCTCTCTAAATGTTCGGTATGAGATTGACAGTCAATAATCTCTATATCATTTTTGTGGCTTTCAACAAAATGAATAAACCCGGCTTTGGAAGCATTGCTTACTTTAGCAAACATACTTTCTCCACAAAAAACATTTCCGATTTGTAATCCATAAAAACCGCCTACCAATTCTTCATTTTGCCAGACCTCAATACTTTTGGCTAATCCATATTCATGAAGCTGAATAAAAGATTCCATGAGCTCGTCTGAAAGCCAGGTGCCGTTTTGTCCTTTTCTGTTGGATTGCTGACAGTTTCTGATCACTTCCCTGAAATTTCTGTTCTCTGAAAAAGTAAAAACATTTCTGTTCAGTATTTTTCTCATCGATTTTGAAACTTTTATTTCAGAAGGGATTAACACAAATCTGGGGTCCGGACACCACCAAAGAATCTCTTCTCCCGGATTATACCAAGGAAAGATACCCAACTGATAAGCAAACCAGATACGCTCTACAGACAGATCACCTCCAAAGGCAATCAATCCGTCATGACCATCATATACTTGGGGGTCAGGAAATGAAATCTCGTTTTCGTCTAATCGGACCATTTTAGAAAAAAAATCCCACTTAGTAAAGCAGGATTTGTATTTGATCTTTATTCTTTAATTAGAAAGGTAAGTCGTCGTCGTCGTCTCCGGCAAACGGGTTCTCGTTAGAAACAGGAGAAGCAGACTGCTGAGGCATTGCCTGGGTAGGTTCTGATCCCATATCAGATACTTTCTCTACTCTCCATCCGGTAATAGAGTTGAAGTATTTGGTCTCACCTTGAGGAGAAACCCATTCTCTACCTCTGATGTTGATGCCTATCTTCACATTTTCTCCTTCCTTAAGGTTATCTAATAAACTAATTTTATCAGACAAAAATTCTATGTTTATCGGCTGTGGATACTGTTCTTGAGTTAAAATAACCAATTCTCTTTTTTGAAATCCACTTGCAAAAGTTTGAGTTTCAAAAAGTTTCTTTACCGTTCCTTGTAATTCCATATTGTAAATATTAACGATGTAAAAGTAAGAAAATGAAATGTAATATTAGGTGCCGTCGAAAAAAAATGTAGAAAATTTAATTTTTTTTCTGGAAAAGTTTGGTGGTAAAGGAAATTGTCCTATATTTGCACTCACAAAAACGAAGCAAGCTCTTTAAAACTTACAATATAAAAAACCAGCGGATGTGGTGTAATTGGTAGCCACGCCAGACTTAGGATCTGGTGCCGTGAGGCGTGGGGGTTCGAGTCCCTTCATCCGCACTATGCGAAAATAGCTCAGCTGGTAGAGCACAACCTTGCCAAGGTTGGGGTCGCGGGTTCGAATCCCGTTTTTCGCTCCACACCATGCCCTGGTGGTGGAACTGGTAGACACGCAGGACTTAAAATCCTGTGTCCGCAAGGACGTACGGGTTCAAGTCCCGTCTGGGGTACAAAGCCCTCTGTATTTCGTTACGGAGGGTTTTTTGTTTTTTATAGAAGGAGTTCTTTAATTAGAAAATCTTATATTTGTAAGAGAACCGAATAGATCTGTGAAAACAGATAAATATAACTAGCGGATGTGGTGTAATTGGTAGCCACGCCAGACTTAGGATCTGGTGCTGTGAGGCGTGGGGGTTCGAGTCCCTTCATCCGCACGAAGTGAAAATAGCTCAGCAGATAGTCTATATCTTACCAAACTGAGTATTGGTTTAAAACCTGTTTTCGCTCCACACCATGCCCTGGTGGTGGAACTGGTAGACACGCAGGACTTAAAATCCTGTGTCCGCAAGGACGTACGGGTTCAAGTCCCGTCTGGGGTACAAAACCCTCTGTAATTTCATTACGGAGGGTTTTTTGTTTTTACATGAAATAATCTGCTGTCGAAATTAAAAGTGCTCAAGCGCAAAAGTTGGGAATTAGAATAAAATCTATACTTTTTGTTGAAAAAACAGGTAGTTTTAATGGCAAAGAAAAATGATTCAAATATTTTATTTTAGGAGCTAAAGGGTGCGACTTTGTCGCTGAAGAAGCTTTATGGATATTTATCCGCTTAGAAAGAATCAATGAAATTAATTCCGTCCTTTGCTCTCTTAAAAATATACAATAAGATTCTAAAAAACTTTGCGCGGAATTAAATTTCATACAATCAATATTATCCCCAGCTTTTAAGACTGATCCAATATTAGCAGATATTCATGATTACATATGAGTGTGTAAAATGTGGAATCACTAATCCTTTGAGATAAAAATCTTGAAATTATCTATATGGGCTTATTTCTTACTCTTTCTAAATTTTCCAATCTTTCAAAAATTGAAGTGAAAATATTTTTTTCAGTAGTAGAAACATGACCTACAATTTTATAAAAGTCCTTTGCGTTTGGCTGCTTGACTTCAGAAATGTAATTTAAATTTCCATTGATGTAAACTAATAGGCTGTGATTTGCATCCTTGTTGAAATCAGCTTTATTTAAAAACAAAATATCTCCGAATTGATATTGTGGTAGCAAATGCTTCTCAGGTGTAAATTCGTACACTAAATCTACAGATGCTAATATTTTTTGCAGGATTAAAGAATTAGGGGAATTGGTTTCTCGTGAATTGGCTGCTTCTTTACTGTTTTGTATGGCCAACTCCGGGAAAAGCATCAGTTGATCAATGTCTGAAACACTAGCTAACTGGTTTACCTGTAGGGTTTCCGTAAGTAATTTGTCAAGATCGAGGTTAAAATGGTTGGCTACTTTTAATATTGTTTCAATTTTGGGTTCAGCACGTCCTTCTTCATAAGAACTTATGACTCCTCTATTTAAATCAAATAAGTCAGCAAAAGCCTTTTGGCTCAGTCCTTTAACTTGTCTTATTTTTTTAATATTAGTTCCAAAGAAGCTCATTTTGTCTAATCTTTTTTGCAAAGATAAAGATTCTGAAATTAATAATTGCTAAAAATATTTGCAATTTGAAAATATTATTTTATATTTGTGTAAAGAATTTAAAACACTAAACCAGCCGGCATGAAAAATCAAATATTTAGAAGAGTCAAAGAATGGTTATTGGATTATGAGTTTACCATCACTTTGGAAGACGAGACTCAAAGTATTTTAATTATTGAGAAAGAATCCAACGGAATAAAAAACATGATCCTTATTATATCAGATTCTATTCTGATCATGGAACAATTCCTGTTCGAAATAAAAAATCCCTCAGAAAAAATATTTTTAAGACTTCTGCAGAAAAACAGAGATATCGTTCACGGGGCTTTTGTTCTGGACAGTACGGGAAGAAGGGTGATCTTCAGAGATACTCTTCCTACTGATAATATGGCACAAAATGAAGTAATGGCTTCTATCAATTCGCTGGGAATACTGGTAGGAGAATTTACCAATGAGATGCTTGAAATGAGTAAGTAATTCACAAAAGATATTTAAAATGAACATTTTTAAAAGATTATTCACAATAGGAAAAGCAGAGATCCATTCTGTAATCGACAGTTTTGAAGATCCTATCAATTTAACGGAACAAGGCATCCGTGATATGAAAGAACAATTAGGGAAAAGCATTGAAGCTTTGGCACAACTTAAAGCCCTTGCCATTCGTAAAAAGAATGAAGCGGAAGCGGAAGAACAGGCTGCAAAAGATTATTACAGCAAGGCTATTGTCATTGTTCAAAAGGCTGAGAAAGGTGAGGTTGAAGTTTTGGAAGGGGACCGTTTGGCTAAAGAAGCATTAAAAAGACAAACTTCTTCACTTGAAAACGCCCAAAGTCTGCAAAAAGAGCATGAAAAATTTAATGGAGAATGCGAAAAAATGCAAACGAATATCAACAATCTGAAATCGAGTATTGCAAAGTGGGAAAACGAATTGAAAACCCTGAAGGCAAGAGTGCAGGTAAGTGAAGCGACAAAAGATATCAATAAGAAAATGACTCAGATGGATACCGGAAGTACGGTAAACATGCTGGAAAAACTTAAAGAAAGAGTGGTACAGCAAGAGGCTTTGGCTGAAGCTTATTCCGATATTTCAAAAGCGGGGAAAACGATTGATGAAGAGATTGATGCTATTGTAAAAAACAACGATATGGAAGCTGAAGAAGCTTTGACCAAATTGAAAGAAACACTTAAAAAAGGCTAATATATGACCTTTCAGGAATTTTTAAATGTAGCATTTTCACCAGTGAATACAGTACTCAGTGTACTGCTGGCACTATCAGTACTCTATTGGGTATTTACGATTCTTACCGGGTTGGATATTGATGTAGGGATTCATTCTGATCTGGATGGAGATGTAGAAGGGCCGGATGGACATTTTCATGCTCCTGATCACGATCTTTCTGCATGGATGCATTTCCTGAAGTTTCTTAACCTGGATATTGTTCCGATCACCTACTTTCTTACCTTATCACTTTTGATAACATGGTTGGGATCTTTTTATCTGAATTATTTTATTCCGCTTCCTACCTGGCTGGGAGTGTTGGCATTATTTCCATTGTTAATCATAGGAATGTTGCTTACCAAGATCATTTTGAAACCGCTAAATCCTTTCTTCAGGGAAATTAATCACAAGGGAGAAGTTTCCTATGAATTTTTAGGAAGAGAAGGTCGTCTCAAATCAAGCATTCAGGATGATAAAATAGGGATGATGGAAGTTTTTATCGGAAGCGATCCGATGACGCTAATGGTCAAAAGCAAAGGAGGAGTAAAACTGGAGCACGGAACTCAGGTCATGATCATAGATGAAGAGCCTGAAAAGCGGATATATTATGTACAGCAATCGATAAAATATTAAAAACTAAGACTATGCTTTATATTTTTCTGATCATGCTGAATTATATTCTGGACATTCTTTATCAATATTTTTAAAATAAAAAAACACATATTCATATATAAATAAACTTATAAAACTATGAACTTACCATTAATTGCTGGAATTATTATCATTGCAGTAGCATCAATCGGATTGATTTTCTGGATTTTATCAATGTATAAAAAAACCGTACAAGGTGTTGTTATTCTAAGAACGGGCTATGGCGGTACAAAAGTTTTTTTTAATGCAGGGATTGTGATCCCCATCATTCATCGTATGGAATCTATGGATATTTCTGTGAAAAAATTAGAAATTTCAAGAGAAGGAAAAGCCGGTTTAATTTGTAAAGACAATATGAGAGCCGATATTCAGGTGGCTTTCTTTATCCGTGTTAATAAATCTGTGGATGATATCATTAATGTTGCTCAAACCATTGGTTGTCAAAGAGCTTCGGATACCCAGACGTTGAGAGAGCTTTTTGAAGCTAAATTTTCAGAAGCCCTTAAAACGGTCGGAAAGAAGTTTGATTTTACCGAGTTGTATGAGGCAAGAAGCGAATTCCGCCAGGAGATTTTAGATATTATCGGAACAGATTTGAATGGATATGTTTTGGATGATTGTGCCATCGACTATCTGGAGCAGACTTCTATTGATAAATTAGATAAAGATAATATCCTTGATTCTGAAGGGATTAAAAAGATTACGGAACTTACGGCTACTCAGAATATTAAAGCAAATCAGGTTCGTCGTGATGAAGAAAAAACGATCACTAAACAGAATGTAGAAGCACGTGAAGCTATTCTTGAACTGGAAAAACAATTGGCAGAGAAACAAGAATCTCAAAAAAGAGAAGTAGCCAATATTAAAGCCCGTGAAAATGCGGAAATTTTAAAAGTAGAAGAAGAAGAGCGCCTGAGATATGAGACTGTTCGAATCGCCACAGAAGAAAAATTACAAATCGCAGAAGAAAACAAACTTCGTCAGGTAGTCATTGCGGCTAAAAATAAAGAACGTGCAGACTTAGTAGAAACTGAAAGAGTATTGAAAGATAAAGCTTTGGAAGCAACCGAAAGAGAAAGAATCGTTTCTCTGGCACAAATTGAAAAAGAAAAAGCAATAGAATTAGAGAAGAAAAGCATTCAGGATGCGATCCGTGAGCGTTTGACTATGGAGAAAACAGTTGTGGAAGAGCAGCAGGGAATCAAAGATCTTGAAGCTTTCAAAACAGCGGACAGAAACAAGCAGGTTGAAATTACATTGGCAACGCAGGAAGCAGAGAAAAAACTGATTGAAGAAACAAAAGCAGCTGAAGCACGTAAACTGGCAGCTGAAAAAGATGCTCAGAAATATGTGATTGAAGCGCAGGCGAAAAGAGATGCTGCAGAAAAAGAAGCAGAAGCTCGTAAGATTATTGCAGATGCTAAGGCAAAAGAAGAAGCAACTGTAGGTTTATCTGAAGCACAAGTAATGCATGCCAAAGCAGATGCGGCAGAAAGACAAGGCATTGTAGAAGCTGTCGTGATCGAGAAAAAAGCAGATGCTACCAAAAAAGAAGGTATTGCACAGGCAGAAGTTATCAAAGAAAAAGCATTGGCAGAAGCTGCAGGAATCACGGAGAAAGCTGAAGCCATGAAAAAGTTGAACGATGCAGGAAAAGATCACGAAGAGTTCCGTCTGAAACTGGCAAAAGAAAAAGATGTAGAATTGGCTCAGATTGCAATTCAGAAAGATATTGCAGATGCACAATCATTGGTACTTGCCGAGGCATTCAAATCTGCGAAAATTGATATCGTTGGAGGTGATAATACATTCTTTGATAATGTCATCCGCCAGGTTTCTGCCGGAAAAGGGCTTGATAAATTTATCAGTCACAGTGAGAATGCACAAATGGTAAAAGAGAACCTTCTTGGTGATGGTGAGAATATCATCGGCAAAGTAATGGGAATGGTAGATAAATATAAAATCTCTTCTGAGGATATTAAAAATATGAGTATTGCTTCTTTGATTTTTAAACTTAAAGGAGTAGCCAACCAACAGGAAAGTGGGATTTTAGAAAGAGCTCTTGACATGGCAAGACATTTGGGAGTAGACAACAAACCGGTGAATAATAATCACATTTAATCAATAATGGTTAAATAATTAAAAAAACTCTCATCGCGGTATTGTTTACAAGCCTTGAGAGTTTTTTTACCAGGTTTATATAAAGAACTGCTAAGTGGCAGTAACTACAACTTAATCAAATACTATGTCAGAAAAACTTAATTCCGGAACCTACGAAATTATTCAAAACCGTCTGAATGACCAGAAGAATGATCTTATCCAAAGGTTGCAATTGCTTAATGAAGGGCGTAAAAATATCTTCGGAGGAATAGATTTTTCATTGATTGCTAACGAAAGAATTTCCACAGATCATAACTGTATTGCCAAAGATATTTATTCTTTAGCGGATTATTTGATATTTGGGTCCAATGCCCATTTAGGTTTACAAACTGAAATCAATATTTCGGACGTTTTCTCAATATACAAAATCAATAAAAACAGATTTGAACCTCAAGATTATACCTTGATCAATGATGAGGTATTCATTGATGAATTTAAAAATCTTTATAAATACTATCGGAATACTTTCTTTGCCAGATTCACTTTTACGGAGAACTATCTGCATATGGTCTTTCAACTATCGGAAAGTACTACGGATATTAAAGCTTTTAAATGGTTGATTAAAGACAACCAGCTGGTCTATGTAGACTCAAGAAGCGCCTCTGAAACAGCTTATCCTCAACAACATGATTTTGTATGGATAAAAGCTACAAGGGATATGCAAAGATCAGGGAAACATCCGCATGTTTCATTAGCCGATAAGGTTTTTGTAGAAAGCATCGGTGGCGATATTACCATCAAAGTAGAAGATAATACAGATACCGGAAAAGGGATTTATTCTGAAGATGTAATTCATAAAGATCAGAATTTGGATGATGCAGAGATCCACTTTTGTGATCTGGATAACCTTGTTTTGTTTAAAATAAAACCTTACCAGGAAACAGAACGTTATTTCATTTATAATCATAAAGAAAAGACTGTATCCAGGGCAGACGCTCTTAAATATTCAGGCTTGTTACTTCCGGAAAGCCAAGGAGTATTATTTTCAAATGGATATGCTCTTCAAACGGGTGGTTTAAAAGTAATTTCTCAGGATCAAAATAGGCTTTATTACTTGAAAACAGTGACAGAGCCGAACGGAGAGAACTTTTTATATGTTTTCTATGATGATAAAACAAATAATTATCAGCTGATCTCCTATAATATCATTACCCAGACAATAGAAACACCCATCCGATGCAGTGGATTTACATTCCTGAGTGACGGGAGATTGATTTATCTTCGAGAAAGTATCGAAACAACTAAGAATCATCTGGCTCAGATCTGGCAAACCCCTTTTTCGAAGGAGCTTTTACCCAATGCTGAAAAAGCGGACAGTTTACTCTATAAAATAGGAAATAAGGATATTGTAAGAGTGATGGCAGAAAGCCAGGAACTGATTACTCTTTTGAATAAAAAAGATTCCTACAGCGGACTCTATAGTGATATTGTTAAACTTGCCACGTTCATTCTGGATACCTATTACTTTTTGGGAGAAGAAGAAGTTCAGAAGTTAGATCAACCGTTGAAAGAGATCAGAGCCATTGCCCACTCTGCTATCAATGAATACGAAAAGGTAGTAGAACAGAGAAAAAATACAGAAGAAGCTTTAGAAAAAATAAAACATTCCTGTGATAAGATTCTTGATGACACCAAAAGGCTTCACTATTCCCAGCTTACAGAATATATTGATGCTTTATCTCAAATAAGAGCTTTAAGAGGAGAAATAACAGGAGCCAGAGAGCTTAAATATGCAGATTCTCACCTTCTGGATTCTTTAGAAAAATCTCTATCTGACCGATATACGGAGCTTTCCAATGCTTGTGTAGACTTTCTCTTGCAAGAAGGTGCTTTACTGCCTTATGAAGAAAAAGCACAAAAGATTTCTGAAGAAATTATTGGACTACAGAAAGCAATTGATGCAAAAATCATTGATGAAAATATCTCTACACTATCAGGGCAATTGGAACTGTTGGTAGATATTGTCAACAACCTTAAAATAGAAGATACTTCGCAATCCACTCAGATTATCGAAAATATTTCGTTGATCTTTGCAAGGCTTAATCAGGAAAGATTAGAGCTTAGCAAAAGAAAAAGAGAGATTTCAGGGAAAGAATTGTCTTCAGATTTTCAGGCACAAATTACATTGTTTGATCAATCCGTGATCAATTTTCTGGAACTTTCGCAGACGCCTGAGAAATGTGATGAATATTTAACCAAGCTCTCCATTCAGTTGGAAGAAATGGAGACAAAATTTATCGATTTTGAAGAATTTATTCAGCAGATAGGGCAAAAAAGAGAAGAAGTTTATGGCCATTTCCAGAATAAAAGAGTACAACTTACAGAATCGAGGAATAAAAGAACACAGAATCTTTTTGATGCGGCTCAAAGAATTTTAAAGTCTATTCAGACGAAAGCGGAATCGTTTGATTCTGAGAACGAAATCAATGGTTATTTCGCTTCAGATCTGATGGTAGAAAAAGTAAGAGATCTTGCCAGGCAATTGGCTGAGATGGAAGATTCTGCAAAGTCCGAAGAGGTTCAGACGCTTTTAAAAACCTCACAACAGGAATCTGTAAGAAAGCTGAAGGATAAAAAAGAGATCTATGTAGACGGAGAAAGTGTTATTGCTCTGGGAGATTATAAATTTGCAGTCAACCAGCAGAAGCTGGATCTTACTCTTGTATTAAGAAATGCTCAATATTATTACCACCTTACCGGAACGAGTTTCTATGAACCTTTGAATTTTAATGCAGCAGACGAATTTAAAGAAGTTTGGAATCAGGAATTCGTTTCAGAAAATAGCCAGGTCAAAAGATTTGAATACCTCGCATGGAATGTATTTTCAATGCATAGGGAAATTGCTACAGAACAGCAAAATGAAAAGGCGGTTCAACAATTTACGGCAGAACATTTTGGAGAAGGATTAGTCAAAGGAATTCATGATCAGGATGCTCAGATTATTGTTACCAAACTCCAGCAAATGCATAATGAATTGGGATTGATGAGGTTTGTTGCACAAGAAAGAGCTCTGGCACAGCTGTTTTGGTTCTTTCTGGAGGGAGAGAGAAAAGAATACTATACGAAACAATTTGAAGCTGCAGTCATTATTTCTCAATCTTTCACCGCAAAACAAGGATTTGATTACCTAAACAGAGAATTGGCAGAAGAAATGAAAGCTTTTGCATCAGGAAATAACATCTTTGAAGCGACAAATTATATCAATGCGGCGGTTTATCTGATACAAGAGAATAAAGAAGGCTTCTTAATTTCAGAAAAAGCAGGTATTTTATATGAAACATTTATAAAAGAACTGAAAGGTAGGGGAAAGGATTTGGAATTTATGGCCCAAATGCAGGCAATGTATCCATATCCTTCGGCCTGTTATTATATTGCAGAAAGTGCATTACAGGCCTTTAGTCCTGAATCTGCTAAAGAAATCATAACAGAAACGGTTGGATTTATCATCACTCAAAAGTTTGATCCGAAAAATATCAAACGCATTGCCTATGAAACAACCATTAAAGATCTAAAGTCTCTTGAAAAGGATACAGAATACTCTCTTAACTATTTTGAATTCGTATCCCGCCTGAATCACTTTAATACAATCACAGTTCCTCAATATAAACGCCTTCAGGAATTGAAGTTCAGTTGGGTAGATGAAAAGAAAAAGGCTTTAAAACTAGACACTTTTCAGCCTCAGGTATTAAGCTCGTTTGTGAGAAATAAGTTGATTAATGATGTTTACTTTCCTTTGATTGGAGCTAACCTTGCCAAGCAATTGGGAACGGTGGGTTCAGATAAGAGAACAGACAGAATGGGAATGCTTCTTCTGGTATCTCCTCCGGGATATGGGAAAACTACTTTGATGGAATATATGGCAGAACGTATGGGCTTGGTTTTTATGAAAATCAACGGACCGTCATTAGGCTATGATATCGTTTCGACAGATCCTGCGGAAGCAAAAAATGCAGGAGCAAGACAAGAGCTTGAAAAGTTAAATCTTGCTTTGGAAATGGGGGACAATGTCATGCTATACCTAGACGATATTCAGCATTGTAATCCTGAATTTTTGCAAAAGTTTATTTCACTTGCCGACGGACAGAGAAAAATCGAAGGAATTTATAATGGAGAAAGCAAAACCTATGATCTTCGTTCAAAGAGGTTCTGTCTGGTAATGGCAGGAAATCCATATACTGAAAACGGTGAGAAATTTAAAATTCCTGATATGCTGGCTAACCGTTCGGATACTTATAACCTTGGAGAGATTTCAGGAGCAAAAACAGATCTTTTCGATCTGAGCCTTATAGAAAATGCGCTTATGTCTAATGAGTATCTGACCAGATTGACACAACCGGGAGTAGAAAACCTATATGAGTTGTACGATTGTGTGCTGACGGATAATCCGGCAGATAATTTAAAAGGGAACTTTAGTTCTAATGAAATATCAGATTTCAGGGCTGTATTGAAGAATACCATCAGAGTAAGGGATATGGTTTTGAAGGTGAATAAAGAATATATTTTATCTGCAGCAATGTCTGACGATTATAGGAATGAACCTCCATTCAAACTTCAGGGATCTTATCGTAATATGAATAAGCTGATTGCTCAAATTCAACCTATCCTGAAAACCAATGAAGTCATACAAATCGTTTTGAATCATTATCAGAATGAATCCCAAACTTTGACTACAGGAGCAGAAGCCAATATGTTAAAGTTGAAAGAACTGATCGGAACAATTTCAGAGGAAGAAACAGAACGTTGGGACGAGATCAAAAAAACCTTTGTAAAAAATAAAACCCTAAAAGGGCTGGGTGAAAATGATAGAATGTCTCAGATCGTTGCTTTGCTAGCCCAATTCGGAGATGGATTGGAAGGGATTAAAGAAGCTTTAAAAAAAGTAGAATAATGTCAGTTGGGGATAAGGATTTCTGATGTAATCAGATTTGGGGCTGGGAGCTGGAAGCTGTGTGCGTTGGAGGGCTTGGGATTACTTTCAGTAATAATTACCGGAAGTTAACGACGATATTAATTTTATTGTAAAGAAGATAATAACAGCAGAATGGCTATTTTAATAAAAAAACTGCATCCAATGGTACGGATGCAGTTTTTTATTTTTTACGTTTTACTGACGGATCACCTTAGCATTTTTATCAGAAAGTTTTTCAGAAATCCATTGCTGCATTTTTTCTTCCTGTACCTTATCTTCTTTTTTAGATTGGTAGAGTACAATGGTGCTAACATTGGCACTGTCGGTATTGGGGAAATTAGTTATTTTACCTATGGAAACATGGTTAAAGTCCGGAAATAAGATATTAATTTCTTTGATAAGACTAGAATCCTTTACCGTATATCTGTCCAATTGTTGTCTTAGTTGATTGATGACGATATCTTTTTCGGATAATACATTATTTCGTTGCCCAATTTCATTAAGGATCTCCGATTTAAGATCAGTTGCATCCTGTTTGATCACCAGTTTTGTATTGGCTATTCCAATATCATTAAGCTTTTTATTAAGACTGTCGAGCTCGCTTTTATCAAACTTTTTAGATAAAAAAGCCAATTCCACCGTTCTCGGAGAAGAATTGTAATTTACTTTTTTATAAATGAGAGTGTATCCCTTATGTGTAAATTCGTTATTGATAAATTCATCAATGTTCTGGGTAAACTTTTTCTGGTTCAGCAGATTATAAGCAAGATAAGAGCTTGGAACAATCATGATAATGATTAATGCTGTTATCCCATATCGTATTTGCCTTTCATACTTTTTTTCTACCAGCTCAATAGGCTCATATTTTAAGTATTTGATAATAAGAAATGTTGCAATGCAAATGAAAAAACAATTGATTGTATAAAGATAAAAGGCTCCTATAAAATAACTCCAGTTGCCAATAGCAAGCCCATAGCCGGCAGTACAGAGAGGAGGCATCAGGGCGGTGGCAATAGCCACTCCGGGAATTGGATTTCCTTGTTTTACTCGGGTAATGGCAATAACCCCAACAAGCCCCCCGAAAAAGGCAATAAGTACATCATAAATATTGGGGGATGTACGAGCCAAAAGCTCCGATTGAGTTTCCTTAAATGGACTCAAGGAAAAATAGATAAAAGAAACCAATAAACTTACCAGTGTTGCAATCAGCAGATTTTTCATTGATCTTTTAAGCAGTTGAAAGTTATATGTTCCCAGTGCAAATCCTGCCCCTACTATCGGCCCCATCAGGGGAGATATAAGCATTGCACCAATAATAACTGCTGTAGAATTAACATTGAGACCTACAGATGCAATCACAATTGCACAGGCCAGAATCCAGAGGTTGGAGCCTCGAAATGAAATGTTTTCGGTAACATTCTCAAGAACCCTGTGTTTATCTTCTTCTCCAAAATGAAGATTGATAAACCTAAAAAATTTTCCCATCATTATATCTAATCTTTTTATTAAAAATAAACAAATAAATGTAATTTTCTGTTTTCTTTATTCAATGAAATAAAAGTTTGAAAGAATTTTATCTATGTGTATGCATGCTGTATTGAAATCTGTATCCATTATATTCTGTTATTCTGTATCTGTATCTAATGTTGAATACTCCATAATTTTGTTTGTGTAAAGAAGAATAGTATGGAAACCAACGTTCAACATCAGGAACAGCTTCAATGTGCTGAAGTGTATATTTCAGACATGTGGGCGCTGAAAAGTATTTTTTTACAGCTACAAAATACTCAAAAAGTAAATCAGGATTTCGGAATTCCATTCCTTTTAGCCAAAAAGAAAAACAAGATTGTTTCATTTGCCAGTCTTATTTTAAAGGAAGGAGGAATTGGTTTTAAAATTTATCCTGAAAAAGAAATTTCGGGAACAGACGAAAAAAAGTTTTTCACCCGTGTTGAGAGCTATTTTAAAAAGAATAATACCCCTAATTTTAGAAATGAGGAACAGCTAAAAAGCAGTATCCAAAAAATGATCAGTTGGCTGAACCAATGATAAAAAGGGGAGAAAATTGTACATTTACTTAAAACAGTAATCAATGTCTAAAGATATTCTTTACCTTAAAATAGCCAATTCTGTTACCGAACAGATCAAAAGCGAAACATTACAATTTGGTGATAAGTTGCCTTCATTGAGAAGTGCTCAAAAGTTATATAATGTCAGTTTAAATACTGTAAAACAGGCATATATGGAGCTTGAGAGCCGTTCTCTTGTAGAGTCGCGTCCAAAATACGGCTATTACGTAAGCCAAACGTCCCAACGAAAGCTGGCGTTGCCTTCTGTGGCTAAAATGAAAGTGTCTGAAGGGGAAAATCCTCCGGAGGATCTTATTGGTAAAGTATTCGGAACTATTGACGGAACAGAAGTTACTCAATTTGCATTGGGAATTCCCGGGAAAAGCCTTCTTCCTGTAGCCAAGATGAAAAAATGCATGATTGACGTTATGAAAAGGAAAAATGATAGCGGAACGAATTATGAACCTGTACAGGGAAGTGAAAGACTTAGGCGCGAAATTGCCAAATGGGCAATGGTAATGGAAGGAAAAATTACAGAAGATGACCTGGTTATCACTTCCGGAGCAATGAACGGCGTTTATAATTGCCTGATGGCAGTTACTAAGCCCGGAGACTGTGTTGCAGTAGAAACTCCTGTATATTTCGGTATCCTGCAGGCTATCCAACTCTTAGGATTAAAGGCCGTGGAAATTCCTACCCATCCTATTACAGGAGTAGACCTGGATGCGCTGAAAAAAGTACTTCCAAAACTTTCTGCATGCTGTTTCGTAGTTAATTATAACAATCCTTTAGGATTCCAAATGCCTGATGACAATAAAAAAGAACTGGTCAGAATGCTTACGGAGCATAATGTCCCCTTGGTAGAAGATGATGTGTATGGGAATATTTATTTTGGAGCAGGAAGGCCAAAACCTTGTAAGTTTTATGATGAAGCCGGTATTGTGATGTGGGTTGGTTCGGTTTCTAAAACATTGGCTCCCGGGTATCGCGTGGGTTGGGTTGCTCCGGGAAAATTTAAAGATAAAATTATCCGTCAGAAACTGGTTCAGACTGTTTCCAGCCCGTCCTTATTTTCAGATGTGATTGCTGATTTTTTGGAGCATGGGCGCTATGATCATCATTTAAGAATGTTCAGAAAGAAGTTGTATGCCAATTATCTTCAGATTCAGAAGTCGGTGACCCAATATTTTCCGGATAATACCAAAATTTCAGAACCTAAAGGAGGCTTCATGCTTTGGTTGGAGCTGGATAAAAGAATTTGCACGGAAGATTTATATGATGAAGCATTTAGTCAGAAAGTAAATTTTGCACCCGGAAGGATGTTTTCACAATATAATCAATACCAGAACTGTATGAGATTGAATTATGCATTAGAATGGACAGACCGTGTGGAAAGCGATCTTGAAAAGCTGGGAAAACTGATTAAAAATAGAATATAATAAACCCTATACGATGAATGAAATTAAGAATGAAGTCCAAATTATTGCGTACGAACCGCAGTATAAAGTGGCATTCAAAACTTTAAATGTAGAGTGGATCAAAACTTTTTTTGTAATGGAAGAAGGTGACTATAAACTACTCGATAATCCGGAGGAGAAGATTTTAAATAAAGGAGGCCATATTGTATTTGCCTTATTGGATGGTGAAGTAGTGGGGACTTGTGCTTTAGTAAAAGCTAATGATGAGCCTCTTACCTTTGAATTATCAAAAATGGCGGTAAGTCCTGAAGCTCAAGGGAAGAAGATTGGATACCTGTTGGGAAATGCTTTAGTAGAAAAAGCTAAAGAATTGAAAGCCGAAAAAATATTTTTGGAAACCAACTCAATCTTAGTGCCTGCTATAAAATTATACGAAAAGCTGGGCTTCAAACATATTCCGGTAACTAATGCAGGATATGATCGGGTTGATGTGCAGATGGAATTGGACCTCAAGAATTAGTTTATATAAAAAAGATATTAGAACTCGGATAGCAATTTCCTTGTTCTAATATCAGGTTTAAATCTAATTGTTACTATTTTATTTTTTAATAAAAGCCTTTGTCACAGAATGTTTGCTCCCGCTTATTGTGATGAAATACATTCCGGTAGAAAGATGTTCTATATTTATTTTTTCATTATAAAATCCTTTTGAAGATTGCAGGCTTTGGGTTGAAATAACTGAACCTTTACGGTCTGTAATTGTAGCTTTAACCTCTTTATCTTCAGATTGATATCGTACATTAATGTTCGTTGAAGCCGGATTGGGATATAAATTGAAAGAATCTGTGGATTTCCTGGTTTCTTTAACCGCCAGTGATTCGTTTGTGCAAGTCGGAATTCTGTTGACTCCATCAATTGCCCATGCAGATTGTACCGGAATACACAGCCAGTTCAATACTGTTGGGAAATGATCTGTCTCTCTGGTCGTTGAGGTATAATCAAAAATTTTAAAATTATTAACAGTGTTGGGAGTATAAGTCGCAGATCCTGTAACAGCCATATTATTGGCATTCGGGCTGGAATCTGTTAATACATTTCCTGAAGTCCCATCACATTTCCAATTGCCCAGAAGTTGAGAATAATAAGGATGAGATGAGGTAATATCCTGGTTAGCCCAATTAATAATTACATCATTAGGAAGGGCGGTTTTCCAGATTCTTACGTCTTTATAAGAGGCTGCAAGGTTTTGTCCATACACATTGGTACCATCCTGGTTTAAAGTAAAAGGAAGCCCCGAGTCGATATTTCCGATGGTATTCATTTTTGCAAAAGTAACAGGAACACCGTCTTCGTAAAGTGTTACAAGACCATCTCTGTCAAAGCTGGCGGCAATATGTTTCCATTTATTGGTTTCCATTTTTCCTCCTACAAGATCTATTCTGTTGGTACCGTCTCCGATATTCATTTTAAAGGTCTGTCCGGAATATCCTGAAAGCACAAGACCTTTGTTTTTTCCGTTGGCCCAGTTCTTATTACCTATGAACACCGGATCACTGGAATAATTTGCATTGGGTTTTACCCAAAATTCAATGGTGAAATCCTGATTTGCTCCAAAATTGAAGGGAGCTTGATTCACCGGTTTGGCATAAATTCCAGCCGGTAAATTAAGCTGGTTGAAGGTTTTATTAGATTCCAGAATCGTTTTACTGATCTGCTGTGGAACAAACCCCGGATTAGAATAAATGGTAAAAATATTTCTTTCTGAAAGATTTCCTCCACCATGAGAACTGTCTACAGCACCATGGTCGGTAGTGAGTACCACCAACCAGTCCTCGTTATTGTAAGAGGACCTGTTCTTCATGGCATTTACAATCTCTCCAATATAAGAATCTGTAGTTTGAATAGAAGAAATGTATTGTGGAACATTGGAAGAAAACCCATAAGAATGTCCGGCATGATCCACATCGTCAAAATCAACGAAGAGAATATCAGGATTATCATTTTGTAAAGCATTGACAGCCGCATTTTTCACTGCCAGATCACTTCCGAGATTACTTTTTACATCAGCTGTTTTGATAATTTTATCATTGATGGGTGCCCAGTTAACAAGGGAAATAGTCTTTAACCCAGGTTTGTAGTTTTCCACTCTTGTGAGAAAGTCGGGATAATTGACAAAATTAGGACTGGTAAAGTTATTGTCCTGTACATTATGTTTGGTATGCCAGACACCTGTAAGCATAGTGCTCCAGCCATTTCCGCTCCACGTCGTTGCGGCGCATAGTCCGTCAATAGAGTAAATGGATTGGCTTATAAGGTTTTGAATATTAGGAATGCTGGTTGACATCATAACATCGGCACGACAACCATCAATACCAATAAAAAGAACTTTTTTGGTTTGGGCTCCAAAGAAGCAGCTTATTACCACTGCCATTGAGAATAGTTTTGTTTTCATGGGAAAGAAATTTCGAAATAAAAAGTTTACAAATAGTAATTTATTTTTAACTATTGTAAAG
>NZ_PIZV01000027.1 GCF_002835665.1 Chryseobacterium sp. PMSZPI
AGAAAAAAAGCTTAAGGCCGAAATGGAAAAAGAAAACAAAAAGAAACTAGAGGAAGAAAAGAAAAAGGCAGATGCTGAGAAGAAGCCGAAAGCTTCAGAGGCACCATCCGGAGCTGACACCAAAACAGAATAAATAAAAACATTTAAAAAATATAATATGAAAAAACAAATCTTAGCAGCTTTAGCGATTTCAGTATTCGCTGTAGCATGTACAAAATCTACGACGAAAACAGAACAAGTAGAAAATGCGGACGGAACGGTAACAACTACGACAACAACAGTTACTGAAACGACTCCTCATATCGTTGATTCTGCAAAAGTGAACCAGGCTAAAGAAAATGTGAATACAAAACTAGATCAGGCCGGGGACAAGATTGATAATGCAGCACAGAAAGCGAAAGATAAAATTGATGCTACAGCAGACAAAACCAAACAGGATCTAAATAAAGCAGGACAAGATATTAAAACGGAAGCTAACAAAGTAGGAAAAGATATTAAAACCGGAGCTCAGGAAGTTGGTAAAAACGCAAAAGAAGCTGCCAAAAACGGAGCGTCTAAAGTTGAAGATGCCGCCAAAAAATTAAAAGAAGATTTAAGTAAATAAAAATAAACCCGCAACTGAATTCAGTGCGGGTTTATTTTATGGTTGAAAGTCAGAAAAAGGAAGTTGCAAGTGTCTTCTCTCTTTAACTATAGTTATTGCAAGCTACACTCACTTCAAAAGAAAATATAAGTTGCCTAAAGACTGCAAGAACCTCCATCTTCCATCCTCAAACTTCTTTTCTCCTATTGATTAAGTTCCAGCAAAGGGTCTATATATTCCCTGTCATTGCTTAGTCTTGGCACTTTATTCTGGCCACCAAGCTTTCCTCTCGATTCTAGCCAGTCATAAAATAAATTATGCTTAGCAATATGTACAATAGGCCTTTTAAGGGTCATATTGTTATATCTTTTGGCTTCGTAATCCGAGTTGATTGTTTTCAAATGTTGGTCAAAAGTATCAATAAAATAATCGAGATTATTCGGACGTTGGCTAAATTCAAAAATCCACTCATGGGCCCCTCCTTCATTTTCTTTCATAAAAACGGGAGCACCCGTAAAATCTGTAATCTGAGCTCCTGTTACCTCACAGGCTTTGGAAAGAGCCGACTCTACATTCGTGATCATCAATTCTTCTCCAAAAGCATTGATATAGTGTTTGGTTCTCCCCGTTATTTTTATTCTGAACGGATTGATAGAAGTAAAGACGACTGTATCTCCAATCAGGTACCTCCATAGACCGCCATTGGTAGTAATGACCATAGCGTAATTTTTGCCGATCTCTACATCTTCAAGGTTTACTACCTTTGGATTTGAGAAATGGAATTGATCCATTGGAATAAACTCGTAAAATATCCCATAATCAAGCATAAGAAGCATTTCATCACTGTTCGATCTGTCCTGTATTCCAAAGAAGCCTTCGGAAGCATTGTAAATTTCGTAGTAATTGATGTTTTTTCCGATGATCTGCCTGTATTGTTCTCTGTAGGGCTTAAAACTAATTCCGCCGTGAAAAAACACCTCTAAATTGGGCCATAGCTCGGAAATACTACCTACATTGGTTTCCTTTAATACTCTTTGCAGAAGAACCATCATCCAGCTAGGTACTCCAAGGATACTTCCTACATCCTCATTTTTCACTTCTGAAGTAATGGCTTTAAGTTTACTTTCCCATTCTCCCATCAAAGAAACTTTCTTGCTCGGAGTTGTGGTAATTTCTACCCAAAATGGAAGGTTATCAATTAAAATGGCAGATAAATCGCCAAATTTTGTATTAAAATCGGCATATAGCTCGGAGCTTCCGCCTAAACGTAGGTTTTTATAATTGAAAAGCTGGTTTTCCGGATGATTATTGGCATAAATGGACACCATATCTTTTCCGGCTTTCATATGGCAATACTCAAGACTTTCTGTTGAAATCGGAATAAATTTGCTTTTTGCATTCGTTGTTCCGGAGGATTTTGCAAAATGTTTGATGTAGCCGGGCCAGCTGACATCTTTTTGACCTTGTCTTGCCTTTTCGATATAGGGTTCAAAGTCTTCATATGTTACAATAGGAACTTTATTTTTAAAATCCTGATAACTCGAAATGGAATTGAACCCGTACAACTTACCATATTCAGTATCTTCCGCATGAAACAGCTGAGAAAATAATATACCTTTCTGTGTTTCAATGGGATGGTCCATGAAATTCTGAATTTGATCTATCCTTTGGCGGATAAACCAGTTGACGACGGTATTGAAAAGTGCTTTGGTTGCCATTCCAACAAATATAATGATATTTGAATTTTTAGAGAATTTTTTATGGTGTTAAATAAAAAAACCGCTACAAATTTTGTAACGGTTTATTATTTAGTTTATTGTTTCTTAGCAATACTCATCATATGCAGCTTGAAGGTTGGCAGCAATTGCTCCTGCAGGGTTTCCTTCAATGTGGTGTCTTTCCAGCATATGAACTAATTCTCCGTCTTTAAAAAGAGCCACACATGGAGAACTTGGAGGGAATGGAGCAAGGTGTTTTCTTGCTTCTACTACAGCCTCAGTATCAAATCCTGCAAAAACAGTCGTTAAGTGATCCGGTTTTTTATCTCCTGTTAAAGAGTAAACAACTCCCGGTCTTGCAGCTCCTGCAGCGCATCCACATACGGAGTTGATCACTAATAATGTAGTTCCGGATTGTTTCAAAGCTTCTTCTACCTGAGAAGGAGTTGTTAAATCCTGGAAACCTTTATCTGTAAGTTCAGCCTTCATAGGCATTACTAAATCTGTTGGATACATATATTTTGTTTTTTATCTGTACAAAGTTAAACAATTCTTTACGTTTCGTCAATATATAATAACTATCAAAAGTTTAGTTATATAAAATTAACATAGTATTAATATTTCAATAATACTCGAAAATAAATGAATTAAAGCTATGGATAATAAAATATTTTTATTAATTTTGAAATGATTCTGAAAAACAAAGACCATGAAAAAAACATTTACAGCTTTCCCTCAAGCTCAAGAATCATTTTAATTCTGCCCGAATAGGGTAGTTAATCCCTTCTTTCAGTTTGAAGAAAGGCTGAAGGATATTTAAAAGACTTAATTACAAAAAATGAAGCCCGAGACTTAGAAAAGTCCCGGGCTTCTTAATCAAATCGATATGCAAAGGTTGTATATCCTTAGTTATGGTAGAGATTGTTTTAAAACGATTCGGGATAACCGAAACGAGGTACACAATTCTCTATGAAAGAAGCTTCTTAGCCATTTCGGAAATGCTTTTTCCGTCTGATTTTCCGGCTAATGCTTTTGAGGCAGCTCCCATTACCTTCCCTAAATCTTTGATAGATTCAGCTCCGGTTTCAGAAATAATATTTTTAATTTCTGTTTCTAGTTCTTCTAAAGAAAGTTGTTTTGGCAAAAATTGCTCAATCACTTTCATTTGTGCTTCTTCTACTTCTGCCAGATCTTGTCTGCCTTGTGCTGCAAATTGTTCAAAAGAATCTTTACGTTGCTTGATCATTCTTTGTAGAATAGCAATTTCTTGTTCTGCAGAAACTTCAGCACCTTTAGCTTCAGTTTTTAAAAGAAGAATTTGAGATTTTACGGCACGAAGGGAATCCAGAGCAACTCTGTCTTTCTCTCTCATTGCTGTTTTTATAGCTTCGCTTATTGTATTTTCTAAACTCATGTTTATATGCTTTAGGCCTTAGGCAATAAGCAGTAAGCTTTTTGATTCGGCTGGAATAGCCTATAGCTTACTGCGTACTGCTTATAGCGTTTAGTCTACGTCTTTATTTAAGAATCTGTTTTCTCTGATCTGCATAGAACCATTGTTGTCGGATAAATAGGTATTGATATTCTGATCCGATGCATTGGTTCCGTCAATTGAGATATTTTTTCTTTTGAAAGCAGGAATAGACTCGAATTCGCTTGTGCTATCAAAGCTTTGATAACGGGAATTGAATTCTTTTAACTTATTTCTTCTTTCTATTACTCTGTCCTGATCAACAGTTTTATTCACAAAAGTGAATTCTGATTCTTCAGTCTTTGGAGTTTCAATTGTTGTTTTATTCTCAAAAGTCTGTTTTGTTTCAAACTTCGGCTCTTCTTGTTTTTGGTAGAACGCTTCTACCTTTTGATCAGGCTCGGCTACTGCACTGGTTGGTGCATTAAATTCTGCCTTAGGTTGTCCGAAATCTGTTTTAGGCTCATTTCTCGTAGGTTCATTTACAAAGAAACTGAATTCGACAGGTTTTTGCTCTGAAAAAGAGTTATTGAAAGAACTTCCTGATTGAGGTTCTTCTTTTTTATTATCAAAATCAAATGAGAAAGACTCAATTTCCAAATCATTTGGATCATCTGCTTCTTCATCAATAGAAAATAAACTGTATTCCTGATCTTCAGCCTCTTCTTCATTTCTCCATGCCTGTTCAGGAGTATTTAATGTATCTTCCTCTTTATCAAAGAATTTTATTTCTGTTTTGATCTCCTCCTCTTCAATCGTCATTTTTTTTTCAGTAGACGTCACATTGAACGGAGTGTCGTGTTCTTCGTCATCAAGTCTGAAAAGGTTTTTTCCTCCGAAATCATGGGTTGTTTCAGGTTTAACTTCTCTCTCTTCTCTTGTTTTAAAAGGGGAAGTTTTTTGAGCTTCAAAGCTATCATTAAGGCTGATTCTGATCTTCTCTGTAGGACCGGCGAATTTTTTGTTATCATTAGAGAAACCTGTAGCGATAACAAGAACGCTTACTGCGTCACCAAGTTCTTCATCAGCACCAACCCCGAAAATAATGTCAGCAGTGTTTCCTGCCTCTTTCTGGATGTGATCCATGATGATACCGATTTCGTCCATGGTTACTTCTTCTGCACCACTTCTGATCAACAATAGTACGTTTTTCGCACCGGTAATCTTATTGTCGTTCAACAATGGAGAGTCAAGCGCTTTTCTTACCGCTTCTTCTGCTTTGTTTTCACCTGAAGCAGTCCCTGTAGACATCAAGGCTGTCCCTGAGTTTTGAAGGACAGATTTAGCATCTCTAAAGTCAATGTTTACATCAAAGTAACCTGTAATAACCTCTGCCATACCTTTGGCAGCATTGGTTAACACTTCATCGGCTTTTGAGAATCCTTGTTTGAATCCAAGATTTCCAAATTGTTGTCTTAGTTTATCATTGTTGATGACAATCAGAGAGTCAACATTGTTTCTTAATTTATCAAGTCCGTTTTCTGCTTGTTCTAACCTTCTTTTTCCTTCAAAGCTGAAAGGAACGGTAACAATACCTACGGTTAGAATTCCCATGTCTTTTGCCACTTTAGCAATGACAGGAGCAGCTCCGGTCCCTGTACCACCACCCATTCCGGCAGTGATGAACACCATTTTAGTGTTCTGTCCCATTGCCGCTTTGATATCTTCAATACTTTCGATAGCTGATTTTTCTCCTACTTCAGGATCTGCACCAGCCCCAAGTCCTTCCGTAATGGAAGTACCTAATTGAACTTTATTGGCAACAGGGTTATTATCTAATGTCTGGGCATCTGTATTACAGATCACGAAGTCTACTCCGTGAATACCCTTTTCGTACATGTGCTTTAATGCGTTGTTTCCACCGCCTCCTACACCAATTACTTTTATGATGGATGAATTTCCCTTTGGTAGGTCAAATGAAAATCCTTGTGTACCTATATTTTCCATAACTATACTTTTTATAAAATTGATAATTGATTCATGATAATTGATAAGGAAAAGATCATTTATCGCTTATCATTCACCATTTATAATTTACTCTACTTCTTCAAAGAATTTTTTTACTTTTTCCATAAGCGATTGCCCAAAAGTGAGCTTTGCTTTTCTATTTTCACGCTGTTCATTGGCTACAGATTGTTCCTGAGCAGCTGCAGTTTGCTGTTGAACCGGCTGAACCGTTTCTGTTTGCACAGACGCCGTTTCCGGCTTAGGTTGTTCATTTACAACTTCTTCCATTTCGTCAGCTACCTGTTTTTTGTCTCGGATCTTTAAACTCTCCATCAGCAACCCAATAGACGTAGCAAATTCAGGGCCTTTCAGGTACTGATTTTTATCGTTAGCGATATATTCATTCGCAAAACCGATTCTGCTGTCAAAGCCTGTTGTATAATTGGCCAACTGACGAAGGTGCTTTAAATTGGAGCCACCACCGGTCAAAACGATTCCGGCAATCAGCTTTTTCTTTTGTTCGAAAGCACCGTAAGCTTTAAGCTCTGTATTGACCATTTCCAAAACTTCTTCTACTCTTGCATTGATGATTTGTGCTAAAGTTTTTAAAGAAATTTCTTTGTCCGGTCTTCCGTGAAGCCCGGGAATAGTTACAAAAGTACTGTCTTTTTCTAATTCTGGCACAGCGGAACCGAATTTTACTTTCAATTGTTCTGCATGTTTTTCAATAATAGAGCAGCCTTCTTTGATATCTTCCGTAATAATTCCGCCTCCGTATGGAATCACACAGGTATGACGGATGATATTATCTTTGAAAATAGCAATGTCGGTAGTACCACCACCTATATCTACGATGGCTACTCCTGCTTCTTTTTCTTCTTTGGTAAGAACTGCCTCAGAAGAAGCTAATGGTTCTAAAGTAAGAGCTTCCATTTCTAATCCGGCTTCGCGAACGCATCTTGCTATATTTCTGATGCTTCCCATCTGCCCAACGACTACGTGGAAGTTGGCCTCTAGACGTTTTCCGTGCATTCCGACAGGCTCCTGAATTTCACCTTCGGAATCCACTTTATATTCTTGAGGAAGTACGTGGATGATTTCTTCACCTGGAAGCATGACCAGTTTTTTCACTTGATCTTTTAATGCTTCAATGTCATCATCTGTGATAAATTTATCAGGATGTTCACGCATAATATAATCGGAGTGCTGCAGAGAACGGATGTGTTTTCCTGCTATACCTACCGTTACTTTGCGGATAGGAACTCCGGCACTGGATTGTGCTTCGGATACTGCAGCCTTGATTGAATTAATAGTTTGTGAAATGTTATTCACAATACCTTTATGAACACCAAGACTTTTAGCTTTTCCTACACCGAGAACTTCTATTTTCCCGTGTGCATTCCTTCTTCCGACAATCGCGACTATCTTCGTTGTCCCGATGTCCAGACCTACTGAATACTCTTGATTTTCCATTTGTTATATCGATTTGATTTTTTTCTACTTTTTCTATAATCAGGACTAGGTCCTGTTTTGTGTTAAATTGTCTCTTTGGAGACTTTCTTTTATTCTATTTTTACCTTGGGTTTCGGCTTTGGCTTTGGCTTGGACTGTGCCGGTGCCGGGGATTTTTTTTCTGTTTTTTTCGTTTCTTTTGCGTGTGTTTTTGGTTTTGTGCTTTCTTTAGGTTTTATTGATGTTGTGTGTGTTTTCTTTGTTTCTGCTGTCTTTGGCTTTGTTTCTGCTTTTTTTACAGTAACAGACTGGGACGGGGCTTTGGCTAATTCTAGTTTTCCGGCTTTCAGCAGACTATCGTTTTCCTTGAAATAGGGATTAAGGGTTGTGACAATCTGATTCTGATATTTTACGGAAACCATACTGTATTTTTGAGGATCCTGGTATACCAAATATTTCTCTACAAAAGTTTTAAAACCTCTTACTTTAAAGTCAATATTATCTAAATCTCCAATTTCTACTCTGTAATTTCCTTCGCTTGTCAGGAGATTATAACTATCTTTATTTTTTGAAATTCCAATAAAATATTTTTTACTGAAATCGTCTTTGTCAATTTTTTCGACGAGTTCTGCGAGTTTCTGATATTCGTCGGGCTTTACATTTCCTGTCACCAGCATACAAGGATGAGAGTAAGTTCTTGAAATAGGGAATTCAATACCCTTTTCATCCACATAAAAATCCTTTCCATCTCTATTAAGTCTGAATACAGGGACTCTTTGTTTTATATCCAGGTTAAGTTTTCCATTTAAATTCAGATAAACATTAGCACTGTCAACAGCTGGGAGAGAATTGATCTTTTTTTCCAATAACGGAATATTGAGATCTCCTACTTTTCCTGATGGATTCTCCTTTTTTACAATTTCTCTGATATCTTTTTCATCAACGAAATACACCGGAGTTTTTTCGTTCATTTTTACAGAAATTTTATTATCTGTAATCTTTTGACCACTGAATCTCTTCAACGAGAAACTCAGTAACAACCCAAGGATGATTACGGTGATAACAATTTTTAATATTCTGTACTTATTTTTCATATTTTTTCTTTTAACGCAACGCTCGCAAAATTTTCTTTATTATTACTGTTTTCTTTTCGTTCACAAGGGCGCTTCACTCAGCGAAGGCTGTAATTTTTATAATTTTATTGTTAATATATCTTTTTTTTCCAGTAATCTTTGTTAATTCATTTTCTTTGCTGATTGAAGCGCCTCTGCGCCCAAAAAACATTTTACTTTTTAAACTTTCTTAGCGAACACTGCGTTTATATTAAATTTTTGCAACCCACTCACAAATCGGGTCATATAGGGTATCTATATTTCCTGCTCCTACTGTAAGAAGGATATCAAAATCTTTTTCTTTTATTTTTTCAAAAGCATCGGACAATGTTGATACTTCTTTTTTATCTAATTTTACTTTTTCCAGTAACCAGTTTGAAGTAATTCCTTCAAAATTTTCCTGAAGCTCTCTTGCAGGATAGATATCAAGCAAAATCAATTCATCAGCGTTGCTTAAACTTTCTGCAAATCCGTCTGCAAAATCCCTCGTTCTGCTGAACAAGTGAGGCTGGAAGGCTACCAATAATTTTTTATCCGGGTAAAAGGTTTTAATTGAGCCCATTACAGCATTGATTTCTGTTGGGTGGTGGGCATAATCATCAATATAAATTTTACCGTTTTCGTAGATATGTTTGGTATATCTTCTCTTAATTCCTTTAAAATTGGCAATTGCTTTTTTCAGCGTATCAAAATCTGCACCCAAATTGTGAAGAATAGCTAATGCTACAGTGGCATTTTCAACATTATGGATTCCCGGGATTTCCCAAACAAAGTCTCTGATTGTTTCTGTGGGAGTATGAAAATCAAAATAGATTTTATCATGATCCATACGTAGATTATCTGAATAGTAATCCGCCTTTTCGTTTACTGCATATGTTTGATGATCTCTTCCGATTTCAACTCCTTTTCTTACAAACAGTTTTTTGTCCTCAGGAACTAAAGCTGCAAATTGCCTGAATCCTTCTTCAATATGGCTTTTATCTCCATAAATATCTAAGTGGTCTGCATCAGTAGAAGTCACTACAGCCCAATCAGGAGACAGGTTTAGAAAGCTTCTGTCATATTCGTCAGCTTCTACCACTGAATAGGTAGAACCATTGTATAAGAAGTTGGATTTAAAATTCTCAGAAATACCTCCTAAGAAACATGAGAAAGGTAAATCTGCTTCTTTACATAAGTGGGAAACCAAGGTAGACGTTGTTGTTTTTCCATGGGTTCCGGCTATGGCAATACAATCTGTATTTTCCGTAATGAGTCCTAAAACTTTAGCTCGCTTTAAAACTTCAAATTGATTCTGGTTGAAATAATCTAAAATTCCCAGCGTTTTGATGGCCGGAGTATAGATAACCAATGTATTTTCTTGCTGAAGAGAGGTTATTCTTTCATCAATAAGGTCCTCGAAAACAATATCAATTCCTTCTTTCATCAGGTTTTGAGTAAGTTTAGTATTGGTTTTATCATAGCCCAATACGTTTTTACCGGATGCATTGAAATATCGTGCTAATGCACTCATTCCGATACCTCCGATGCCTACGAAGTAAAAGTTTTGATATGTTTCTAAATTCTTCATTATTTATTAAAAATTTTCATTTTGTCATTCCGAGGAACGAGAAATCTCAATAATAGAGATTCTTTATTTCACTATGTTTCGTTCAGAATGACAAATTTTACGCATTTATCCTATAATTTTAAATATCTCATCTACGATCTCTTTTGCAGCATTAGGCTTTGCAAAATATTTCAGATTTTCAGACATTTCTTTTCTTACATTTTCATTTTCGCAGATTTCTGATAATGTATTCCAGAATTTTTCCTGCATTTCAGAGTCTTTTACCATTCTTGCAGCGTTTTTTTCAACAAGATTCATGGCGTTTTTGGTTTGATGGTCCTCTGCAGCAAAAGGGAAGGGAACCAATAATACCGGTTTTTGAGCTACAGCCAACTCTGAAATGGCAATTGCTCCGGCTCTTGAAACAATGATATCTGCTGCGGAATAAGCCAGCTCCATGTCTTTAATGAATTCTTTCAAATGAATGGAAGTTGGAAGCTGGAGGCTGGAAGATAATTCGTTATAATCCAACTTTCCGGTTTGCCAAATCAATTGATAGCCTTTTTCTTTCAGATTTTCAAGATTTTCTTTCCAGGCATTATTCAATGTTCTGGATCCTAAAGAACCTCCTACGGATAGAATCGTAAGTTTGTCCTTATTTAATCCCATTTTTTCTTTTGCCTGAGCCGTTTCCTGCATTCCTGAAACAATGTTTTCACGAATTGGATTTCCCAGGAATTGTATTTTTTCTTCAGGGAAACCTTCTACTTTTGGATAAGCTGTAAAAACAGCTTTAGCCTTCTTGCTTAAAATTTTATTGGTTACTCCGGCATGAGCATTTTGTTCCTGAATAAAAATCGGAATACCTAGCTTGCTTGCTTCATAAAGAGCGGGTCCGCTGGCAAAGCCTCCTGTTCCTATGGCAAAGTCCGGAGCGAAGTTTTTAATGATCTTCTTGGACCTGGATAAGCTTTTCAGAATTTTGAAAGGCAATCCGAGGTTGGATAGTAGATTTCCTCTGTCTATTCCGACGATATCAATTCCTTCGATTTTATAGCCGGCTTGAGGAACTTTTTCCATTTCCATTTTTCCGTTGGCTCCAATGAACAAAAATTCCGCATCAGGAAACCTTTTTTTGATTTCATCAGCAATGGCGATGGCAGGGAAGATGTGACCTCCTGTTCCTCCGCCTGATAGTATTATTTTTAGTTTTTTGTTCATTGTTAAAGGGCTACGCCCGATTTTTGGTTAAATCGTCCCTTTGGGACTCTTGGTTTATGCTATGTCGTTTATTTCTGCTATACTTTGTTTTTTGCCCATTCCTTCTTCATCATAAATCTGAATTCTTGAGCTTATATTTAAGATAATCCCCAGCTGTAAATAGGTTACCAGCATGGAGGTTCCTCCGTAACTTATTAATGGCAGTGGCTGTCCTGTTACCGGAATTAAATTAACGGCAACGGCTATATTTACGGAAAGCTGTATAAAAATCATCACTCCGAGGCTGAGTACGAGTAAGGAACCGAAGAATGCCGGCATTTTACTGGCAATCATTACAATCCGGATCATCATGATCAGGTATAAACTGATCAGGAAAGCTGCTCCAATTAACCCATATTCTTCTACAATTACAGCAAAAATAAAATCGGAGGCAGACTGTGGGAGCATTTGTTTCAATGCACTTTTTCCGGGTCCCATTCCTGTAATTCCGCCATGTACAATGGCTGCTTTTGCCTGCATAACCTGATAGTTTTTAGCTTTTACGCTTTCGTCATCAGTGTCTGCTGATTTGGCTTTACTTGATGTAAAGGTTTCTACACGGCTCATCCATGTATGAACACGGTTTCCACCGATCATATTGGTATTTAAAGCGATCAAAAGGAAGAAAACAATGGCTATAAATGAGGCTGAAATAAAACCTGCAATATATTTCCAGTGAAGCTGTCCTATAACCAAAACCACTACGGAGACCATTAAGATCATTAATGCTGTAGAACCGTTATCTTTTGCCACCAGTACAAAAACAAGCAGTATCGGTCCAAAAATATACATGATATTTTCTATCGGAAGCCTTTCTCTTGTGATCTTTTTGGTTAAATATCTGCATAAATAAATGATGAGCATTAAGAATGCAAATGAGGATGGCTGGAAGGAGATCGGGGTTCCCGGAATTTTCAACCATCTTGAAGCACTGGCTCCATCAATGGTCTGACCGGTGAACATCGTTACGACCAATAATATGATCATCAAGCCAAGCAGGATACTGCTGAGCTTTCCGATGTATTCATATTTTATAGTTCCTACAAGTCTCATAATTGCTAATCCCAGGACTACAAAGAACATGTGTTTGATAACGTGACCTGTAGTAGTTCCGTTATTAACGATGTATTCCAAATTTGAACTTGCAGAGTAAACAGGGAAAATAGAGAAGATGGAGATCACAAGAATGACCATCCAAAGTACTTTATCGCCCTTTAGAAATTCAAATCTGCTTTCTGTGTTCTGTTCGTCCATAATATTGTATTGATGTATAGTGTATAAAGCACTATGTACTCTGTACAGCTGACATTTTACATTTTATTTTAATACCTGTTCTTTAAACTGGTGACCTCTGTCTTCATAGCTTTTGAATAAATCAAAGCTTGCACAACATGGGGATAGAAGCACCGTATCACCTTTTTTAGCCAATGATTTTGATATTTTCACGGCTTCTTCCATGCTTGAAGTATCATAAATAAATTCTTTTTTGTCTTTAAAGAAGTCTATGATCTTTTTATTGTCGATTCCAAGGCAAACAATAGCCTTTACTTTTCTTTTTACTAAATCTTCAATTTCGGTATAGTCATTTCCTTTGTCTAGTCCTCCTACAATCCATACCGTTGGGGTTTTCATACTTTCCAGGGCATAATAAGTGGCATTCACATTGGTTGCTTTACTATCATTGATGTATTTTACGCCTTCAATTTCAGTAACAAACTCCAATCTGTGTTCTACAGCCTGGAATGTCATTAATGAATTTCTTATACTTTCATTGTTGATTTCCAGAATTTTACCCGCAATTGATGCTGCCAGGCTATTGGCAACGTTATGGTTTCCAAGAAGAGATAATTCATCAATTTTCATTGAGAATTCGTCTTTCATTTTTACCACAATTTTATCATCGTTGATGAACCCTCCTTCAGATAATTTTTCTTTTGTGGAGAAAGGGATCATCTTTGCTTTGATTTCTAATTTTTCAAGAATATTCTTGCTCATTTCATCATCTTTGTTATAGATGAAAAAGTTATCATTTTCTTGGTTTTCAGCGATTCTGAATTTTGCCAGTGCATATTCTTCATAATTGTAGTTATACTGATCCAGGTGATCCTGAGATAAATTCAACAATAAAGAAATATAAGGTCTGAAGTTCTGAATATCATCCAATTGGAAAGAACTTACTTCCAGGACATAATATTCATGGTTTTCATCAGCGACCTGTTTAGCAAAGCTATATCCGATATTTCCTCCCAACCCTACATTTAATCCGTCATTTTTCAGGATGTAATAGATCAGGGAAGTGGTAGTTGTTTTTCCGTTACTTCCTGTAATGGCAATAATTTTTGAATCTGTAAACTCAGATGCAAATTCTATTTCAGAAGAAAGTCTGATACCTTTCTCATGAATTTTATGGATGATTTCTGCTTTTTTCGGAATTCCCGGGCTTTTTACGATCCAGTCAGCATTTAAAATTCTGTCTTCATCGTGGTTTCCTTCTTCAAATTCTATTTCATTTTCGATAAGAAACTGCTTATAGTTATCTTTAATGGCTCCTCTGTCTGAAAGAAATACTCCCAGACCTTTCTTTTTAGCCAAATAAGCAGCTCCACATCCGCTTTCTCCACCTCCTAAAACAACTATTTTCATATTATTTTGATTTAATGATTAAAAGATTTAATGATTAAAAAAATTATTCAATGTTTCAATCTTTTAATTTTTAAATTGATTTTTTATCTCATTTTTAATGTGATCAGACAAACAATTGCCAGTATTACTCCAATGATAATCATTCTGTTTACGATTTTACTTTCGTGAAATCCTTCTTTCTGATAATGGTGATGTAATGGTGACATTTTGAATAGTCTATTGTTTTGGGCGTATTCCAACCCATATTTTTTCTTTCTGTATTTGAAAACGATCACCTGTAGCATTACAGATAGGTTTTCAATCAGGAAGATTCCGCATAAAACAGGAATCAATAATTCTTTTCTTAAAATAATGGCCAATACGGCAATTACTCCTCCTAACATCAAGCTTCCCGTGTCTCCCATGAAAACCTGAGCGGGATAGGTATTATACCAGAAAAACCCGATAACGGCTCCTACCATTGCTACTGCGAAAATTGTGGTTTCCCCCATATTCGGAAGGAACATGATATTAAGGTAATCTGCGAAGATAATGTTCCCTGAAAGGTAGGCGAAAAGAGCGAGTGTGAGCAGTATGACTACACTTGTTCCCGCGGCGAGACCGTCAATTCCATCTGTGATATTGGCTCCGTTTGAAACGGCTGTTACAATAAAGATCACAATAGGGATAAAGACAATCCATGCCCATTCATGGGCATCTTTATCATTCATCCAAAATAAAATTCCACTATAATCGAACTCATTATTCTTTGCAAATGGAACAGTAGAAACTGTAATTTTCTCTGTAGGCATAAAGTTTTGCTCTACATTGTTTCTGTTTACCACTTTAGCATCAGCATATTTTCTTTTAACAGTAATGTCCGGATGGAAATACATGGTCACTCCGACAATTAATCCTAGTCCTACCTGGCCTACAATTTTAAACTTACCGCTTAGTCCGTCTTTATTTTTCTTTATTTTCTTCAGATAATCATCAAGAAACCCAATTGCTCCCATCCAAATCATGGAAACCAATAATAGGACAATATAAACATTGGTAATTCTTGTAAACAATAATACCGGAATAATGGTTGCCAGAATAATGATGAGTCCTCCCATAGTAGGAGTTCCTTCTTTTTGTTTTTGGCCATCCAGTCCAAGATCACGTACTAATTCTCCCATCTGTTTTGTTCTCAGATAATTGATTACTCTTTTTCCGTAGACAAGAGCAATGATAAGTGAGAAAAGTACAGCCATTCCGGCACGGAAGGAGATGTATTTCAACATTCCCAATCCCGGAATATGAATTCCATGGTTAGTTAGATATTCGTATAGATAGTATAGCATGTTTCTGTCTTTTTAATTTAAAAATTTAATTTATTTAAAGATTTAAAAACTGGGTTTTTCAACATTGTCACTTAAATATTTAATAAAGTTGGAAATATTTGAAGAAATTTCTCTTGAAAGCACAATGATCTCCTCAGCTTTATTTTCATTACCCAATTTTAATCTTTTACTTACAATCAGCATACTTTTTACTTCAGCACAGCTGCCTTTTGCAATTTTTAAATATCTAATAAATTGTCTGTTATTATTATATTCTGAACCTTCCGCAATATTGTTGGTAATTGAAAAGGCCGCTCTTTTTATCTGGTTATTAAATTCAAATTCTTTTTCAAAACTTTGACTTTGAAGAAATTCATAAATTTTTTCAATAAGATCTAAACCTTTGATATATACAGGGAAGTTTTCAAAATTCTTCGTCATTGTCAAATTTTTAAATCTTTAAATGAATTCAATCTTTCAATTTATTTAGACATTAATTTCCAAAGCTCATTAATTACTTCTTTGTCATCAAAATGATGTTTTACACCGTTTATCTCCTGATAGGTTTCGTGTCCTTTTCCGGCTACTAAAACAATATCTTTAGGTTCTGCAAACTTTATTGCCATTTTAATGGCTTCTTTTCTATCCGGAATTGAAGTGTATTTGCTGAAGTTTTGAGGCTCAACACCTGCTTCAATTTCTTTGATAATCTGTGCCGGATCTTCTGTTCTCGGATTATCTGAAGTGATGATTGCCAAGGTTGATTTTTTAGTGGCAATATTCCCCATTTCAGGTCTTTTTGAGTGATCTCTGTCTCCTCCACAACCGAAAACAGTAATTAATCTTTCATTTTTGGTTCTGATATCGTTGATGCTGTCCAGTATGTTTTCTAATGCATCCGGAGTATGTGCATAATCTACAATAAAGAAAATCCCTCCATCAGATTTGAATGTTTCAAACCTTCCGGATACTCTTTTTAATGTACTGATAGCCTGAAGGACTTCACTTTGTTCAAAACCTAGTTCTATAGCGATTCCAAATACAAGCAACAGGTTGTAAACATTGAATTTTCCTGTTAATGTTGTCCAGAATTCTTTTCCATTGAAATTCAATAGCATTCCGTTGAAATCAACTTCTAGAAGTTTTCCGTGGTAGTCTGCCATTGTTTTTAAAGCATAAGACTTCTTTTTAGCCTTAGTATTTTGAAGCATTACATTTCCGTTTTTGTCATCTATATTGGTGATGGCAATGGCGGAATCTTCAAGTCCGTCGAAGAATCTTTTCTTTGTTTTAAGGTATTCTTCAAACGTTTTATGATAATCTAAATGATCATGGGTAAGATTAGTGAAACCTGCTACTTTAAAGTGCAGTCCTTCAATTCTGTTTTGGGCAATTCCGTGAGAGCTAACTTCCATGAAAGCAAATTCGCATCCTTTTTCTACAGCTTCCGCTAAGATTCTGTTGATGGTAATTACATCCGGAGTAGTATGTGTTGCCGGAATAACTTCTTCACCAATTCTGATTTCAACAGTGGATAGTAAAGCAGCGTCATATCCTAAGTTTCTGAATACGTCAAAAAGAAGGGTAGAAACAGATGTTTTACCGTTGGTTCCGGTAACACCGATCAATTTTAATTTCTGAGAAGGGTTCCCAAAGAAATTGGAAGCCAGGTGTCCTAAAGCTTTTGATGAATCTTTTACTTTTACATAAGTGATATTTTCATCCAATACTTCAGGAAGTTCTTCGCAAACGATCGTTTTTGCTCCTTTTTCAATAGCGGAAGCAATGAACGAATGTCCGTCCACCACTGTACCTCTCATTGCAATGTAAAGAGAGTTCGCTGTAACCTTTCTGCTGTCGATCACCAATTCAGTCACCTCACGATTGTTGTCACCGTGGATTTCTACTACCGGGATTCTGTTTACTAATTCTGTTACTATCATTTTTTATCAATAGGATTTTATCCTATTTTTTGTTAAGCGTCCCTTTGGGACTCTGTTTTTTAATTTTGCAGAGACAAATAAATTCTCTGGTTCTTGCTGATCGTCGTACCTTCTAAAGGGAACTGTTCTTTGATTCTTCCTACTCCTTTATAGTCGACACGATATCCTAAATTTTCTAATTGTGGGATTACGTTTTTACCGATTAATCCTACTACATTAGGCATTTGCTTATCATTTACTGCTATTTTTACATTAGGTTCCACCATTTTGCTAAGGTTAACCTTTTTGTCTACAAGCATTTCTTTTTCAATGTTTTGTGGTGTTTTCAGGAACGTTTTTCCAGCAATTTCTTTAAACACCGGTGCTGCAACGGCTCCTCCATAAAATCCTTTCGAAGGGCTTGGTTCGCTGACCATAACATAACATGTATATTTGGGGCTGTCTGCCGGATAGAAGCCTGCGAATGATGCGCGGTACTTCATTGGTCCGGGAAGCCAGTATTCAAATCTTGCGGTTCCTGTTTTTCCTGCCATTTTCAGGTTGGGTGTGAAGATGCTTCGTCCTGTTCCTTTTTCTACGGCTTTGGTTAAAGCACTGGTCATCATTTTAACAGCTTTTTCAGATGCCATTTTATTTACCATCACTTCAGGTTTTGCCTTATACATTACTTTTCCATCTTTCATGATTTTATCGATGAATAATGGTTTAAGCATTTTTCCTCCATTAGCAACTCCGTTATAGAAAGTTGTTAATTGTAATAAGTTGATGTTGGAAGAATATCCGTATGAAATGGAAGCTAGTGTAGCAGCGTTCCATCTTTTATTTTGTGGCGTTACGATTTTCGGTTTTGTAATTCCCGGAAGTTCGATGTCCATTTTATCAAATAATTTCCAACGTTTTAAGTGGTCAAGGAAGATTTGAGGCTTCTCTGCGTAATATTTCGTGATTAATTTGGCTGTTCCTACGTTACTGGATTTAGCTAGAACATCACTGATATCATAAGTTCCACCGCCGTGACCGTCTGAAATTCTTTGTTTGGCATAAGTCCAAACCCCATTTCCTACATTTACGGTTGTATTTTCATCAATAAACCCGTCGTCCATTGCTGCCAGAAGAGAGATTGTTTTAAAAGTGGAACCAGGTTCGATATTATCTTTTAATGCATAATTATAAGAGTCTTCATAATCTCCTGATTCTGTTCTTCTTAAGTTGACAAGGGCGCGAACTTTTCCGGTTTCAACCTCCATGACAATGACAGTGCCATGTTTTGCCTCAAAGTTAATGAGCTGCTTCTCTAGTGCTGAGTGTGCAATGTCTTGAATTCTAAGGTCTAAGGTGGTGTATACGTCTTCCCCGTCTACAGGTTCCTGTACTTTCCAGAAATCAATAGGCTTCCATTGGGAAGAGTTAATTCTTTGTTCTAATCTTTTTCCGTCAGTACCTGTCAGATATTTTGAAAAGGCACCCTCAAGTCCGGATTTCAAATCTCCGTTATCCATACCGATGGTACCGGCTCCGATTTCGGAAGTTGCCAACTCTCTTTTATAATTTCTGTCAACGATGAATCCTCCTTTGTTTTTACCTCTTTTGAATATCGGGAACTTTCTGATTCTATCGTATTGATCGAAATCAAGTCCTTTTACCAAAGTATAATATTGGTTTTTCTTTTTCTTTTGTTCGTCAAACTTCTGTCTAAATTCACTTCTAGGTTTTCCGAACATTTTGCTCAAAGAATCTGTAAGAGGTCCGATATTGTTGGTATAGACAGTATCTTTCATTGTTTTGAAATCAAGATAGATGTCATAGCGCATTACGGTTGTCGCCAGGATAGAACCATCAGACGCAAATAAATTTCCGCGGGCAGCCTTTAAAGTGGCTTCACGATAATTTTTATTAATGTAATCATCTTTAATTTCCTGAACATTAGTGTTTTGAAGGATCACAATCCTGGCTAAAAACATTACAAACACGCACAAAGCTACCACTGCGAAGAGGTAGCCCCATCTTAACGTTTTTTTACGTTTATTGTCGTATTCATTTTGCTTTTGCATCTGTACTGTCCAGTTTTATTAGCAATTTATGAGGGTGGTTTTCCAAGGTCATTAAAGAGTCCCTGGCTACCTCTTTCCCCAATTCTGATTCCATTTTTACTTTGATCAGCTTACTTTGGGCGTAAGCATTTCTCGATTTATATTCTTCTGTTTCTTCTTTTAAGGCATTAACAATTCTGATTTTCTTGTTGACGAGATGGTTGCTGTAAATCATGGCCATCATCAACACAAACAACAGGAGAAAATACTTGTAATGTATTTTGATCTCATCACGATTCAGAAAATTTCCTTTTATAATATCTATAAAAGTGAGTCTTTTCTGTGGGCGATTTGTTGTTCTTTTTGCCAAAGCTTTTTTTATAATTGATGATTGATCAATGATGATTGATATTTTAAAATCATCATTGATCAATTATCTGTTATCATTCATACTTTTATTCCTGTTCTCATTTTTGCACTTCTTGCTCTTGAGTTTTCTTCGATCTCCTTATCATCGGGGATTATCGCTTTGCTCTTTATCAGCTCGAATGCTTTTTTATAATTTCCATAGATATCTCTTTCCGGTTCTCCTTCAAACATTCCGTTTTTCAGGAATCTTTTTACCAAACGGTCTTCTAAGGAATGGTAAGAAATAACGACCAATCTTCCTTCCGGTTTTAAAACATTGTAAGCTTGTACAAGCATTTCTTTTAATACTTCAAGCTCTTGGTTTACTTCTATTCTTATTGCCTGAAAAAGTTGGGCATAGAATTTATTAACCTTATGAGGAGGAATATAGCTGAAAAGTTTTTTCAAATCCTCCGTGGTTTCTATACTTTTTGTTTTTCTGTGATGAACAATCTCTCTAGCTAGTTTTCTTGCTTCTCTTAATTCTCCATAATGGTAAAAAAGATCAGCAAGCTCTTCTTCTCCATATTCATTGATTACTCTTTTGGCATCAAGGTTTTGCATCACATTCATCCTCATATCCAAAGGAGCATTACTTCTTGTAGAAAAACCTCGGTCCGCTTCATCAAACTGGTGAGATGAAACGCCTAAGTCTGCTAAAACTCCATCAACCTGTGGAATACCATACATCAGTAAAGAGTTTTCCAGGAATCTGAAATTCTGATTCACTAATGTAAATCTTGGGTCATCAATTGTATTTTTAAGAGCATCCAGATCCTGGTCAAAACTGAAAAGTTTTCCTTTATCAGAAAGTCTGCTCAGGATCTCCCTTGAGTGGCCTCCGCCTCCAAAGGTGCAGTCCACGTATATTCCGTCAGGATTCGTCACCAAATCATCTACACTCTGCTTCAACAAAACGGGGTTATGATACATGCTTAATTGTGTTTTTGTTAAAAAAATAAAACTAATAACCGCTACAGCTATTCTTCATCGAAAGAGCCCATCACATCTTCGGCAAGGCTGGCAAAATCTGCTTCATTGGTGGCAATAACCTTTTCGTAGGCTTCTTTATCCCAAATTTCAAAAAGTTCTCCTGCACTGGTTACCACAATATCTTTCTGTAGATTTGCGAAAAGTGTCAGGTCTTTTGAAATCTGCAGTCTTCCTGCATTATCCAATTCTACTGTTTTTACTCCTGCCGTAAACATTCGTATGAAATCAGCATTCTTTTTTATGAACCTGTTCAGTTTATTAATTTTGCCCATCAGTTTATCCCATGCATTCATAGGGTAGACTTCCAGACAAGGTTGGAACACAGATCTTTTGACTACAAACGCCTTGTCGTCGAAGTTTTCCATCTGTTTGATTAAAGATGAAGGAACTTTTAAGCGGCCTTTGTCGTCAATTTTACACTCATATGTCCCAATGAAACTTTTCATTTGGGACAAATTTATATAATAATTTCCAAAATTTCCCACTTTTTCCCACTTTTTGACTCAATGTTAATAAGTTTTATTAAATGTTGAATTTTTAACTTGTAAATAATTGATATTTTGATGGTTATAAAAAGTGTTATTTAGCCCATAATAAAGGGATTTTGAAAAAAAAAGTTAAAAAGGAGAATATTGTATTATTTTTATCTTAAATTAGGATAATCAAAATATTTTTGAGGTTTAATTTGTATTTTTGCAGGGCTTTATTAAGGCGTTATATGATATTTAGTACAAAAAAAGAAAAGAAATATTCCTATGTAGAGGCGGGAGAAGGACATCCATTAGTGCTGTTGCACGGTTTAATGGGTGGATTGAGTAATTTCGATAAAATGGTAGATTTTTTTTCGGAAAGAGGATATAAGGTATATGTTCCTCAGCTGCCAATCTATGATTTGCCGGTACTCAATACCAATCTTACTACTTTAGCAAAATATATTATCAAGTTTATAGAAAGTCATATTTCAGGACCAGTATCCATTGTAGGGAACTCAATGGGAGGTCATGTGGGACTTATTCTGACTTTGGCGAGACCGGATTTGGTAAAGAATCTTGTTTTGACGGGAAGTTCGGGATTGTATGAAAGGACTTTCGGGGATAGTTTCCCAAGAAAAAACGACAGATCATATATCAGGAAAAAAACAGAAGAGGTTTTTTATGATCCGAAAATTGCTACGGAAGATCTTGTAGATGAAGTTTTCGGAGTAGTAAATGACCGAATGAAAGGTATAAAAACAGTGATGCTGGCAAGAAGTGCTATCAAACACAATATGCTGAACGATCTTCCCAAAATTCTGACCCCTACATGTCTGATTTGGGGGAAGCAGGATAATGTAACTCCTCCGGAAGTAGCGGAAGATATGCATAAGTTTATCCCTAATTCGGATTTGTTTTGGATTGACCATTGCGGCCATGCTGCCATGATGGAAAAACCGGACGAATTCAATGAAATCCTGTACAACTGGATAAAAGATAAAGTTTAAAATACATAATAAATGACCATTAAGAGCTTTTCTTAATGGTTTATTTTTCTAAAATAAATTCAAAATGGTTATTAAGACAGCAACGTTTGTAAAGAGTAGTGGGAAATGGCAGGAATGTCCTGAACCTAATATTCCGGAATATGCTTTTATCGGAAGATCTAACGTGGGAAAATCTTCATTGATTAACGCAATGATGAATCATAAGGATTTGGCTAAAACATCACAGACTCCGGGAAAAACCCAGCTGATCAATCATTTTTTAGTGAATGAAAACTGGTATCTTACCGATTTACCGGGCTACGGATATGCTAAAGTTTCAAAAGTAATACGCAAGGACTTTGAAAAGCTGATCACCAATTATATTTTGAATAGAAGAAATCTGGTCAATCTTTTTGTTTTAGTAGATGTAAGGCATAATCCTCAGAAAATTGACTTGGAATTCATGCAGTGGTGTGGTGAAAGTGGAGTTCCGTTTTCTATTGTTTTTACAAAAGCAGATAAGTTGAAACCCAATGCTGTTATTAAAAATGTAGACGACTATAAAATGGAACTTCATAAAACCTGGGAAGATCTTCCGGAACTCTATATTACTTCTGCAGAAAAAAAAGAAGGAGGCGATGAAATCCTAAACTTTATAGAGAAGACAAATGATTTTTTAATCCATAATAATGTAAATTTTGATGAGTAATATTGTATGGAAAATTAAAACCTTTGATGAGTTTACGGTTCCTGAATTATATGCAGTACTGAAAGCTCGTGTGGATGTTTTTATTATTGAACAGAATTGTCCTTATCCTGATCTGGATAATTATGATCAGAAAGCAGTGCATATCTGGGCTGAAGAAAATGGGGAAGTACTTGCATACTGCCGTATTTTTGATAAAGGAATCAAGTATGAAGAAACTTCTATCGGAAGAGTTCTTACTACTGAGAAAGCGAGAGGTAAAAGTTTAGGAAAGCTATTGATTAAATATGCTGTGGATACTATTGAAAATCGCTTCCATACTCCGGAGATCAGAATTTCAGCACAGGATTATCTGTTGAAATTTTATGGCGATTTTGGCTTTGTAGATACCGGGAAAAAATATCTGGAAGATGATATTCCGCATACGGAAATGATTAGAAGATAAAATATAAAAGCGAAGATTTTTCTTCGCTTTTTTGATATATGTTGAGTGTTTTTAGTTTTTATCTGCTATTGCTTTTAATATAATAGGTTCGAGGTTGGATGGGAGATCAGCAGATTTGATTTGATACTTCTTAATGTTCATTTCTTTGAACCAATTTTCCCAGTATTCTTTAATGACAGCTTCCTCGAAAGGGTTTCCTTTTTCTGGATTTATTCCTAAAACGATAATTTCAAGTTTTTTTAAATCATCATTAGCCTTTACGAAACCAAAATTATTTTTTTTAATAATATTTTTAAAATCAGAAGTAGTGAGATTGTTAGCTTTTATTAATTTGGTGGTTAGATATGAGGTTTTACTACCCTCCGTAAATTTGGTGTTTTCATGATACATATATCCGTCAGTTAAAATGAAGAGGATATTTCTTTTATCTTTTTTAATACAATAATCGTTGACTTTATTTTTAAAGAATTCCCAAATGTCAGAACCAACATATTTTCCATCTTTAATCGCTGACTGATATATATTTAAAGGTAATTCTGAGTACTTTCTGTCTATGGATTCAAAGTAATTTTTAGGAGTAGCTTTATTGAAAGAAACTTTTAGCTCTTTTGTGAATTCGTTCATTTTCGGATCAGAAGGTTCTGGATTGAAGAAAATCTGCATCTGATCATCATAGGTAATGATTTTCTTTGATTTAATATGATCTGAAAAACCTTTTTCAATGGCTTTAATATATTCCGTATCTCTTTGGAAATATTGCATTGTAGGATTGGGATTAGTTATTGGGTCGATTCTATCTGATAAATCAATTAAAATGCTGACATTAATATTGTTTGAGTCGACAGTAATAGGATCTTTGTTTTCTTCAATGGCTTCATCTTTATTTTTGCAACAAGAAATCAAAGGAATCATCAATAATAAATAAAAATAGAGTATTTTTTTCATAATGTGGTTATAAAGATGATAAATAAACTAAATTTTGATTGTCAGAGTTAGCTCCTACAGTTTCCAGATTAGTATTATAGGTTGCGATGCATTCATCTATCATTGTTTGTTTTTCGGTTCTTGATACAGCTATTTTTTCACCAATAAATGTTATCCAGCCCTGGACGTATTCCGAAGCATATAATTTGTAATCTTTAGTGGGAATGATAACTCCATCAATAACATTTTGAAGTTCTTCGATTCTTCCTCTTGTTTTGATGATCGTTTCTTTTATTGTTCCGATATAGGTCTGAATCTCTTCTGTTTCTTTTTTCAGAACATTAATCTTTTCCTGGAAAAAATCAATCTTTTTCTGCCTGATCTCCTGCTCATTTCTGATCTTATCCTTTTCACGGAATTCTTTCATTACAAAATCGAAAACTAACCCCCAGATGATATAGACAATGAACCCGGCGAAAATAATTCCCCAAAACTGAATTTTGGTAAAAGCTATTTTAATATCAAACAGAGGAGAATCAAAAGTTTTATTCAGCTCATAGAGTTTTGATTCAATTTCATATGCTAAAATGGAGTCGAAAATAAATGTTACAATAAATAATAATCCGAGTTTGATGTAATTTGCTCTCGTTTTATTTTCCCAAAACATATGGATCAAATAGCCTAATCCTAGAAATACAAATGGAATCAGAGTCACAAAAGCACCCTCAATTGCTCCCTCGTTCCACGCTTTACTGAAGGCTTGTGCGTCTAAAACACTTTGGATTATGGTACTTTTTGCATCAAAGCCTTTAAAGAAAGCCGAATAAGAGGTTGATATGTAAAACGTTGTTAAATATAAAGTGATAGGAATCAAAAGGATAAAGCCGATCCAGAATTTTGCAGATGCTCCTCTTGTTGCTTTTACATTGTATTTTTCCGGATTTCTTGGAAGATCAAGAATCTCCCCTTTTAAGGTTTCAATGGTAAGTTGATAGCTCTCAATTTCTGTGTCTTTGTTTTTTAATTGTTCTTCTTTGGTTTCCTGAGAAACGAATAAAGCTTTAATCTCAGTTTCTCTATTTTTTTGTT
>NZ_PIZV01000028.1 GCF_002835665.1 Chryseobacterium sp. PMSZPI
AATCTTCGCAGTGGTAAAAAGAGAGGAACCTTTTGTAAATTTAACAAGATATAATTTGCACATGTCTTAGAATACACTAATAAATCGTGGCCTAAAAAAAAGCGATCTCATCATGAGATCGCTTTAAATATGATAAGTGTATCAATTATTTTTCCCAAACCAAAGCACTTGCTCCAAGGATGGCAGCATCTGCTTCGTCAAGTTCACTGAATACTAATTTTACTTTATTTCTGAAGATCGGAAGAAGGTTTCTTTCCATGTGAAGTTTAGCCGGTTTTAAAATAAAGTCTCCTGCTTTGATTACGCCTCCAAATAAAAGAATGGCTTCCGGCGAAGAGAACATGACAAAGTTAGCTAACGCTTCACCCAATTTCTGACCTGTATATCTGAACACTTCAATAGCGATCGGATCTTCTTTCATTGCACATTCATACACTGTTTTAGAATTGATTTCATCTTCAGGATATTGGTTCAGCATAGATTCCGGGAATTCTGCCCTCATTTTCTTAGCCGTGATGGTAATTCCCGTTGCTGAGGCATAAGCTTCAAGACTTCCTTCAGAACCTGTACTCCAGTGTTTTCTTCCTCCGGGTTTTACAATGGTATGACCAAGCTCACCTGCAAAACCATCATGTCCATAGATTAAGTTTCCGTTGGCAATAATTCCGCTTCCTACACCTGTTCCTAGGGTAATCATGATAAAATCTTTCATCCCACGGGCAGCTCCGAAAAGCATTTCCCCTAAAGCAGCGGCATTAGCATCATTGGTAACGGTACAAGGTAAATTGAACTTTGCTGTCATAAGTTCAGCAAAAGGAATTACACCTTTCCAAGGTAGGTTGGGGGCCAGCTCAATAGTTCCTTTATAATAGTTTGCATTAGGTGCACCTACACCGATTCCGTCGAAGTGTTTTTCTGCTCCGTGTTTTTCCATTAAAGGATAAACGTGTTCATATAGTGCATCGATGAAATCTTCAACTTTGTCATACGCATCTGTCTTTAGGTTTCCTTTATCCAGAACCTCTCCACGATGGTTTACGATCCCGAATTTTGTATTGGTCCCACCGATATCAACTCCCAGGGCAACTTGCTTTGATAAATCTATTAATGACATTTCTATTAAATTCTAGGGACTAAAATTATAAAAAAGATTGTATTAATGGATTATGAACTCCGTATTATTTAAACTTTTAAGCTGTTTTTATTGGTTTTTTCTTTTTTCTTCCCCACCAAATCATGAATCCGGTCACCGGAAGGGAAGCACAAATAAGACTTACAATGAAAGCAATAATCTTTGTAGGAAGACCTAAAATAGCTCCTACATGAATATCATAATTGGCACTCACTACCTTTTCTCCAAAGTTTTTATCTTTAGGATCATGGGTATGAAGGAGCGCTCCGGAATTTTCATCAAAAATCAAGCTGCTGCTTTTGTGGTAAGAGTAACTAAGATGCTTTACATAGACTTCAAAGTTAGGATGTTCATGGTCATCCAAATGCTCATGGCCAAGATCTATGGCGAAACCATAAGAATCGGGGTATTTCAATTTTACCGTATTGATAATTTTATCAAGAGTTCCCTCTGTTCTTAATTCAATAGGGGCTTTTGTTTTGATATGGGAAAAGTCCGGGTATTTTGTTTCTCCACCGGAGAAAATTACGTAAATCATTGTCTGTACAACAAAGAATGCATAAAATAACCCTGTAATAGAGAAAATTAAAGCAAAGATGGAGGCATAAAATCCCAAGACATTGTGAAGATCATAGTTCTTTCTTTTCCAACTTTTGACGTTTTTCCATTTGAAAGCAAAACGCTGCTTCCTGGCAGCTTTATTTTTAGGCCACCATAGAACAATTCCGGTAATGAGCATGATGACAAAAATGATGACCGGAATTCCCACCACATAAGTTCCCCAATCCTGTTTAAGAAGAAAGCTCCAGTGGATCATTTTTACAATGTTAAAAAAACCATTTTTCTCATCATACACCCTAAGTACTTTTCCTGTATAAGGATTTACATATGCTTGTTTGTAGATAGGAAATTCATCAAAATAGTTCCAACCTTTTGTATTGTGCTCATACCAAAAGAATGAGTATGACATTTTTTTATCGATAGGGATATTGACCCAATGGATTGGGTATTTTTCTTTTACCTGTTCCGCAACAGCTTTTTCCATGACACGAATAGGGAGAATCTGCTTATGCTCAATATCCTGTTCATGATGATAAATCACATCTTTTCTGGTGATATTTTCCACTTCATCTTTAAAAACATAAAGTGCTCCGGTAATGGAAATAATAAAGATTAAAAATCCGATTCCCAGTCCAAACCAAAGGTGAAGTTTGGCCGACCATTGTTTCAAGAATCCTGGTTTCTTTTTATGGTAATGTTTCTTTTTCATAGCAAAAAAGTTAACCCTCTATGGGGCTAACCTTTATTTTTTAGAATTTATATCCGATTGATATTCTGAAGTTCCTAGGTGCATCTGCCTGATAATAATAGTATCCGGCATACGGGGTCCCGGAATATAAATATCTATTGAAGATATTAAACACATTCAGGTTAACTCTGAATTTTGAGTTTTCCCAAGAAGCACCGGCATCAAATTTTACATAATCACCCATTTGTAAAGTGTTTGTACTTCCCCAATCCCAGCTGCTTCTGTCTCCCATATAGGTGCCTCCGAAGCTTAATCCAAATCCTGTAAGTTCACCTACTGTAAATGTATAGTTTAACCATCCATTCAACGTATGTTTAGCATATCCCGGAACTTTATCTCCTTTGTTTGCTTTTGGAGTTGTTTCCGTGAATTTATTTTCAGTGAATGCATAATTGAAGATAGCATTTAGACCTTTGAATACTTCTCCCTTCAGATCAAATTCTATCCCTTGTGCTCTTGTTTTTCCAAGTAGGATTGAATATTTATAAGTAGGATCTGATGGATCTCCTGTTATTGCATTATTTTTATTAATACTATACAATGATAATGTAGTATTCCATTTTCCGGCAAACCAGTCTTTTTTGAAACCAACTTCTACATTACTTCCTGTTACAGGTTTTGCTGTAGTTCCATCTCTGAACAAACCCGCTTGAGGATTGAATGATTGATCATATAAAGCATAAGCAGATGTATTACTGTCAATTGAATAGCTTAATCCAATACGAGGGGTGATTCTGTTAGCTTCAGACAATGTACCATAGTTGTTTTCTTTTACCGTGGTATAACGTGCTGCTAAAGTAAGTCTTAAAGCGTCATCCAAGAATCCTAATTCATCCTGTAAGTACAGACCTGTGTAATTTTGGTCAATTGTACCTCCGGCACCGGCTCTTACAGAAAGAGGTTTACTGGTATCAAATGGTTTGTAAGTGCCATTAGGTCCTGTATAAGGGCTTCCTCCATTGATATCATAATTACGGGTATTTACATTATACCAATATCTGTAATCAGGTGTACTATCATCTCCCTTTTCATTGTTTTTATCCAAGCTGTAGTTCTGATTCCAGTCTGCAATATATTTTTTGCTTCCTAAATCTAATCCAACTAGAATTTTATGAGAAACAGCACCGGGTTTAGCATAACCGTTTAAAAATAATTGTCCAAACTTCATCTCATTGCTTGCTTCCCAATAATTAAGTCCACGAAGCATATACTGTCCTTCAAATTTTGTTGGCCAAATATCACTTCCTAATGTATATTCATTAACATAGGTAAGCTGAGATGTTAGTTTCCAATTTTCATTGAACTTATGTTGTAAATTTAGATTGATTGTATTATTAGTAACCCTTGTAGGATCAATGCTTGGATCAGTGATACTATACTCAACCGGTTTTGTAGCATAACCGTTTGCGCTGAATACATAGGCAGAACCTACTTCAGACATTTTTGCTTTTTGAAAAATATATTCCGCTGTTAAAGTAGTTTTGTCAGTAAGATCTATCTTCAATGATGGATTAATAATGTACCTGTCATTGAATTCATAGTCTCTGAAACTATTTTTGTTCTGAGCCATTAAATTCAATCTGAAGGCTACCTTGTTGGTGATTTTTGAGTCAACATCCGCTTCTCCTCTGTACATATTGAAACTTCCAAGTGTTACCCTTGCTGTTCCGTTCAGCATATTCCCAGTAGGTTTTTTTGTTACGATATTATAAATACCACTTGGTTCTCCGTTTGACATTAAAAATCCTGATGGTCCTTTAATGAACTCAATATGATCTACATAGCTCATGTCCTCACTTAAAGGGCCCCAGTTGGACGTAACATTCACTCCATTCATAAAAGCTGCTGCTCTGGCTCCTCTCATATTTACTCTCGTATACATATCTCCCCAGTGTTCAAGTCGCTGAGCTCCTGCAACATTTCTTAGAACTCCGTCTCCTAAAGTAGTGACCTGCTGATCTTCTAATGCTTTGTTGGTGATAATGGAAATGTTTTGAGGAATTTTTATAAGAGCTTCATCAAGACGGAGAGAAGAGGATCCCTGCTTTTCAACATATTTCTTATAATATTTGCCATTGACTACAATTTCTTCAATATGATTAGATTTGGTGGAATCTTTCTCTTGTGCTGCTACAATGATTGAACTCAATAATGAAGCACAAACCAGTACATTTTTCATGAAAGTCAAATTTTATGCAAATATATTATTTTTAACTATTCTAAATAAATTATATTATTGACATTTATCATAAAATTATATACTATAGGTAATAAAAAACCGCTCTAGCCAATGCCGGAGCGGTTTCTTTATAATATTGTTAATTATTTCTTAGGCAGGGATTTCTCCTTTGTATAAGAAAGAAATAATTTCTTTATTCAATTTATCGATCATTTCACTGAATAAGTGGAAAGATTCCTGTTTGTAAATTACAAGCGGGTCTTTCTGCTCATAAACTGCACCCTGAGATGATCTTCTTAAATCATCCATTTCACGAAGGTGAAGCTTCCAGTTCTCATCGATGATAGATAATGTGATATTCTTTTCAAAGTCGTTCACTAAACTTTCACATTGAGTATCATAAGCTTCCTTAAGATCAGCAACAATAGTCATTGTTTTGTGACCATCTGTGAAAGGAACCTGAATCATTTTAAACATTGAACCTTGATTTTGATATACATTCTCAATAATTGGGAACGATTTTTCTTTCAATAGGTTCAACTTCATTTGATAATCCTCTTGAGCCGCTTTGAACAAGATATTTGTTAGGTCCTGAATGTTTTTATTACTAAAATCATTTTGAGAAACCGGAGATTCCATCGTAAATGTCTTAATGATTTCGTATTCAAAATCTTTATAGTTTCCTGTAGCTTTTCCTTTCGCAACGATAGAATTAGCCACATCAAAAATCATATTGGTGATATCATACTTCAGGTGATCTCCGAATAGAGCATTCTTTCTTCTCTTATAGATAACGTCACGTTGCTTGTTCATTACGTCATCATATTCAAGAAGTCTCTTTCTGGTTCCAAAGTTATTCTCTTCTACTTTTTTCTGAGCTCTTTCGATAGATTTACTGATCATAGAGTGTTGAATAACTTCACCTTCTTTATGACCCATTCTGTCCATCATTTTAGCTATTCTTTCAGAACCGAATAAACGCATCAGATTATCTTCAAGAGATACATAGAACTGAGAACTTCCCGGATCTCCCTGACGTCCTGCTCTACCTCTCAACTGTCTGTCAACACGTCTTGAATCGTGTCTTTCTGTACCGATAATAGCTAAACCTCCGGCATCTTTTACCGCTTTGGAAAGCTTAATGTCGGTACCACGACCTGCCATATTGGTTGCAATCGTTACAACTCCCGGCTGTCCTGCTCCTGCAACAATCTCTGCTTCTTTTTTGTGAAGCTTCGCGTTCAATACCTGATGTGGGATTTTTCTTAATTGAAGGGCTTTAGAAAGCAATTGAGAAATTTCAACAGAAGTTGTACCTACAAGTACCGGTCTTCCTGCTGCTGTTAATTTTTCGACCTCTTCAATTACAGCGTTATATTTTTCTCGGTTAGTCTTATAAACTAAATCTTGTCTGTCATGTCTTAAGATAGGACGGTTCGTTGGAATAACTACAACATCTAATTTGTAGATTTCCCAAAGTTCTCCTGCTTCCGTTTCTGCTGTACCGGTCATCCCTGCAAGCTTGTTGTACATACGGAAATAGTTCTGAAGCGTAATCGTTGCAAAAGTTTGAGTCGCTGCCTCAATTTTTACACTCTCTTTCGCTTCGATCGCCTGGTGAAGACCGTCAGAATAACGTCTTCCTTCCATGATACGACCCGTTTGTTCGTCAACAATTTTTACCTCGCCATCAATTACTACGTACTCATCATCTTTTTCAAATAATGTGTACGCTTTCAATAGCTGGCTCATTGTGTGAACACGTTCTGATTTTTCAGCAAAATCAGCAAAAAGTCTTTCTTTAGCTTCAAATTCTTCTTCTTTAGATAAATTTTTAGCTTCTACTTCAGCGATTTCAGTTCCGATATCCGGAAGAACGAAGAAGTTAGGATCAGAGTTTCCTTGAGACATGTATTCAACACCTTTGTCTGTAAGGTCTACCTGATTGTTCTTTTCTTCAATAACGAAGTAAAGATCCTTATCTACAATCGGCATATCACGGTTGTTGTCCTGCATATATTGCGCTTCAACTTTCTGAAGCAATGCTCTGTTTCCGCTTTCCGATAAGAATTTAATTAATTGTCTGTTTTTAGGAAGACCTCTGTATGCCTGAAGCAATTTGAAACCACCTTCTTTAGTATTTCCGGAAGCGATTAATTTTTTAGCTTCATTAAAGATTGCAGAAACAGTCTTTTTCTGAACTTCAACGATTCTGTCGATAGAAGGTTTTAGAACATCAAATTCTTGTCTGTCTCCTTGTGGAACCGGACCTGAAATAATTAAAGGTGTTCTGGCATCATCTACCAATACAGAGTCTACCTCGTCCACGATAGCAAAGTTCAATTCTCTTTGTACCAATTCTGAAGGTGAAGTTACCATATTATCTCTCAAATAGTCGAAACCAAATTCGTTGTTGGTTCCGTAAGTAATATCTGAGTTGTATGCTTTTCTTCTTCCGTCTGAGTTCGGTTGGTGGTTATCGATACAGTCGATAGACATTCCATGGAACTGATAAAGGGGACCCATCCATGCAGAGTCTCTTTTTGCAAGATAATCATTCACGGTTACCACGTGAACACCTCTTTCCGGAAGTGAATTTAAATAAATAGGTAATGTTCCTACCAAAGTCTTACCTTCACCGGTTGCCATTTCGGCAATTTTACCTCCGTGAAGAATAATACCTCCGATAAACTGAACATCGTAGTGGACCATATCCCAAACTACAGGAGTTCCGGCAGCGTCCCATGAGTTTTTCCAAACAGCTTGGTCTCCTTGAATTTCTACGAAATCTTTCCCTGCAGAAGCGAGTTCTCTATCCCAGTCATTTGCAGTTACACGAATTTCTCCATTCTGCGCCCATCTTCTTGCCGTTTCTTTGATCAATGCAAAGGCTTCCGGAAGAATCTGAACAAGAACTTTCTCTTCAATTTCGTATGATTCTTTCTTTAAAGACTCAATTTTTGAGAAAAGAGCTTCCTTCTCGTCAACGTTTGTTGAATTTTTTATCTGCTCTTTAATCTGTTCTATTTGAGCTGTGATCTTGCTGGTTGCAGATTTAATATTCTCTTTAAACTCAGCAGTTTTTTGTCTCAAACCATCATCCGTCAATTGTTGGATGTTAGGTTCTACAGCCTTGATTTTTGTTACAACTTTTTTTACTTCTTTTAGGTCCTGCGCTTTTTTGTCTCCCAAAAACCCTTTAAGAACTTTGTTTAAAAAACTCATAAATTTTTTGCTTTATGCTTAATGCAAGATGCTTTAAGCGTTTTAAATGACACGCTTATCGTGTAAATTAATATATAAAAAGGGCAAAAAAGCTCTAAGCACACAGCCTAAAGCTTATCGCTTTATTAATATTCGTCCTCGTTCCAAAGGAAATCCTCGTCCGTTGGATAATCGCTCCAAACTTCCTCTATAGATTCATAAATTTCCCCTTCGTCTTCAATAGCCTGAAGGTTTTCTACTACTTCCATTGGTGCACCAGTTCTGATTGCGTAGTCAATAAGCTCTGCTTTTGTCATTGGCCAAGGTGCGTCACTTAGATATGAAGCTAATTCTAATGTCCAGTACATAATTTTCTAATTTTTTGCAAAAGTATAAAAATAGGTTGTATAATAAACTTTTTTATACTTGATTTTCAATTCTTTTTATAATTTTTCTCATAAATGCCTGTCACAAACTGGGTGGCAGCTTTGTCAGTAATTTACTTAATGTCGTTTTCTCAAAAACCATTCCACAAATTTTTTTATGCCATTTTGGAAGTCTGTGTCTGGTTTATACCCTATTAAAGCCTTTGCTTTTGTAATATCGGCATTGGTTTTTGTGACATCACCGGGCTGCATTGGCAGAATTTTTTTGGTGGCAGTAATTCCTAAAGTCTTTTCTATTGTCGTAACCATCTGAGATAAGGTGACCACTTGGTTTTCTCCCAGGTTAAGAATTTCATAGATGTTAGTATTGTTTTCTAAATACAGGATGGATTTGGCGATTCCATCAATAATATCATCTATATAAGTATAATCTCTGGCGGTATTACCATCCCCATAGAAAGGGATTTCCTGATTTTCCGAAATAAGCTTCGTAAATTTATGAATAGCAAGATCCGGTCTCTGTCTTGGACCATAAACGGTAAAAAATCTTAGCTGGATCATATCAATATGGTAAAGATCATGGTAAACATGCCCTAAAACCTCACCACATTTTTTCGTTGCAGCATATGGGGAAATGGGATTATCCACATTATCTGTTTCTGCAAAAGGAATTTTTTCATTATTCCCGTAAACACTTGATGAAGACGCACAAATGAATTTTTTAATATCAAAAACCCTGCAAAGCTCCCAAAGATTCATTGTTCCGCGAACATTTACTTCTTCATATTCCAATGGTCTTTCAATAGATGGACGGACGCCGGCAAGGGCTGCCAAATGAATAACCATATCTATGGAATGAGTTTTGAAAATGTTTTCAAGCCCCTTTTTATCTCGGATATCCTGATAATAAAGGGAATATTTATCGGATTGAGAAAGAGTAATTAAACGTTGAATATCCGTCTCTTTATCGGAGAATTCAAAATCCGAAATATGATTAATAGACTCTAAAGTATTTTTAATTTTGATCTGATAGTGATAGAAATCATCAAAATTGTCAATGTTTATGACAGAATGTCCATTTCTTAATAATCGTTCAATTAAATGAGATCCGATAAAACCGCTACCGCCTGTTACAAGATAAATCATCTGTGGTTTTTTATGAATACAAAAATATAAATTTTACTATTTGAAAAATATAATCATTAAATTTACTTAAAAAAGTAATACAAATATAATATGCAGTTTCAAGGGCAAATTTTAAAGATGACGAGCTACGATGCAAAGCCGATTCAATATTATCTCAATCTTTCAGGGGATCTGATCCATATGAATGAGCTGTTTGGTAAAGAATTAAGCATAAAGCACGTAGGGTTTCAATGTGTAAACTGTGGTGAAAATAAGCCTATTTATAGAATGGGTTTTTGTAAAAATTGTTTTTTTGAAAGCCCATATGCTAGTGATACGATTATCCGCCCGGAGCTTTCTACAGCACATTTAGGGGTAGCAGAAAGAGATTTGGAGGTAGAAAAAGAAATACAGCTTCAACCTCACACGGTATATCTGGCATATACAGGAGATGTAAAAGTAGGAGTAACAAGAAATACTCAAATCCCCACAAGATGGATTGATCAGGGTGCTACTTTTGCTTTGCCGATCGCAAGAACAGAAAATCGCTATGAAGCAGGAATGATAGAAGTAGCTTTAAAAGACCATTTACCAGATAAAACCAATTGGAGAAAAATGCTTCAGGATGATTTTGAAGGAGAAATAGATCTTGCTGATTTCAGACAAAAAATCAAAGAATATTTTCCGGAAGATTTTCAAAAGTTCTATCGTGAAGGAGAAGAATTATGGATGTTTGATTATCCTTTTGAAAAACCCGGGAAAGTATCATCATTTACTTTAGATAAAAAACCTGAATTTACCGGAGTCCTTACCGGAATTAAAGGACAATATCTTGGATTTGAAGGTGGGAATTTTATCAATGTAAGAGGGCATGAAGGATATGTAATTGAATTGGGAGTACAATAATTAGCCTTATAATTAAAACACTATTAGACTAAAAGTACATGAAAATAAGAAAAATAGGGACATTTTTAATTGTAGTTTTTTTAATGACTATAATTATTTTTGTGTTTGAGATCAACGTAGTGAATAATGAGCAAAATTTACCAAAAACGGTTATCAAGCATCTACTGTTTTGGTCATTTGTAAAATCTTTTGTAATGTCTTTAGCTATTTTTCTAGCCAACTATCTTACTGGAGGAGGTACGTTGAAGTCGAAATCTTTAGATAAAAAATAGTTGTAATAATTCAATATGAAAAGCTCCTGTTTTTTTTCAGGGGCTTTTTTATTGGTAATTCTATTTGTTTTTTCTCTGGTTGTTCAATAACTTTAGAAAAGAAATTGATCAAAAGCATTTTCAAAATAGAACAATATGAAAAAATGGGTAAAAAGACTATTAACAAGTTTGGGAGTTCTTGCAGGGCTGGCTCTTGCTGTGAATTTCGGACTGAACCTATGGCTTAAGACCCAGCTTCCGGATTATATCAAAAACAAAACTGATTATAAAGTCTTCTATAAGTCTTTGGATGTAGACCTGGGTACAGGTAATATTCTCGCTACAGGTGTTTCTGTAAATAACAAAAGCCCTCAGAATATTAATGTTATTGGACTTCAGGGAACAATTGATACATTGAAAATAAGTCGTTTGGGAATTTATGATGCTATTTTTAATAAAAAAATCAGTTCCTCTGATCTGTTGTTGTCAAAACCTAATCTCAATATAATTCTGTCTAAACCTGTTGATCAAAAAACAGGAAAAAAAAGGAATCCTTTTTTATTTGAAAACATAAGAATTAATGATGGGACAATTGCTATTTTCAAACATACAAAACAAAAGCTTTTATCAGTACATCAGCTGGATTTATTTGTAGAAAATTTACGAATGACGGAAGAATCTATAGAAAATCAATTGCCCATTGTATTTGATCGATATAGTATTAAAGGAGAAAACTTTTTCTTTCGACCAAATAAAGTCTATGCAATTACTATTAATTCAATTACCACAGCTGATGGGCAGATGTCTGTTGAAGATTTTAAGCTGATTCCACTGCTGTCTTTTTCTCAATTTAAAAAATTCTATCCTCAAAAAGCTCAATTATTTGAATTTACGATTCCCAAAATGGATTTCAAAGATGTAGCTTTAACTAAAAATAAAATTGCTCTCACGAATGCCGATTTTCAAAATCCCATTCTTACTGTTTACAATACTGGGGTGAAAATAAAAAAAACAGAAAGAGAATCTGATTTTGAAATTAATTTAGAAAATATAAAATTAAATAATGTTAGTGCTCAGATCAATAAACCGGATGGAAATAAACTTTTATCCGTAAGAAATCTTAATTTGAATATCAATAAACTGTTGTTCAATAAAGAAACCTCAGAACAGATTATTCCTATTAAATATAAGGATTTTACATTTTCAGGGAAAAATATTTCGTTTTCTGATCACCAGAATATCAATATTGAAAGAATAGCTTTAAAGCCGACAAGCGGAGAAATCAATAATATTTCACTTTCTCCCGGAACTTCTACTGTTGGAAAAACGATGATGGATATCAAGTCTGATCATGTTGCATTCAATATTAATAAGCTAGATTTTATTAATAAAAAATTGGTGGTAGATCTTAAAGATATTCTTATAGAAAATGCAAATGGAACGATTAAGGCGGGAGAGAGCAAGCCCGATACAAGTACTCAATCCGGAATTATCCATTCTATTATTGTACGAAAAGCGTCTTTGAAGAATTCAAATATAACTTATGATAAAGGGAAACAGCCATTATCTTTTCATGACCTGAATGCCACTGTAAATAATATTGAAGTTTCTCCCAAACCGAATAATCAAGGACTTTCTTTTCAGGTAAAAGATTATTTTCTTACCACAAGAAATTTTGCATATAATACTCCGTTTTATAAAATAAGTGTAGGTCTTTTAAAATTAAATAAAAATAAGATTCAGGTTAATAATTTTGCTATGAAACCTCTCGTTTCGAGAGCGCAATTTATCAAAATGATACCCGTTGAAAGAGATTTGTATGATTTGAAAGCCGGACAAATAAGTGCGGTGGGAGATTGGGATCTGCTTTCTCCAAATAAATTCATTAATGCATCCAATGTGGCTGTTGAATCAGCACATGCTAATATTTTCAGAAGTAAAATCCCAAAAGACGATCCCAAAATAAAGGATTTATATTCAAAAATGCTCCGTTCTATTAAATTTCCAATGAATATTAATAATCTGAATTTGAAGAATTCTGTTTTAATATATGAAGAAGACACTCCCGAAAGCATGGGACCTGGGAAATTAACTTTCAGCAACTTTAATATGAATGTTAAAAATCTGAATTCTGCCAAGGCTAAAGGAAGACCTACAAAAGTTGATATTAACATCAATTGCTCATTTATGAACCTGTCACCCCTTTCTGTGAATTGGAATTTTGATGTGGCAGACCAAAATGATGTATTTGCTATTTCGGGTAAAACAACCAATCTTCCAGCCAGCGGGATCAATGCATTTATTCGTCCTTATCTTCACGTGACAGCAACGGCGGGAACCATTCAGGAGATGCTTTTCAATTTTAAAGGAAACCCTGCAGGACTGCATGGAACATTTAATTTAAAACATAAGGGCTTGAAAATCGCTGTCTTAAATAAACATAACCATGAAAAAAAAGGATTTTTAACTGCGGTTGCCAACATCTTTTTAAAATCGGATTCCGGTAGTTTCCCCGAATCGGTTACTATAGAAAATGTTGAACGTGATCCTACAAAATCATTTTTTAATCTGTTTTGGAGGGGGATTGAACAAGGGTTGAAGAAAACATTGATTGGAAAAAATGCTGAAAAAACAGAAAAAAAAGTGAAGCATGCCGTTTCTTCTGTGAAAGAAATGAAACAATCTGTCGAAGAAATAAAACAGGAAATTAAAGACAAAAAAGCAGCGTCAAAGTCACAAGAAACAAAAAAAGGGTTTTTGAATAATATCTTTAAAAAGAAAGAAAATTCTGAAAAAGACTAATTTTTTAAACCATTAAGGAGTCGTAATTACAACTATTCTTCTCAATTGGCACGAAATAAACCTATTTGAATTAAAACATTTTAATGGTTTAAAAAATTAATATTGAGATAGATGGGCTAAAAGTTAAATTCGTCACTTTCCAAAATTGGGATATTTCTTAAAAATTCGTCAAATTTTTCACCGGGATAATTGCTGTCTGCCCCATAAGAGTCAATGATCATTCCTTGATTTCCAACACTATCTTTCACTACATACAATACCGCATTGTCATCGGGATTACTGTCTCCTTCAAAACGATAAGTTTTTAAAATGATCAATTCTGTCGGTTGATAGATCTTTTCAGAGTTCTCAAACTTCATTTCACAATTTTCATTCATTCTGAATTCCCTATGTATTCCTCTTTCAGACAGAGTTTTCATAACCTGGCTCAAGGTAGTCATTCTGTCAATGTTTTCCGGATTTTCCATAATAATATTTTTCTTGAAGAGTACAATAATTAAACCATTACATCTTTAAATATAAGAAAAATAGCAGATTATGGTTTTCTTAAAAATATAGTTTAATGTTAACAAAATTTATAATTTGAAAAAATAAAATAGGTATACTTTTTGCAATGGTATCAATAATAAATCAATGAAAATATGAAAAAAGAAGTTGGAGTTTTACTGGCAGGAGGGGTTGGTCTTTTGGCAGTATTAAGTTTAATTGGAATCAAAAAAATATTGACTAAAAAAGATAAAAAATATAGTGATACCTATTCGGATTATCACAGACACTTTGATGAAAAAGGCCATGACGATGAACATCATGGCGTAGAATTTTATGCGCTGAAGTAGTAAAAAAATATATTTAATTATGTTTAAATCCAACGCTTTTGAAAGTGTTGGATTTTTTTGTGGATAACTTTAGTGTTAAAACTCATTATTTTACAAAAATTCCATTCTAATTTTACAACAGAATGCAAAACGAAAATTTCATAAAAGGTCAGGGAGCTCAGCGAAACGTTATCAACCGTTTCGACAGATATACCTATGAGCCGGAAGATGAAGATTTCGAAACAGTAAAGACTTCCTTTACCGAAGTTTTTCCAAAAACAATAGTTAATCAGGTAAAAAGTGAAGACTTACCAATGGAATATTCTATGAATCCCTATCAGGGATGTGAGCATGGATGTTCTTACTGTTTTGCAAGACCTACCCATGAATATTGGGGATATAGCGCAGGAATTGATTTTGAAAGAAAAATCATGATAAAAAAGAACGCTCCTGAGCTTTTGGAAAAATTTTTTCAAAAAAGAGGATATAAAGCAGCACCAATTTTATTATCCGGAAATACTGATTGTTACCAGCCGGCCGAACGACAATTTGAAATTACCAGGAAATTATTGCAGGTCTGTCTTGATTACAGGCACCCTGTTAATGTTTTAACCAAAAATGCATTGGTATTAAGAGATCTCGATATTTTAAAACCGATGGCAGAACAAAATTTAGTTTCTGTTTCATTGAGTATTCCTACTATTAATGAAGAATTGAGACGTAAGATGGAGCCAAGAACAAGCTCTGCAAAAAATAAATTGAAAGCAATTGAAATTCTTTCCGAAAATAAGATACCTGTTCATATAATGGTTGCTCCCATTATTCCCGGACTTAATAGCGATGAACCTTTAAATATTCTGAAAGCTATTTCCGATGCTGGTGCTTTAAATTTTGGATATACCTTGGTGAGATTAAATGATACCGTTGAACCTGTTTTTGTTAATTGGATTGAAACTCACTTTCCGGATAGAGCCCAGAAAGTTTTGAATTTGATCCGTTCTATGCGTGGAGGAAAACTTGGAGATAAAAGATATTTTGAAAGACAAAGAGGAGAGGGGAATATTGCAGAAATGATTCACACTACTTTTAAAATTGGTAGGAAAAAGTTTTTTGACGACAAAGAATTTCCTAAACTTTCTACGGCAAACTTTACAGGAACGAGGGATCAACAACTGAGATTGTTTGATTAATCTAGATTCTTCACATTCACCAATAGAATTTCTTATGTTTTTATATATTATATAGTATACTCTTTTTTTTCGGAGCTAATCCCGCTATCCACTCATACTCCTCGCTCCGACGCGCATCCGCTCTCAAACCCTCCGACTCTCCACCTCCCAGCTGT
>NZ_PIZV01000029.1 GCF_002835665.1 Chryseobacterium sp. PMSZPI
TTGTTGCTCCACTAGGATCGTGAAGTTCTACCCCGATATTGAAAGATCCTCCTTCCAAAAATACGGCAGAATCATAACTATGGTCATTATAATCGGCAATGACCATTTTAAAATGGTATTCCTGACCGGGAATTACCGTAGCAGTTGCTGTAAGAGGAACGGTTCTTCCATTGAAGTTCGTTTCAATATTGTTGGTATTATATCCTGCAAAATACTGTTCGTTCACAGCAGGACAGCCAAATGCTCCGGGAATTAACGGGTGTATATTCGTAATACTTACAGGGCCCGCTCCTGCAGGAAGTACAGCCATATTGACATAAGGCCCTCCCGAAGTAGGTTTGAGTAGTATTGCAAAAGCATCTGCATAATTACATGGATATGTTGAAGTATATTCCATGGACGCCAGGATATAATTAAATTTGATCTGAGAAGTTGTGGGTATAAAATCAAATTCTAACAGTACCGCATCATTCAAATTACTTGGAGAAACTCCGGTGGCTTGCGCCAAGTCATTATCAGACCCTCCTCCATTAACGTCACTAAGGTCACTCTCAAAACTATTTCCTGCTTTATAAGCATATCCTGTGGAAAGAAGAATACCGTCTTTAAAAGGGAAATTGGTGGTTGCTTTATGAAAATATCCCCATGATCTGTCAGGATCATTTACAGCATGATTGGGTGTAATTTTTACATTGGTCACACTAGGGGCCACACAAGTATTGGTTCCTGATGAGATCAAAACATCTTTCACTAATTGATCTATAGAGAAACTCGATTCCGGATATGTTGGAGTATTTACATCCACAAAAGCTCCTGCTCTTCTTGAAGCATCAGTACTTTTTCTTATAGTAGATTTTCTGGGCTGAAGGGTTTGGGATTGTAAAAAAGTCGAGATTACTAAAAAAAATAAATAAAGCGGTAGGCATCTTCTCATAATACTTTTGTTTCAACAAATTTAATTTTTTTTTAAATATATCGCATACATATTTCACTTTTTTACAATAAAAAGATAAAATTATGAATCCATTTTGCAAAAACACTTTTGAATTTTATTTTTTCCCAATAAAGAATCAGATAGTAAAGTAAAGAGAAAGTAGCCCTACACATAAAAAGCCTTTCAAATGACTTTGAAAGGCTTTTATAAGTACATAAAGATATGTTTAATTTCTATTTTTCAACATAATCCATCCGGACCAGTTTATTTGTGCTTTTGATTTAGGATATTCGAAATTAAACTTATACCAATAGGTTGCCGTAGGTAATTTCTTTCCTTCTACTGTTCCATTCCATACAGGAGTATCTTTAGAAAATCTAAATACCTCAACACCATATCTGTCGTAGATGGAACCGGTAAAATTTTGAAAACGACCAAATGATTTAAGATCTAGTGTATCATTAATACCATCTTCATTAGGTGTTATGATATTATTGATGAGGAATGTGAAAAAGTCTATAGTTCCCACACAATGAGTCCCTACTCTCCTTACTAAAATAGTATAATTGGTATTATCTAAAAGTCCTGAAAACACATTAGATTGTTGCCATGAAACTCCATTATCAATAGAATATTCCAAACTGCTTGGCATATTATTCATTGGAGGGTTTTCTGCAGTTACAGTTAGTGATTTTTTAACACCATCATAATTCATAGCCGTAAAGAAAGGAGTGGCAGCTCCCATTACTTTAACTTTAAAGGTTTTTTTACATAAACCATTATCAATTTCAACAGTATAAATTCCCCATTGATCTACATTTATTTTCTGTGTAGTAGCTCCGGTGTTCCAGATGTATTTATAATTAGGTCCCGCTCCGGCATCCAATGTTACACGATCACCAAGACACATTTCAATATCCGTTAAAGGAGAAGTAATCTCAGGAATGACTTCCACAGTCACACTGGCAGGATTCAGAGACTTACATCCTTTCGCTCCAATAGCATATACTGTAAATGTTGTTGTTTGAAACAAAGTAACGGTCTGCGTATTCCCTGTACCCGGAAAATTACTCCACAAATAGGTTGTTCCTCCTTCCGCAGTCAGAGTAACCGTTTCTCCGGGACAGACTTTAACTCTGGAAGACTTTAATCCGGCTTTAGGAGTTTCTTCTTTTAATAATTTTAATTCAACCAACTTACTACAGAAACCACCATTTGATACGACCACATACAAAATTTGCCCATTGTTACCGTTGTAGTTTAATATATTTTGGATGTTATTATTATTTTGAGCTGTAGCATCTGCCTGATTTTCATAAAATTTAAATATTGCCCCCGGTGTTGTACTAATTGAAGGTATAATTGTACTTAAATCAAAAGTAGTAATATCGGGAGTAGCACAGAGAAGTAAAGTTGCGTTTTGCGCTTGTGGAGTCGTACCTCCGTTAATCTTTATTGAAGCCTTACCGGGGCAAGGATTTCCGGGAACACTTACTTCAATGCTATATGTTCCCGGCTGTACAGCCGTAATGGTATTGGTAGTTGCCCCAGGAATAGGAGTTCCATTATAGAACCATTGATATAATAAATTAGCACCGCTCACAGAAGCTGTAATCACCTGAGGCACATTATCGCATACATTAATTTCAGCAGGTAATGCGGTACCACTAGGATTCAGAAGTTCAACTCCAATATTAAAAGAACCGCCTTCCAAAAATACAGCAGAATCATAGAGTCTGTCATTATAGTCTGCAACAACCATTTTAAAGTGGTATTCCTGTCCAGGAGTCACTGTAGCAGTCGCTGTAAGAGGAACAGTCCTTCCATTAAAATTGGTTACAATATTGGGTTGAGGATTATATCCTCCAAAATACTGTTCATTAACGGCCCCACACCCAAGAGCTGCCGGATGAATATTGGTAATACTTACCGGTCCTGCCCCATTCGGAAGAATAGCCATATTGGTATAAGCTCCACCTGACGTAGGCTTAAGCAAAATAGCAAAAGCATCAGCATAACTGCACTCAAAACTTTTGTTATATTCTTCGGACGCCAAAATGTAATTAAATTTAATTTGTGAGGTAGTAGGTATAAAATCAAATTCTAACAACACAGCATCATTCAGCTTATTAGCAGCTACTCCCACTGCTTGTGCCAGATCAGGGTCCGAACCTCCTCCATTAGTATCGCTAAGGGTTGAGCTTTCAAGGTTGTTTCCTGCTTTTCTTGCGATTCCTGTAGACAACACAACACCATCCTTAAAAGGAAAATTAGTAGTCCCTTTATGAAAATACCCCCAGGCCCTATCCGTATTGCTTACACCCTGATTAGGTGTAATCTTTACATTCGTTATACTCGGAGCTACACAAGTATTGGTTCCCGATGATATCAAAACATCTTTTACCAATTTGTCTATCGTAAAACCCGATGGTGTATATCCCGGGGCATTTACGTCTATAAAAGCTCCTGCTCTTCTGGATATCCCGGCCGGATTTTCGTTAACAGATTTCCTGGATTGAGGATTTTGTGAAAATAAAAATGAGGATATGACAGAAAAAAATAAATAAAATAGTAGTTTCTTTTTCATAATAAGTGGGGTTTTAACAAACTTATTATATCCACCACTAAAATCATAGAAATAACTCTCGTTTTGTACTAAAAACCACAAAATCTTTCAGAAATGAAAGATTTTGTTAATTATTTTCTTTTTTTAAATGTATTTAATTTCTATTTTTTAACAGTATCCAACCTGAACGCTGCTCAAGCTTCTTACTAGCAGGATTTTCCCATTGTACTCTGTACCAATAAGTAGCGGTAGGAAGGTTAATACCTTTTAAAGAACCTCTCCAGATAACATCATTTTTCGTTGCTTTGAAAACCTCAGCTCCATATCGATCAAAAATAGAAGCTGCAAAATCTTTATAATTACTAATTCCGGTAAAGTCTATGGTATCATTTACCCCATCCATATTAGGAGTAATTACATTGCTGATCACCAATGTAAAGTAATCTAACGAAGTTCCACATTTTGCATCTTTAACCCTCACCATCAAATGATAAGTAGTATTATTCAAAACACCATAGAATATGTTGGACGATTGCCAGGTTACTCCACCATCTATAGAATATTCCAGGGTTCCTCCTGTCGGGTTACTCGCAGTAAGGGTAAGAATATGATTATCAAATACAACATTAATAAATTGAGGTAAATCCGGATTGATCAATTGTGCTGAAAAAGTTTTAGAACATGTCCCGTTACTAATGGTTACTGTATAAGTTCCCGCAGTATTTACTGTTATGGTCTGGGTTGTTGCTCCTGTACTCCATAAATATGAGTAATTAGTTCCGGCACCAGCATCCAAAATAGCGCTATCCCCGGCACAGGCATATACATCCGTTAATGTAGAAACAATGGCAGGAACTACTTCAATGGTAACTTTAGCCGGATTTTCAGAACTACATCCATTTCCTCCTAATGCATATACAGAATATTCTGTTGTTATTGTAGGGGTAACTACCTGAGTATTTCCATTTCCGGTAAGACCTATCCAATTATAAGTAACACCTCCTGATGCTGTCAATGTCACAGATTCTCCGGCACAAATTTTCAATTTAGAAGCCACTAAGCCGGCTATTGGAGGACCTACCTGTACAGTAACGCTTGCCGGTGTTGTAGAAACACATCCATTGGCACCCACTGCAAATACGGTATACACTGTTGTATTGGTAGGAGAAACCACTTGAGTATTTCCATTTCCGGTAAGACCATTCCCCCAATTATAAGTAACACCTCCCGATGCTGTCAATGTTACAGATTCACCTACGCATATACGAGGCTGCGATGATACAACAGCAGCAACCGGCGCAACTTTATCTTCAGTAACAGTAACAGTAGTTGTAAAAGTACAGCTTAAATTACCGGGTTGAGATACATTGGTAACGGTTAATGTATATAATCCTCCAGCACTTACTACAGGAGTTAATGTATTAGCTCCTGATACTATCGTTCCGCCAGTCCAGGCTATAGTAGATCCGGCAGGTACTACGGAGGCTGTAGCATTCAGGGTAATTTGAGGAGTTGTACAGGTAATGGTTTGAGGAGGAGCAATTGTTAGTGTAGTTTCAGCCGTTCTTAACAATTGTAAGGAAACCACATAGCTACAACCTCCATTACTTACAAGAACATAAATTGTTTGATTTCCCGGTGGCGAATATGCTGTAGGATTAGCAATAAAATTACCATTTGCAGCATTAGCATCTGCCTGATTGACATAATATGTAAAAGTGACTCCTGTAGCCGTAGTAATTTGGCTTTGAGCATCAGTAAGGTTGTACGTTAACCCGGGTTGATAACATCTATGTAGTACCGCGTTTTGTGCTGTAAACGGTTGAGATACTTCTATTGTTATTGAAGCAGGATTTTGGGACACACATCCATTCGCTCCTACGGCCGTCACGGTATAAGTTGTATTGGTGGTTGGAGATACTGTTTGTGTATTTCCGGTTCCCGGAAGCCCCGTCCAATTATAAGAAGCGCCTCCCGAAGCTGTTAACGTCACAGATTCCCCACTACAGATTTTAATCTTACTGGCTGTAAGTGTTGTTGTTGGCGGAGCACTATCCCCTGTTACCGTCACTGTACCTACAGTAGTACAATTAAGGTTTCCAGGCTGATAAGCCTTTGTTATTGTTAATGTATAAGTTCCCGGAGCATTGATAACAGGATTTAAGGTAGTTCCTCCTGAAACAATATTTCCTCCTGTCGTAGTCCAGTTAAATGTCGCTCCCGTTGGATAAACAGAAGCTGAAGCATCTAAAGTAATTTGTGAATTAGTACAGGTTAATGGCACAGGTGGCACAATAGAAACGGTCATCTGTGGAGCCTTCACCAATTGAAGTTCAGCTACTTTGGAACAAAAGCCATTTTTAACCAGAACATATACGGTTTGCCCTCCGGCACTTGGATACGCTATAGGGGTTGGAATTGTATTTCCATTTCCAGCATTAGCATCTGCCAGTGAGGCATAGTATGAAAACGTAGCTCCCGGTGTTGTACTGATCGACGCTTCCGCTGACGTTAAATTAAATATTGCATTTCCAGCTACGTAACAAGCCGTCAGGGTTGCATTTTGCACTGTAGGAGATGTTCCTCCAACAACAGTAATTGTTGCCTCCCCCGGACATGTATTTCCGGCCACATAGACTTTAACAGAATATACCCCAGGTTGCGTTGCTGTATAACTTGCATTCGTTGCTCCCGGAATTATGTTATTATTGAGATACCATTGATAGGTTATATTAGTTCCCTGAACTGAAGCCGTAAACGTTTGCGGAGTATTGTCGCACATATTTACAGAAGCAGGCAGTTGTACTCCTGCGGGATCAAGAATTTTCACTCCGATATCAAATGACCCTGCTTCCAAAAATACTGCTGAATCATAGTTTGGATCCTGATAATCCGCCAATACCATTTTGAAATGGTAAGTTTGCCCCGGAACAACAGTGGCTTTTGCCGTTAAGGGAACAGTACGTCCGTCAAAATTAGTTTCAATTTGAGGGTTATTAAATCCTGCAAAATAAGTTTCATTTTTAGGACCGCAACCGGTAGAACCCGGAATTGCAGGGTGGATATTAGTTACACTTACAGGTCCTGCTGCCCCCGGAAGTACAGCTAAGTTACTATAAGTAGGATCCCCTACTTTTTTTAATAATAAAGCAAAACCATCCGTAATAGAACATGGGAAAGTTTGCTGATATTCTTTAGATGCAAATAAGTATCTGAATGTTATTTCTGTAGATGCAGCTACAAAATCAAACTCTATATATGTCGCATTTCGTAATTTATCATTAGGGATTCCCAATGCAGTTGCCAAATCTGTATCACCTCCCGAACCTATATCATCACTTAAACTGGCATTAAAGGAATTTCCTGCTTTATAAGCAAATCCGGTTGAAAGAACAATTCCTTTATTGAATGGAAAATTGGTTGTTGCTTTATTAAAGTATCCCCAGCTTCTATTCTGATTACTGGCTGGTAGATTAGGAAAAACGGTTACATTACTTACATTGGTGTTAGCGCACGTTCCTCCTGATATAAGAACATCTTTTACCAATTGAGAAATCGCATAGCCGGACTCAGGATAACTTGGTGCATTGACATCGATAAAGGCTCCCGCTCTTTTGGAAACAGCACTGGGGGTTTTAGCCACTTCAACTCTGTCTCTGTTCTGAGAGAGAGCAAAGTTTCCGATGAAAGCAAAAAATAAGATTAAAAATAAATTTCCTTTCCTCCTATTTAACATTTTTATATCATTTTAAACAAAAATACTATTTTTTTTGATTGAATTTCAGTTTAACATAATTTACATTATCACTAATTCAATTTTATTTATCATAGAATATCAACTTTATTTATTTTAATATGATAAAAAAAGACTGACAAAATAGTCAGTCTTTCAATTATCATTCTAAAATTTACTCCATATTTTTAAGCAATATCCAACCTGTTTTCACTGTGAGTTGCTTGCTTGCCGGATCTTCAAAGGTCACTTGGTACCAGTAAGAAGATGTAGGCAATTTCTTACCTTGGAAATATCCATCCCAATACGGTCTGATTTTTTCTGCTTTAAATACTTCTTTTCCGTAACGGTCATATATAATTCCACTAAAGTCTTTATAATCACTTATTCCTCTAAAATCAATAATATCATTAATATTATCTCCATTCGGAGTAATCACGTTTTTCATTACAAAAGTAAAGAACTCAAGGAATCCTACACAACTTGTATATTTAACCCGTACACGAATGGAAATGAGTTTATTTTTGGGAACATTTCCAAACACATTGGAAGATTGCCAAGTAACACCATTATCTATTGAATATTCAAGAATACCATTACTAGGATTGCTCGCTGTAATAATCATAGTTCCGTTATCATTATAGTCAACTTTTGTAATTTCAGGAATAACAGCTTTAATCACCTGTGTTTTAAATATATCAGAGCATACCCCGTTACTAATTTTCACGGTATATACTCCCGGAGTTCCCACCGTAATAGCCTGTGTTGTTTCACCTGTACTCCATTCATACGTATATCCCGGCCCTGCGCCTGCATCTAAAAGAATTTTATCTCCTTCACAAATATGACCTCCCTTCAAATTGGAAACAATAGCAGGTACAACTTCGACAGTAACAGTCGCCGGCTTCAGAGATTTACACCCTTGCGCTCCGATAGCATATACTGTATAGGTTGTTGTTTGAGTAGGACTTACTGTTCTTACAGGATTTGTAGTTGAATTATTAAGCCATTCATACGTCACCCCTCCTGAAGCAGTTAAGACTACCGATTCCCCCACACAGATCTTTAGCTTTGTGGCATTCAATACAGCAACCGGTGTTTCTTCTTTTCTTAAAGTTAAAGTGGCAATTTTACTACAAAATGCACCGTTGGAAACAAGTACGTATAGAATCTGTCCGTCAGTTCCGTTATAATTGGTTACATTGGTAATGTTATTATTATTTTGAGCCTGCGCATCAGCTTGGGTCGTATAAAAACGAAATACGGCACCAGGTGTTGTACTGATTAAAGGCTTCGCATCATTCAGATTAAAAGTACTCTGAGTAGGTGTTGAACAAAGTTTCAAAGTAGCATCTTTGACGGTAGGCGTTGTACCACCGATAACGGTTATTGTTGCTTCACCCGGACAGTTATTTCCCGGAACAGAAACTTTCACTTGATAAACTCCCGGAGCAGTTGCCACGTAAGTTCCCGATGTTGCACCATTGATAGGGACTCCGTTGAGATACCATTGATATGTCATTCCCGGAATAGCAGCTACCTGAGCAACTAAAGTTTGAGGCGTGTTATCACACATTTTCACTTCACTTGGCAGAGGAACACCATTTCCGTCAACAATTTTAATTCCAATGTCGAAAGACCCCCCTTCGATAAATACAGCAGAGTCATAACTATGATCTCGGTAATCCGATAAAACCATTTTAAAATGGTATGCAACTCCTGGTGTTACATCCGCTACTGCCGTTAAAGGAACCGTTCTTCCATCATAATTTGTCACAATATTAGGCGAAGAATTATATCCTGCAAAATATTGTTCATTGATGGCGGGGCAGCCAAGTCCTCCAGTAATTAGCGGGTGAATATTTGTCATTGCAACAGGCCCTGCGTTATTTGGCAAAACAGCAACATTTACATAAGGTCCGCCTGCAACAGGTTTTATCAATAAAGCAAATGCATCCGAATACTGACATGGAAAACTTCCTGTATATTCTTCAGAAGCAAAAATATAATTAAATTTCACCTGGTTAGAATTCGGTACAAAATCAAATTCCAGCATTACATTATCGTTATAATGATCATTAGGATTGGGATTAGGAACCGCAGCCAATAGATCCGGATCATCTATTCCTGATCCCGGTATACTATAACTTGCACTAGATGCCACATTTCCGGCTTCTCTCGCACGGCCTGTCGTTAAAACAATACCGTCTTTAAAAGGAAAGTTAGTAGTTCCCTTATGAAAATATCCCCAAAAACGATCGGTACTCGTAACCGGTTGATTGGGAGTTATCGATACATTTGATACGTTAGGGGTAGAACAAGTAGATCCCCCATTGATCAAAATGTCTTTTACAAGCTGCTCCGGCGTGTAAGTGGAGGGTGTGTAGCCCGTCGCATTTACATCTATAAATACTCCGGCCTTCTTATTCACGGCAGTTACCACATTTTTAGGTGGTTTTCTTTGAGAAAATAAAGAAGTTGAAACCAACGATAGCACTAAGAGAAAGAGGTAGTTTTTTAATCTATAACACAACATTTTAATTTCATTTGCCCAAATGTAGCAAAAAAATCCGTACTAAATTAACCATTTTAATAGTTTTACGTTAATTTAAATCATTTATCAACAATAAAACCTTTATATTTTTATGTTTTTATCAGATAAAAAGAATAAAACACTAAATTAATCTGGGTTCGGGGTAAGAAAATTATGATTTAGGTTATTGGAAGCTGGAAGAGAGAGGTTGGAAGTCCCATCTATAGATGGTTATCATCAATTAGCAGCATCACTGTTTAAAAAAGATGAAAATACGGAAAAAACTGTTCTTTATGACCTGAATTCGGGCTAAGCACTTTCTAATTTAATCAGGATGGAAGCTGGGAGCTTGAAGAAGGAAGTTATTCAGGTCATAAAGAATAACGATTCATCTTTTTTATTAATCTTAAGACAAAAATTAATGATGTCATAGGCTGTCAGTCATTATAACTGAAAGTAACTTCTAGCTTCCAACTCTTTTACCAGACTTCATTGCCCCGAACTCAAGTAATTTTAGCTCAAAATGCACAACAGACTATAATTACTCTTTTTTCATCTGATCAATTTCATTCTGCAATTGCGCAATAATATCTTTTAAGGCTTTTATTTCGTTTTTATTGGAGCTCACATTACTCTTCAACATTACGTTTCTGGCCCTTTCATTATGGTCGTCTTCCTCATCTTCTTCACTGATCTCTTCAATATCTTCCTGAATGTCTTCGATGTCCTCATTGATCTCCTCAATATCTTCACTGATCTCTTCAATATCCTCCTGAATATCTTCAATATCTTCGCTGATTTCCTCGATATCTTCCTGAATATCTTCAATTTTTTCATTGCTTTTGTTCACCGACATCTGAATAAAGATGGCAAGATAAATAGCTTCAAGTGAAAGTACTGTTGTAAGGATCAGAAGCATTTTATCAAATTCGATGATATTCAGCATCGGGAGCAGAAAGGAAGTAATAAACAACAACGTATGAACAATCAACGACTGAATAGATCCTATCCACGCTGTAATACTATCCGCAATTTTTTCAAGAACTTCCGTTTTTTCGTTATATTTTTTCATCATTTTATATTTTACAAGAGCTCTTTGGTAACACCTAATCCAAACAAAGCAAAATCATATTTCGCCGGATCATTTTCATCCATCTTTCTAATAGCCACATCCAGTTCTTCCACTGTTTTCCAATCATTTTGCGTTCTTGATACCAAGCCCAATTTTCGCGAAATATTTCCGGTATGTACATCTAAAGGGATTGATAAATACTTCTGATCTATATTTTCCCAGATTCCAAAATCTACTCCTCGTTTATCTTTACGTATCATCCATCTCAGAAACATAATGATTCTTTTTGCCGAAGAGTTCTTATACGGAGAACTGACATGTTTATGACTTCTGTGCTTTTCCGATTCCAGGAAATTACTTCTGAATCTTTCAATAGCATGTAAAAAGTTAATTTCCGGTTCTTTTATGATAAACCAGCTCTCCAGACTTTCATTTTCTTTATAAATTCTATTGAATTGTTTAATAAAGTAAGCAAAGTCCTGCCCATTAAAGGTCCGGTGTATACTTTTATCCTGAAGACTTCCCAGATCTTTTTCAGAATAATTCTGTACAAAATCGTAAGGAGAATTCCCCATAATATCAAGCATTTTTTCTGCTGATCTTATGATTGATTTTCTATTCCCCCAGGAAATTGTGGCAGCCAAAAAACCGGCAATTTCAATATCCTGTTTTAAAGAAAAACGATGCGGAATTTGTATGGGATCATTTTCGATAAAATCTGGGGCATTGTATTGATCCGCTTTTTCATCTAAAAAGCTTTTTAACTCTTCAAAATTCAACATATCCATTTAAATCTTTACACTTTCCAACGCTTTTGGCAAAAAGGAATTGGGAAAGATATTTCTTGCTTCATCTGTAAATACTGTCAGATCTCCATATCTATTGGAAAAATGCCCCAATATCAGTTTACCAACCTGAGCTTTTTGAGCAATAGTTGCTGCTTCTAAAGCCGTTGAATGTCCTGTATAATCTGCCATCTCTTTTAAATCGTGCAAAAATGTTGACTCATGATATAAAGCGGTTACATTTTTAATGATCGGAATAACGCTTTCAAGATAGCGGGTATCACTACAAAAAGCATAAGAAACGGAAGGTGCCGGCTCAAGGGTTAAAATGTCATTAGAAAGAACATAGCCATCACTCAGTACAAAATCTTTTCCGGCTTTTATGTTATGATAGTCACAGGTTTCAATTTCACTGTATTTGGCAATTTCTTTCATATTAAGATGCCTGTCTTTCGGTTTTTCTTTAAAAAGATAGCCATTACAATAAATTCTGTGATCTAAAGGAATGGTGTAAACTTCTACTCTGCTATCTTCATAGATTTTTTCCGAATAATCTTTATCCAACTCATGATAAACTACTTCAAACCCACGATGTGTTTCTGTAATTTGAAAAATAGTTTCCAACATTTTTTTTATTCCTTTCGGACCATACACATGCAGTGGATTTTCTCTTCCCAATAGACGGAAAGATGCTATGAGTCCCGGAAGTCCGAAACAATGATCACCATGAAGGTGAGAAATAAAAATATGGTTGATTTTTGAAAATCTGGCTTTTGCTTTTCTTAATTGCACCTGTGTACCCTCTCCACAGTCGATCAGGAAGTGTCTTTCCTCCATTTCCAACAGCTGGGCAGTAGGTGAAGAATTAATAGTCGGAATAGCTGAATTAAAGCCTAATATCGTTAAATAAGTACTCAAATCGATAGTTTATAATAACAAATGTACAACAGAAAATCTAAAAAGGGTGTTCTACCAATTATTTTTCAATAAGAAAAGCATAGAAAACACCCTGTTAACCTTATGATTACCTATATTGATTACTCTGGTATTGATCTATATTTTATTCTGTCACTTTTAAAAAATCCATAAACAGATCCAAGGCTTGTTTACGGTGACTGATCTTGTTTTTATCTTCTGGATTCATTTCTGCAAAGGTTCTGTCATATCCTTCAGGAACAAAAATAGGATCATATCCGAAACCTTTAAAACCTTTATTTTCTGTCAATAAATTTCCGTGCACTCTGCCTTCAAAATATTGAGCTCCATTCTCATCATAATAACATAAAACAGTAATAAAATAAGCTTTTCTATTGTCTATCCCCTGCATTTCCTCTAAAACTTTCTCTATATTTTTTGCAAAATCATGGTCTCCTGCATAACGGGCTGAGAATATCCCCGGTCTTCCGTCTAAAGATTCTACAACTAAACCACTGTCATCTCCTAAACTTGGAACTCCTGTCTTTTCAAAGCAGTATTTTGCTTTAATCAGGGCATTGGCATGAAAAGAATCTCCATCTTCTACGATTTCTTCGTGAATATTATAATCCGTAAGACTTTTAACGATACAATCGCTTCCTAAAATTTGCTGAATTTCCTCTTTTTTATGCTCGTTATGCGTAGCTACTAATAATTCCATGTCTATATTCATTTTCAATTTTACTTTTTAACTGTTATTGATTACATTTCAGCGTAATGCACTTTATATTTCTTCATAAAAAGATAGTAGAACAAAGAGAAAAGTACAATTCCTACGGCTAAAATCAGCCATTCTGAAACATTAAATACTTTTGCAAAACTTTCATCCTTACCATACAATACCAATAATGATAACGTCAGGTTATTAAATGCATGTAATAGTATGGGCATTAATAAGGATTTTGTTTTATGATATACCAATCCCAAAACACAACCCAACATTACGGCACTGATAAACTGCCAGGGATTTCCATGAACCACACCAAAAATAATAGAAGCATATAAAATACCCTTCCATGGTTCAACTCCTTTATTAATTAATCCTTTCTGAATGATTCCTCTGAATATGATTTCCTCGAAAATTGGAGCAAGAATCACCGTCATGATAATCATTACAACCGGCTCATCAGTCAACTGACTCATAAGACGGGTAAAATATTCGTAAAATTCTCCAAAAAAAGATCCTGTGGTTGGAATTAAAGAGGTAATAAACTCAGAAATAAACATCATTCCTATCATCATAGGAAAGATCAGAAGGTAAGTATAGAAGTTAACTGATGAAAGATTAAAATTTAATTTCTTTTGAGTCGTTCTTCTCACAATAAAGAAATCGAAAAAAGCGATTGCCGTAAGAAACCCTACAGAATTGGCCACCATCAGGAACCAATCTTTAAGCTCAAGGTTTTCTCTAAATGCGATTTTCCAAAAGGTACTAAATAATGAAACAGCCATTGTTCCTGCAAACAGTCCAACCACCAAAGTAAGCCCTCCGAGCCATGTAAATGTAAACTTCGGATATTTGCTATTTTCCATTCTTTATCTCTGTAATTGTTTATTGAAACAAAGATAATTTTTTTGAATGCCACAAGCAACTAAAAAAGAAAATTAACCATACCAAGGTTTAAAACCTTGATATGGTTAACTTGCCACTCCCCTCGAATTCAAACTCGCCTCTCGGTAACCTCTCAAGCTAATTAATATTTTATTTGAAAACCTCATAAAAAATCACGATTTTTGCAACTTCAAAATACGATATGTCAGACTTAATCAAAGAAATACAAAAAAGAAAGACTTTTGGGATTATTTCCCACCCGGATGCAGGAAAAACAACTCTTACGGAAAAGCTACTTCTTTTCGGGGGTGCAATCCAGGAAGCGGGTGCGGTAAAATCCAACAAGATAAAAAAAGGAGCTACCTCCGACTTTATGGAAATCGAAAGACAGAGAGGGATCTCGGTAGCGACTTCCGTATTGGCATTTGAATACAGAGATCATAAAATCAACATTCTCGATACTCCCGGTCACAAGGACTTTGCTGAAGATACCTATAGAACTTTAACCGCTGTAGATTCTGTAATTGTTGTCATTGACGTTGCCAAAGGGGTTGAGGAACAAACTGAAAAACTGGTTCAGGTTTGTAGAATGAGAAACATTCCAATGTTAGTATTCATCAACAAACTTGACCGTGAAGGTAAAGATGCCTTCGATCTTTTGGATGAAGTAGAGCAAAAATTAGGATTAACGGTTTGCCCACTTTCTTTACCAATTGGTATGGGAAGCGACTTCCAGGGAATTTATAATATCTGGGAAAACAACATTCAGTTATTCCTTGAAGAGAAAAAACAAAAAGTTGGAGACTCTATTAAGTTTGATGATATTAATGATTCTTCAATAGATGAAGTAATTGGTGAGAAGGCTGCCGGTACTTTGAGAGAAGAACTCGACTTAATCCAATCTGTTTACCCGGAATTTAATCGTGAAGATTATATGAAAGGTAACCTACAACCGGTTTTCTTCGGTTCTGCATTGAACAATTTTGGAGTTCGAGAATTATTGGATGCTTTCATTGATATCGCTCCAATGCCGCAACCAAAAGAAAGTGATACCCGTATCGTAAAACCTGAAGAAAGTACTTTTACAGGGTTTGTTTTCAAGATCCACGCGAATATGGATCCTAAGCACAGAGACAGATTAGCCTTCGTAAAGATTGTTTCAGGAACATTCAAACGAAATGAAAACTATTTATTGGTAAGAGAAGGTAAAAAGATGAAATTCTCCTCTCCTAACGCATTCTTTGCCGATAAAAAAGAAGTTGTAGAAGAAAGTTTCCCTGGAGATATTGTAGGTCTTCATGATACGGGAAGCTTCAGAATTGGTGATACTTTGACCGGTGGTGAAAAACTTAGCTTCAAAGGAATTCCAAGCTTCTCTCCGGAACATTTCCGTTATATCAACAACAATGATCCGCTTAAAGCGAAACAATTGGCAAAAGGGATCGATCAGTTGATGGATGAAGGTGTTGCCCAGTTATTTACATTGGAAATGAATGGTAGGAAAATTATCGGAACCGTGGGAGCCCTTCAGTATGAAGTTATCCAATACCGTCTGGAGCATGAATATGGCGCAAAATGTACTTATGAACCACTTTCAATGCACAAAGCATGTTGGGTGGAAGCAGATGAAAAATCTGAGGAATTCAAGGAGTTTGCAAGATTAAAACAAAGATTCCTTGCCAGAGATAAATACAATCAATTGGTATTTTTGGCTGATTCATCATTTACCATTCACATGACGCAGGAGAAATTCCCAAATGTGAAACTGCATTTCATCAGTGAATTCAGAGAGAATTAATTAAAAAGCCAGATGGCTAGAAGATACAATCCGTAGAAAATTTCTGCGGATTTTTTTTGGTGCTCCTTAGCCACCCCGTCAAAAATTCAAGAAATTTTTGCCACCCTTCTGAAGGAAGGGAATTATCACGTCTTCAATTGTGGTATTTGCTACTGTTGGAATGTTCAAAATCTAACGTTCAATATAAAAAACAGTTTGTAAATCTTTTGTAAAACAGATACAAATCACTGAAAATATTACAGTTATAATTTTACGATTAGAATACATCCTATTTACAAGGGCTTCAATCGTTCTCCTATTAATTTTACTTTATCAAAAAAATTAACGTTATGAAAAAGATCGTAATACTAGTCGCTATATCAAGCACATTTATTATGTGCAAAAAAGGAAATATTTCAAAATCTGAAATAGAAGGAGCTTTTAACAATTTAGACAGTACTGCAAGCGCTACAACAGATGCTGTTGATAATGCCACAAAAACAGTTACTAAAGTTCTTGATTCTGCCAATATCAAAATAAAAGATTTTGAAACCACCAAAAATGACATTCAACAGAAAATAGAGAGTACTTCAAAGATTGTAGATTCTTTATCTGATAAAATTGCATCTACAAAACTGGAATCAAAAGTGGAGAAAAAAGATTCTGCTACCAAGAAAACAGAAAAGATTATAGTAAATGTACCGGCACCAAAGGTAATTAAAGAGACCAAAGTTGTTTATAAGGAAAAACCTAAAAATGACGATTATGAGCTCAATATGCAGAAAGACAAAATGATAAAAACAGGACAAATTGCCTTAAAAGCCGATAATGCAGAGACTGTAAAAGAAATCATAAAAGAGGAAGCCATTAAAAATAAAGGGTATATCAAAAGTGAAGATCTCACTTATATTGAATCTGCAGATCGTCGAAGAGAAGATCAGAAAGTCTATACGATGGAAATTAAAGTTCCTATTCAGAATTTTGATGATTTAATGAATACTCTTAACAACGATATTGGAGATATTGAAAGTAAAAATGTTCAGGTTTCAGGGAGTCATTACACGGAAAATGCAATTTGTAGCATCTCTGTAAATCTAACTGACAAAACAGACATTGAAAGGGAGCCTAAAACTTTTGGTGGAAAATCATTAGCAGCCATCACCTCGGGTTGGGATGTTATTACTTCTATATTCCTGTTTATTCTTCCATTATGGCCATTGTTCCTTATTGCAGGTATTGGGTATTATTTTTATAAAAAGAAAAATAAAAACATGTCCGGAAAGGATTCACATTAGGACTGTATTTTTTTCAAAATGAAAACATATTTTTAGAAAGCTTCTTATTTTTTAACACAATAAAACCTTTTACTTTCAAAAACACTATCACTTCAAACATAAGAACCAGGGACTCAAGTTAATCTTCCTTTCAGCAAACTAGCACTTCATGGTAAGCTTTGAAAGGAAGATAATAAAAAAGCTTTATCAATTGTTTTATTAAAATAAATTAAAATTCACTTATAGTAATAAACAGTGTCCCGCTTATTGTCTGTGAATTATTTCTATCAGTATTGATAAAACGTATTCTTACATTAGAAGGAGAGGTAAGCCTTGCTGAAGCTATTGATACAGCTCCCGGCAAATCAAAATTTGGGGACACACTCACTATCGCTTGTGTAGAAGTGGGTCTGTTGGCTGCAGGAATAGTAACATTGACATCTAAAATTCCTGATGAATTAAAAGCCCCTGTTAAAAATGTTGTATCTCCATTACTGATTGAATTGTTGACAGATGCTGAGAAATTAATCACATTTTTATTAACTGTTCCGGTTGTTCCCAGTTTAAAAGCACCATTAACATCTAATCGTGAAGATGCATTAGGTGAAGAAGTATTTATTCCCACCGCCGAAAACATTTTTGTTCCTGAAAATGATTGATCAGTCGTAGTAACTACTCCTCGTGCAGTAGCACTTGCATCCGGTACATTGAGAGTCATACTCCCTCCCAAAGAGACAGGTGAATTTGAAATGTTAATATTATTACCTGAAGTTCCGAGATTTAATGAAATAGTTCCCAAACTGGATGGAGAAACAGGTACCCAGGCTGTTCCGTTCCATTGAAGTAATTGTCCATTGGTTGCTCCGCTCTGCCCTAAAATAATAGGATTGGAAACCGTTCCGTTTCCTGCGATAGGAGCAGCTGTCACAACAGATGTTAATGCTTTACCCTCAGTAACAATCTGTGATGCTGTTGTTCTTTTGAGAACACCACCGTTATCAAATACTACAATAGAATCTTTTACAGAGGCATTAGGACCTGTTTGTCTAATGTTTCGTATACGAGCAGAACCATTAACATCTAATGTTTCAGTAGGTTGCTGTGTGTTGATTCCGACTTGGGAATTTATGTGTATTGCTGCTCCAAGGAGAAGCAACAGTGATAAAATTTTCATCATTTTGTGATTTATTTATTGAGATAAAAGTAGTCAATTCATTGAATGTTCAAAGCAAATCATCAATTTTAATTATTTATCACATAATAATATTAAGACATTCAACTTATGTAAAACATAGAATAGTTTATCAGTGGGACATAGCTAAAATTATTACAAAAAGAAATAAGATTTTCACCAATAGTTATTAACCTAATAATTTAAAAATATATTCTATCAAACACTATATAGTACTTAATCATAATAACCTTTAATTTCTAAATACACTTCAATTTCTTGTCAGAAAACAACAAAAGAATGGTGCTTTAAGCAGGCAGCAGTCTATCAAAATAAAAAAAGCTTCCGGATTGGAAGCTTTTTCGTTATTTCATGTTCACAACTTTATCTACAACAAATTTTGTGTTTCCTCTCCAGGGAAGAGCGCCATTGTATTCTTTGTAATGGAGATCAAAGGTTTTACCACTGTTTGTTTCCAATTGCTTGAAAACTTCAGGATCATCTACGGAAAATTCAAACTCATAGCTTGTAATTCCTCCTGTTTTACCTTTTCCAAAGCCTTCCTGAATAAGTTTACCTTCATATGTTTTGAAGATATAGCCTTTTTTCATGGCATAATTCAGGTAACCGGATTTTACGCCTTCTCCAAAAACGAAAAAGTACTTATACCATACAAATACTCCTAACAATAGCAGTACGACGCCAAGAGTGATCCACAAAGATTTTTTCATAGGGAATGTGTTTTGTTAATTTTTATTTTGCGATACTTCTCGAGATCACGATTTTTTGAATTTCGGAAGTTCCTTCGTAGATCTGAGTGATTTTTGCATCCCTCATTAGTCTTTCTACGTGGTATTCTTTTACATATCCATATCCACCGTGAATTTGTACAGCTTCAATAGTAGTATCCATTGCTACTTGTGAAGCGTATAATTTTGCCATAGCACCACTTTCAGAGATATCTTTTCCTGCATCCTTTTCACATGCTGCTTTGAAACATAACATTCTAGCCGCTGTAATCTGAGTCGCCATATCTGCTAATTTGAATGCGATAGCCTGGTGGTTGATGATTTCAGTTTTGAATGCTTTTCTTGTTTTAGCATATTTTAACGCCAATTCATAAGCTCCTGACGCAATACCTAAAGCCTGAGATGCGATACCGATTCTTCCACCATTCAATACTGCCATAGCAAAGTTGAATCCAAATCCGTCTGCTCCGATTCTGTTTTCTTTTGGAACTTTTACATTGTTGAAGATCAAAGAATGTGTATCACTTCCTCTGATTCCTAATTTATCTTCTTTTGGTCCGATTTCAAAACCTTCCCAACCTCTCTCTACGATAAAAGCATTGATTCCTTTGTGCTTTTTTTCAGGATCCGTTTGTGCAATAACGATATAATAAGAAGCTGTTCCACCATTTGTAATCCAGTTTTTAATACCATTTAAAAGGTAGTAATCTCCTTTATCTTCTGCAGTTGTTTTCTGAGAAGTTGCATCAGAACCTGCTTCAGGCTCAGATAAAGCAAATGCTCCGATCACCTGTCCGCTTGCTAATGGAGTAAGGTATTTTACTTTTTGTTCTTCAGAAGCAAACTTTTCAAGACCGGCACATACCAATGAATTGTTTACAGACATTACAACTGCTGCAGAAGCATCTACTTTAGCAATTTCTTCCATTGCCAAAACGTAAGAAACACTGTCCATACCTGCACCGCCGTATTTTGGATCAACCATCATTCCTAAAAGACCCATCTCTCCCATTTTTTTAACCTGTTCTGCAGGAAATTTCTGGTCACGGTCTCTTTCAATAACTCCAGGTAATAATTCATTCTGTGCAAAGTCTCTTGCTGCCTGCTGAATCATCAGCTGTTCTTCCGATAAATTAAAGTTCATAAAAAAATAATTAGATAGCCGTAAATTTACACTTTTTAAGCAAATCTGAAAAAATAAATTGAATAGACTCAAAAGACTGGAAAAGGAGAGTCGAAAGAGCTCAGATTTAAATTGTGGCATGCAAAATGAATGTACATTAGTAAGGGGTAAAAAATATGTTTTGATTAAGATAAGTCTAATTTTTGACTGAACTTTCATTATTTATCTTTTCCTGCTCCCAGTAGCCTTTCTGAGCCAATATGTTATGGTACACATTCAACTTATTTGTATTTATTAAAATCAGAGGTCTACAATTAAAAAAAATGCTTATATTTAAATTTCTTTATAAATTACATAAAAAATCATGACGATCAAGAGATTATTCGATATTCCACATTACGCTTTAGAAAAATATCCTAAAACGGATATGTTTGTAACAAAATACCATGGCGAATGGAAGAAAACTTCTACACAGGAGTTTATTAATGAAGGAAATAAGATATCAAGGGGATTATTGAAATTAGGAATAAAGCCGGGGGATAAGATCGCTCTGATCACAACCAATTCCCGTACGGAATGGGCTATTATGGATTTTGGATTATCTCAGATCGGTGTCGTTTCTGTCCCGGTCTACCCGAGTATTTCTCCTGAGGATTATGAATTTATCTTCAACAATGCAGAAATTCAGTACTGTTTCGTCTCTGATAAGGATCTTTTTAATAAGGTAATGAAAGTAAAACACAATATCCCTACTCTACAAGGAATATTCACTTTCGACAATATCAGTGGCGCTGCCAACTGGAAAGAAATCCTGGATCTGGGTAAAGATGAATCTACCCAAATTGAAGTCGATGACCTTTCCAATGCCATCAATACAGAAGATTTAGCCACCATTATCTATACTTCAGGAACTACCGGAAGGCCCAAAGGAGTAATGTTGACACATAATAATATCGTATCTAATGTATTGGGTTCTATACCAAGGATTCCCAAGAAAAAAAGTTTAGATTACAAAGATAGCAGAGCACTGAGCTTTCTTCCTATTTGCCATATTTTTGAAAGAATGCTTTTCTACCTTTATCAATATAATGGTTTCTCTATTTATTTTGCAGAAAGTATTGATAAAATGGGTGAAAACGTAAAAGAAGTAAAACCTCATTATATGACGGTAGTACCGAGATTGGTGGAAAAAGTATATGATAAAATCTACAATACCGGTTCTTCTGCCGGAGGATTAAAATCAAAAATTTTCTTTTGGGCTCTCAATTTAATTACCAAAAAGAAAGAGGTTTCAAAACCATCCGGGCTTCAGGAAATTATTGCCGACAAATTGGTGTTTTCTAAATGGAGAGAAGGCTTAGGAGGTGAAATCATCACTTTAGTTTCAGGTTCTGCAGCTCTGTCTACAAGATTAAACCTAATGTTCCAGAATGCCGGAATTCCCATTTTGGAAGGATATGGACTTACGGAAACTTCTCCTGTAATTTCGGTAAACAGTTTTGAGAAAATGAAAGTGGGCACCGTAGGAGTTCCATTGGATAACTTAAAGGTAAAAATACAGGAAGACGGAGAAATCACCGTAAAAGGGCCATCAGTTTTCAAAGGGTATTTTCAAAATGAAGAAATGACCAAAGAGGCATTTACTGAAGACGGATATTTTAAAACCGGAGATATTGGACATATCGACAGCGATGGTTTTTTACAGATTACCGACCGCAAGAAAGAAATGTTTAAAACTTCAGGTGGAAAATATATTGCTCCTCAAACCATTGAAAATTTAGCAAAAGCTTCGAAATTCATAGAACAGATCATGGTAGTTGGTGATGGTGAAAAAATGCCATGTGCCTTAGTACAACCTGATTTTGATTTTGCAAAAAGTTGGGCCATGAGAAATAATTTAAATATAGGCTCTACTCCTGAAGAAATTGCCAAAAGCCCTGAATTAAAACAAAGAATTGAAAAAGAGATCGAAGGCATCAATGAACACCTTGGAAACTGGGAAAAAATCAAAAAGATTGAACTAACCCCTGAAGTATGGAGCATTGAAACCGGACTTTTAACTCCTACGTTGAAACTGAAGAGAAAGGCTGTAAAAGAGAAATTTATTGCACTCTACAACAAAATGTATGATCATCAGGATTAACAAATAATACCAACCGCTTCATCTGAAGCGGTTTTTTTGTGGGTCTAGTTTCTGATAAGTTTTGCTAAAGCCAATGGAATTTCTTTTTATTAAATCAACTCAAATCCAATTCTATTGACTTTTTCCTCTCGCTGATTTAAGATAACGTAGATTTTTTTAACACAATCTTTGTCATTCCGGTAGAAATCTAGCCTTACATTTTTATTCTGTGATGTTGAGATTCTTCCTTCGTCAGAATGACAAAGAGACTGCTATAAGACAATTAACAGTATTCATTAAAAAAACATCTGTGTTATTTGTGAAAACATTTGTGTAATCCGTGTTTTTCAACAAAACAAAAAAGCTGTCTCATATCTGAAACAGCTTTTGTATGATTTAAAATCAATAATTAGAATTTAATTACAGATTTCATTTTTTCATTTTCTTCCATTACCAATTCGTCATCAACAAGGATTTTTCCAGAGTGCTCATCAATAATGATTTTCTTTCTCTGAGCAATTTCCATTTGTTTTTGAGGTGGAATAGTAAAGAATGATCCTTTTGGAGCTCCTCTCTCTAATCCTACTACTGCAAGACCATTGATAGAGTTTGTTCTGATTCTGTTGTAAGAAGCTAATAATCTTTCGTCAATTTTACCTGCGAATTCTTTAGATTGCTCTAATAAATATTCTTCTTCTTTTTGAGTTTCAGAGATAAGACCTTCTAGTTCTTCTTTTTTGAACTTTAAGTGGTTTTTTAAATCATTGATTTTTCCATTAAGCTCATTTAAAGTTTCGTTTTTGTGAGCAATTTTAGCTCCGAATTCTTTAATTCTCTTTTCAGCAAGTTGAATTTCCAGGTCCTGGAATTCAATTTCTTTTCCTAATGCTTCAAACTCTTTATTGTTTCTTACATTATCCTGCTGAGATTTGTATTTCTCAATTAAAGTTTTTGCATGGTTAATAACTTCATGCTTTGTTTTGATCTGATCATCCTGATCTTTGATGTCTGCATGAAATTTTTCAGCTCTTTTTTCAAGCCCTTCAATCTCAATTTCAAGATCTTCAACTTCAATTGGCAATTCTCCTCTAGTATTTCGGATTTCATCCAATCTTGAATCAATGATCTGTAAATCGTATAAAGCTCTTAATTTTTCTTCAACTGAAATATCGTTGGTTTTTGCCATATTTAAATGAAATAATTTACTGGGTTGGTTTTTTCAATAGATTTTGAAATTGCAAATGTACTAAATTTTTGTGATAAAATTTCAAATAATTGTTGAGTCACAAATTGTTCTGATTCATAATGCCCTATATCGCCAATCAGCATTTTAGACTCAGCTAAAAAATAGTCGTGATATTTAAGATCTCCAGTAAGATAGGCATCACATTTTTTAGAAAGTGCAGATTTTATTCCGCCGGCTCCCGAACCTCCCAGAACACCTACCCTTTTAATCTTTTTGTTATTAAAAGGGGAATGTTTTATCACTTCAAGATTAAATTTTTCTTTTACCATTCTTAGAAAATCCTTCTCATCCATTGTTTCTTCCAACTCGCCATACATCCCCAAACCTGAATGATGGTTTTCATTATCCAGATGATATACCTGATATGCCACTTCTTCATATGGGTGTACCAATCTCATGGCAGCAATGATTTGTCCTTGTTTTGGGGATTCAAAAATTACAGAAATCATATCTTCATCTGCATGTTCACGAATATTCTGCTGTCCCGAAAACGGATTTGAACCTTCTATTGGTCTGAAAGTTCCCTTTCCATTAAGTGTAAAACTACATTCATCATAAAAGCCAATATTTCCGGCCCCTGCAGAGAAGAGAGCTTCTTTTACAGACTCGGAATGGTCTCTGGGAACAAAAACCGTAAGTTGTTTTAAATTATTTTTTTTAGGTTGAAGAATTTTCAGATCTTTTAATCCTAAGGCATTACAAATACCTCTATTGACTCCAAAGAAGTCATTATCAAATGCCGTATGGATAGCATAAATGGCAATTTTATTTTCAATAGCTTTTAAAACTGCTCTTTCTACATAATTCTTTCCTGTTAAAGATTTTAATCCGGAAAATATAATAGGATGGAAACACACAATTAAATTACAGTTTTTATCCATCGCTTCATTCACAACATTTTCCAGGGCATCATGACAAACTAAAATTCCGGACACATCACGATCAGGGACTCCGCATAACAATCCTACATTATCAAAATCTTCTGCCTGTCTTATGCTTATTTCTTCTTCAATTTTTGAAATTACAGTACTTAGTTTCATGAATCTATATTTTACAGTTAGGCGAAGATATTAATTTTACTAAAAAACTAAAAGAATTTCTGTACTCCATAAAAAAAGCCGGCTTAGATCAGGACCGGCTTGGATTCGAAAAATACTATAATTAATCTTTAAAAAGTGAAACCCTTGTAAAAGAATCGATGCTCACATTACAATTTATATCAGATTCCAGAAAAAGTTGATATCCCCTACCTGGAGCCAGACTTGCAGGATCTGCAATAGTGTAGAAATAAAATGTAAGTAGTTTCCCTAAACCACTGGACCCACTGGGAAGAAGTTGAATTGAATTGACTTCAAAACCTGAGTCCGGGTTTGTGAAAGTTGCCTTTACAGATCCGGAAGAATTAGATCCCGGAGTCACATTGGCAATTAATCTCCATACATGAACCTGACCTGAAATTTCATTTTCCCTCCATTTTCCTGAAGCTGCATCATAAATATTGGCAGTAACACCAGGAAACGGCACTGTAGTTTCCGGCCAGCTTGTTGTAGGACTGGCTGCAAAAACCAATGGTACAGCATAATTTACCTGCAGTCGCGGTCCATATGTGTTTCCTGATGAAATTAAGCTAAGAGAAGGTTTTACATTTGCGTTTCCAGAATTCACTTTAACGACACCGTCATTACCAGCCTGAGAAGATGTGGGAACAAAAAGCTGTCTCCAGAGGGTACCGTCCCAATACTGGAAATTATTCGTTGTCGTATTAAAAATAAGGGTTCCTGCAGTCAGACTATTATTAACAACACCTGCAGGGGGTACTGTTAAAGGGTCATTATCAGCCAGATTAGTATCTCTGTCCATGTCGGAAAGACGAGGAATCAGAATTCCTTTCTGATTGGAAACAATCTCTAATACCGTTGCTCCATTTGGATTAGTTGTATTAATCCCAACCTGAGCATATATAAAACTATATATGAAAATCGGAACAAATAAGGTTAAAATTTTTCTCATGATCTTAGATTTTGTTGAATAAAATTACAAACTACCACAAAAAAAACGTTAAAAAATAAATTTTTATATGTCATATTTTATTCGTATTTTGTTAAATATAACACATTGTAAATCATGTGTTTAAATACAAATAACTCACTTTTCAATGATAGAAAAACTATTAACATTTGCAAATTTCTTTTAACAATCATATATTTACCTTATACTTTAGAGAAATTATTAACTTCGTTGTGAAATAACCTTACCCCAATGGAAAGAGAACATCATCTTGTTCCGGAAGATGCACTTTGGAAAAGATACCTTTTTCGTATCATTTATCGTTCAGACACCAAACTCGGAAAACTGTTTGATATTATATTATTATCATTAATTCTTGTAAGTACTGCCATTATTATGATGGAAAGTGTACCTCAGCTTGACAAAAAATTCCACTATACCTTCCTGATTCTTGAATGGATTATTTCTATTTTTTTCACAATAGAGTATTCTATGCGGATTGCTGTAATAAAAAATAAGAAACATTATATTTTTAGTTTTTTTGGAATTATAGATTTTCTTGCCCTTGTGCCATTTTACTTAAGTTTCTTTTTTCCTATTACCAAGTATTTTCTGATTTTCAGAATGCTGAGAATGTTAAGAATATTCAGGATTTTCAATTTATTGGACTTCATGAATGATGGTTATCTTATTGTACGGGCATTAAAAAACAGTTCCAGAAAAATCTATATTTTCCTTTTGTTCCTGATTATTTTTTCAGTAATTGTTGGTTCTTTAATGTTTATGGTGGAAGGTGGAAGACAGGGATTTGAAACAATACCACAGTCTATCTATTGGGCAGTCGTTACCGTAACTACTGTTGGCTATGGTGATGTATCACCGATAACACCGTTGGGAAAGTTTTTTGCAGTAGTTTTAATGCTGGCTGGATATTCCATTATAGCAGTCCCTACCGGAATCGTAACGGCAGAAATGCGAAATAAAAGACAAAATTTAGAAAAAGTTTGTGACCGGTGTGGCAATGAAGATATTGATGATGATGCCAGGTACTGCAAACAATGTGGCAAGAAATTAGCTTGATATTCAATATCAATTTAATTTATTCACCAAACACCACAAAATCATGGAACCAAAAAAGAAAAACAAACCGAATAGTTTAGTGATTATTCTTTTTGTACTGATCGTACTGATGGTTATCATCTATTTTATTCTTGTCATGTTCTTCCCAACCATTTTCGATCTTATGAATAAGGGAGATATACAGCCGGTACCCAATAAGTAATGGATAATATAAAAAAGGGCGAGATGATTCGCCCTTCTAATTTTATGTCAACCTATTTCAGGATTACTCATATATTGGTGATGTTTTTATTTTTTTATACTCTTTATGACTTGCTTAGAACCATCTTTCATCTCTAGTATCAACATATAAACTCCTTGTTTTAAATCTCCTAACTGGAGTACAGAAGAAGGTTTCTCTACCGTTTTTATCAATTTTCCTGAAATATCTGTCACAGAAACTGATTTTACCTGATCAGTTTTTGAAATATTCAAAACATCGACGAATGGATTAGGATATACTTTAATATTATTTTTATTTCCTGAGATCTCTGAAGTACTCAGGTTGTTACCTTTTGAAATCTTGATCGTAAAAGCTCCCAATGTCACACCAGAGTAATTATACGTAGTTCCAACATTCACAAAATATTTTGTACCGGAAATTGTGGGTATAGTAAGTTCTTCAGCATTAGAATATGAACTATTGTTATCAGCCTCTCCTACACAAACAAGATTATTGCAATTTCCACTATACACACCTATTTTAGTATTAAAAGAAAATGAATTAGGTTTTGCATTAATGGTATACATACTGCCGTCTCCTGTAAATGTAAACCAACCACCATCACTCATTACACTACATGTAGAAATTCCACCATTTTCATTTGTCAGACCTTCACCATCATTTTGAGAATAAGTATACGGAAAAGAAGATGCAATTAAAGCTCCCGAACATATATCATTAACAGGTGGGGTTTTAAATGTTATTTCCGAACATCCTGAAGATTGTCCACCAGCCCCCACAGATACCACTTTTAAATAATAAGTAGTTCCATAATTGAGTGATACAGAAGGGGTAAAACTATTGGTAGATGTTGATATTTGGTTAACTACATCTATTCCTCCCGAAGTTGTTCCAATTGATACTTTATAGGATATAACCCCTTGAACAGCTCCCCATTTAATGGTTGGTAGCACAGAAACCCCATTTGCATTTTGAGCAGGATATGAAATTATAGGACACGCAGGAATACTATTTACCGTTAATCCTAAAATAGTAATTACCGATTTTTCTCCTGACCTTAAGCCAAACGGAGGTGCGGCCGGGTCAATATCAGTACTTCCAAAAAAATACATGCTAGAATTATCAACCGAATCATATGTATAAAATCTTGCCGTAAATGCAGAAGTAGTAATAATACTTCCCGGTGTATTTTCGTCTACTGCAACAACTAAGTTATCCGTATTATTATAAGCAAAAGGAGATGTAAAAGTAACTAAAACCTCTCCTCCATTATTACTAATGATTCCATCAAATACTTCCGTCAACTCGGAAAGAGGAATATAATCCTGTGGGAAAGTGTCATTAAAAGAAGTCTTAGAAGTATGACCAAGATAAACTTTCAAATCCTTAAAACTAGAAATATTTGCAGAAGGATCTATATAAAACTTTAATCCGGTAATATTTCCCGCGGCACTAGCATTGATTTCACTTTTAGTAAATATTTGTTGAGTATAACTATAATCAAAAATAGTATTAACTGGAAAATCACCAGGATTTGTACTTCCTCCCCCCAATGTTATCTGAGCATTGAGCACCATATTTACAGTAAATAGCAGGCATAATAGTAATTGTTTTTTCATAATTGTTTTTTTAATTGCTTTAGTAAGGTAAAAACACCATATTTTTTTTCAAAAAAAAATTTCAATAAAAACCGATTAACCAACAGCCGAAAATTAAATATCAAAATCATATTTTCCACATAAAACAAACAAAAACAAATAATTAAAAATCAATATTTTAAAAAACAGAAACAAAAAAGGCAGATTAGTATTATTTTCCTAATATTTTTTTCACACAAAAAAAGATGAGCCAGTTGACTCATCTTAATATTTTACTATAATTATCTATTATTTCTTAATTACTTTTAGTGTCTGCTTAGAACCGTCTTTCATGTTCAAAATAACCATATACATTCCAGCCTGCAAATCTCCCACATCAAGCATTGAACTCGGTTGATCAAAATTTTTCATCAATCTTCCGGAAACATCTGTAATAGAAATTGATTTTACCTGCTCTATTTTTGAAATATTAAGCGTTTCTGTGAATGGATTAGGATATATCTTAATACCGGAATTGTTTTTATTGACTTCCGAGACAGCTAATGAAGACTCTATAGCAAGATTATCTACAAAGAATTCATAATCTTCAGGATCATCAATTGAGCCTGTAGATCCATAAAATGCAAAAACAACATGACTTCCTGTGTAAGATGTAAGATTATAAGAAAAATTTGCAGAGGTGTTCGATGGGCTATTTGCTGCATCCCAGGTCTGAAGAACAGTCCAGGTGGTTCCCCCGTCAGCAGATATTAAAAACTGTACGATGTCATCAGAGCCCATACCGGACGAAGCGTCACTTCCATATTCAGTAATTCCATAATTAAATGATATTTTATATCCACCTGCCGATAAATCAAAAGGAGCTGTCTTCAACCAGCCAATACGACCATCAGAATATAAATTCATTGTAGCCGCATTATTGGATGCTCCCGAATTCAAAAAGTCTTCTTCATACCAGTATTCATCTGTTCCTGTAGGCCCGGTGGAAGAATCCCCACCCGACATCTGTGCCCAGCAATCAATAGGGAAAGTAGAAAAATCATTAGAATATGTTGGAACAATAGATGTACATGGTGTAGAGAATGATGTCCCTAAAGACCAAAAGCTTTTATCTGTAGCACTACATACAGATCGAACCCATACATAATAATCCGTTGCAGGTGTCAGGTTAGGGAGTTGTGCAGAAACAGCAGACCCTCCTACACTTCCGGTAGCTATAGCGGCTGGCAATGGTGCTGTACTTGTAGTAGACAAATAATATTCATACCCTAGTCCCACAGTACTTGTTGAAGCAGTCCATGAAATTTCTGCCTGATTTGATACCACTGAATTAACGAGCAAAGAACTTGGGGCAAGACAACTTGGAACCGCCCCTATGATGACAGTATAATCATGGGCTTCTCCATATCCATCAATTTCACACGGTATGGGGTATTCATCATATTTATCCCCTACTCTCATTCGATACGTCCCCGGTGTTACTGTTGCGGGAATAACAATCGAACTGCTAGTAACATTGCTACCATTTACATCTTCCACACTTATACCTGATCCCACCAATTCAGTAGTCTCGTCAAAAGTTCCATCATTATTAAAATCTATCCAAATACGTACATGCTGAGAATAGGCATCATGGGTAATCGCAAAAGAATAAGCAACTCCGGCATTCAAATTAATTGTCTTAGAAGTAAAATCTTCATAAGCTGCTGAGGAGCATCCGGTATCCAAATCACTAAACCCCGCAGCCGGGATTTCAAAACTGTCTATTTGATCTCCCAAAGAACATCCGTATGGGAAACTAGGAACACAATAGGTTTGACCAAAAACACAAGCCCCGATGGTTAGAAAACCAACAAGTAAAAAATTTTTCATATAATACATTTATTTATGATTGGTATGACCAAATTAATAAAAAATATATTATTATTTTAATATTTATTAAATAAATCACGCAATTAAGAATATTTTCAATTATTTAAAAATTAATTATTTACCGCTTCTGATCTAAACAAAAAAACGACCGGAATTTCTTCCGGTCATCTTTTTAGCTTTCGCTATAATCAGAAATTAAACACTTATTTTTTCATTGCTTTTATAGTCTGTTGGGATCCATCTTTCATATGCAGTGTTACCAAATACATTCCTTCTTTCAGGTCTTCCAAATGAAGAACCGATGATGGAGTTTCTATTGTTTTCACTATTCTTCCTGCAAGGTCAACAATAGAGATTGATTGTACTTTGGCAACATCGGAAATATTCAAAGTACTTGTAAACGGATTAGGATATAGCTTCACGGTTTCTTTTGTTGAAACTTCAGAAGTTCCCAAACAAGAGGCATTCACAGTTACAGTAACCGGTTGTCTTGCGCTCTCACAAACACCAGAGAATTTCCAATTGTAAATATAGTACCAGTAATTAGGTCCGGAAGAGAAATTATTTCCTGTTACATTAATAGAACTTGACGTGAACGGGTAAGTTGCACCAGCTGTATTTCTATTTAAGTTTACTGCAGCTCCAAGCCCTTGTCCTATTCTATACCCAGTCCCTACAGGTAATGCATAGTTAAGATTAACAGTTTGTGGAGTTGTTCCATCATTTACTGAAACAGTATAAGGAACAGAAATTAAAGTAGCTCCTGAATTATCTCTAATCTCTATTGCGGAATTAGTTCCTATTGCAACTGTAGATGTAGGGAAAACATCGATACTTGTTAATACAACAGGTGAAGTAACATCAAATATCTGATAATAAGTACCAATATCATAATTGCTTGAGCTTATACTTCCCAATACAGAAGGGCTTGCCGGCCCTACCGTTGTAACAGCTCCATTTGATTTTGCACTTACATAATAAGTAGTATTTGTCGTAATAACAGGGGTAGTATAAGAAGGTCCTGCTCCCAAAACGGTCCCTCCTGTTGCTGCATCATACCAGGTAATCGTCGCTCCGGCATCTGCTGTAGCTGTTATTGTAGCCGATCCGGATGCGCCGCAAACAGCAGCCCCATTAGCACTTAAAATAGCAGGAGGCTGACACAATGTTCTAAATGTTGCACCTATAGACCAAACACTTATATCGGTACCACTACAATGAGATCTTACCCAAACATAATAAGTAGTAGCCGGCGTCAATGGAGAAAGTGGCGTCGATAGGCCCGAAACGCCTGTTATATTAGGAACAGCGGTCATTGCAGGCGCTGTATTAGATGTAGTATAGTAAACATCATACCCACTTGCCGGAGGAGTGGTAGAAGCCGTCCAGGAAAGATTAGCTGAATTTGGTGTAATTGTTCCAACTGTCAACCCTGTAGGTTCTATACAAGTAGGAATACTTTCTACAAAAACATCGTCTATATAAACACCTCTGGAAGTACCTCCAAGACCATGTTTGAAAGCTAAATACTGATCTGCTCCTGCAGGAATATTAACGATATATGATACCCAGGAATTTGTTAATGCGATACTACTTCCAATTGCTGTAAAAGATGCAGGGTTAGAAGTACTATTAAGTGTTCCTATCTGCAAAGTATATCCGGCACTTCCTCCTTTCGCCATAAATCTCACCCTTCTTGTTCCATCAGCCAAATTGGTTGTCTGTGGAGAGACCAACATAATATTTCCGCTGTTATCAGAACTATTGTATAAATAATAACTATTTGGAGAAGAAGAAGGTCCCGTAGAAGACACATAGCCATATCCCGCACTACCCGCAGTTTTTACAAAAGACCAGCATATAGGAGCATTAATATTCGAAGACGAACCGGTTGCCGTAGTATCAAAATTCTGAGCATACGGAACTGTAGTAGACACACAAACCGTTGAAAAGCTTCTTTCTGTACAAGATGCAGAAAGACTGGTTGCTGTATAAGCTTTTACAGTATAATAGTAAACTGTACCATTGTTAAGAGGAGTGGTCAACGTATAACTTGTTACATTCCCCATATCAAAATCATTCATTACATCTGAAGCTCCCGCAGAAGTACCTATTCTCAATTTATACCCTGTCGCTTGGTTTACAGCTGACCAGGTAATCGTTGGAGTGATTGAAACATTTGCCGCTGCTGAAGCCGGCGCCGAAACAGTTGGACAAGGAATTGTAGTAGTCGTAAAAGTACTTGCATTACAACCTGTTGCCGAGCCTATCCCATTTTTAGGAATAACTGTTAAATAATATTGAGTAGAATATGCCAAAGGTGAAGCTGAAGGAACTGAATAAGTAGTAACATTTCCTACATCTACATTATTTATTACATTTGTTCCTCCCGGCGTTGTTCCAAGGCTGATAGAATAGCTTGAAGTGATAGGAGATGCCACCCAGGTAAAAGTTGGGGTGACAGATACTCCCGTAGCGGCATTAGCCGGAGATGAAACTGTTGTACAAGGTGGTACTGTTGTTGGTGGGGGTACCGTCGCATCAAAAGCAATCACAGGTCTTCTATAATTGGAATTGGTAAGTGTAGGTCCAAAAGCTGCCGTTGTCAATACATATTTTGTCGTATTATTATTTGAGCTATTCACACAACTTGCACCATACTCATAATCCCAGGCTATAGCAGCCGCCTGCCCTGCCGTTTGTGAATATTCTAAATAGACAGCAAGATTACTTCCTAACGTGTACACAAAGTTTGTAGAATGTAAGAATTTCTTATATCCCGATGTACTTCCTACTGCCGTATCAGGATTAGAATCATAAACCGGGGTTGCTGTTCCTATTTCTGAAGCCCAATCTAAGTCGGCAGCTCCAAAATCTGTTACAGTAACGTTTTTCAGGTAAATTTTAAAATTGGTAGTACTGTTTAAACTTCCTGAAGAGCTCAATCTCTTAAAATAAGTAGAAGTAATTGTACCATTAGCGATAGTTGCCAATTGAGAAGCAGGAATAATAAATGCAATTCTGTTTTTACTATCTGTTGCTGTTACACTATTCATAGGGCCATAAGTGTTGGTTGTTAACCCCGACGAACAGGTTGCCAACGTAAAGCTCTGTCCCAAATACATTTGATAAGTACACAAACTCATCAAAAGCAAAAAGAGTAAATTTAGTTTTTTCATATAGTTTAAGTAAAAGTTAGGCAGTAAAAATAAATAAATATTTAAATTAAACTCAATAAACAATATAAATAAATAATAAAAACATAAATATTATTAATTATTTTTAATTAAAATTAAACAAATATTTAATTTTAACAATTTATCATTAATTAATGAATAATTACAAATAACTGACTTTCAATAAATTACAATAAATTTATAAAATATATCCTAACTAACTACTTCTTATTTAACATAAAATAATTATTAAAAAAAATCATTAATATTACTGAAACCACAATAAAAAAAGTGGCAAAAAGCCACTTTTTCAGATATTTAGATGTATTTCTTTTAGTTCAGATAAAACTCATACTTATTCAATAGTTGAATTTCTTTAATCAAATCTCCGTTCAAATCCACAGAGTGTTTCATCGATTGAACTTCAATATGAGAATCATCATCAATATTTTTGATAAAGAATTTTAATTTCTGATTTCCCTTATTTCTCTCCAAAACTGTTCTGAAAAAATCCAGATCTTCAGGTCTCACATCCATCACATCCATCACCAATGAAATACTTTTGGCAAATCTTTCAAATGCTTCCTGAAGTTCAATTACATCATTCACATTCACGAAAACTCTTCCATCTTTTACCTGAGCAAATTTTATTTTAAAAATAACAAATCTCTGGACTTCAAGCTTTTCTTTCAACCTCATATAATCTCTATCTCCCAACCTGAAAGAATAAGAACCTGAATAATCTTCCAGAGTTACAAAAGCTACTTTTTCACCACTTCTAAAACCATCCTGAACTCTATATTCCGTAATCAAACCTGCAACAGTATATTCTTTTCCTCCGCCACCATTTTCTCTTTCTTTCTGAAGCGTTTTCCAGTCTTTCTTTTTCTCTTCAAATAATTCCTCCTGTTTATTAGCGAAAGCCTGCTCCTTATATGCATCCACTTCATCAAGATTTAAAAATAAGAAATTTCCTTTCGGCTCAGCTTTCTTAGTAACCTCTTCTACAACTTCTTCATCCCCGATAGACATCTCATCGGATACAATTTCAGTAAGATCTACAGATTCATCCTGTGCATCCTGTTCCAGAACAGGCGTTTCATCCGTTTTCTCTTCAATATCTTTTTCAAGAACCGCTTTTTTGGAAAGCTGTCCCTGCATAAACTGAAATTGATATTTAAACTCATCCAGCGGGTGAGCAGAAAGATAGAAACCAATGATTTCTTTTTCTTTATTAAGCTTATGCATATTGGGCCATTCCGGACAAGGAGCCAATTTAGGTTGTTCAATCTGAACTTCTTCAGCGAAATCTGCAAATAATGAATGTTCCATTTCATTTTTACTTTCCTGGAAGCTCTGCCCATAACGAATCAATCTCTCCAGATTCGTTCTCCCGGCCATATCAATGTCAAAATACTGACCTCTATGGAAGGCATCCAATTCGTCAAAAGCACCTGCCAGCACCAAACTTTCCGCAACTCTTTTATTCATTTGAGAAGGTAAAATCCTCTCAAAGAAATCATAAATATTTTTGAATCGTCCGTTTTCCCTTTCTCTTGTAATAGCTTCGCTCGGTCCCTCTCCGATTCCTTTAATAGCTCCCAAACCAAATCGAATCTGCCCTTTTTCGTTTACCGAGAATTTATATTGAGATTCATTCACATCAGGTCCCAAAACATCAACTCCCATACTCTTACAATCTTCCATGAACATGGTAATAGAGTCTGTATTGTTGATATTATTACTCATTACACTCGCCATGTATTCTGCAGGATAATTGGCTTTCAAAAAAGCTGTTTGATAAGCAATAAAAGCATAACATGTTGAGTGGGATTTATTGAAGGCATATTCTGCAAAGGCTTTCCAGTCGTTCCAGATTTTTTCCAATCGCTCTTCATTCAGATTGTTTTTTCGTCCTCCTTCAATAAATTTAGGATACATTTTATTAAGAACGTCAATCTGTTTTTTACCCATTGCTTTTCTCAAGGTATCGGCCTCACCTTTTGTAAAGTTGGCTAACTTTTGAGATAAAAGCATTACCTGCTCCTGATATACTGTAATACCATAGGTTTCTTTAAGGTATTCTTCAGTTTCCGGTAAATCGTAAACAATTTCTTCAATTCCATGCTTTCTGTTAATAAAGTTCGGAATGTATTTAATCGGACCCGGACGATACAAGGCATTCATGGCAATAAGGTCGGCAAAAACAGTTGGTTTAAGCTCCCTCATGTATTTTTGCATCCCGGGACTTTCATATTGGAAAATCCCAACCGTTCTTCCTTCTTTAAATAATTGATATGTTTTAGTATCATCCAATGGAATCAAATCCGGATCAATATCTACTCCATATCTTGCTTTCACCAATTTTAAAGCATCTTTAATAATCGTTAAGGTTCTCAGACCCAGGAAGTCCATCTTCAGAAGACCTGCACTTTCCGCTACCGAGTTATCAAACTGAGACACTAAAATATCGGCATCCTTTGCCGCAATCGTCACCGGAACAAGATTACTTACATCTTCCGGCGTAATAATTACACCACAGGCGTGAATCCCGGTATTCCTGATACATCCTTCCATTTTCTTCGCACTCGCAAGCACTCCATGACGGGCATCATCAGGACTATCAAGAACATATCTCATCTCATCAACGAGCATTTGCTCTTCCGGTTTCAATTTATCATATTTCGCTAAAGCTTTCGCAATATTCATTCCCGGAGTGGAGGGAATAAGTTTAGCAATGTTATTGGTATCAGGAATTGGTACATCCAATACCCTTCCGGCGTCTTTAATGGCAGATTTCCCACCAAGAACCGAATACGTAATAATCTGTGCCACCTGACTTTGTCCATATTTTTCAATAACCCATTTGATTACCCTGTCTCTTCCTTCATCATCAAAGTCAATATCAATATCGGGCATGGACACCCTTTCCGGATTCAGGAATCTCTCAAAAAGGAGATCATACTTAATAGGGTCTACATTGGTAATTCCGATACAATAAGCTACTGCCGAACCTGCAGCAGATCCCCTTCCCGGACCTACCCAAACTCCCATATTACGGGCTTCATTACAGAAGTCCTGTACAATAAGGAAGTACCCCGGATAACCGGTATTGGCAATTACTTCCAACTCAAAATCAAGACGTTCTTTGATATCAGCAGTAATACCATTCTCCCCATATCGTCTTCTGGCTCCTTCATAGGTCAAATGGGTAAGATAAGCCATTTCTCCTCTTTTTCCGCCGTCTACCTCATCTTCGGCGTGAATAAATTCTTCCGGAATATCAAACTTCGGAAGGAGAACATCTCTTTTTAGAGTATAAGGCTTAAATTTTGCAAAGAATTCTTCATACGCTTCAAAAGCATCCGGATAAGCAAGAAAAGCCTCTTTTATCTCGTCTGAATTTTTGATGTAGTATTCTCCTGTTGCAAGCCCCCTCCTTTTACCAAACCCTTTACCAACAGGTGTTGAAAGCTTTTCACCATCTTTGATACAGCTTACAATATCCTGAATATTGGAATCATCTTTATTGGTATAAAAAGTTTCGTTTTGCGCTAATATTTTAACATTGTATTTATCTGCCAGATACAATAAAACTTCATTTAAATGCTCTTCTTCAGGCAGCTTATGGTTTTGAAGCTGTACATAAAAATCATCTTCAAAAGTATCTTTCCACCATTTGAAAAGCTCCTCACCTTTTTGCTCCCCTGTATTTAAGATCGCATCAGGAATATCACCATGAATCCCTGAAGTCAATGCAATGACGCCTTCTTTATATTGAGCGATTAATTCTCGACTTACCCTCGGAACCCCGAAATAAAATCCTTTTAAGAAACCAATACTTGAAAGCTTGGCCAAATTTTTATATCCATTAAAATCTTTTGCCAAAAGTACCACTTGTGTTCTCCTATCCGGATCATCTTTGGTAAACTGCTTTTGCTCATAACGATCCGAAATATAAAATTCACAACCTACCACAGGAATCAATGATTCCGAAACCGGCTCTTCTTCATTAAAATCCGTTCCGTTTTCTTCTGCTTCCTGTTTTTTAGCTAAATATTCTTTATATTTTTTTGCACGATCCCCATTAGCTCCCTCTACTGCAGAAACAAACTTAAAAGCTCCCATCATATTTCCAAGATCCACCATCCCGACAGCAGGGAAGTTTTCTTCAGAAGCTTTTTTTATCAGGTCGTTAATACTGGTAGTAGCTGTTAATGTAGAAAAAACACTATGATTGTCAAAGTTGAAATATTTACCTAGATCAATCTCATCAATACTTCCAAAGTCCTGCTGTTTCTTTTTATTATGGAAATCTGCAACCTGTCTTCGGATGATAATGCCAAAAGGCTTGATCGGATCAGGATAAAGACTTTTGAAATAATTTAATTGATCTTCTGATATTTTCAAAACCTCAGCAGGAACCACTCCGATTCTCATCATCTCAAAGAAAACCTGAGCTGTAGCATTTACGTCGGCTGCTGCGTTGTGTGCTTCATCAAATTTATTTCCATACAGCTTTTCATAAAGCTCTTCCAGTTTTGGAGGTTTAAATCTACCTCCTCTGCCTCCTCCCAACTGGCAGTAGTCAGTTCCCAGAATCATCGTATCAGCTCTGGGTTTTTCCTGTAAATTATCTTTTATATTCTTCCTGTAGAATTCTGCTCCTACAATATTATAATCGAATTCTACATTATGTCCCGAAACTACCCTTATCTTCTCGAGAACCTTCGAAAATTCTTCAAGAATCTCCTGGAGATCCCGTCCTTCTTCATTGGCAATTTTAGTTGTAATCCCGTGAATCCTAGCTGCATTAAAGGGAATATCGTACCCTTCAGGTTTTATTATATAATCCTGATTTTCAATCAATTTCCCGTCATCATCATGTACCTGCCATGCAATCTGAACCATTCTTGGCCAGTTATCCGAATCTGAAAGCGGGGCGTTGAAATTTTTTGGTAAACCAGTTGTTTCTGTGTCAAAAATTAAATACATATAATTTTCTAACTTTTTTATAAAAAAGAGAATGTAAAGTTACTTCATTTTTTCCAATTATGGATTGATAACTCTCATTTAAACCATCTATAATACGTAAAAAAATATGATCATTATTTCACAGTTAGCTCATGGTTTAAGATAAAAATTACCGATACAATAATCAATATAGAAAACACTTCAAAAAAAACACAAATAAAGAATAAATTTATCATTAATCTATATAATAAATTTAAAAAAAGATATTGATAGATATGAGTATTATTTTTTAAATATCTCCCTATCTTTCAAATCATTAGTTCTTTTTCCCAAATTGAAACTCATCAAAATTGGAAAATATTTGCTTCTTTCCTTACCTACTAATACCAACTTGAGCTAAATAAAATTAATTAAAATTATAAAATACGTAATTTTTTAAATTAAAAATTATATAATAATTAAGCAAATTAATAAAAATGATAAATATATTCACAAAAACCAAAACAAATTAATATTATTGATATATTTGAAACAAAGACTCACATCCGATAAAAAATAACTAAACATTATGAATAAAATCTTTATTTCGATCAGTACTTTAATGATTTCATTGATAAGTGCTCAGAAAAGCAATGAAATTCTCATGAGAGAGTTTGAACAACAAAGAATTGAAAAAATTCAAAAATTTGATGCATATTTAGAAAAGCTCAAACGCAATAATGAAAACCCTGAAGTTATAAAAATGCTTAAAAAGCAAAAAAGCAGTTTTGCCGGCTTTATGCCTGGAGGAGCACCAACTTTTTATACTACTGATGACTTTAGGCAATCAAAAAACTCTAATGCCGATAATATTCAAAATGGGCAAATTAATGGTCTATCACAATCTTTTAACGGTGAAGGAATTAAATATACCATTTTTGATGGAGGAAGGGTCTTGGAAACACATCAACTTTTTAATAATTTACCTAATAGAATCATTAATAAAGAAAATTCGGACAGTATTAAATACCATCCTCATTCTACCGCAGTTGCCAGTTTTATTGGTGCTAAACCTTATAACTTAACAAAAACTTTTACCGATGGAAACGGAACAGCTGTAAGTTTTACAGACCTCAACCTTGCTGGAGTGGCGAAAAACTCGACAATGGACTCTTATTCATTTTTAGATTCAACGCTTCCCGGAAGCACTTCGCAAAGTTCTGTATATCAAAAAATATTAATTGCACAACCTAAAATTTCAAATCATTCATATGGTATTCCTCATGGTTGGTTTATTAATCCCGCCTACCCTGTAATCCCTTCTCTACCTAATTTATTATTACCAATATATGTTTGGAGAGGAGATAGTCCAAGTACTGGTAGAACACTAGAAGGAACCTATTATAGTGAAGATAGAAATTATGATAAAATTGTTTATAGCAATCCTTCATTCATCATAGTTAAATCTGCAGGTAATTCTTATGGCGCCGAACCTGGAAATTATCCTTTTAAATATTATACAAAATACGCATCTTATACGAAGTTCACCGCTACCGACACTGTCCCTCCAAGAAATTGTGCTCAAGGGTATGATTGTATAGGAGACGGATCTTTGGCCAAAAATCTAATTATAGTAGGGGCAAATGATGTTATCACCACTAATAATCAAAGATATACCGCTTCATCAGATGTTATCCACTCTGATTACAGTAGTGCCGGCCCAAGAGATGATGGAGGTATAAAACCAGATATTACTGCCACTGGAACTAATGTCGTTTCAGCAAGTGTAAGCGGTACAAATCAAGAAGATTACGATTATGGAAGTGGAACCTCATATTCTGCTCCAATTGTCACTGGCATAATAGGACTTTGGATGCAAATCAACAAACAACTGTTCAATGGAGCTGAGCTCAATGCTGCATCAGCGAAAACGTTAATGATACATTCTGCCCTTGAAGCCGGTAATATAGGACCAGATCCACATTTCGGATGGGGGCTTATTAATGCCAAAAAAGGAGCAGAACTTCTTGTGGGAAAATCTAACAATTCTGTTATTTTCAATGATGAAACATTAATCAGTGGTACTCCTAATACAAAAGTCGTAAGAGCTTCGGGAAGTGAACCTTTGAAAGTAACAATTTCATGGATTGATCCAGCATACACCAACTTCGATGATGCTAGCACTGCTTCATGGTCATCTCTATACAACATTAGAACCCCCAGATTAATCAACGATTTAGATCTGAGAATCATAGACACCGAAAACAATACAGTGTACAAGCCATGGAAATTAGACGCCAATAGCCCAATGACACCAGCTACTAAAAACGACAACACCGTAGATAATGTTGAACAAGTTGTGATTGATACTCCAACAGCGGGCAAAAATTATAGGATTGAAATTACCAATAAAGGTATTTTGGTAAATGATACAGGAGCACCAACTCCTCAAAATTACTCTATCCTTGTGACCGGATACACAACAACAGTACTGGGAACCAGTGAAACTTCAGCATTAAACAATCTTGCAATAGCTCCTACCGTTACAAAGGATATCACCAATATTTTAAAAGCGCCTAATAAATCAGCATACAATGTATATGACCTTACCGGTAAAAAGCTACAGAGTGGGATCATTAATAACGAACAGAAAGCTATTGATTTATCCTCTTATACAAAAGGAATTTACATCATTGAAGTAAAAACAGATAAAGATGTTATTTCTAAAAAAGTAATTAAAGAATAAGTATTAAATACATCGAATTTTTACAAAATACTAACACTTGTTAGTATTTTGTTTTTTTAATGTATATTTGCTTTCTATGGAAAATACACTTCACGAAAAAGTTTCTCAGGATATCTTGCTTAAAGCGTACAATCATATGATGCTCGCCAAAGCAATGGCTGACATTTATGAAGAAAACAGAAATATCTGCAAATACGTTCACAGTACATCAAGAGGCCATGAAGCTATTCAGTTGGCAACCGCATACCAATTAAAAAAAGAAGACTGGGTTTCTCCTTATTATAGAGATGAAAGTATTCTTTTAGGTATTGGCTTCGAACCCTACCAATTGATGCTCCAGTTATTAGCCAAAGCTGAAGATCCTTTTTCAGGAGGTAGATCCTATTATTCTCACCCATCAAGCAGAGATGAGAATAAACCTAAAATTATTCATCAAAGTTCTGCTACAGGGATGCAAACCATTCCTACCACCGGGGTTGCTCAAGGGATACAATATATTCAGGAGTTTAACCTGCAAAATTTTGAAAACAATCCGGTAGTCGTTTGTAGTCTTGGAGACAATTCGGTAACAGAAGGGGAAGTAAGTGAAGCATTACAATTTGCGGCCCTGCATCAACTTCCTATTATATTTTTAGTTCAGGATAATGAGTGGGGAATTTCTGTAACAAAAGAGGAAGCAAGAACCTGTGATGCCTACGATTTTGTAGCAGGATTTACCGGTTTAAGCAGAATGCGAGTGGATGGAACTGATTTCGTGGAAAGTTTCGAAGCCATGAAAAAGGCAGTAGATTTTGTAAGAACAGAAAGAAAGCCTTTAGTAGTCTGTGCTAAAACAGTACTGATTGGACACCATACCTCAGGAGTTAGAAGAGAATTCTATAGAGATGAAGAAGATTTAACTAAACATAGAGCAAAAGACCCGGGAGAAATCCTTAGAAAGCAACTCCTGGAATCAGGTGTAGATGAAGATTTATTAAAGCAAATCACTAAAAAAGCCCGTCTTGAAGCAGAAGAAGCCTTTGAAAAAGCCAAAAATGCAGAAGACCCGAAACCCGAAACCGTAATGCAACACGTTTTCGCACCTACTCCAATTACAGAAGAAGCAGGAACCCGAGAACCGGTAAACGGAGAAAAAATCGTCATGGTAGATGCCGCCATCCATGCTATACAAGAGCTGATGTGGAAACATCCTGAAGCTCTACTTTACGGACAAGATGTAGGCGAAAGAATCGGTGGAGTTTTCCGTGAAACGGTAACTTTAGGAAAAAAATTCGGAACCAAAAGAGTTTTTAACACGGCTATTCAGGAAGCTTATATTATTGGATCAACTGCAGGTATGAGTGCTGTAGGATTAAAACCTATTGTTGAGGTTCAGTTTGCAGACTATATTTATCCAGGAATCAATCAACTTATTACCGAGATATCAAAATCGAATTATTTAAGTCAAGGAAAATTCCCTGTAAGCAATATTATCCGAGTTCCTATCGGAGCTTATGGAGGTGGTGGGCCATACCACAGCGGAAGTGTAGAAAGTATATTAGCTAATATTAAAGGAATCAAAATAGCATACCCTAGTAATGCAGCCGATTTCAAGGGATTATTAAAAGCCGCTTATTATGACCCTAACCCGGTAATCATGTTAGAGCACAAAGGTTTATATTGGAGTAAGGTTCCGGGGACTGAAGATGCCAAAACCATAGAACCGGCTGAAGATTATATCCTACCATTCGGAAAAGGCAAAGTAGTGATTGAAGCAGACAAAAATGAGACCGACAAAGGAAGAACCTTACTGGTTGTCACTTATGGAATGGGAGTCTATTGGGCAAAAGAAGCTTCTAAGAATTTCAATGGAAGAATTGAGGTTATTGATTTAAGAACCCTTCTACCATTAGACGAGGAACTTGTATTTGAAAGAGTAAAAGCACACGGAAAATGTATTGTTTTAACTGAAGAACAACTTAATAACTCTTTTGCAGAGGCATTCGCTCACCGTATTTCGAAAAATTGTTTCAAATACCTTGATGCACCAGTGGAAACTATAGGTTCTTTAGATGTCCCTGCAGTTCCTATCAATCTCGTTCTTGAAAAAGAAATGCTTCCAAATGCAGAAAAGCTCTCTAAAAAGATCGAAGAAATGCTACAATATTAAATTGATCGTTGCTATAAAAACAAAACCTCTAAAATTTTTAGAGGTTTTTTCATGTAATTTTTATTACTTTTATTTCACAGTATAAAACTCAACCTTAGACCATTGCAAATAAAGAAACCTTAAACGTTGAACCCTCCAACTCTATTACCTGGTATCTTTCGTAATAGTTTGGTATCTATTTTGTCGACAAACCAAAAACACATTCATTTTTATGATCACAACCAAATACGTCAATTACAGGCAGGTTCTCAATTTATCCGGCGCCCATCTTATTCTCATTTCAATATGGTGTACACTTATAGCCGTTCTATTTTATTTTTTCAATTGGCAATGGATGACGATTCCCTGGGTTCCTGTTGCGTTGATTGGTACCGCTGAAGCCTTCCTTGTTGGTTTTAAGAACAACCAGGCTTATGACAGACTTTGGGAAGCAAGAAAAATATGGGGTGGAATTGTAAACTCCAGCCGTTCCTTTGCATCTATGGTATATGCCTTCGACACTCAAAATGAAGAAATCGGGGTTTTTGATCTGGAAGATCGAAAAAAAAGAATCGTCAATCGTCATATTGCATGGTTATATACTTTCCGTGAACAACTTCTGATACCTACAGAATGGGAGCACATTAGCGCAGAAAATAAGTTCGGTAATATTAATTTAAGACGAAACAGATTGATTAAAGCCGGATTTCCTGATTACGGAAGAGCTCCTATTTTCCTACATAAGTATCTTTCAGAGGATGAATATGATCTTAAAAACCATTACAAAAACTTTGCTACTTATCTGATTTCACAACAGGCCAAAGATATTAACGAGCTAAAAAATATGGGGGCTATCACAGACTTTAATCAGACACAGCTACAGAACTGCCTGAATGAATTTTATGGTTTCCAGGGACAAGCAGAAAGAATCAAAAAATTCCCTTCACCAAGACAGTTCGCCAGTACAGCATTTGTTTTTAATATATTATTCATTACCCTTCTCCCTCTGGGACTAGTAAATGAGTTTGCTAAATTAGGTGACTGGGGAATCTGGACTTCTATTCCTTTCTGTATTATTATTGGTTGGATCTATATTATTATGGAACTGGTAGGAGATTATTCTGAAAACCCTTTTGCAGGATTAATGTTTGATGTACCGATGCTTTCCATATGCAGAACCATTGAGATTGATTTACTTCAAATGGGTGGAGAGACCGATCTTCCGGATCCGATAGCTTCTAAAAACGGGGTGTTGGTATAATATTTTTTGATTATGCAAAAATTTAAAATGATTTTCACCTGTTTAATAGGTCTTTATTTTTTCAATATAAAGGCTCAGATTACAACTTGTGATCAGCTTTATCAGGAAGGTAAACAGTATTACGAAAGAAAGCAGGCCTTAATCAAAAAAACTAATTTTTCAGGCTTATTAAAGGATCTTTACCATCATGAGGATTTTAAAAACTTTACCGCAAAAGATAAAAATATCATCCTGAATATTCTTATAAAGACAAGCCAGAAAGCTGTATGCGGTAATGTGCCCAATCATGAGTGTAAAAGGTTTGAAAAAACAGACTACCCTGAAATTTTTGAACAGCTTTGGAATAAAGAGAATTATCTGGATTTTGTCGAAATGAACAAAGACAAAATTATTATTCCGGCAGCCAATTCAAACTTTATATATGATACTTCAGCCTTTAAAAAAAGTATAAAGTGGAACACAGAAACCGGCAAAGAAATCCTTGAAAATGGGAGTACAAGAAACTTCTATTACAACACGAAACTAAAACTAAAAAAAGAACTCACAGTGGATAAGCATTCTGATTTTAATATATTAGGGATTGCCATACTTCCATGGGAAATGAAAGACAAAGAGAACTGCTATCTGGTACAGTTACAGTTTAATGATACAAAACCTGATGCCAAGTATTCAAAATCGATGATTTATCAGTACGAAAATAAATCCTGGCAGTTTCTGGAGTATTATAACTAAAATCCTTCTGACTACCACTCCACCACAAAATTATCAGAACCAATATTTGTAAGAAAAACACTACGTGAGAATGAATTTAAGATTAGATCCGGCAGGTTTTTTATTGCTTTCAAGGGATAATATATCATTTTTACAGATCTGAAAGAAATAATGTGAAAAAGGTATGGATCAAACAAGCTATTTTTCCCTCTTTATTTCACAAAATGATTGCTGTTGTATTTTTCACTTCAGAGATCATAAATGAGCTGTGTGTGCTTGCGATATGTTGAAGCGTCGTAAGTTTCGTCAGCATAAAACTACGGTAATCTTCAATATCTTTCACACCAATTTTGAGGATATAATCATAATCTCCGCTTATGTGGAAACATTCCGTAACTTCTTCAAGATTCATAATCTCCTTTTCAAATTGCAATACAATTTCTTTTTTGTGTTGAGTCAATTTAATATGACATAAAACAATAAAATTTCTGCGTATTTTATTTCGATTCAACAAAGCAACATAATTTGAAATAATCCCGGTATTTTCCAACTTTTTTATACGCTCATACACAGCAGTAACAGACAGTCCTAGTTTGCCGGACAATTCTTTGGTGGTTTGTTTACAATCTTTTTGCAAAAACAAAAGCAGTTTTTTATCAATTTCATCAAGCTCCATAGATAATTTTTTGGTGAATGTTTAATATTTCCGAAGATACTAAATATATTTTCTAAATAATCAACATTTCATAGTTTTATATTCCATATATTCAAATTTATGTTGTTATAATTAAGAAAATAATGCAAATTAGGCTTGTAAAATAAAAACAACGTTTATGGAAAAATTTAATGCAGCTAACGAAATCCAGGATCTCCAATATTTTGGCGAGTTTGGAGGTGTGAATCCGTCTATTTCTGACAGCTCTACCTATACTTTCCTTTCGGCAAAAACTATGTTTGATACTTTTGAAGGTAACGCTGAAGGATGTTATTTATATTCCAGACATTCATCTCCGATGAATCTTTATCTGGCACAGGCATTGGCTAAGATGGAAAATACAGAATCAGCTAATGTTACAGCATCAGGAATGGGAGCTATTACTTCTGTTTTAATGCAGGTTTGCAAAAGTGGAGACCATATTATTTCAAGCAGAACTATTTATGGAGGAACGTATGCTTTTCTTAAAAATTTTATGCCACAGTTTAATGTAGCCACTACTTTTATTGATATCAATAATTTTGATGTTATAGAAAACGCTATAACTCCTGATACAAAAGTTATTTATTGCGAAAGTGTAAGTAATCCGCTTCTTGAAGTCGCAGACCTTAGAAAACTTTCTGAGATTTGTAAAAAACATAATTTAAAACTAATTGTTGACAATACCTTTTCTCCTCTTTCTATTTCACCAACCTTATTTGGAGCTGATGTTGTCATTCATAGTTTAACCAAATTCATCAATGGAAGCAGTGACACAGTAGGTGGCGTATATTGCAGTACACAAACATTTATTGATGATACCAAAAATGTAAACTCCGGGGCTTGTATGCTTCTTGGTCCTACTATGGACAGTTTGAGATCTTCAAGTATTTTAAAAAACCTGAGAACCCTTCATATCAGAATAAAACAACATAGCCACAATGCCATGTATCTTGCCAAAAGATTTGAACAAGACGGACTAAAGGTATCCTATCCCGGCCTGCCATCTCATAAAAATCATGAATTAATGAAAAGTATGATTCATGAAGAATACGGATATGGAGGATTATTGACCTTAGACGCAGGAACTACAGAAAAGGCCAATGAACTGATGGAGCTAATGCAGGAAGAGAACCTGGGTTATCTTGCAGTGAGCTTAGGATTTTACAAAACTTTATTCTCATGTTCAGGAAAGTCTACTTCCTCCGAAATCCCTGAAGAAGAGCGTATTTCCATAGGAATCTCTGACGGATTAATCAGATTTTCTATCGGCTTAGATCATGACATAAAAAGAACTTATGACAAAATGAAGGAATGTATGCAGAAAGTAGGCATTCTTAACCATGAAAACGTTTCTATATCTTAAATTTTATTGTACATTAAGGTCGCTTCTTTGAGGCGACCTTTTTATTCAATCCCCTGCAGCCTTGCATGCAGGAATGTAATAGCTGCTAAATTGATTGCAATAAGTACTTATTTAACTTGGGTTCGGGGTAAGGAAATTAAGATTATTGGAAGCTGGAAGAGGGAGACTGGAAGTTATTTTCAGTCCCATTATCTATAGATGGTTACCATAAATTTAACTTCCTTCTTCAAGCTTCCAGCTTGATTAAAATAGAAAATTCTTATCCCGAATTCGGTTATTTATTTTTTATAATAATGGTGTGGAAATGCCTCTTCAGGTTTCATCTTCAAAACATTCAATAAAATCCATGATTTTAGAAAACCATAACCATAAGAGAACATTTGAATATAAGTAGATATAACAGCCATTCCGGCAATACTTATATTCTTGGTAAGAAATAAGGCATGAAAAAGAACCAGAAAGGTATACAATCCATAAAATGCAAGAATAAATCCTCTTCCTAAAAAAAAGTATTCAAAGAATCCCATAATATATCCCAGCATAAACAAAGTAGGAAATGCAAAGGAAATCTTTACATAATTAGGATGTCGCTGATTAAGGATAGGTCTGGCACACCCAAATTGATATACCTGTTTGGAAAATTTCCCAAAATCGACCCTCCGCTTATGGTACACTGCGATATTATCAAAAAAGGCTGTTGTAAAACCATTTTCCCAAAGTGTCATTGATAAATCCGGATCCTCTCCTATCCGCATTTCAGAAAACCCACCGACTTTCTCAAATACTGATTTTTTCACTCCCATATTAAAACTTCTGGGTTGAAACTTAGAAACCGCTTTCTTACTTCCTCTGATACCTCCAGTCGTAAAAACTGAAGTCATGGAGTACGAAATAGCTTTCTGCATCAGATTAAAACCTTTATGCGCTTTGTCTGCTCCTCCAAATGCATCGCATGGAATTGTCAGAATATCGTTTTTAATATTTTCAATATAGTCTTTCTCTACAATAACATCACTATCTACAAATACCAGCCATTCGTTTGCTGCTCTTGCAGCACCAAAATTTCTTGTAAGGCCCGGTCCGGAATTATCCTTTCTGAAATATTTAATATCCAGAATCTCTTCAAAATTCTTTATGGTAGGTTTCAAATCGATTATAGAGCCATCATCTACAATAATGATTTCAAATACTTTATCAGTTTGTTGGGTTAAAGAATTAAGTAACTCGAAAAGTTCATCCTTTCGGTTATAAATAGCAACAACAATGGAAATACTAGGCTTCAAATTGAAAATTTTTCAAAATTACTTATTCAAAGAAGAAACCGCAAACAGTTTAACAGCTTCTTCTGAGAAATTAACTTTTAAATGATTAAATAAATATTTCAGGACATATTCTGTTTAAGATTTATCTTCTAATTTATGGATCTTTTTCGTTCCTTCATACATCTCATACTGTAAGAACCTTGTTTCCAGTTTCCCATTAAAAAGCTTGATTTTTCTTGAAGGGCGTAATCCGATTTTCTTCACAGCTTCAAGGTCAGATGAAATTAACCATGCAAGCGTATTCGGATAATTCGTTTTAAAAGTATCTCCTATTTTTTTATAGAAATCATCATCATTAATTGAAATTCTCTCATCATATGGTGGGTTAAATACCATCAACAATGGGAAAAGTTCTTTTTTAGAATCAAAGAAATTTTGTTTTTTAATTTCGATTACATCCTCCATTTCTGCTGCGTCCACATTGATTTTGGCAGCATTCAACATTCTTGCATCGATGTCATACCCTACAATTTTCCCATCAAACTGTCTTACCCTATTGATTCTAAATTCTTTGATTTTTGCAAATAAATCAGCATCGTAATTTTTCCAATTTTGGAAAGCAAATCCTCTCCTGAAAATCTGAGCCGGAAGATCCATCGCAATCATAGCAGCTTCAATCAATAATGTTCCCGATCCACACATAGGATCCAGAAAATTTCCTTTTCCATCCCAGCCTGCAAGCTGGAGCATTCCACTCGCAAGTACTTCATTAATCGGAGCCTGTCCCTGTTCTCTTCTATAACCTCTTTTAAACAAGGGATCTCCTGAAGAATCCAAAGAAATCATTACCAACTCCCTGTCAATATGAAGGTGGAACTTTATTTCCGGATTTCTGGTCTCCACATTAGGACGTCTCTTATATTTTTCTTGAAAATAATCCACGATGGCATCTTTCATTTTCAAGGTAACAAACTGTGAATGTTTAAAAGTTTCCGAGTTTACAGTAGCATCAATAGAAAAAGACTGGTCCACATCCATAAACTCATCCCACTCAAATTTGAACAATCTGTCATAAAACTGATGCTGATTAAAAGCTTTAAACTGATGAATCGGCACAAGTACCTTTAAGGCAGTTCTGGCAGAATAATTGATTTTATAAAGAAAACCAAGGTCGCCTTCACAATTTACCGCCCTGTTTTTAATTTCAACTTTTCTTCCACCTAATTTTTTAATCTCTTCTGCAAGAATCTGCTCCAATCCGAAGAATGTTTTTATCTGTATTTGTAAGTTTTCTGTATCCATAAATTAAAATTAAAAGTTTTAAAGTTTTAAAAATTAAAAGATTAGCTATCCAACCGATCGATCGATTGAATTTTTCAATCTTTTAATCTTGTAAAATACTTTGCTTTTAACCGCACAAATTTAGTTATTTTTGCATTATGGAATGGTTTGAATCTTGGTTTGATACCCCTTATTATCATCTTCTTTATAGTAACAGAGACTATACAGAAGCCGAAAACTTCATCACAAAATTAACGGAGGACCTTCAGCTTCCGCCTCAATCAAAAATCATAGATCTTGCCTGTGGTAAAGGAAGACACTCTGTTTTTTTAAATAAATTAGGCTACGATGTTTTGGGGCTGGACCTCTCAAGACAAAGTATTGAGTCCGATAAACAATTTGAAAATCAAACATTGATTTTTGAAGTTCATGATATGAGAAATCCAATTGATGCAGATCCGATGGATGCTGTTTTCAATTTATTTACAAGTTTCGGATATTTCGATAACGAAAACGATGATAAAAAAGTTTTCCAATCCGTTTACAACGCTTTAAAACCGGGAGGATATTTCGTGCTTGACTATTTGAATGAAGAATATGTCCGAAAAAATTTAGTTTCCGAAACAACAATTACCCGTGGTGATATTGATTTTAAGATTTTGAAAAAAATTGAAGGAAGACATATTATCAAAGACATTCGCTTTGAAGCGGATGGTAAATCTTTTCATTTCTTTGAAAAAGTAAAACTTCATACCTTAGAAGCTATCAACGTATATGCTTCCGAATGCGGTTTTGAAAGAATAAAAATATGGGGAGATTATCAGTTAAATGAATTTAATAAAGAAAGCTCTCCACGTTGCATCAATTTGTTTAAGAAAAAATAATGACAACAGTACTTTTACTGATTTTAAGTGTACTAGCAGGAGTATTTCTGGGCAAATATTTTGGTAAAAAAGAAAAACTAGCCAAAAATCTACTGATTTTAAGTGCCGGTTTTTTGATTACAATCTGCCTAAATGAAGTTTTTCCACAGGTTTATACTTCAACGGAAAGCACAAACCTTGGAATATTCGTTATTGCCGGAGTACTTCTACAAATGATTCTGGAGGCACTAACCAAAGGATTTGAACACGGGCACTTTCATCACCATAACGAACACAACATCCTTCCTGTTGCTTTAATGGTAGGATTGTTTATCCATGCATTTATTGAAGGAATTCCCCTTGCTAACGAAGAGCATGTACTTTCACCCTATCTTTTAGGAATTGTATTTCACAACATTCCTATTTCATTTATCCTGGGAGCATTTTTGTTTAATGGAAAAGGAGATTCAAAAACATCTGTCTCTTATCCATCTTTTCTGATTGTAGCTCTTTTTTCTTTAGCATCACCGATGGGAATGCTATTGGGAAATTATTTCAATCCTAATCTTCAGCCCTACTTTCTGGCAATCGTAGGAGGAATTTTCCTTCACATTTCATCAGTCATTATTTTTGAAAGTAATAAAAATCACAATATCGATTGGATTAAAATCGGATTGGTCGTGTTGGGAGTATCTTTGGCATTAATAATGCATCTCTTCCATCATCATTAAAAAAATAAAAGCTCCGGTTAATTCCTGAGCTTTTATTTTATAGATACTTATTTATTTTTGAAATTAGAATTTCCATCCTAGGGTAAGGAAGAAATTATTTCTGCTATTCTTCACATCAGAAACAGCATAAGCATCACTTTTCATGATATTATCCTGAGAATAATACGCTGAATCCGTTTGATTGGTAAGCACCCCTCTCATGAAAGGGTTAGTATATTTAGAAGTAATATTCTGGTAAGAAGCATCAATATAGAATGACTTAAAGTCATATCCTATACCAAATGACACCAAATTTCTATCACTTAATATTAGATTATTATAAGACTGATCTCCCAAAGTTCCGGCATCATTATATCTATTAATTGTAATAGCATCAAAAGGACTGGAAACATAAGAATAACCACCTCTTAGCCTAAGTTGTTGTACTCTATACTCAGCTCCCACTCTTACTTCAGATAAATTTTTGTATTTATCTTTGAAGAAATCATTTAATTGTCTCTCTGCAGCTCCGTATACTTTATAATCAGGTTTTGTAAGTCCCAATGTATAATCTACGTTCAATGAGAAATTTTTGCTGGCTACGAATGCCGCACTCACACTTGCTTTAAGTGGTGAAGTAAATTTTCTTCCTTCGTATGCACTTCCGTCACCTAAGTTCGGATCATTATAAAAATTATAATCCCTGTCGATATTCCAGAATGTAGGGGTTTCAAGAGATGCTCCTACTCTGAAATTAGGACTTAACTTCCCAATTACCCCTAATGACGCTGAAAAACCGGTAGACCTTTCAAAATAGGGAGTATCTTGTTTACTGAAATACTCTACAGATTTGTTCTGAAGAGATTGGAAAGCTAACGTATCATACTGATCAATTGAAGCACTTAAAAAGTTTAACCCTGCTCCGATATATAGATTATGATTATAATTGGCTCCTACCCCGAAACTCATCTTTGATAAATGTCCATATCTGTTGTAAGCATGTCCTGCTAATGAAGCATCTTTAGTAGGATCTTTAAGGTCAAAAGCATAAACAATATTATTATTTCCTGCTGACTCTACATAATTATCAAGAGATTGATTAGAATAATTAATACCAATATTAATAAACTTCCATGCCGATTCCGTCATCAATGGAAAAGCAATGATTCCTCCTACATTTCCAAGATCGGTTTTTGTTTTATTATAATCAACGGTAGCTCCTGCCCAAGAACTGCTGTTCTTATTGCCCGCAACCGATAAAGTTCCTGAAACCTCTCCCGAAATAGCTACTCCTAAACCTGCAGGGTTGGTAAGCAAAGAATTAGCATCACCTCCTAATGCACCATTCGAACCAGCCATCCCGTTAAACTTAGCCGACCCCACCATGGGAGCACTTGAGTAAACATCTACAGAATTCCTTATTACAGAAATGTTCTGAGCCTGCGCAAAGAATGCAGCAGAAATACTCATGAATACTAAAGATTTTTTTAACATTATTTTTTAATAGTTTATTAAGTTTTAAATTATCTGAAGCCACCGCTACCTCCGGATCTCATTCCGCCTCCGCCGCCTGAGCCGCCTCTAAAGCCACCTCCGCCACCGGAATTGAAACCTCCGCCGGATCTGAAGCCGCCGGAATCCATAGATCTAAAGCCTCCGTTATTTCTTGGCTGATAATTATAGTCTGGTCTTGATTGAGGAACAGAATTACGGAACCCTCCAGAGTTTCCTTGTCTAAAGCCTCCGGAATTGCCGTCTCTGAAACCACCTGAGTTACCTTGTCTGAAACCTCCGGAATTGCCTTGTCTAAAGCCTCCAGAATTTCCATCTCTGAATCCGCCGGAATTACCTTGTCTGAAACCTCCATTACTAGAGTCTCTAAATCCTCCCGTACCGTTTCTGAATCCGGAATTAGCGGTATTGGTTCTGTAAACAGCATTTCCTATACCCGGACTTCCAACGAATCCTCTACCATCGGCTCCACTTCTTCTGTAAACTGTTCTATAACCATGCCCCCAGTAGCCTCCACCATAGCCCCAATATGGGTATCCATAGTATCCGCCCCAGAATGGATCATAATATCCACCCCAGTATGGACTTCCCCATCCGTAAGAGCCTCCCCAGCCCCAACCGAATGATCCGCCCCAACCCCAGGACATACTCATACCCCAGCCCCAGCCACGGTTCCAACCCCAATATGGGCTATAACCTCCGTACCAGCCCCAAGGATATCCCCAAGAGTTGTCATAATAATTGGTTTGGAATCCTGCATAAAGTCCCCAATCAGAATCGGTGGCATTGTTGCTCCAACCCGGATCGGTACCTCCCCATTCATTATATCTGTTTTGTTGGTCTCTAGAATTCGTCTGTGCATTTTGGATTATGTTAGAATCCTGATAGTAGTCATAGTATTCGCCTACTCTGTTTCCGCCACCATTGATGATCACTCCTTCCGGTAGCGTATCCTTATTAGGGTCATAATATACCCCGTCTGTCTCGCTATACCCTCCCATCTGAGCACCACAAGACATAAGCAATAATCCGCCTGATATTGCCAAAATCCCTTTAGATCTTAGCAGACCAAGCAAATTTTTATGTATATTTCTTTTCATGATAACGTAAAAATTTTTAATTTAAATTATATTTGCAATCTGTACCAAAAATGTACCAAAATACTGATCAAAAAATCTATCAAAAATAGATTTTTATTTTTAGATTACAATAATGTGCAAAAGTTAAAAAAATTTTAAAAGATAATGGCAAAATTAACCTCAAGAAGCGAAGATTATAGCAAATGGTATAATGAGCTGGTTGTAAAAGCTGACTTAGCTGAAAATTCAGGAGTGCGTGGATGTATGGTGATCAAACCTTACGGCTATGCAATCTGGGAAAAAATGCGTGATGAAATGGATAAAAAATTCAAAGAAACAGGTCACGTTAACGCATACTTCCCGCTTTTTGTGCCCAAGAGCTTGTTTGAGGCTGAAGAGAAAAATGCAGAAGGCTTTGCAAAAGAATGTGCTGTGGTTACTCACTACAGATTAAAAACTGATCCTGATAATCCTTCAAAACTGATTGTAGATCCGGACGCTAAACTGGAAGAAGAATTAATCGTTCGTCCTACTTCAGAAGCAATTATTTGGAATACCTACAAAAACTGGATTCAATCTTATAGAGATTTACCTATATTAATCAACCAATGGGCAAATGTTGTACGTTGGGAGATGAGAACCCGTCTTTTCTTAAGAACGGCAGAATTCCTGTGGCAGGAAGGCCACACTGCGCATGCTACAAGGGAAGAAGCTGTTGAAGAGGCTGAAAAAATGAATAAAGTATATGCAGATTTTGCAGAAAACTTTATGGCAATTCCTGTTGTTCAAGGTTTAAAAACACCATCAGAAAGGTTTGCCGGAGCAGATGAAACATATTGTATTGAAGCTTTAATGCAAGATGGAAAAGCTCTTCAGGCAGGTACTTCTCACTTCCTTGGTCAGAATTTTGCAAAGGCATTTGATGTGAAATTCACCAATAAAGAAGGAAAAATAGAACATGCATGGGCTACATCATGGGGAACTTCAACCCGTTTGATGGGAGCTTTAATCATGACTCACTCTGATGATTTCGGATTGGTATTGCCTCCAACATTAGCACCGATTCAGGTGGTTATCGTTCCTATCTTTAAGGGAGAAGAACAACTTGATCAGATTAGTGAAGTGGCTTTAGATATCCAGGCTAAGCTTAGAGCGAAAGGAATTTCCGTAAAATTTGATAATGATACTCAAAACAAACCGGGATGGAAATTTGCAGAATACGAATTGAAAGGTGTTCCGGTAAGAATTGCAATGGGACCAAGAGATTTGGAAAATAAATCTGTAGAAATCGCAAGAAGAGATAACCTTACTAAAGAAGTTCGTTCTATTGAAGGTTTGGATTCTTATATTGAAGAATTATTGAAAACAATTCAACAGGATATTTATAATAAAGCCTTCAACTTCAGAAAAGATAATATTACCAAAGTGGACACTTATGAGGAATTCAAGAAAGTGTTAGAAGAAAAAGGAGGTTTCATCTATGCACATTGGGATGGTACGGCTGAGGAGGAGGAACAAATTAAAGACGAAACCAAAGCAACAATCCGATGTATTCCTTTAGATGATGACATAGAAGAAGGTATTTCGTTAATTTCAGGAAAACCCTCTAAAAGACGTGTGTTATTCGCAAAAGCTTATTAATAATTTTAATGATTTTTAGAAACTTCGTTAATTTTTAAAGAAATATTCAAAAAAAAGTGACATTTGGACAGATTTTTGTGTAAATTTATCTCAACATTAATCTAAAAAAATTTATTATGTCTTTAAATGTCATTGATTTAATTAAAGGACAATTAGGTCCCGCATTGGTTTCACAAGCTGCATCACAGTTTGGAGAAAGCGAATCCGGTATTTCTAAAGCAATTGGTGGTTTATTACCTGCAGTGGTAGGTGGATTAGCCAATAACGCAGACAACCCTGGCGTTTTGGATGCTATTACAAAAGCTTCTTCCAGTGGAATTTTAGGAAATTTATTAGGTGGATCATCTAGTAATCCTATCATTACAAACTTACTATCTTCTCTTTTTGGAGATAAAGTTGGAGGACTTGTCAATTCCATTGCCAGCTTTTCAGGAATCAGCAACAATTCTGCAGGTTCTTTGTTAAACCTAGTTACTGGGGCTACAGTAGGTACTGTTGGGAAATATGCAGCAGACAACAACTTAGGAGCATCTGGTATTTCTAGTTTATTGAGTGATCAAAAAGGCATTATTTCATCTTTATTGCCGGCAGGTCTTTCTTTAGCTTCTTTCGGTTTAGGAGCAGAGAATTGGTTTGGCCAGGCTAAAGAAACAGTTTCTTCAGTAGCTTCAACAGCTAAAGATAACATCTCTGAAGGTGTTGCTACGGCTAAAGAAAATGTTTCTGAAGGAGCAAGAGAAATAAGAGAACAATTTAATAATAACAATAATAATCAAGGCGGAGGTTCAATCTGGAAATGGTTGCTTCCGCTTTTATTATTAATTGCTGCCGGATATTTCCTATGGAAGCAATGTGAGAAAAAACAGACAACCACTACTACAACTACAGCTGATTCAACAGGATCATCTACAGATACAGCAGCCGTTCATACTTCAACAGACACATCCGCCCCTGCTCCAGCAGCTACAACAGCGAAGACTGATGAGAACATTGAACTTAACGGGGTGATGTTGAAAGGTTATAAAGGAGGTATGGAAGATCAAATGATTGCCTTCCTTAAGTCTGACGGTTACAAAAATGCAGCAGACGATGCAGCATTGAAAGATAAGTGGTATGATTTCGACCATGTTAATTTTAAAATGGGAAGTTCTACTGAATTGGAAGCAGGTTCACAAGGACAGTTAGATAATTTGGTTGCGATTCTTAAAGCTTTCCCTGATGCTAAAGTTAAAATCGGTGGTTATACTGATAAAACAGGAAACGAAGCTTCTAACGTAAAATTATCACAATCAAGAGCTGATTTTATCAAAGCTGCTTTAGCAAAAGCAGGAGTTGGAGCTCAGGTTCTTGGAGCAGAAGGTTACGGTAGCAAATTTGCTAAAGTAGATGCAAAAGCTTCTGATGCAGAAAGAGCTGCTGACAGAAAAATGTCTGTAAGATTTTCAAAATAATCTTTAGAATCAATAAAAATAGAATCCCGGAAATGATTTTCCGGGATTTTTCTTGCTATGACTTTTCTGTTTACATTTATTTAATTAAATTTGTTAGTCATTTCTAACATTCATGAATTTCAATATAAAAAACGCTTGGCGAAGAGATAAAACCGATCATTCATTGTCGGAAGTTTACGCATCCATAAAAGTTCCCAAGAAAGCTTCTTTCTGGAGAAAATATCTTGCTTTTACAGGACCCGGATTAATGATTGCAGTAGGATATATGGATCCCGGAAACTGGGCAACCGATATTGCCGGCGGAGCCCAATTTGGTTATACTCTGCTTTCCGTCATTCTTATTTCCAATATTTTCGCAATGGTTTTGCAGCATTTGTCTGTAAAATTAGGTGTTGTTACAGAAAGAGATCTGGCTCAGGCCTGTAGAGATCATTTTAACCCTACAACTAATTTTATTCTGTGGATATTATGCGAAATTGCTATTGCGGCTTGTGATCTTGCCGAAGTTATAGGTTCCGCAATTGCTTTAAACCTACTGTTTCATATTCCGTTAACCTGGGGTATTGTGATTACCACTGTAGATGTGCTAATTATTCTTTTACTTCAGGCCAAAGGATTTCGATGGATAGAAAGTATTGTAGGAGGACTAATCTTCATCATCTTTGCTTGTTTTGCTTACGAAATTATCATTTCAAAGCCAGCTTTTAATGAAATTTTAGGAGGTTTGGTTCCTCAAAAAGAGATTATTCAAAACCCGGCGATGCTCTATATTGCTATCGGAATTTTGGGAGCTACCGTTATGCCGCATAATTTATATCTTCACAGCAGTATCATTCAAACCAGAGATTATACCCGCGACAGAGAAGGAAAAAAAGAGGCCATTAAATTTGCTACACTTGATAGTACAGTATCCCTGATGCTCGCATTTTTTATCAACGGAGCCATATTAATTCTATCCGCAGCAACTTTTCATACTACCGGAAATGAGCATGTAGCAGACATCCATGACGCCTACAAAATGCTTACCCCAATTTTAGGTGCTTCAATGGCTAGTATTGCCTTTGCTATTGCATTATTGGCTTCAGGACAAAATTCAACACTTACCGGAACTCTTGCAGGGCAGATTGTAATGGAAGGCTTTCTTAATATCAGATTAAAACCCTGGTTACGAAGATTGATCACAAGATTAATTGCTGTTGTTCCTGCTTTAATAGTCGCAATTCTTTATGGAGAAAAAGGAACTACTGAATTACTGGTTTTAAGCCAGGTTATTTTATCAATGCAGTTGAGCTTTGCAGTAGTACCATTAGTAATGTTTACCAATGACAAAGCTAAAATGGGTGAGTTTGTCAATAAACCATTTATGAAAATCTGTGTATGGATTATTACTGTGATTATTATTATTTTAAACTTGTATCTGCTCTATCAGACGTTTACAGGAGAATAGTTTTAAAATTGACGATGGTTAAAGTGAATTCTCAATGGTCGATTTTTGTTTTGCAAAGTGAATTTCCAACACACAAATTCATAAGCATAGCGGATTGACATATCATCACTTATCATTCGCCACTCGTCAATCTGCTCATTATTTTTCTGCCTTAATGTCTTATTTTTCTATTTGGCAGGTTCTTTGTCAAACAATTCTGTAAATAAATATTGAATTATGGAAAACCAGGATATTAACGAAGAAAGCATCAATAATCAGGAAGAAAACAACGTGCAGAGTCAGGCAGCAGCTGAAGACAATGTGACAGCTACTCCTTCTGCAGAAGAACTTTTGGCAGAAGAAAAAGATCGTTACATCAGATTGTATGCTGAATTCGAAAACTATAAAAAAAGAACATCTAAAGAAAAAATGGAATTTTTCCAATATGCTAACCAAGATATGATGGTTTCTATGTTGGGAGTTCTGGATGATTTCGAAAGAGCATTAAAAGAAATTGCTAAAAACGGAAATCCTGCTGATTTACAAGGAGTAGAATTAATCTACCAAAAATTCAAAAATAAACTTACTGAAAAAGGATTAAAAGCTATGGAAGTAAAAGCTGGTGACAGTTTCAACGTAGACTTCCACGAAGCAATTACTCAAATCCCTGCACCATCAGAAGATTTAAAAGGAAAAATCGTAGACGTTATTGAAACCGGATACACTTTAAGTGATAAAGTAATTCGTTTTGCAAAAGTAGTAACAGGAAACTAAAATT
>NZ_PIZV01000003.1 GCF_002835665.1 Chryseobacterium sp. PMSZPI
AGCCTCCACATGTAAAACTATATATTGGAATTTTAAAAAATATAGTTGAAAATTATTGGGAAAAAGAAGGTTGCTTGGAAGGATCGAAAATCTAAAATATATTCTTAATAAAAAGCTGTTCTCAAAATATTTGAGAACAGCTTGAATTATTTTTAAACATAAAAGTCCGGAGCACTATTTTAAAGCTTTAGTAACGACTTTACAATCAGCGGTGCTTAGTGTTTGTCCATCTTTATAGCTAATCTTTTTTTCATTAGAATATTTAGACTGTCCGTCTTCTTCTTTATGGTCACCAATTCCTTCTGTTAAAGTATTGTCTTTCTGAAGGAAATAAATATCTCTTTTGCTCTTTTTACCTTCTGAAGTAAATTCATAGGTTAATTTTAATGTGTCTCCTGATTTAAAGCCTGTTATATCACCTTTTGAGCTGTCCTTTTCACTGTTTTTATAAGATATTTTTCCGGTAATTGTTCCCAGATTATCATCAATAGAGGCAAATACACTGTCTTTTCCTGTAACCCCAATATAACAGAATGATTTTGGCCCTAGTGTATCTATTACGGGTTCAGCTACTGCAATGGTGTCAGCTTCAGCTTTCGGAGCCGGAGTTTCAGTCTTTTTATTACAATTCATTAAAAAAACTGATACAGCGCTCAGTAAAATTATTTTTTTCATATCCCTAAGTATTAAGTCAAATTCCCTGCTAAAATAATAATAGTATTTGTATTTTAAAAATAGGATATAAGCAGAAAATGAATATATGATGTAAATTAGTTTTAAAACCTAAATTTTTAAGAAAAAAATAAAAAGGAAAACCGGCTTAATAATTCCTTAGTGATTTTAATTAAAAAACAGAGAGCTATAAGGCCCTCTGTGGATATTTAATTTTCAAGTTTTTCTTTAACGTACTTAGCTGTATAAGATTTCTTATTTTTAGCCAAAGCTTCTGGAGTTCCGGCAAAAACAACTTCACCACCATGTTTTCCTGCTCCCGGGCCAATATCAATGATGTGGTCTGCAGATTTAATGATATCCGGCTGGTGCTCGATGACAATTACGGAATGTCCCAAATCAATCAGTGCCTGTAAAGACTTCAGTAACTTTTGAATATCGTGGAAATGAAGACCAGTAGAAGGCTCATCAAAGATAAACAATGTTTTATCTGTTGTCACCCCTTTTACAAGGAATGATGCTAATTTTACACGCTGGGCTTCTCCTCCGGAAAGCGTAGAAGAACTTTGTCCTAATTGCAAATATCCTAACCCAACTTCTTGTAAAGGTCTTAGCTTGGTTACAATTTTCTCTTCATTATTATCTTTAAAGAATTCCAATGCCTCATCCACAGTCATGTGAAGGATATCGGAAATATTTTTCTCGTCAAATTTAACTTCAAGGATCTCATTTTTGAATCGGGATCCCTTACAAGTTTCACATTCCAATTCAATATCTGCCATAAATTGCATGGAAACATTGATTACCCCTTCACCTTTACACTCGTCACATCTTCCACCGTCTACGTTGAAAGAGAAATGTTTGGGCTTATATCCCATCATTTTGGCCACTTTCTGTTTTGCAAAAAGATCACGGATGTCATCATAAGCTTTCAGATAGGTTACAGGGTTTGATCTGGATGATTTTCCAATTGGATTTTGATCAATCAGTTCAATATTTTTGATCAGTTTTTTAGGAAATTCTACTGAGTCATAATCACCTTTCTTTCCACCCATTCCTAATTGGATCTGAATATCATTGGTCAGAATTTCCTTCATCAATGTAGATTTTCCACTTCCCGATACTCCGGAAATAACTACCAGATTTTCTAAAGGGATATCAACATCAATATTTTTCAGGTTGTTTTGACGTGCTCCTTTGATGTGGATCCATTCTTTTGCTTTCCTGCGTTTGGCAGGTACTTCTATTTCTAATCTTCCGGTAAGGTATTTTGAAGTAAGTGTGTCGGCATTTTTCAGGTCTTTATAATCTCCTGCAAATACCAGTTCACCACCGAGATAGCCGGCTTCCGGACCAATATCGATAATATAATCGGCTTCTCTCATGACATCTTCATCGTGTTCTACAACAATGACTGTATTTCCTAAATCCCGAAGATTTTTAAGAACTTCGATGAGATTTTCAGTATCTTTAGAATGCAGTCCGATAGAAGGTTCATCCAAAATATATATAGAGCCAACCAAAGAACTTCCCAGACTGGTGGCCAGATTAATTCTCTGACTTTCACCTCCTGAAAGGGTATTGGAAGTTCTGTTTAAAGTTAAATATCCTAAACCTACCTTTAATAAAAATTCCAGACGGGTTGTGATTTCATATAATAGTCTTTTGGCCACTTCCTGATCATGCTCCGATAATTTAAGATTGTTGATCATTGGAGACAATTCATCCAAAGGAAGTTCAATCATCGATTGGATATTATGGCCGTCTACTTTTACCCAGCTTGTTTCTTCACGTAATCTTAAACCTTCACAGGTAGGACAAAGGGTTTTCCCTCTGTAACGTGAAAGCATAACGCGGTATTGAATTTTGTATAAATTTTCTTCAAGCATTTTGAAGAAGTTATTGATACAAGGGAAATTACTTTTTCCATCTCCTTTCCAAAGAAAATTTTTCTGCTCCTTTGTCAGCTGATGATAAGGCTTATGAATAGGGAAGTCGCCTGCTTTTTTTATGAAATCTTTTTTCCATTCGCTCATCGTTTCTCCTCTCCAGCAGACAACGGCATCTTCATAAACAGATAATGTTTTATTGGGAACTACAAGGTCTTCATCTATTCCGATTACTTTTCCATATCCTTCACATGCAGGACATGCTCCGTACGGATTGTTGAAACTGAAAAAATGAACGTTAGGTTCAAGGAACTCCATACCGTCCAGTTCAAATTTATTAGAAAACTCTTTTACTTTTTCGGTATCTGTATTTTTCAATGAACAATGACCACGACCTTCATAAAATGCCATCTGGATAGAATCTGCAAGTCGTTGTAAAAAGCTCTCATCTTCTTCATATGAAAAACGGTCAATAACAAGATTGATGATCATTCCTTTTTCCGGAGTAAATCCGAAACTTTCCAAATCTTCGATTCCTGCTATATTTCCATTGATTTCAAGTCTTGTGAAACCTGCTAATTTTAAAATATTTAATGTCTCTTTAAAATTATCGACATCATACTCCATTGGAGCCGTAAGTAGGAAAGAAGTTTCTTTTTTTGAAGCTTTAATAAAGTCCACAACATCCGAAACAGAATCCTTTTTTACTTCTTCCCCGGAAACCGGAGAAAATGTTTTTCCAATCCTGGCGAATAAGAGTTTCATATAATCATAAATCTCAGTAGAGGTTCCTACCGTAGATCGTGGATTAGAAGAAATTACTTTCTGTTGAATAGCAATAGATGGAGCTAAACCTTTAATGTCATCTACTTTAGGCTTTTCCAATTTACCTAAAAACTGGCGGGCATAAGAGCTCAAACTTTCAACATACCGTCTTTGTCCTTCTGCATAAATCGTGTCAAAAGCTAAAGATGATTTACCACTTCCCGAAACTCCTGTAATAACGATGAGTTTATTTTTAGGAATCAGGACATCTATATGTTTCAGATTGTTAAGATGTGCATTCTTAACGTAAATCTGTTTTTTTATATCTATTTCTGTTGTATGAGTCATATTTTGTTTATTCATAAAAGTAACTGTACAGATTATGATCTGCCAGTATAATGGTGTTTTGCATAGAATATTCTACACTTGTCATCAATTGAACATGAAGCCTTTCCGTTGTCATACAACATATTGATAAAACTGACCTGGAAAGAGAATATTTCATTGTAAAATTAAGACCCACAAAATTACGAATTTTTAGCGAAAATTGTATGTATCTATTCTTACTAAAAAATAATCTGTACGATCTAAGAATAAGAGTGCTGCAGACAAAATAATACATTGATAAAAAGGATGATATGAGATGTTTTTGTGTAATTATTCCACTTTTTATATCAATTTTTATTGTATTGAAGCGGGTTTATAAGTTTCATTATTTTTTTTATTGAAGGTATTGTTTCATATTTTAAAATTAGTTAAAATTGTATTCATAAATATGTAATATAGAAATGAGAAAATTATTCAGAGATCTAGTTACACATTTAATGAGAAAAAGATAAAAATACTCCCTCCGACACACAGATGCAACATTTCTATGTTGCATCTTTTTTATGACAAGTATCATTTGGCTGTCTTGGTGAACTCTCTTATTTTTGGAGGTTATTAAAGAAACTACGAAAACGATTATGATCAAAAAGATAGGAAGTGTTTTTTTTCTGAGCGCTTTACTTAGTGTACACGCACAGGAAAAAACAACTGATATTGAAAATATTGAATTTCAGGGAAAATTTATCTCCACCCCTTATAAAAGTGTCAACCAGAACATTACGGTTATCACCAAAGAAGATATTGCCAATGCTGCTTCTAAGAGTATTGATGAAATTCTTCAGCAGGTTCCGGGTATGGACATTAGAAGGAGAGGATCTAATGGAGTTCAGAGTGATATCAGTTTCCGTGGAAGTTCCTTTGAACAGGTTCTGTTGTTATTGAATGGAGTAAGGATGAACGACTCTCAAACCGGGCACAACTCTATGAACCTTCCGATAGATCTGGAAGATGTGGAAAAAATTGAAATCATTAAAGGGCCAGCTGCCAGGCGTTTTGGACAGAATGCTTACGTGGGAGTAATTAATGTGATTACGAAACCGGGAATAGGAAAAAAAATTAAAATAAGTGCAGAAGGTGGGGATTATAGTTCTTATGGATTAGGATTCAATGCTCAGATGGGAAATGAAAAATTTGCCAATACCCTTCAGGCCAACTCTTCAGGATCAGAAGGATATATGTATAATACGGATTATGAAATTCGAAATGTATTTTATCAGGGAAAACTGAATATTAAGAATGGAGATTTGAGACTTCAGGCTGGTTTTTCGGAAAAGAAATTCGGAGCTAATGGGTTTTATGCTTCCAAAACGGCTATAAATCAGTATGAGGAAATGCAGGCGTCTATTGTAAGTATGGCTCATCAGCAGACATTTGGAAAATTAAAACTTAATTCTAATGTGTACTGGAGAAGAGGGCAGGATATGTATTTATATACCAGACAGAATCCTGGCGGATATAGAAATATGCACATTGGTAATAATGTTGGTGGAGAAGTAAACTCAAGCTACCAATGGGGATTGGGAACAACCGGAGTAGGTGTAGAGTTGAGAAAGGAATTTCTGGTAAGTACCAATCTTGGAAATCCTAACCGTTTTGTTTCTCAGGTTTTCTTTGAACATCATTTCTCTTTATTAGATAAAAAATTAAATATCAGCCCGGGAATTTCATGGGCCAACTATTCTAAGGAAGGAAACTTCTTCTATCCGGGATTGGATGTAGGGTATAACTTTAACCCAAACAACAAAGTGTACGGAAACATCGGGAAAGTTCATCGTATCCCAACTTTTACCGATCTTTATTATGTAAGTCCACAAGAGCGTGGTAATCCAAATTTGCTGCCTGAAAACGGTGTTTCATCTGAGATAGGATATCAATACCAGAATCAAAAGATTTTAGCTAAAATCAGCGGATTTTTAAGAGATTCAAAGAACTCTATTGACTGGATAAAAAAAGACATTAACGATAAAACATGGGTTGCCGAAAATGTTGGAAATATCAAAATCAAAGGAATAGAGACCGAGATTAATTACAAAATGACCAACTGGCTGAAAATGATGGCAGGGTATACCTATATTGATGGTCAATTTCAAAAATCCAATGAATTTGTTTCAAAATATATTATGGATAATCTGAGACATCAGTTCATAGGTAAAGTGGAAGCGAAATTCCTTGGAGCCTTTACGAATGAAGTTGTTTACCGATACAATGAAAGAATGAATTTAGGAAGCTATCAACTATTGGATGACAAATTAAGCTTTACCAAAAAAGAGTATTCTGTATATGTGTTGATTAACAATATTACCAATACAAAATACACAGAAGCATTTGGAGTTCAAATGCCGCAAAGGTGGTTCCACATTGGTTTTTCTTATACAATTAATATTAAGTAGATGTTAATTTGATATTAATTAAAGTTAATATTAACAAATTGTTAAAAGATTTACATTTGCAAAAATTTTTTATGAAACGTTTTTTAGGTTTAGGTTTACTACTTGGTATTTCTTTTTTTAAAGCTCAGGAACACATTTCCAGCTTCAATGCAGTGACTTTAACCTACAAATTTCATCCGAAGTTTTTCCTTTATGCAGAAGGGCAATTGCGTGGTAACGAAGATTATACCTATCCGGATTATTATGAGATAAAAGGAGGATTAGGGTATAATCTTACCAAGAATCATAAACCTTTTATAGGGCTTGGGAGGTATGTCAATTATAAAGATCATAGTTTAAGCAAAGAAGAGTTCAGAGTATGGCTTCAAGATGTTATCGATCTTAAAAAAGGGATTGTGAAATTTGAAAACCGTTTCAGAGTTGAAAAAAGTTGGTTTTATGAACCTCAAACGGATAATACATCTCAAAGGATGCGCTATCGTTATCGTTTGAATGTAAGTGTTCCTTTGAATGCAAAGACCATTAAAAAAGGAACTGTTTTCGCAAATGCCTATGATGAAATATTCTTAGTAACCCCTATGAAACCTACTTTTGCCAGAAACAGAGTATACGGAGGTTTGGGTTATCAGATCGATGAGCATTTTGGGGTACTGGGCGGATACCTTTGGCAGCGTGAGTTTGAAGCAAAGGGAAATAGAAATCTACATTTTGTATATCTTGCCTTGAATATCAATATAGACAATACAGACCATCATGTGAAGACTTACGATTTCCCTGGAGCGGATTAATAAGCCTTATCCAAGCTTGCCTGAAGATTTACTAATTCTTGTTTGGAATTTAGATAATGTTCATTCAATAATGTCTGATACCTTTCAATAAGCAATGATAAAGAGTCAACTTCGTTTTGAAGGTAGCGATCATTGTTGAAGTAAATATAGTGCGCATCTACATAGTGTTGAAGAAGATTTCTGTCTTCTTCTGCCAATAAAGTTCCATAGGTTGAATCTTCCAGAAGATGTTTAATTTTTTGTTTAAAAGGTTTTTCAGCTTGCAGCAATTTTACCCTGTGTTTACGGATTTCTTCAAAAGGTAATGTAACAGCCATAAACTGCAAATATCCTATAAATTCATTAAGACTTTCCTGAAATTCATCATATTCTTTATCAACCATTCTGAACTTCTCGTACGTACTGAAAAGGTTTTCCTTATCAGTTTCGGCAGAAATTCTATAAAAATGGGCAAAAATAATTTTATCATTTTCAAGAAGATCATTCTTTACTTTTTGCAGTTCATTTTCAAATTTTGGGATAAGGCTTTGGGCATCCTTCGCTTTGTATAAAGTGCCCTCAAATCTGAATGTTTTTATGTCTTTAGGATGAGAATACAAATAATTTAAAGTCTGTAAATCACCTTCTATTCCTGCTTTTTCATACACTAAAGACACTTTTGTATCGCTGAAAAGATCATCTCTGTCGATTTGTACTGGATTTGAAAGAACAACCTCAAGATTTTCTAAAACCGGATTATGTCTCTCATAATATCCGTTAAACTTCAAGCTCAGATTTTCATAAGAGCTGTTTTCCCTATAGAGTTGAACAAAACTTTCATTATCTATGATTTCTCCTACATTTTTTATTTGTAATAAGGTCAGGTATTTCCTGGTCATGGCTTCGCAGATATGATCATAACCTTTAATAATTTCCGTTGCAAGCCTATGATTAAAACCTGAGTTTTGAGTTTTATTTGTTTTAATCTTTTCAATTCTCTTAGCAATATCAGGATGGGAAGCCCATTGATCTTCGATTTCTATTCTTGATTTGTTGTAGCGGTTCAGATCTTCTATGTCTATTTTAGGAAGACCATTTACATACGGATGGTTGTTTCGCTCACTCAAAATCTGCATCGATGAAGTCTGATTTTTATAAAGATTCTGCGGAAGATATTTTTCTTTGCTTTCAATATAAAAGTTAATAGAATGGGCTAATGCTGCATCGCTTAATTCCAGTCTTAATAAAGATGAAGTCTGTTCTTCAGGATTGGTTACAAACGTTGAAATGGCATCAGCATGATATTCCATTTCTCTCTGTAATGAAGCATGATTTTTAAAGAGAAAGCTCGACATGTTTTTGAGAATATATTGAAAGGCACTGATAAAACCTACTGAGATGTGTCCAAAAAAAGTGAAAATGGCATTTCCGCCCGAAAATTCTAAAATGAAATTCTCATAATCCTTATTGTTATAAACCGTTTCAAAAATAATTTTTTGTGCCTGATCTA
>NZ_PIZV01000030.1 GCF_002835665.1 Chryseobacterium sp. PMSZPI
ATAAATGATAAATGATGAGTGATAATGGATGAATATTTCACTTATTTAAATTTAAAATATCTTTTATCATTTATCAATAATCAATTATAAAATTGTCATGTCAAAAAGAGATTATTACGAGGTTCTTGAGATCAGCAAATCTGCATCTGCCGACGAAATAAAGAAAGCATACCGAAAAATGGCCATCAAATTTCACCCGGATAAAAATCCAGGAGATAAAGAGGCTGAAGAAAAATTTAAGGAAGCTGCTGAAGCTTACGAAGTATTAAGCGACGATCAGAAACGTGCCAGATATGATCAATTCGGCCATGCCGGAATGGGAGGAAATGGCGGTTTCGGAGGCGGAGGCTTCGGAGGCGGAATGAACATGGAAGATATTTTCAGCCAGTTTGGAGATATTTTTGGTGGCGGTTTCGGAGGATTCGGTGGCGGTGGCGGCGGACGCCAGCAGGTAAAAGGTTCTAATTTAAGAATCAGAATCAAGCTGAACCTTGAGGAGATGGTAAACGGAACTCAAAAAACAATCAAAGTAAAAAAAATGAAGATGGCAGAAGGTGCCACTTCAAAAACCTGTCCTACATGTAACGGATCGGGTGTTCAGATCAAAGTAATGAATACCATGTTCGGCCAAATGCAAACACAAACTACTTGTGGTACTTGCCAGGGAATCGGAAAAGTTGCCGATAAAATTCCGGCAGGAGCTAATGCACAAGGGTTGATAAAAGATGAGGAAGAAATCACCATCAATATTCCTGCAGGAGCAAGAGACGGTATTCAACTTAATGTAAGAGGAAAAGGAAATGACGCTCCTTTCGGAGGAACTCCGGGAGATTTGTTGGTGATCATTGAAGAGGAAGTTGATCAGACTATTAAAAGAGAAGGAGATAATCTTCACCAGGAATTATATGTGTCATTCGCTGAAGCTGCTTTAGGAACGAAAAAAGAGGTTCCAACAGTAGGCGGAAAAGTAAAAATCACCGTTGATCCGGGAACTCAATCCGGTAAAATTTTAAGACTTGCCGGAAAAGGTCTTCCAAGCATCGATAGCTATGGCAAAGGAGATATGTTTATCCATATTAATGTATGGACTCCACAAAAGCTGACAAAAGAACAAAAAGAATTCTTTGAAAATCAAATGTCCAGCGGAGAAATGGTTGCAGAACCATCCGGAAAGGAAAAAACTTTTTTTGATAAAGTAAAAGATTTATTCAATTAATATAAAAGAAGCTTTAGGGCTTCTTTTTTTTAAGATTTAAAGTTTAAGGTGTCATTAAATATCTGCTCGAAAAGAGATATAATGTACTCTACTTTTGTTTTCCAACAGGGATTCAAAATTAATTGCTATCTCCCTTTCTACGGTTTAGATTCTTTCAGAATGACAAAGAGTGTGTTTTAAAAAGTTGCCTGATCCGTTCAATCAGCATGGGTAAAAAGTTCAATTAAAAAGAAATATTTTATTTTTCATTATTCAAAAACCTCATCAGTGTTTTGTCATTTCAACGAAGGAGGAATCTCAACACAGCAGAATAAAATATAAAGCTAAATTCCTATAGAATAACAAAGAGCCTGTTATGATTATTTAAAGATTTTCTTTTGAATTAAGATCATAAAAAATCCTGCATCAAAATGATACAGGATTCTTTTATGATATTTTGCTTCAATTATTTCTTTACAGCTAATGAGTAAATAGTCTTCCCTATTGTGAAAACAGCTACAGCAGCCAATCCTCCTACAATACCAAAAGTAAATTCTTTCAACACAGAAGGCCACGTTGGAAGTAATTCATGCAAATAGTGAATATTGTGGGAAAAGATTCCTCCCGAAACTAAAATTAATGCAATAGTTCCTACTACCCCTAAAAGTTTGATAATTACCGGTAATGCTTTTACCAACAGATGTCCAAGCTTAGAAAAGAATCCTTTATCATGACTTTTCTTGATTAAGCTAAAACCCGCATCATCCATCCTTACGATAAGTGCAACAATACCATACACCCCAACCGTTGCCAGGAACGAAACAAAAGTTACCGTAATAATCTGTGTAAGTAACGGATGCTCTTGTTGAATAACAGTTCCCAAAGCTATAATCACAATCTCAATAGAAAGGATAAAATCGGTTCTGATTGCCGAGTTGATCTTTGCTTTTTCGGATACTTCCGAACTTTCTTCTTCCTGACTCTCCTCTATTACTTCATGTCCTTTTTTGGAACGATGAAATAAAAATTCGATGATCTTTTCTACTCCTTCAAAGGCAAGATATAATCCTCCCAAAATAAGAATCATTTCAATAGCCGGTTTATACAGCCAATTGAGAAGAAAAGCAATAGGAAGAATAATGAGTTTATTAAGAAATGAACCCTTTGTAATTGCCCATAAAACAGGAAGCTCTCTCGAGGAAAGAAAGCCTGTTGCTTTTTCCGCGTTTACAGCCAGGTCATCTCCTAAAATCCCCGCTGTTTTCTGAGTTGCTATTTTGCTGGTAACCGCTACATCGTCCATTAATGCAGCAATATCGTCTAAAATTGCAAAAAAGCCTGATGCCATATTTTAATATTTTTTTAATCTCTGTTAATTGAGCAAAAATAAATATTTAATTCTATTTTTCAAGCGGTTTGTAAAACAATAATTAAAAAAACAGAAAGTAATTGATTTTGTTATTTTTATTACATTTGATTCATGAAAAAACTCATTCTCAGGTATCATTTTTTTATAGTAGGATGTATCAGTTTTTTGCTTCAGTCCTGCAATACCAAATTCAGAGTTTGGGTAGGTCCCGGAGGTCAGCAAAAGATTTATAATTTAAAATACGGTGAACACAAAAGGCAGAAGATGGATGTTTTTCTACCTAAAGATTACACTAAAGATTCTCCTGTTGTTCTTATTGTACATGGTGGCGCCTGGACTTTAGGCAGAAAAGAACACATGATACAGATTCAAAAAATGCTTTTTGAAAATAAGATTCCAAGCATCAATATGAATTACAGACTGGTTTCTAAACGAAAACAAATTACCTATAAACAACAATTGGAAGATATTGGTCTTGTTGTCGAAAGGTTCAATTCTTTAGCGGAAAGAGCTGAGCTTATTCCCAATAATTATATATTACTGGGAGAAAGTGCGGGGGGACATCTTGCTTTGTTATATGGCTATCAGCATTCGGACCAGGTAAAAAAAATTATTTCATTAAGTAGCCCTACAGATTTTTATAGTTCTGAATATCTTAATTCTTTCTATTCCAAATATACCTCTCCTACTTTTCAGAAAGTGGTAGGTAGTAAGTTTGACCACAAAAATGTTTCTGAAGCTTTTAAAGAGGCCAGCCCTATTGCCAATATTACCAATGTTCCTACTCTTCTATTTCAAGGAAATCAGGACTTCTTGGTCAATCAACATCAGGGGTTAGCAATGGATTCAGCGCTTACTCAGATGAATATTCCTCATAAATTGGTGTTTATGGAAAAGACAGGCCATGCTCCCAGATTTTTCAGCAAAAGAAAAAGAGATTCTATTATCTATCCCAATATATTAGAGTGGATAAAAAAATAACCCGCTAAAAAGCAGGTTATTTTATATTTTGATGTATTTATTTCTTATTCAAAATCTTTGTTTTCATATTTAGAATGATCTTCTTTTTTACCAAAAACAAACTTTATAATTACAGGAAGTGTGGTAACAAGAACTATAATAATAATGATATACTCTAATTTTTCCTTTAAATTGATTCCAAACTCTTCCATGAATAATTTATCCAGGTAGTGTCCGGCGAAGATCAAAATAAATGACCATAAAACCGCTCCAATAACATTATCTCTTAAAAAATCCTTTTTATCCATTTTTACAATCCCTGCTACAATTGGAGTAAATGTTCTCACAACAGGTAAGAATCGTGCCATGATAATTGCTAATGCACCATGTTTTTCAAAGAAATCATGAGCCTGATAAAGATATTTTTTCTTAAAAAGCATTGTATCTGGTCTTTTATACAAAGCCGGACCTGCTTTTCTTCCAAAATAATACCCAACTTCATTTCCAATAATTGCAGCAAGTGCTACACCGGAAGCTAAAAGAGTTGTATCTAGGAAATCGCTCCCTGTGGAGCCAAATGTCTCTTTGATGATTTCAACTGCATAAATCCCTGAAACGAACAACAATGAGTCTCCGGGAAGAAAAAATCCTACAAAAAGACCTGTTTCAGCAAAAACAATAAATAAAATAAGCCAAAACCCTCCCATTTTTATATAAAACTCCGGGTTTAATAAATCCTTCCAGCTATTGAAATCTTCCATATATATCGATGTACAACAAAAATAAGTCTAAAATATCTGAAATAAAAATTAATTATAAGATTTTAACTAAAATTCAAACATGATATGTTATAGGTCAAGATCATCATCGGAAACCGCCGTCCCATCAGCCATTAGAAATGCTTTAAGGAAAGGGGTAATATTCCCGTTCATTACCGCATCTACATCTGAGGTTTCGTGTCCTGAACGTACATCTTTTACCAATTTATAAGGGTGCATTACATAGTTTCTGATCTGGCTTCCCCACTCGATCTTCATTTTGTTGGCTTCAATCTCATTTCTTGCTTTCATACGTTCTTCCAATTCCATTTCATATAATCTGGAACGAAGGAGCTGCATTGCTTTTTCTTTATTCTGAAGCTGTGAACGTGATTCGGAGTTTTCAATGATAATCCCGGTTGGTGCGTGGCGTAGACGTACTGCTGTTTCTACTTTGTTAACGTTCTGACCTCCTGCTCCGGAAGACCTCATTGTTTCAAAACTGATATCCGCAGGGTTAATATTGATTTCAATAGTATCATCCACCAACGGATAAACATATACGGAAACGAAACTGGTATGGCGTTTTGCATTACTATCGAAAGGAGAGATTCTCACCAATCTGTGTACCCCATTTTCTCCTTTCAGGTATCCGAAAGCATATTCACCATCAATCTCCAAAGTAACGGTTTTCACTCCTGCCACATCTCCTTCCTGAAAGTTGAGCTCGCGGATTTTATATCCTTGCTTTTCCGACCACATCGTATACATTCTCATCAGCATTGACGCCCAGTCACAACTTTCCGTACCACCTGCTCCGGCTGTGATTTGGAGAACAGCAGAAAGCTCATCACCTTCGTTGGAAAGCATATTTTTGAATTCCAGATCTTCAATTTTCTCAACCAATTGAGGGAAGGTTTCATCTAATTCTTTTTCAGAATCAGGGTCTTCTTTAGCAAAATCGGCCAAAACCTGTAAATCTTCAAACTGAGTCTGAATTTCTTCATAGTCCTCCACCCATTTTTTCTTGGAACGAAGTTGTTTCAAAAAGGTTTCTGCAGTTTTAGGATTATCCCAAAACTCAGGTGCCGCTGTTTTTTCATCATCATTGGCAATTTCTATCTTCTTTTTATCAATCTGAAGGTATCTGTGTAAGTCTTCAATTCTGGATTGAACTTCTTTTATCTGGTCGTTGTTGATCACGAATGTTTCTTTTTTGCAAAAATAAGGATTTCTTTTATAGTGGAAAGGGGTTGAGTGAGAGAGTTTCAGGGTTGAAGAGTAAGAGAGTAAGAGGGTTTTCAAGTGTGAAGGTTAAAAAATTGAAATGCATTATCTCTCCTCTCCTCTATCATCTCAGCCATTATTTCACCAATCTTTGGAGCAAGTGCCACTCCCATTCCGGAAAGTCGGACGGCACAAAATTGCCTTTTTGAAAGTTGTTTTACAATAGGTGTTTTCTCCGGGCCCATTGCCATGATTCCTGACCAGCGAAGAGCTATTTTAAATTCCTGGTCCGGCAGAATAACTTCTTTTAAAAAGCCTTCCAAATGATTTTGTAGAAATTCGGTTGTTTCAAATATTGCAGTCTCTTCGGTTTTAAAATCCTGATTTCTGCCACCACCCAGCAATATTCTGTTTCCTAAATTCCTGAAATAATAAAACCCTTCATCATAATGAAATGTTCCTTTTAATTTTAAATCATCAATAGGTTCTGTAAGGAGAATTTGTCCACGGGCAGGAATTATTTCTTCATGTTCCAACAATATTGAACTAAAAGCATTGGTGCAGTAAACAACCTGTTCTGTCTTCACAGAAGTATTTTTTGAAAGATGAACTACAATATCCTCAGGGTTTTCTTCAATACTTTTCACTTCCGTTCCGAATAGAAATTCAACTTTTAATTCATGACATTTTTCAAGCAGCTTTTGTAAGAGTTTTCCGGAATGCAGACTTCCTTCACAAGTATTTTCTATCAAAAACTGAGATTTGCCAAGCCCGAATTCCTTTATTTTCTCCTGTTTCAGAGTATAAGTTTGTTCAAGTCCGGTTATTGATTTCAGTTTTTCATTAACGAAATGAATGTACTGCAAAGGTTCTTCATCGTTTACAATTTCATAACCCCCATTGAGTTCAAAGTCTATTTCTTCACTTTCAAAATAATATCTGATCTTCTGAAGTCCGTCAAACCTCATCTTTACCAATTCTAATGTTTTATCCCAACCCATTTTCTGAGAATCGGCAATCACTTCTGTCAGGCTTCCAAAACAGGCAAAGCCCGCGTTTCTTGTTGAGGCCCCTAACGGAATGTTATTCCGTTCGATGATCAGTACAGATTTTCCAGGGTATTTTTCCTTGATAGAAAGAGCCGTCCAGAGCCCTGAAAATCCGGCACCAATAATGATAATATCTCTGTTTCTGTAAAAGGTTTCAAGTTCCCAGATGCTGTTCATAAGTAATGAGCAATAAGTAATGAGTAATTAATAATCAAGAAATTTTATTTTTGACAGGGAGATTTAATCAGGGATAAACATTTGCAAATTATAGACTTAAGCTACCCTATCCTCATCAAAGTACAACTACTTTTTTTTCTCATCCTCCTCGTGATGGAAACCAATGGCCCTTCTTGGCTCTTCCACTACTTTATAGGTTTCCAGTTCACTTCTTAATGCCTGAATTCTAAACTGAAATTCATCAAAATTATTGATAACAGCATCGGCTAAAAATCGAGCTACCTGATCAAGATATTCTTCAGTAAGTTTTCCTGCGGCATCTCTTAAAGCGCCATTTAAAAGATTTTGATCTATTTTAAGTTTTTCATTTCTGGTTCTCTGATAAAGATTTTTAATTCGCTTTTTCAGACTTTGGGTAAAATCAATGAGCATAGTATTGCTAAAAGCTTTCATTTTTGATGAAATTTCATGCCAGAAAGGAATTTTGTCTGCCTTATTATTTTTGAGGATTTTATAAAGCAATGAGTCTTCTTCCAACCCTTTTGTCATGGAGTATAAGATGATTTCCGAACGTTCTGAAGCATTGGGTGGGAATATAGGAATCAATACATCAAATCTGCCCGGGGCCAATACTTCTTCATCAATTTCTGAAACAGAATTGGCAGCACCTACCATCAATACACCTTCCTGTTCGAATTTTGCAATATAATGAAGAATAAGTTCCTGTGCTTCCAGGTTGCACGAAGTAATATCGGTCTCAGCTTTTCTTTGCATCATGATTTCATCAAAGTCATCCATAAAAAGTAGAACTTTGTTTTCTTTCATCATATTCAACAAAAAGTCGTTGAAATTGGTTTCATTTCCGTCAACAAAAGAGACGCCGAGATAATGTTTTTTAACCTCTTTAAACTGGTAGCCGATAATTTCAGCAATCTTCTTTCCCCAAAATATTTTTCCGCTACCTGGAGGACCATATAGTATTATTCCTGCCGGTTTATTGATTCCCCAATCTTTTATTTGTTGTGGATTCAGAAACGGCTCCAAAGCTGCTGATGTATAAAAAAATAAGTCTCTGTATCCAATAAAGTCTCGTTGCTGGAGACTGGTTTTATGTCCGAAATAATCATACACAAACTGATAGTTTCCTCCCAGTTTGTTATCAATCCCGTAGCTTGATATAGAAGACTTAAAAAAACCATTGTCAAAAATATTGGGATTGTTGTCCTTTATTGCTTTTTCAATTTTTTCCTTAGGCTGATTGATGACTTCTGCAATTTGTTCTACCGTTTTATTTTTATCAAGATCTTTTTCATACAACCTTAAAAAATCGATATTTTCACGAGCAAACTTTTCAAAATCTTCTTTTACTTCGAAATTTGTACTGATACAATCTACCAATTCAAGGTCAAAATCCTGTATAAATTGTTTTATAGCTTCTGCAGAGACATTTAGTTCTTCTGCCAGTTCAATTAACTTCATATTTTTTCATTAGTTCTATCAAATTTAATGTATTTACCTTTACCTATAAATTGATTTATAATAATTCTGCAATATTTTGTAATATATATAGAAGACTAATGTGTAAAATGTAATAGCGTTCAAAAGGTTTTAAAAATGAATTGGTTCTAGAACATTTTGTTTTTTTGGCTTAAGATTTTCATTCAATATTCTTAAAAATACAATCTATGAGAAAAATATACTACTTACCCGGATTATTCAGCGCTTTATTGATTCCTATTTTATTTTGGTATTATGGAAACCAAAGGGTTCATCCGCTCTATACGACTGTTGTTCTGGGACTTCCTTCAAAAATTACTCCTCAAACTCATTTAGATAACACCTTTGAACCATATAGAAACTGGAATTACAAAAAAATCATAATTCAGCCGAATACTGCGCTTAAAAATCGAGATTTTTATGTTTCTGAACTTAAAGAACTACAAGCAAAAAATGAAAAGAGAACAGGAATTGAATTTGTTATAGAAAATCAAAACACTTATCAGGATTTTATAGCACTAATTGATGCTATGATCCTCTCTAAGCAGGAAGCTTACGGCGTAGATATGGAAAAGACAGGACATTTCTTTGCATTACATTTTTATAAAGATCCAAATAAAACTGAAAGAGGATATGATGTTATCGGGGATGAATATCATTATAATCATAAACCCACCTATCAAGGCTTTGAAAAAATAAATTATTTACTTGAACTTCCTAAACAGGCTTATTATATTATTTTTGCATTTTTGCTGTTTCTAAACCTCTCAATGCTCAGCATAAAAGAAAGATTTCAACTACACATTAATTCATAATAAAAGGCCACCAAATGGCAGCCTTACTTTCACATTACTTTTTATCTAACAACGGAAGATATTTTCCGTATCCTTTTTTCTCCATTTCAGCTTTGGGAATAAACTTCAGAGAGGCACTGTTAATACAATAACGCAATCCTCCTTTATCCTGAGGTCCATCTGTAAAAACGTGTCCTAGATGGGCATCTCCCGTTTTACTTCTTACCTCTACCCTATCCATTCCATGGGTACGATCCAGTTTTTCATCAATTAAACTTTTGGTAATGGGTTTTGAAAAACTTGGCCATCCACAACCGGATTCAAATTTATCAGTAGATACAAATAAAGGTTCTCCGGTAGTGATATCTACATAAATTCCCTCACGGGTTTCGTTCCAGTATTCGTTTTGGAAAGGTCTTTCCGTACCGTTTTCCTGAGTGACATTGTATTGTTCTGCCGTTAGTTTTTCTTTTAAAACTTTTTTATCCTGTTTCTGATACGCGGCTTTCGGTGTTGCCGGAAGCGGATTCGCTTTTTTAGCCATTTCAAAAAGTCCCGGTTCAATATGACAGTAGCCTCCAGGATTTTTATCTAAATAATCCTGATGATAATCTTCTGCTTTATAGAAATTTTTCAAAGGAATGGTCTCTACCAGGATAGGTTTGTTGTAATTTTTAGCTAATTTTTCAACCTCGGCTTTTACAACAGCCTCCGTTTCTTTATCTGTCGAATAAATCCCTGTTCTATATTGATTTCCTCTGTCATTTCCTTGTTGATCTTTACTTGTGGGATCAATGGTTTTGAAATACAAATCGATTAAAAGCTTCAAATCTACCTGTTCAGGATCATATTTTACTTTTACTGTTTCTGCAAAACCTGTGGTATGGCTTACTACTTCTTCATACGTTGGATTTTGGGTATTTCCGTTGGCATAACCAACTTCCGTACCTACCACTCCGCGAATCTGTTGAAAAAAATGTTCAGTTCCCCAAAAACATCCTCCTGCAAAATAGATTTCTTTTACATTTTTATTGTCCATAATGATCTCATTTTCTTTTTTAATTTCTGTGGATTTTGATTTGGCATTTCCACAACTTGTCGCAAAAACTGCTATACCCAGAACAATACCGAGCACAATTAATATATTTTTCATTTTATTCTTTTTTTGTTCATGACTTGTTATTTTGTAATAGCATCAGCCCAAATCCCAAAAGCATAAGATCTTTCAGAATAAAGAAGTCCGTCACCGGAACTCCATCTACTGTTTTCCACATTCCCGGAGTTGTAAACAGATAGCTTAATGTCACCAGAAATGTCACTACCATTCCTACTCCTGCATATCTTTTCAATACAGCAAATTTCGCACTAAATATGAGGAGTAGTGCAATGATAATTTCTATCGTTCCGATAAGATTTGACACTGCCTGTACACTCATTATTTTATAAACAAAGAAAGTGAGAAAATGGTTTTCTATCAAAGGCTTTATTGATGCTGCTTCTGTTGGTGTAAACTTAAAGATACCAATCCAGAGCAATATTAATGCTGCTCCGAAAAGAGAGATGTAATACCCTAATTTGTACGTTGATGTGCTCTTGTGAGATTCGTGTGTTGTTCCGACCATATTTTTAAAATTTTGAATGATACTTCTGTTTTCAAAAATATAGTCGGAGGTATTTTAAAGTCCTGACAAAAATTTTCTTAAAAATTTAATTTCTCAATCATTTTATTTTTAAAATCCTGAATTTCAGATTCATTAATTTCGGTTTTTTTTTGAGAAAGGGTCTTTTTAAAAACCTGGTCTAAAAACTGAAGCTTTTTATTATAGGCTTTGCACCACTTACAAATCAATATATGCAGGTTAAGCTTTCGGTTCTCTTTGGAAGAAATAGATTGGGCATTACGTTTTTCCATCAGTAAAGTGGCTTCACTGCATGGTAAAAACATGATATGTAATATTTTTCTTAACATTTTAATTATTATGATCTTGAAAACCAGTTAAATTCCAAACATTCTCTGAGCTGCATCCGGCTTCTTTGTAGGATCTTCCAAAGATTAGTCGTTGAAACATTTAATTCCTGACTTACATCAGGCGCTTTTTTTTCTTCAATATAATACATTTTCAGCAAAATTTTCCATCTGGAGGGCAGTTCCTCAATGCATTCTTCTAAAGTTTTATTAAAATCCCGGTCATCCAAAAGTTCGGATTCCTTTCCTGAAACATCCCAATCATTTAAAACGTCATTATTCTTCCATGAACCGGTTTCATCAAAAAAATGATCAAGCCTTATATTGGGCTCAGATTTGTATTTTTTCCGATAAAAATCAGCAATTTTTCTATTCAGAATAGCCATGAGCCAAGTCAGAGGCTGACTTTTCCCTTCAAAGGAATCATAAGAAGAAAATGCGGCAAGAAAAACTTCCTGGACTACATCCTGAGCATCTTCTTTATTGGAAAGCATATACAAAGCTTTCTTCAAAAGTGGCGCAGAATACTGTTCTATCCAGCTTTTCAAAATCTCATTTTTCATCATCACGAGTAAATTATAGACGAAGATAAGATTTTTTTAGTTTGGAATTAAAGTATGGAATTTACTGTTTTCAATCGACTATTCAGTAGTTATGTTTCAACTTTGTAAACCTAACAGGTTTCGAAAACCTGTTAGGTTTGGAGAAACGTAAAAGTCTATATCACTATGGTAAATAACCAGCTCCATTAAAAATTATGATTTACTATGATGTCAGATATTTGATAAAACGTACTCGAAAATATCTAATATTTGATATAAAATCACCTAAAAATCTTAAATTTGCATCTTATCAAAATTTGATACTTTAAAAAGCAAAAGCAATACTATGACATCACAAGAGATACGTCAAAAATTTTTAGATTATTTTAAAAGCAAGGACCACCTTATCGTTCCTTCAGCTCCTATTGTGCTGAAAGACGACCCTACCCTTATGTTTTCCAACTCCGGAATGACGCAGTTTAAGGATTTTTTCTTAGGCTACAAAACACCTACAGCCCCTAGAATTGCCGATACACAAAAGTGTCTGAGAGTTTCAGGAAAGCATAATGACCTGGATGATGTAGGTAGAGATACTTACCACCACACTATGTTTGAAATGTTAGGAAACTGGTCTTTTGGAGATTACTTTAAAAAAGAGGCTATTGCTTTTGCCTGGGAATTACTGACTGAAGTATATGGAATTCCAAAAGAGAACTTATATGTAACAATTTTTGAAGGTGATGCTTCTGAGAACCTTGACAGAGACCAGGATGCTTATGATTTCTGGAAGTCTCATATTTCAGAAGACAGAATCATCAATGGAAATAAAAAAGATAACTTCTGGGAAATGGGTGAAAGCGGACCGTGCGGACCGTGTTCAGAAATTCATATTGATTTAAGAACTCCGGAAGAGAAAGCAGCAGTTCCGGGAATTACTTTAGTAAACCAAGATCATCCGCAGGTAGTGGAAGTTTGGAATCTGGTTTTCATGGAATTCAACAGAAAGGCAGACAAATCTTTAGAAAAGCTTCCTGCTCAGCATGTTGATACAGGAATGGGATTTGAGCGTCTGTGTATGGCTCTTCAGGGGAAATCTTCCAATTATGATACGGATGTTTTCACACCACTTATCTCTAAAGTGGAAGAGCTTTCAGGTAAAAAATACACCGGAATTCTAGAAAATGAAAAAGATATTGCTATTCGTGTTGTGGTAGACCATATCAGAGCAGTTTCTTTTGCTATTGCTGATGGACAACTACCGTCTAACGGAGGTGCCGGTTATGTGATCAGAAGAATTTTAAGAAGAGGAATCTCTTATGCATATCGATTCTTAGATACAAAAGAACCTTTCCTTTACAAATTGGTTCCTGTTCTTCAAGAGCAAATGGGTACATTCTTCCCGGAAATTGAGAAGCAAGGAAAATTGGTAGGTGAAGTCATCAAAAGTGAGGAAGAATCATTCTTAAAAACAATTGAAAACGGATTGATCAGAGTTGAAAAATTAATTCAGCAAACCATTGCCGACAATCTGAAAGTGTTACCTAGTGAAGAAGTTTTCGAATTGTATGATACTTACGGTTTCCCGGATGATTTAACGAGAATTATTGCTGAAGAAAAAGGACTAACGATCGATGAAGAAGGATTTAAAGCTGAAATGGAAAAACAAAAGCAGCGTTCAAAATCCGATTCTGCTCAAAAGGTATATGACTGGGTTGTTTTAGCTGAAAAACCGGAAACATTCGTAGGATACGATCAAATTGAATCGGAAACTTATATTACCAGATACAGAAAAGTAGAAAATAAAGACGGAGAATTTTATCAGGTTGTACTGAGCAACTCTCCTTTCTACCCTGAAGGAGGAGGACAAGTCGGAGATAAAGGGGTTCTTGAAAATGCTTCAGACAGCTTTGAAGTATTAGAAACTAAAAAGGAAAACGGATTGATTATTTCATTGATCAACGGTCTTCCAAAAGATGCTACTGCTCTTTTCACGGCTAAAGTAAATGCAACGGAAAGAAAAAATTCACAAGGAAATCACTCTGTGACTCACCTTCTGCATGAGGTATTAAGAGAAGTTTTAGGAACTCACGTAGAACAGAAAGGATCTTATGTAGGACCTGACTACTTACGTTTTGACTTCTCTCATTTCAATAAAATAGCGGAAGAAGAGCTTGCATTAATTGAAGATAAAGTGAACAAAAAAATCAAGGCAAGTATTGCTTTGCAGGAATTCAGAAGCATTCCGATTCAGGAAGCTTTGGAAAAAGGAGCAATGGCTTTATTTGGCGAGAAATATGGAGATAACGTAAGAATGATCCAATTTGGAAGTTCAAAAGAACTTTGTGGAGGAACTCACGTTAAAAACACCAACGAAATAGGTCATTTTAAAATTGTTTCTGAAGGTTCGGCTGCTGCCGGAATCAGAAGAATTGAAGCAATTTCAGGGGACAAATCTGAAGAGTATTTCCAAAATATGGAAAAACAGGTTATTGAACTTTCTCAATTACTGAAGTCTAAAGATGTAGTAAGATCTATCGAAAAATTAATCGAAGAAAATGCAGCATTAAAGTCTGAAGTAGATGCTCTTAAAAAAGAAAAAGCAAAAGGAGAAATCAGTGACTGGAAGAATGCTTATGAGCAAAAAGGAAACAAACAACTGTTGGTAAAAAAGACTTCTTTAGATGCAGGTTCTGTAAAAGATATCGTATTCCAATTAAAAAGAGAAATTCCTACTTCAGTAACAATTATTCTTTCTGATGCTGACGGAAAGCCAATGATCACTGTGGGAGTATCTGATGATCTTGCAGCAGAGTATCAAGCCGGAGCTATCGTAAAAGATCTTTCTAAAGAGATCCAAGGTGGTGGTGGTGGAAACCCTGGTTTCGCTACAGCCGGAGGTAAAAACCTTGAAGGTTTGGAAAATGCTTACCAGAAAGCATTAAATATCTAAAATAGGAAATCTATTATAATATAAACAGGCTGTTTCATTTTTGAAACAGCCTGTTTTGTTTTTAACCATGTGTTGATAATAAAAAATGAATAGATTTAAACGCTAAGATTCGCAAAAAAACGCATTATAAAACATTTACGTTCGCAGAGCCGTTACATTTAGCTATGGATAGTTGTATTGTTTACAAAATACAATGGGAACTCGATGATAACCTAACTAATATTCCTTCAAGGATCTAAACAGCTCATATCGTAAACCACAGGGACTAAATTTACACTGATGTTTGTGGATAATGTTGTCAAAGACAGCCGGATGATAGGAATGTGATGATGGAGGAATTTTGGAGTATAATAAAATAATGAAATACTTCAAAAATAAAGAATAACGAGCATTTGTAAGAAAATCAACAAAACATCTTTCACATACTTTTTATTTTGATATTAAAAATTTCACATAAAACAGTCTTTTATTTATATCTATTCTAATTATTGACTTTATCTTAACAAAGCGTTACTAATCTTAAACTAATTGTTTTGTCTTCTTAAAACCCAATTAACACTAGAGCTTTAGTTTTGTAACAATCGAAATTCAAAAAAGTAATTATGAAAATTAACAAAACTATTGGCGCTCTGCTATTTGCTGCCCTAGTATTTCAGGGTTGTAACGATGACAATAATGGGGATGGAAATACCCCGAGCAATGACAAAATCAAGCTTGAAAATTTTTCTAAAGAACCAGCTTTTGTTTATGGAATGCAGGGTTTTGAAAATTTAAACATCACCACTCTTATTTCAAGTTCTGATGTTCTTTCCGGTTCTCCCGATTTCGTTTTCGGTGGTCAGCCGGACGGAATGGGAATTATGAAAGATCCTAGTTCTGATGGATATCTGATGATCACCAATCATGAGATTAAGCAATCTGTATCAAGAGTATATTTGGATAAAACATTCAGACCGATAAAAGGGGAATATATTCTGAACGGAACAGGAGGAATGACCAGACTATGTTCTGCAACATTAGCCACTCCTGAGACTCATGGGTTCAGTGCATTCCTTACTGCAGGAGAATCCGGAGAGGAAAGTATGGTACATGCATTGAATCCGCTGGCACCTGCTTCTCAGGCTTCAGACAAAACGAGAGTAAAGCCGGCTTTAGGAAAAGCATCTATGGAAAATGCTGTTCCACTTCCTAAGGATATTTCTAACGGAAAATCTTATATCATTATTGGAGAAGACCAGTCTTATTCTTCTTCTCACCAGTCTGCCGGACAATTGATCATGTATGTAGCCAACACACAAGGAGATTTAGATAACGGGAAATTGTATGCTTTAAAAAGAACCAACAACAACTACACGGAAACTGATATGACAAAAGGCAACAGTTATGATGTAGAATTTGTTGAAATTCCTAATGCTAAAAACCTTACGGGAGCACAAATCAATCAGAAAAATATAGATAATAATGCGATCCGTTTTTCAAGAGTTGAGGATGTGGATTACAGAAAAGGAGCAGGAAAAGGAAGAGAAATCTACTTTACGGCAACCGGGGAATCTTCTGACGGTATCAATCCGAAACCGGGATTAACCATGTGGGGGAGAGTTTATAAACTGGTTTTGAATGCCAATAATATGTTAACCGGAAAATTAGAAGTTGTAGCAGAAGGAGATTCCAATCCGGGACACAACCTTATCAATCCTGATAACTTATGTGTGACTGAAAACTTTGTTTACATCCAGGAAGACGGAGATTCATACTACAAAGCGGCAGCTCACGATTCTTACATCTGGCAACTTAATATCGCTACAAAGCAATATAAACCATGGTTGAATATGAAACATAACAGAAATGATTCAGCTTGGCAGACCGCTTACAACCAATCGGGAGATCTTCAGAAATTCGGATCATGGGAGTTTGGAGCAATGACTGATATTTCTGATATTATCGGTGTTCCTAATACATTCACTGTAAATATTCACTCTCATACATGGCAGTTGGATAAGTTTAAAAATCCTGATGGTTCCGGAGTTAACTCTAATAAAGAAGGAGGACAGGTTGTCATCATCAGAAACGTAGAAAAATAATTGTAATTATTCCATAACAATCAAAAGTATCAATAGAAATTTTCTGTTGATACTTTTTCATGCCTATGAAGAAATTTTCAAAATATCCGATCCTTCTGTTTGTATATTGTGCTGTTGCCCTTTTTGTACTTTCTTATTGTAAAAATGATAAACATCAGCCCATTAATGAAGATCTCGGCTCCGTAAAAAGTCAAATTCTTAAAAATAATTCTGATTTTGAAAAACAAATCAAGGAGCTCATCAATCTTATTTCCCAAAATGCTGATGAAAAACTTCTTCAGGAAAAATTTGATCATCTTAGAAAAACTTATAAAAAAATGGAATGGGCTGTGGAATATTTTCTTCCCCACTCTGCCCGATTTATCAACGGCCCTGCACTTCCTGAAATAGAAATGGATGAGCATACGGAAATAGAACCTGAGGGCTTACAGGTTTTAGAAGAAATGCTCTATCCCTATCATCAGAAAAATAAAGATGAAGTCATAAGACTTTTAAACAAATTAATTAATAAAAGCAATACTATTGACACCAATTTCCAGGTCATTACTATCAGTAAAGATCAGGTTTTTGATGCTGTAAGACAGGAGGTATTCAGAATTTCGAGCTTAGGAATTTCAGGATTTGACACTCCGGTTTCGGGAACTTTTTTGCAGGAAATCCCCTACTCCCTCGAAGGTGTAAAACAAACGCTGCAACAAATCTCCACAGACCAATCCAGAGAAAAAGCATTAAAAAGTATCGTTGCTGAAATCAATACTGCTATTGAAGTTTTAAAAAAAAATACGGATAAAAACACCTTTGATTATGTCAATTTTATTCCGGACCATTTCAATAAAATAACTTCTTTACTGTTGGAGTTTAAAAAGCAGGAAAAGATCCCTGAAGTGGAAGTGACCACGGCTTTGAATAAAAATGCAGCCACTTTCTTTACCAAAAATGCTTTCAACCCTAACGCTTTTACCCCCGGAAAAGAATTCGCGTACTCGGATGAAAAGGCAACCCTTGGCCACCAGCTTTTTAATGATAAAATACTTTCCAACAATAACAACAGAAGCTGTGCGACGTGTCATATCCCGGAGAAAGCTTTTACTGACGGGCTTGCAAAATCCATGTCTCTTGAGAATTCGGAGCTTGCAAGAAATGCCCCATCCCTCAATTATGCAGGGTTTCAACATGGTCAGTTTTGGGATATGAGAAAAGATGATCTGGAAGGTCAAAGTGCTGATGTGATTTCCAATAAAGAGGAGATGCACGGTAATCTTGAGGTAATTCTGTCAAAAATTAATCAGGATAAAAACTATCAGTCTAAGTTTAAAAAGATTTTTCATTCTCAAAACACCGAAATTTGGCAACTTCAGAATGTATTGGCAAGCTATATCCGTTCTTTAGCCACATTCAATTCTGATTTTGATAAATATATGCGAGGGAATAAATCTGCTATGACAGAAAATCAAAAACGTGGATTTAATCTTTTTGTCGGAAAGGCTCAGTGTGCCATCTGTCATTTTATCCCTCTGTTTAACGGAACCGTCCCTCCTACTTTCAAAAAAACAGAACAGGAAGTGCTGGGAATTGCTGTAACTGGCGACAATAAGGCTTTTGATCAGGATTTGGGAAGGGGAAAATTTCATGAAACCGTTGCTACCTTACAGCATTCCTTTAAAACCCCAACCTTAAGAAACATCAATAAAACTTCACCTTACATGCATAACGGAGGTTACAAAACATTAAAGGAAGTTATGGATTTTTATAACAAAGGTGGTGGAAAAGGTTTTGGATTTAAAGTAGACAACCAAACGCTTTCGGATAGTCCTTTACAGCTTACGGACCAGGAGATTGATGATATTATTGCATTTATGAAAGCTTTAGATGATAGGTAAATGAGATGTAGTAAACTCATTTTCGTTATTGACCACCCCGTCAAAAATTCTTTGAATTTTCGCCACCCCGGAGGAGGGGAATGGTTATACATTTTGTAGTGGAATTTATAAAAGTAGTTTTGATAAAGGAAAGTTTTGTTTGGTGGAACTTACCTCCTACCATAAATTTCAATATATAAAAATCGGTTTATTTTCTAAATTTCACATCAGGAAATTAGATGAAATCAATGTTATACTATGTTAAAAACTTTTCCAACACAATAAATATGATTATTTTTGACATAGTTTTTTTACATGAAAAGGGGTTTATTGTTATTGTTTTTCTTGATCAGTTTTTGGGGTTATTCGCAATCAAAAATTAAAGTTGTGGATGACACCAATCAAAAGCCTGTTCCTAATGCTAAAATATCTTGTGACACTAAAATTCTTGGATATACCAATACTGAAGGTATTTTGGAATTCAAACCCACCTGTAATGCTGTAATGGTTGAGGCAGAATCGTACCGGAAAGAAACAGCTAATGTAGAAAGCAGCATGGAGGTTTCCCTTACCAAAAAGACATCAAAAACCACAGCCATTGATGCAGTAGTCATTGAAGATAAAAGTGATCCCAGAGCTCTCGAAATTCTTAAAAAAGTAAACAAGCTTTTTAAACAAAACTCACCTAAAAGCTTAGGCTCTTATTCTTTTAAATCCTATGAAAAGGTTTCTTTGGATATTGATGAGGACAGTATCTCTCAGTTTAAAGAGTATTTTAATGATTTAAATCTTTTCAAAAAAAAGAGAGAGAAAGATTCTTTAAA
>NZ_PIZV01000031.1 GCF_002835665.1 Chryseobacterium sp. PMSZPI
AATGTTCTTTAGCTTTAAAAATTCTGGTTCCGCGGTCGGTACTATAGGATTTGATTCCTTCAAAAACTGAGTATCCGTAATGAAGTGATTGTCCGTAAAGATCTGTTCCAGCATCTTTCGCTTTCCTAAAGTTTCCGTCAAAATAGATGACCGTGTCGTCGTTGTAATACATGTTATAATGGTTTAAAAAATGAACAAATGGAAATAAAAAAGCCCTCTCACGCTGTGAGAGGGCTCGGTATATGTATAGTCATACACTTTCCTTCTCACAGACGCAAGGGAATAATAATGACGATAATAATTACTGCTAATAACTGATACATATTCTGTACTTAAAAAATTAAAATAAAAAAAACCGTTTCAACGATGAAACGGCCTGTATATAATTTAAATTAAAATCTATTTTAAAACGCCGTTTCCTTACTGTTGTTAATGACAACAGCAATAATAGAAATGACCATGATATTTTTCTGATTCGTAAAATTCATGTTGCAAATGTATAAACTTTTTAAATACTCACAAGTTTTTTTAACACTTTTTATTTTTTCTGTAAAAATTGAACAAGAGTTTTCTTAGCTTCAGCAACATCATGAACCCGTAAAATTTTAGCCCCTTGTTCCAATACTTTCATATGAAGTTTCTGGGTTTCCTCGTTGATATCCAAAGGTGATTTCCCAAGGGGTTTATAGATAAATGATTTTCTGGAAATACCAATCAATAAAGGAAACTTACCAAATCCAAGGTATCCGACCTCATCAATCATTTTCATCTGATCTTCTACTGTTTTTCCGAAACCGAAACCGGGGTCAAGAATGATATCTTTGACTCCCTTCTGTAGGAGTTCGTTGATCTTTTGAGAAAAATATTTATTCACCTCCACTGTTATATCTTTGAATTTAATTTTATCATGCATGGTATCATAGGACGGATTTATATGCATTAAAATGTAAGGAAGTCTCGTTTCCGCAGCTGTATCAAACATTTTCTCATCGTACTGTCCTCCTGAAATATCGTTGATAATGTCAATTCCTTCGTTATATCCAAATTTTACGGTTTCAGCATAAAAAGTATCCAGAGAAATCAATATTTCCGGGAATTCTTTTTTAATCTGGGAGATGACGTTTCCTATCCTGTTGATTTCTTCTTCACTGCTTAAAAACTCAGCATTGGGGCGAGTAGATTGTGGGCCGATATCAATAATTTCTGCGCCATCTCTCACTAGCTTTTCCGTATGCTCTAATGCCAATTTTCCATCATTAAATTTTCCGCCATCAGAGAAAGAATCCGGAGTGAGATTAAGGATTCCCATGATTTTTGGTGTGTCAAGTTGTACCAAACGACCATTGCAGTTGATTGAGTAAGTGGAAGCTTCGGAGGATTGAAAGGTTTGAGGGTTTGAGAGCATGGGCGTTTATGATTGATAAAAGATAAATGATGGGTGATTCTGTATGTGCAAAATTAATGACTAATTGGGAATTAAGCGTAAAAAAACAGGAAAAAGGCAAGAGTGAATTATGAATAATCAATCTATGATACAGTGATAGAGTCTTATTATATCCAACTTTTTTGAATCATTAAGATTTTTTAAGCAGTGAAGTAAAGTTAAGAACATAGCTAAAGCTATTGATGAAGCTGTATTGTTATTCATCTTTGATAAATCTCGAAGCGAATTCGTATATTTGGAAGATTAAGAAAACATATGTTAAAAACGTCAGTACAATTCGAGAAAGTTATCAGTCAATGTCGTGATCTTTTCAGTAAAAAATTACAGGATTACGGGGCAGCATGGAGGGTTTTGAGACCAAGTTCCATTACGGATCAGATTTATATCAAAGTTAACAGAATCCGTACCCTTCAGATGACCGATAAAAAGATGGTGGATGAAAGTGAAGAGGATGAATTTATTGCCATTGTCAACTATTCTATTATTGGTCTTATTCAGCTTGAAAAAGGCTTTTCCAATGATTTTAATGAAAATAAAGAAGATATTTTAGGTCTTTATGATAAATATGCCAATGAGGCGAAGGCTTTAATGGAGAGAAAGAATCACGATTATGGGGAAGCGTGGAGAGATATGAGAATTTCTTCCATCACAGATCTTATTTATCAAAAAGTATTGAGAACAAAACAAATTGAAGACAATCAGGGGCAAACTATTGTTTCTGAAGGCCTTGACGCCAACTACTTCGATATGTTGAATTATGCTGTTTTCTGCCTGATCAAGTTTTCTGAAAAAGAAAACCAATTCGAACCCAAAACTATTTAATATGATCAAAGGTTTTTTACGCTTTATTATCGCTGTCATTTTTATCCTTTCAGGCTTTGTAAAAGCTGTGGATTTGGTAGGTTTTTCTTTCAAAATGGAAGAATACTTTTCACCTGCTGTTTTCAATATGCCGTTTTTTGAAAAATTTGCACTGCTGTTTTCAGTTATTGTTGTTGTATTGGAACTTTTTCTTGGATTTATGCTGTTGCTGAAATTAAAGCTTAAATTTACCTTATCAGCATTAATTGCACTTTGTGTGTTTTTTGGCTTCTTGACCTTCTATTCAGCTTATTTCAATGTAGTTACCGACTGTGGATGCTTTGGAGATGCTATTAAATTTACGCCTTGGCAAAGCTTCTTTAAAGATGTGGCTCTTTTGGTTGGACTTATTATTCTGTTTTTATTGTACAAAAAAGAATTTAGTAAAAAAGATGAATATGGCAGCACTCAGAGTGAGTCTTCAGGTAAGTTTAAATACTATCTTCTAGGTGCTTTTTCTTTGGTTATGATCTACATTATGGCACAAGGAATTATGCATGAACCGATCATTGATTTCCGTGATTATAAAATCGGAACGAATATCAGGATTGAAAAAGAAAAAATCAATAAAAATCCTTCCGAATACAAGACTTTTTATTCTCTTAAAAATCAAAAAACAGGAGAGGTTTTAAAGGTTAATCAGGACGATTATATTAAGGAAACAAAATACTGGGCAGAAGGTTCTCCATGGAAAATCGAAGAAGGAAAAAATGAATCTGTTCTGGTAAAAGAAGGATATAAATCTGAAATCGTAAAATTCAAAATAGAAGACCCAACAGGAATGGAACTTACTGATGAAATCATCAAGGCTCCAAAAGCCATTCTTGTTTTCTCATATCATCCTAAAGAGGTTCCGGCTGATCTTCTTCAAAAAGTAGAAGCTAAAGTCAATGCTCAAAAAGGGACTGTTATCTATGGTGTATCTACTGATCCTGGTACTTTTAAAACCATTAAAAATGCTATGATGGATGGAACAGCTATCAAAACCATTGCAAGAAGCAACCCGTTTGTACTGATCCTGGAAAATGGAAAGATTGTAGACAAGCAACCTGCAAAAGACTACGTTAATTAATTATAAATGATGAATGATGAATTATAAATGATTGGTGGTTACGAGAAATATTTGTATCCAATTATCAATTATCAATTATCAATTATCAATTATCAATTATCAATTATCAAATTTAAACACTAAATTTAAACATACAACAACCCATGCAAAAATCAAATAAATCAATCGCCGGTTATCATCTCTTAATGATTCTTTCTTCTATTGACGGAGAATTTGCTCCTGAGGAAGGAATGTTGATCCAGCAATATTTAGCGGATGAATTTCCATTCAGAATGAATCTTGACAACGAGCTTGAAGTTCTTGCTCTTTTACAACCTGAAGAATGGAAAGATCATTTTGAATTTCATGCAAGATGTTTTCACGACGATTCTACAGAAGCTGAGCGTGTAAAATTTGCAAAATTTGCAAAAACATTAATCAAAGCAGATCATAAAGTAACGGAGGAAGAGCATACATTCTATATTCTTCTGAAAAACTTGTGGGGATTATCATAAACATCAAAAACGCTCGCAGATTTTGCAGATAACGCAGATTCTGAATGAGAAAAATTAAAAAATAAAATAAATCAATAATAAATCCTATGAGAAGAAAAATAGTTGCAGGCAACTGGAAAATGAACAAAAATGTAATTGATGCACAACAATTAATGATTCAGTTACTAAGCTATAAAAACAACAATGCTACCAACTGTGAGGTTTGGATCGCTCCTCCGTCTTTATATTTAATGATGGCTAAAGATATTTTTGAGAAGGATGAAATCGGTGTATTTTCTCAGGATATGAGCGAGTATGAAAGCGGTGCTTACACAGGAGAAATTTCTGCAGATATGTTAGAATCTATCGATGTAAACGGATCATTAATCGGGCATTCCGAAAGAAGACAGTACCATGGAGAAACAGATTCTCATTGTAACAGAAAAGTAAAATTAGCATTAGATAAAGGTCTTACTCCGATCTATTGCAATGGGGAAACTCTTGAACAAAGAAAGGCAGGTCAACATCTTGAGGTTGTAAAAAATCAGACTGAAGTAGCATTATTCACTCTTTCTGCTGAAGAAATCAAAAAAGTAGTGATTGCTTACGAACCCGTTTGGGCTATCGGAACAGGAGAAACGGCAACCCCGGAGCAAGCTCAGGAAATCCACGCACATATCAGAAATATTATTGCATCTAAATACGGACAAGAAGTAGCTGACGAAGTATCTATCCTTTACGGAGGTTCTGTAAAACCGGATAATGCGAAAGAAATTTTCTCTCAGCCTGATATTGATGGAGGTCTGATTGGAGGAGCTGCTTTAAAATTAGAGGATTTTTCTAAGATTATTGAAGCTTTTAATTAATTGATAGACCAGTAGATATATAACAACCCCTGAAATTATCTTTCAGGGGTTATTATTATAGGTTTTGGCTAAAGCCAATGGAAAAAAATTATTATTTTTAAATGGGCTAAAGCCCATTTCTATTGAATATACTCCTTCAATTTAAAATAGAAAATAAACATAGAGTTTGTCATTCTGACGCAGGAAGAATCTCTACATCGCTATTCAAAAAATCATAATTTAGATTCATACCGGAATGATAATAGCATGAAAGAAATAAGAAGCGGCGGAATCTTCGATTCCGCCGCTTTCTTTAAAAATCTAATTATTGAATATCGACTACATACATTGTTCCTTTATCTACCTTTCCTGTTTTAGGTAGGATTTTTGCTTTAGGATTTCCGTTTCCATCATCTACCACTCCAAAATCATCATCATTGAAAACAGCCAGTTTATTATTCCCTAAATAAACGATTCCTTCAAATTTATCATGTTCATATCCTAATTTCGCAACAAGATCAACAGCCAGTGTTTTAGAAACGGCTTTGATTCCTGCATTGGTAATTTCATCCCAACTACATTCTTCCAGTGCTTTATTATTCACTTTCATTCCATCTACTGCAGCAATATCTGATCCATTTACATCTGTTGCTTCGCTTAGGTTGATTCTATACACTTTTTTAATTCCCCCCTGTGATCCGAAATTTCCGTCTCTTTCGATTACCAGAAATTCATTATTACTTAATGCTGTGATATCACAAACGGAATCAGAAGCACCACCATCCTGCTTATACAAAAACTGTTTTGTTTTTCCTGTAGCGATATCAAAGGTTACAATTCTCGTTAAAGTTTTATTTTTTGCCAACGTCTTACTAGGAACATACATCATCGACTGCATTGTTCCCACTAATGTTTTTCCATCCGGAGTAATACAAAGGCCTTCCATCCCTCTGTTGGCCCTTCTTTTAGCTAAAACTGCAGGTAACTTTCTGGTTCCGGTATTCACCCCAATCGGGCTAATTCTTTCCATTTCTACCCCTTCTGCACTATAGTGAACGATATGAGGACCATATTCGTCAGAAACCCAGAATGTACCATCTGCTGCGGCAACAATACTTTCGCTATCCAAACCATAATTGTCCGTTCCTAATGTATTTCCTGCTGCATCATAAGCTACTTCACCTGTGCTACCCATTCCTGCCGGATTCGGTAATCCGGTAATAGGCTGCCCAGATGGATTTTTAAGTTTAATATATTTAATTACCTCAATATTCCCATCTGCATTGATTTTAAAATGCATAATGGTTGGAGTAAAATTAGGAGCTAAAAATTTTTTACCATTCAAATAATCTGTATTGGCACCACGGTCTGTGATCACATAAAACTCTCCTTTTCTCGTAGGATGAGCCGCTGCACCGGAACCAAATCCACCATTGATCACATCTACTCCATTTACTGTTGCTAATTTGGAAAAAGGAAATTCCTGAGGAAGTTTAGAATAATTGATATCTTGGTTGTTTCCATTGTCATCATCTTTATTGCATGACATCAATGCCGTTAATACCAAAGCAGATAATAGTAGTTTTTTCATATTTTCTTTTATGGCTGCGAAAGTATAAATTGATTGTAAATTGATTTTGAATGCAATGATAATTGTGTTTTAACAATAGGGTTTCTGAGATGAATTGAATATTAAACAGTTTTTTTAACCACCCCTCAAATCGAAAATTTGATATCCTTTAGTATTTGTATCTTTTAACTATAGTTTTTATAATAAGTTCAGCTTTAATATTATTTGAATAATTCAATCCGTCTGAATTCCTACGGAAATCGAAGGTTATCTCCTTCCAGTCGATGAATGTTATTTCGACAGAGTCAAGAACAATATTTGTACATACCACATTATTTATGACATTAATTTCTTTTTCTCATTCCCATAGGAATCCAAGCATAACATTTTAAAGTTTTTTATTATACGAAAATTATAATGTTCAAAAACTTGTGACTACAAACAATTAAAAGGTTAGATAATGTAATAAAAATCAGCGTCATCTGCAAAATCAGCGAGAAATATATAATTCCATCATACATTAAAAAATCTATGAAATCTGGAAATCAGCGGGAAACAAAAAAAACGTACCTCAGCAGGTACGTTTTTCATTTATGATTATTACATCAAATTATTTTTTCTCTGTAGATCTCTGTAAAACCTCGTCTACCATTCCGTAGCCTTTAGCTTCCTCAGAAGTCATCCAGTAATCTCTGTCAGAAGATTTCTCAACCCACTCATAGGTTTGGCCTGAGTGATGTCCAATAATTTCATAAAGTTCTTGCTTTAATTTCAACATTTCTCTTAAGTTGATTTCCATATCAGAAGCAACTCCCTGAGCACCTCCTGAAGGTTGGTGAATCATTACTCTTGAGTGTTTAAGAGCAGAACGTTTTCCTTTTTCTCCTGCTACTAATAATACAGCTCCCATTGAAGCTGCCATACCTGTACAGATTGTTGCTACATCCGGTTTGATAATCTGCATGGTGTCATAAATACCTAAACCTGCATATACACTACCACCAGGAGAGTTGATATAGATTTGGATATCTTTTGAAGGATCTGCACTTTCTAAGAATAAAAGTTGTGCTGTAACGATGTTCGCCACCTGATCATCAATTCCAGTTCCTAAAAAGATAATTCTATCCATCATCAAACGAGAGAAAACGTCCATTTGAGCAACGTTTAATCTTCTTTCTTCCATGATGTAGGGTGTAAGATTCGTTGGACCATACATACCCATATACTGATCGGTAACAAGACCGTTATTTCCTAAATGTTTTACAGAGAAATCTCTGAATTCCTTTTTAATGTCCATATTTCTATTATGTATTATTTTAACAAATATATTTGATGTTTAAATTACAATATTTATTCCTAAAATTTTATAAGACTTTTTGTCACAGAATAGGAAAATATTTGTCTGTAAACTTATCTTTTTCGATCCACATAAATCCCTTTGATCGGGGAATATTCTATCATATTACTTAACCTGATTGATGCTTGTTTCAATAGGGTTATTTTTTTGATCAGCTCATAATACTTTCCTTCATCAGTATTGCTGTACTGATCAAGTTCCTTGGCTGTTTCTTTAATCAAATAATCGATATACCTATACTTATGCAATAGAACGTCTCCGCTTACCTGGTCTGCAACTTTATCTCCATAATTGGGGGGATAAATATTTCTCGAAGCCCAATTTTCAAGCTCGTCCAAAGGGATTAAGGCATCTACAACTTTTGTGGTAATTTCTTCGTCCATAAAAGATACAAAAAAGTTTCCACTTCTCAGCTCATCTTTCTGGATTCCCTCTCTCACCTGATTGATAATGATTTCGTTTTCTTTAACCAAAAAATTATATTGCTCTTCTTCAAAATGATGAAGAATTTCTTCAATTACCGTGATCTGATATTCTTCATTTTTATCATCTCTGCGCTTTAAGACGATATCCCCAAACATCAGCATATGATCCACCAGCTTATTTTCCATAAATAAAACATCATACAGAAACGGATCTTCTCTTTCCTGATCCAATGGAACAATCTCCATTTTTGGAGCAATGTTCTCTTTCTGCTGTTGCTGAACATGATGGGTCTGATTCTGTGTGATCTGTTTCTGAACATCCAATTCATTGAAAAGACTCTGCTCCGAGAGTCCAAATTTACTGGAAACTTCTTTAAGATACACTTCCCTTTTCAGCGCATTTTGTACAAAGGAAACTGATTTTACGATATCCCGGATGGCCTCAGCCTTTTTAATGGGATCATTTCCAACGTCTCTTAACAGGATTTCAGCTTTAAAGTCGATGAAATCCATCGCTTCATTTTCGATGTATTTCTCAACATAATCCTGTGGATGTTTTCTGGCAAAAGAATCTGGGTCATCGCCGTCCGGGAAAAGCAATACACGGATATTCATTCCTTCTGTCAGCAACATATCAATGCTTCGGAAACTGGCTTTAATTCCCGCATTATCACCGTCAAAAAGAATGGTTACGTTTTCGGTAAGCCTTTTGATCAGCTTGATCTGCTCTGTCGTTAATGAAGTTCCGGAACTTGCCACTACGTTTTCAATTCCGGACATATGAAGTGAGATCACATCCATATACCCTTCTACCAAAAGACAGCCATTTTTCCTTGAAATAGCCTGCTTACTTTGGTTTAATCCATAAAGAACATTGGATTTATGATAGATCTCAGTTTCCGGTGAATTGAGATATTTTGCCGTTTTGACATTGCTCTTCAGAATCCTTGCTCCAAATCCTAAAACTCTTCCGGAAAAACTATGGATTGGAAAAATAACCCTTTCACGGAATCGGTCTATCCCACCGGGAGCATTTTCAGGGAAAATAGATAGTCCGGATTTTTCCAAAATCTCTTTAGAATATCCTTTTTCCAGAGCATATGCCGTAAATGCATTTTTTTTCTCAGGAGAATACCCCAACTGGAATTTTTTGATAATATCATCCTTAAGCTCTCTTTCCTTAAAATAGGAAAGTCCTATACTTCTTCCATCTTCAGCATCCCAAAGAATCTCCTGAAAGTAGTTATTGGCCACTTCATGAATTTTATACAACAGATCTTTTTCTGTCTGTGCATTTTTTGCTTCTTCAGAAATCTCACGCTGATCTTCTTCGATCTCAATTCCATATTTTTTGGCAGCATGACGAAGTGCTTCAGGGTAAGTAAAGTTTTCAATTTCCATCAAAAAAGAAATAGCCGTTCCTCCTTTTCCGGTAGAGAAATCTTTCCAGATCTGCTTACTGGCAGAAACTACAAAACTGGGTGTTTTTTCATCATGAAACGGACTGAGTCCTTTATAATTAGACCCTGCCCTTTTCAACTGCACATATTCTCCTACAATCTCTTCAACTCGGATCGTGGAGAATATCTTATCAATGGTCTGTTTGGAAATCATAATGCAAAATTAGGTATTTTATGCAAAAGTTCGTGAATCACGCAATAACTTCCCGAACTTTAAATCAAAGAGGTTGAGTTTCAAAGGACATCGACCTTTATACGTTCGAACAATAAAATGAAATTATGAACAAATAAGAAAGTTAACCTTAACCAAAGATGGATAAAGAATAGGCTTTTATCATAGCTTTAGCTATATTCTTAACTGCTCTTAATCACTTAAAAAATCTTAATGGTTCAAAAATTAAAACAATGTTTTCCTTATTATTCTAATCTCGGGTTCTAAAACTTATTTCGTTATTTTTGCAAACAAATCAGCTTATGCAATTCACTATACATACAATTGAAGACTGGCAGAAAATTGTTGATTCAATTCTGCCTGAGTTAAAACATAATATCCTTTTATTAAAGGGAAATCTAGGAGCCGGAAAAACAACCTTCACTCAGTTTTTGCTTAAAAATCTGGGAAGTAAAGATGAAGTTAATTCCCCTACTTACTCTATTGTTAACGAGTACAATACTTCTAAAGGGAAAATCTATCACTTTGACCTTTACCGCCTAAAAAACATCGAGGAGGTCTATGATATCGGTATTGAAGAATACCTTGACAATTCTTTTCTCTGCATCATCGAGTGGCCTGAAGTCTATGAAGAAGAGCTGTACGGGCTCAACTACCACACAATGAGTATTGTGAATACGGGTGAAAGCAGAGAAATTTCATTCGATTAAATATTATGTATCTTTGCTTATTAATTCAGTGAAAAAAAACAATCTGTAAGACATAATTTAATTTAAGGATGAGTACAAATATTTTTACACCTTTCACAGAAGAAGAATTGATGCCGAAAGAGGAAAAATTGGAGGTTATTAAAAAAGGAAAACAATTCAGTATTGGAATTCCTAAAGAAACCTGTCTCAACGAAAGGAGAACCTGCATTACTCCAGACGCCGTACAGGTTCTGGTAGAACATGGTCATGAGATTATTATAGAATCAGGTGCCGGACAAGGTTCATTCTTTACAGATTTACAATATTCTGAGTCTGGGGCAAGAGTTACTACAGATCCTAAAGAAGCTTTCGGACAAGATCTTATTTTGAAGGTTAACCCGCCAACAGAAGAAGAAGTTGACTATATGAAACCTAATACATATTTGGTTTCAGCTCTTCAGATCAACCTTAGAGATAAAGAGTATTTCTTAAAACTTGCAGAGAAAAAAATAAATGCCATCGCATTTGAATTCATTGTTGATGAATACAAACAACTTGCATTGGTAAGATTAGTTGGAGAAATTGCAGGAACAGTTTCCATTTTATATGCCTCTGAACTTTTAGCCTTATCCAATGGATTAATGCTGGGAGGAATCACAGGAGTAAGACCTGCTGAAGTGGTTATCCTCGGAGCCGGAATTGTAGGTGAATTTGCTACCAAAGCAGCCATAGGTCTGGGAGCCAGCGTAAAAGTTTTTGATAATTCATTATCTAAACTAAGAAGGCTTCACACAATGGTCGACAGCCGTGTTCCTACTTCCATTATCGATCCTAAAGAGCTCAGTAAAAGCTTAAGACGCGCTGATGTAGTAATTGGAGCGCTTCCGAGATTAAATATGACCCCTATCGTAACTGAAGATATGGTCATGAAAATGAAAAAAGGCAGTGTCATCATCGATATTACCATAGACAACGGAAAAGTGATTGAAACTTCTGAATTAACGACGATGGAAAATCCTTACGTGATCAAACACGGAGTTATTCACTGTGGGCTGCCAAACCTTACATCAAGAATGCCTAGAACTACGACAAAGGCTATTTCCAATTTCTTCCTTTCCTATATCCTGAATTATGACGAAGAAGGCGGTTTTGAAAACATGCTGATCCGCAAAAATGAAATGAAGCAGAGTTTATATATGTACAAAGGTAGACATACTAAAAAGATCATCTGTGACCGTTTCGGGCTTACGTACCACGATATCAATCTTTTAATTTTCTAAATGAAAAAACTGAAATTTTATGCAATAGGCTTCATTCCGGGGCTACTTATCGTATTTTTTATTTTAAACAAAAAAGGGGCAAGCTGCAGCGGTTACCTACCTAATAGCCGTGTGATTGCAGAAACACTTTCTAAAGAATTCAAATATTCTGAAGAGGCCAAAACTGCCATGACAACCTATAAGATTGATGAAAAGTTCATCAAAGACAGCATCATTACGAACGGAAAAGTAGATTTTGACAGAAGCCATGCTCAAAAGAAGCCATGTCCTGATTATCTTTTGACCTACCCTGAAAAAAATCCAACTTATGAGATCACTTTTGAAAAGTGTGAAGAAAGTGTGACCGTAAATGGTCTGAAAAAGCTTAAATAGTTTCTATAACCACTATTATATGGGCGGCAATTACTACATGATTCATGATTATCTGATATTCATCGGAGTTTTTGCCATTTTCCTTTTTCTGACCACCAGTATTTATCTGTTTAGTCAATACCAGAAATTAAAACAGAGAAATGCTAAACTGGCAGAAACCAATAAGATCATTGAACAGCGATTGAACGAGGTACGGTTGGAGCATATCGGCACAAAACTGAATCCTCATCTGTTCAAAAACATTCTTAATTCGGTACAATCCCATGCCTACCAGACATACATGTCTTTGGATAAGTTGGCTAATGTACTGGATTATATTCTATATGAAAGTAATAATAAGTACGTAAGTCCTAAAGAAGAACTTAATTTTGCTTTAAGTCTTATTGAGATCAACAAAATTAAAATCAATCCTCTCTTTGACTTCAGGATCAAATCAAAGGTTAATAAATCCGACTCGGTATATGAAGAGAAAGTATTTGCTCCGTTAATTACCGTTGATCTTATTGAAAATGCTTTTAAACATACGGATTTTCTGGCTCAGGATTCATTTATTTCCATTTACATGGAGCTTGAAAATGGTATTTTCACAATGAAAGTGAGCAATAAAGCCTCTTTAAAAAACAGCCTTGAAAAAGAAAAAAGCGGTTTTGGAAGCCAATCCTTAGATCAAAGACTTAAAATGATCTACAGTACTTATTACCAACTGGAAAGAAGCTCAAAAAATGGTATCTTCACTGCAGAATTAAAAATCAATTTAGGAGAATTCTATGATAAAATGCGTTATTCTGGATGATGAATTACTAGCGATAAGCTACTTAAAGCTTCTGTGTGAACAAATCGATGATGTGGAGGTGGTAAAGGCATTCAATGATCCTAAAATATTCCTCAAAGAAATTGACAATATCGATTGTAATCTCTGTATTCTGGATATTGAAATGCCCGGTATGACAGGACTTCAGGTTGCAGAAATTATCTCCGGCTCAAAAAAAATCATCTTTACAACAGCATACAAAGAATACGCTGCTGAGGCATTTGACCTCAACGTAGTGGATTACGTAAGGAAGCCCATCAAAAAAGAGCGCCTCATCCAGGCTTTTGAGAAAGCTAAGGAGCAAATTGATTCTATTCAGAAAAAAAACTTTATCGAATGGAATACCAATATTGGGAAAACCATTATTTTAACAGAGCAGATCGCTTATATCAAAACATCAGAAATTGACAGCCGTGATAAGGATATCATCCTCAATGACGGAACGGCTATCGTGTTGAAAAACCTTAATTTTAAAAACCTTCTCGAAATGCTTCCGGCCAACGACTTTGCACAGGTCAATAAAAAAGAGATCATTGCATTGGCTTCTATCAAAGTATTTTCAACCAATGAAATCATTACAACCATTCCTACGGAAGATGAGCACTTTTTGAAGCTTCAGATTGGGGATGCTTATAAGAGCTCACTCATGGAGCTGTTTACGAAGTAAAATCTTTTTTTTATTTTAAATGTTCTTTTGTCTTAAAACAAAAGAACCAAAAATTCAAGACTTGGAAACTTCCACTAAAAATAAAATCTGTTCTCTAAAAACTCTAAAACTCGTGCGGATTCAATAAAAGTTTAGAATCTGTTTTCGTCCCGCACTCAGACAATAGAGTTTTTTTAACGTTCACAGATTTCATTTTTTTAACGTTCCAGTTTCCTAGGTCATTTAAAATTACAATTTTAAGGATAAAATTCAATTCGTAGATTTTTATTACATTTTTTAGAACATTCATTACATTTTAAAAACAAGGTATTTTAATATCACTATATTCTTATCAACTTTGCATCAAAATATTGGAATCATGAATTTGGGGAAATACAGAAATTTAATTTTCTACATTACTACTATTGCCATCTTTTCTTGCCTGATGTATTTTTTCATTATAGAAGGGCAAACATTAGAGGTAAAGGAAAACATCATTGCTAAAACCAGCAATGGCTCTACCTGGGACAACTTCCAGGAATCTTTTAAAACGAATCTTCACCATCCTTTAGCATTATTACTCGCTCAGATTGTTACCATCATTTTAACGGCACGATTATTCGGATGGATTTGCATGAAAATAAGGCAGCCCACCGTCATTGGAGAAATGATTGCAGGTATTGTTTTGGGACCTTCCCTTTTGGGAATGTACTTCCCGGAATTTTCGGCATTTCTTTTCCCAAAAGAGTCTTTGGGTAATTTACAGTTTTTAAGCCAGATAGGACTTATCCTTTTCATGTACATAGTGGGAATGGAATTAGATCTGAGCGTATTAAGAAAAAAAGCTCATGATGCAGTCGTAATTAGTCATGCCAGCATCATCATTCCTTTTGCATTAGGAATTGGCCTTTCCTACTTCATTTATCAGGAATTCTCGCCGGCAGGAATTCAGTTTACCTCCTTTGCCTTATTTATAGCTATTTCTATGAGTATTACGGCTTTTCCCGTACTGGCAAGGATTGTTCAGGAGAGAAACCTTCAAAAAACCAAATTGGGAACTATTGTTATTACCTGTGCTGCAGCTGATGATATTACGGCATGGTGTATTCTTGCTGCTGTAATCGCTATTGTAAAAGCAGGTTCTTTTACAAGTTCCATCTACGTAATTTTGATGGCCATTGCTTATGTACTTTTAATGATTAAAATCGTAAGACCGTTTCTTAAAAGAATCGGAGACCTTCAGGCAGGAAAAAACACCATCAACAAGCCAATGGTTGCCATTTTCTTTCTTACCCTAATTTTATCATCATATGCAACAGAGGTTATTGGGATCCATGCCTTATTTGGAGCTTTTATGGCGGGAGCAATTATGCCGGAAAATGCAAAATTCCGTACTCTGTTTATCGATAAAGTGGAAGATGTTGCCTTAGTACTTCTACTTCCTCTGTTCTTTGTATTTACAGGACTTCGTACCCAAATCGGATTGTTGAATGACAGCCACCTTTGGATAACGGCCGGATTTATTATTTTAACTGCTGTTATTGGGAAATTCGCAGGAAGTGCACTGACGGCTAAGTTTGTCGGAATCAACTGGAAAGAAAGTTTAACCATCGGAGCCTTAATGAATACAAGAGGTTTAATGGAGCTTATTGTTTTGAATATCGGCTACGACCTTGGTGTTTTAGGTCCTGAAATTTTTGCAATGCTCGTTATCATGGCCTTGTTTACTACATTTATGACCGGACCTGCTTTGGATTTTATTAATTTTATTTTTAAATCTAAAAAAGACGAAGAAGAACCTGCGCATGAAAATGACTCTAAATACCGTGTTCTCCTATCCTTTGACAAACCGGAATCCGGAAGTACTCTATTAAAACTGGCCCACGATTTCACCAATAAAATGAACGGCAACAAAAGCATTACAGCCATGAATATTGCTCCGGTAGACGAAATGCATGCTTATGATTTTGATGAATATGAAGACTCACAGTTTCAGAATGTTATTGATAAATCTCACGAACTGAATTTGGAAGTTACTACGCTATTCAAAGCTTCTACAGATATTGAAAATGACCTTACCAGTATTACCAATAAAGGACATTATGATCTTCTTCTGATTATGCTCGGAAAATCTATGTACGAAGGTAGCCTGTTGGGAAGATTATTAGGATTTACCACAAAAATCATTAATCCCGAAAAACTTCTGAATACCGTAAAAGGAAAAGGAAATATCTTCAACAACTCTCCTTTTGACGATTTTACCCTTCAGATTTTAGATAAAGCCAATATTCCCGTAGGAGTTTTGGTGGAAAAAGATTTTGAAGCTGCAGATAAAGTATTTGTTCCAATTTTCAATCTCAGCGATTTTTATTTGCTTGAATATGCTAAAAGATTGATCAACAACAATAATTCACAAATTATTATCCTGGATGCCGCGGGACAGATCCGAAACAATATTGAAGTAAAAGAACTGATCCGAAGCATCGAACAGGTAGCTCCAAATCATATCACTTTATATAATGAAAAGAAAATTGAAAAGGAATTCCTGAACTCACAGGATCTGATGCTCATCAGCAGCAAAAGCTGGAAAAATCTGATCGATACCAAAAGTCTATGGCTTTCCGATATCCCATCAACATTGATTATTTCAAATCCATAGCACACCGATATTTCTATTTTTACTCGAAGCTGTAAATATTATTCGTTGTCTGTAAAGAAAAAACGGGTATATTTATAGCTTCAATTTTTTTTGAGATATGCTGATTAGCAGTGAAAATGGGACAATAGAGTTGGAAGCATTCAATACCCGACTGTATAAAGGAATGTTGTTTGATCAGCTGAAACAGACTGATTTTTATAAAGAAAAATACCATAATATGTGGGATGTGAAAACCGGATATTTTTGGTATTATTTTAATACAATAGAAATACAGGGATATACGTTATATTTTCATCTGTGTTTTCTTGGAGATCAGCTGCACAGCATTCATATGAACACATGGGAAAGTACGGATACCAAAGACTGGAATGAATGGACGGAAGAAAAAGAAATGCAGGTTTTCCATAGAAATAACAGATTTTTATCTTTAATATTGGGAATATCTCCTGCCCAAAAAAAGAAAACGCCATATCCCAACTGCACTTACAGATTTACCTGGGGGAATGTCTGGTCTGTGTATGATCCTAGAAGTGCCAGCAGCCTAATGGGAGTCAATTTTAACGAAGAAGAAAAGAAAAAAATAAAATAACGAATAACCAAGAATAAAATTTAATATGTGCCGATATGCAATGATGGTTTACAAGAGTCATTATGCCTGTTTCAACTGTCAGAAAACATTCAAACGCCGCGTTTTAAAAGACGTAGACAGAGACGCTCAGGCTTCCGTGGAAGCCAAATGCCCGGAATGTGGAAACCTTATGGCCAGTATGGGACTGGATTTTGAATCACCGGCAAAAAATGATCATAAACAATGGGCACACATAAAAGATTTATATACGGTAGGAATTACCTTCCATTCTTGTGGCTGCTCCGGGCCAGGGTATATTCCGCAGGATCGTAAAGCCATTATTACTTATCTCGAAAAAATCCGTTCCGAATATATGCATGCATTGGTATTCTGGAGATACCGCATTGAACCGGAAAATAAAAAAGAACGCGAACGTGAATATCAAAAAAACGGATCTAAACTATGGACCATCAATCCAAATGCTTTCAAGGAAACCGTAACCAATCAGGAAGGGATT
>NZ_PIZV01000032.1 GCF_002835665.1 Chryseobacterium sp. PMSZPI
AAAAAGACAAAATCGCACCATATTCTAAAATACCCAAAGATCTTAAAAGTGATAAAGACTATCTGTATCTTGAAATAAAAAAATAAAAATTCAAAAAAACACTCAATAACAGCAAAATTAAATAAGAAATAATATTTTATACTATAAAACTCAATGATAAAAATCCTTTTAGCTCCCCTATTACTTATACTCATCTCATGTCCAGGTGAGAAAAAGAAAAGTGCAAAAAAAGGAAAAGGGTTTATAGTACTTAAAAATTCAAAAATAGATCAATTTATTCAATCTAAAAACACTACAGATAGTCTTATTTTGAATAAAGAATGTGATTTAAACATGGATAATATTAAAGACAAGATTCTTGTTTTCTCTCCCAAAAATATAAATGTAGAAAATAGGTTCTCAACAATCTACCTACTAATTTATAAGAAGGATGGAAAATTCACAGAATATAGTAATAGTAAGATAATAAACGCTTATAATCCTAGTTCCTATGCTGAAGGATTTCGTGATATTGCTATCAAAAATAATTATTTTACTGTAGAAGAAAATATTTCATCACAACCAATACAAAATAAGTATACAACCTTCACTTTCGATAAAAAAAATAATTCAATTTATCTACATAAATTAGGATTTACAACAATATATCCTGATGCAAATCAAGATAAAGATATAATTTATTCTTCTAAAAATTTTGGTTTAATCAAATTTGAGAATTATGATCCAGAAACAATAAAATATCAAAGCAAATGATGAAATATATTTCTCTAATTTTTATATTCTCACTCCTACTTTCTTGTAATGGGCAAGAAAATAAAAGTCGATTATGGAATAAAGAAGAAATAAATTCGCTAAAAACAGCACCTTATAATATTACTGATGAAGGAGATGATACAAAATCCAGCTATGATGACCTGTCTCCTGAATTTATCAATAAAGCGAAAAAAATATTAGAGCAAAGAAAATTTCAATTTCCTGACGAAAATACCTTTAATCAAAAAATTTCAGATATATTTTCTTTCAACTTAAAAGATTATAAAAATTCCATAATTGCTTTACGTCCTACAATGTTTCCAGAGGTAGCTATTAAAGAAAATAAATTTGTTTTCATTCAGGATGCTGGTGCTGATGAACCAGATTTTATAAATCCTGACTTAGTATATCATTATAATTCTTATGTATTTTATAATACTCCCGTATCTTATGTTTGGCTGCAAACAAACAATTCAAATCTTTTATACGATTTAGTTGTTTACTATGGATACAATAAGGATAAAAAGCTTGTAGAATCAGTATTTAAAAAATTTGATTTTAATAGTTTTTCCGATATGGAGCAGTTAATTTTTATAGATTCTGGTGGCTATAAAAAATTGAAAAAACAAATATTTGACGACATAGAAACCCTTATTTATAAAGGGAAAGTTGAAGACTTTTCTTATGCTAAAGAGGGAAATGGTTATTTAAGAATAGGTGATATTATAAATAAAATATCATCATCGCCAAAAGAATATTTTGAACCTGAAAAAACAATATCTTACTTATTTGAAAAAGAATTAAGAGTAGGAATACAAGGTGATATTGAAAGCTATTTGAACAAAAATCCAAAATATAAATCAAATCTGGAAAAAAATAATTTTTATGATTTACCTACTTTAAAAAAGTATGTAAAATATATCTACCAAAAAGAAAACAATATCAATTTTATCATTCAAGATTCTGACGGTTATACTAATTTAAGGAAGGATAAAAATTCATCTTCTCAAGTTTTACAAAAAATAGACACTGGAGAACAAATAGAAGTACTGGATCAAAATGGAGATTGGTGGCTAGTAGTTTCTAAAGAAGGTAAAAAAGGATATATTCATAAAAGCAGGATAAAATCTGAATAAATACACGAATCGAATGATGAAACCCTTTTTAGCTTTACTTTTATTTCTATCCATTCTTTCTTGTAAAAAGGCACAAGGAAATATTTCAAATCAAATCATCTCAAACAAAATTACTATTGATAAAAATTGGAATGGTGATCCTTTAATTTCAGATATAAATTTTGTAAATTCTATTGATGCTTCATGTAAATTAAATACTCCATTCTTCAACAGATCAGAAAAACAAGTTAAAGAAGATGATGCAAAATGTGCTTTATCAAAAATTAAATTTAGTTATGATAAGTTGGACTCTATAAATAAAAAAATTACCGTTGGAAGGCTTTCCTCAGAAATTGAATTATTTATAAAAAAATCATCGCTCAAAATTACTAATGAAGCAGATTTAAATTATCAGGCTACATTATATATTGAAAAAAATAAAAGCATATCTGATTCTATCATTATTTATCAATCTTTTAATAATGCAGAAGCACTAACTGTAAAAACAAAATATTATTACTTAGAGAAGAATGATATTTACTTATTAGATATAGTAGACAACGAATCTGGAACAAGTACTGAAAAGTGGGAACATTATAAAATAAACGCTGCCGGAAAAATATCTCTAGTCCAACAAAAATTATTTACAAAAGGAAATAAATATGAAGTACTATATTTTGATAATGATAATATCAATGACAAAATTGATATTCAATCAAAACAAAATACTGAATTCTCAAAATTCATCCTTTCCATCTATTTATCTTCTTTGAATAAAACAATTGAAATCCCAATCTTAAATAACAGTATTCTCCTTAATAATATCGAAACTGATTATTACTTAAGAGATCCTATCATTAATAACAAAGTTATAACACTTCAGGTAGATTATGCAAACCAGGTTACAAAGCCCAATATTTCCGGAGAGAAAAAAGATGTAGCCGAAAAAATGAGATTTAGATTTGATGCTAAGAACAAAAAAATACAAATTATTGGATATGATATAAGCTATTCAAAAGCTAAAAAAAATTATTCCAAATCATTCAATTTTATTACAGGTAAATTTTATTCTTCATCTAAAGTTGATGGCAAAAAAGAAGAAACTTCAGGGTGGACAGCAGAACTTCAAAATATATACGTAGAAAATTGGAATCAGGATTTTTTTCACAAGCTTATATTATATGGAAATGAAATTGAGTAAATATGAAAAATATTTTATACCTTCGCCTTGTGAATTTCAACAACGGAACATATTATTATAGAATTTTTAACTCAGATCTGGGATAGGGATTCTTATGAACATAACTTAAAACCTCGTCCTAGACGAGGTTTTTTTATTTTAAAAAAATTAAAAGATGAAAATAAGTATTATAGGAGCAGGATTAATCGGAGGCTCAATGGCGCTTAAATTAAGAGAAAAAGGAATAGCCGACTTCATCTACGGAATCGACAATAATCAACAACATATCAATGAAGCTTTGGATTTAAAAATCATTGACGCCGAAGCTGACCTGGAACAAGGGGTCAAAAATGCAGACCTCATCATACTTGCCATTCCGGTGGATGCTGCCAGAAAGTTATTGCCTGGTGTTTTAGATCTTGTGTTGGATCATCAAACCGTCATGGACGCAGGCTCTACCAAAGCGGGAATTGTAAAAGCGGTTACAGATCATCCGAAACGCTCAAGGTTTGTGGCCTTTCACCCAATGTGGGGTACAGAAAACAATGGTCCCAAATCTGCCATTGCCGATAGTTTTTCAGGAAAAGCCGGTGTAATCTGCAATAAGGAAGAATCTGCGGCGGATGCCCTAAGCACAGTTGAAAAAATAGTGGAAGCCCTTGATATGCATATGATCTATATGGATGCCGAAGACCACGATATCCATACCGCTTATATTTCCCATATTTCCCACATCACTTCATACGCTCTGGCCAATACCGTATTGGAGAAGGAACGTGAAGAAGAGACCATCTTTCAATTGGCCAGTTCCGGGTTTTCAAGTACCGTACGTTTGGCAAAATCCCATCCGGAAATGTGGGTTCCGATCTTTAAACAAAATAAAGAAAACGTACTCGATGTTTTAAACGAACATATTACCCAACTTAGAAAATTTAAGTCTGCATTGGAAAAGGAAAACTACGAATACCTTGAAGAGCTGATCACTAACGCCAACAGAATCAGAGGAATATTGAGATAGCATAGTAACTTACCTTTGACTCAACCACAAAAGTCACAAAAGTTTTTGAAAATCTATACTTCCTTATGATTTTAAATAGAATGTTTAGATTCCTACGGAATAACAATATTGGTATGCATCACATTATTAAGTTGATACCAATTGTTTTTTGTCATTCCGTAGGAATCCGGACTAATGTATATTTTAATTGTCCAGAAATAAAAATCTTCACAAGTATCACAACTGAAGGGCTAAATATTCCACTCCTCCGGAGGGGTGGCGAAATCTACGATTTTGATGGGGTGGTTACCATCACCAAACAAAAAACCCTTAGACTCTGTCTAAGGGTTTTATATATTCAAAAAGATTCTTTCTATTAACATTCAGGGACATTCACCGCAATGGCTAATCCTCCTTCAGAAGTTTCTTTGAAACGATCACTCATAGACAACGCCGTTTCCCACATTGTCTGGATTACTTCATCCAAAGTTACTTTTGCTTTGGTTGGATCACTTTCCAGGGCAATATTGGCTGCCGTGATCGCTTTGATTGCTCCCATTGTATTTCTTTCAATACACGGAATCTGTACAAGACCTTTGATAGGATCACAAGTTAATCCAAGATGATGTTCCATGGCAATTTCTGCTGCCATTAACACCTGTCCTACACTTCCTCCTAAGATTTCCGTAAGCCCGGCTGCTGCCATCGCAGATGATACTCCAATTTCCGCCTGGCAACCTCCCATTGCTGCAGAGATTGTTGCATTTTTCTTGAATAAGGTTCCGATTTCCCCGGCTACCAACAGAAAACGTACAATATCTTCATCGCTTATCGAATCTGTAAAAGCCTGAGAATACATCAAAACTGCCGGAATGACACCACTTGCTCCATTCGTGGGTGCTGTGATAATTCTTCCGAAACTTGCATTCTCTTCATTCACTGCTAAGGCGAAACAAGCAATCCACTTATTGATATTCGTGAAATTTTCTTCCGCATCAACAACTTGCTGAAACCATTCATCCTTATTTTTATAAATCTTATCTCCCAGTAACTTTCGGTTGATTCCGGCTGCTCTTCGGGACACATTTAATCCGCCCGGAAGAATACCTTCTTTATTCACTCCTTTATAAATGCATTCTTTGATCTGCTGCCAGATATAAAGTGCTTCTTCCCTCGTCTCTTCCTGGGTTCTCCAGCTTTCTTCATTAATGAAAATAAGATCTGAAATTTTAGTAAGTCCCAACTTCTCACAATATTTTGCAATATCTGAAGCTTTATGGCAAGGATATAAGGTACGCACACAATGTTTCTGAATCGAGTTTTTTTCCTGGCTTGCAATAAACCCACCACCCACAGAATAAAAATCCTGAACCAGCTCGGTTCCATCTTCAAAAACAGCTCTGAAGATCATTCCATTCGGGTGAAAATCAAGTGATTTTTGCATATTTAAAACCAAATGATACCCGTAAACAAACGGAATTTCTTTCTCACCACCAAGATTAATGGTTTGTGTATCTTTTATATGAGCTATTTTCTCATCAATTTTTGAAGTGTTGATCGTCTTGAAATCTTCACCATTCAAACCAAGCATTCCAGCAATATCCGTTCCGTGCCCAATCCCCGTTTTGGCAAGTGAACCAAAGAACTCAAGAAAAACTTCTTTAACTTCAGCTATTGATCTTTCTCTTTTTATAATTCTAATAAACGCTGACGCAGCGTTCCATGGTCCCATCGTATGTGAACTGGACGGACCTATTCCAACTTTAATAATCTCAAAAACCGATATTGATTCCATAAATGATTCTTCATTTTCCTCAAAAACAAAGATACGTGATAAATATTAATAAAAATCAGGTTTTCGGATAGGATTAATAATAATTTAAGGGCATATTACCATCAATTCAAACTTTCTTCATGTTGAGAGAGATCGAGCCCTTTGCTTTCTGATTCTTCCGATACCCTTAAAGTGATAATGGCATTTGTTATTTTGTATAAGAATAATGATCCGAAAAAAGTAAAAACAGAAACTAAAATTAATGCTGCCATATGATGTAGGAATACCTCAACTCCGCCATGAAGAAGACTAGCTTTTTCACCATGGGCAAAGATCGCTGTCATAATCATTCCTATAATCCCCCCTACTCCGTGACAAGCGAAAACATCCAATGTATCATCTATCCTTTTCAGTCCTTTCCAATTAACCATTAGATTTGAAACAATTGCTGCTACAAATCCAATAAAAAGACTTTCCGGTATACTGACAAAACCACATCCGGGAGTAATAGCCACCAATCCTACCACAGCTCCAATACATGCTCCCAGAGCAGAAATACTTCGTCCATTGATTCGATCAAAAAAGATCCAGGTCATCATCGCTGAAGCGGAAGCAATTGTTGTTGTTCCAAAAGCTAGTGCAGCTGACGCATTGGCTCCTAATGCCGATCCTGCATTAAAACCAAACCAGCCAAACCAAAGCATTCCCGTTCCTAGCAATACAAAAGAAATATTGGATGGATCATGATGAGGACGTTGTCTTTTTCCTAAAACCAAAGCTCCTGCTAACGCCGCAAAACCGGCACTCATATGCACCACTGTTCCTCCCGCAAAATCCTTCACCCCAAAATAGGTGTTCAGAAGTCCGTTGGGATGCCATACCATATGACATAGCGGAGTATAGATAAAAATACAGAAAAGGACTATAAATAAAAGATAAGAAATGAAACGTACTCTCTCTGCAAAAGATCCGGTAATAATGGCCGGAGTAATAACTGCAAATTTCATTTGGAATAAGGCAAAAAGTATGAAAGGAATTGTAGAAGCCATCTCCTTATGAGGCAAACTGCCTACCCCATTCAGAAAAGGATAACTCAGAGGATTTCCAATGATTCCATAATGTTTTCCATTCACATTAATCCCTAAAGATTCCCCAAAAGACAATGAAAATCCTACAACAACCCATAAAATGGAAATAACGCCTAAAGCAATAAAACTTTGCAACATTGTAGAAATTACATTTTTCTTTCCGACCATCCCACCATAAAAAAAGGACAATCCGGGAGTCATGAGCAGAACAAGTCCTGATGCCGTAAGGATCCAGGCAACATCTGCACCTACAATTTTATCTTCACTGAGAAATTCCCCGGTACCATAAACATCAGAAGTGGGGTTCCAGAATAAACCTCCGAATGCCACAAGAGCTATGATCGAGAATGAAACGATCCATTTTAATCCTATTTTCATAAAATTTACATTTAACCCTTATCAAATTTAAACATAAATCTTATAAAAATCACTTTTTTAATAAAACACCCCCTTAAAAAAACTATTCTGAAAATAATATTATCAATTTTCCACAAATACCTCTTGCAAAATTTTGGAAACTTCTTTGTATTTGGTAGCCGGAAATAAATGAGTTCCTCCTTTGATCACATAATCCGGTTTCGAGTACCGAATCGGAAAAACAATATCTTTATCGCCTAATATTTGAATCACATTGGGATTTTCTTCAAACTTCCATTCTGCTACTTTTTCCACAGACCATTTCAAGTAATAAGGATCTTTCACTCTGAAATATTGAAGAAGTCTTGGATTTTTAGGATCAAAAAGTTTTCGGATAGCAGCATATGCATTAGCCGCTCTATCATTAAATAATCCTACCGGAAGTATTCTTGGAATTTTGGTTACCTCTCCTGTTTTTATGAATCGGGATTTTTCCTTATCAGATTTTATACTTCCAAGGATCACCACTTTCTTTGCAGGTTTAAGCTGATTAATCTCCTGGACCACAATCCCCCCAAAAGAATACCCTAAAAGATAAAATGACTCTGAATCATCAATCTTTTCTGCCATTCTTTCAATATAAGCATGAAAAGTTTCATTTTTTTTAGGGATGAGCCAGTCTATAAAAACCAATTCGCAGTCTTTTGGAAACTCTAGTCTTTCAAGAACTTTAAAATCTGCTCCAAGGCCGCTTACAATATAAATTTTCATACGACTAATTTATAAAAAATACGATAATGAATAATTATTGAAGCAATGAGATTTAAGGTTTAACGAGATGATCAATACCTTTCACTATAAAAAAATGAGCAACCGTTCAGGCTACTCATTTTTATATCAATATTCTATTTAATCTTATTTCTTTTTCTTTACAGGAACTCTGTTTTCATTATCAAGTTGCTCTGTGGAGACTCTGAACTGGATATCCATTTCGTTCTTGATAAAATAATCTTTCAATGAAGACTGGTAGAACACTTTAAAATCTCTTCTGTTCAAAGAAAACTTAGCAGATTCGATTACCACTGTAAACTGAGTCACATATACATTAGCCGGGAAAGAGATTGTTTTTCTCACGCCTTTAAGGGTAAGATCTCCGTATACTGTAGAATTATATTCACTGTTTGCTAAAGGGATAATTTTAGTCAAATGAAACTTGGCAATCGGGAATTTTTTTACTTCAAAAAAATTCGTACTCTTCAGATCATCAGTAAGCTTGATTTGATCTTCATCAGAAACATCACCTGCCATCAGACTTCTCATATCTATCACAAACTCTCCATCTACCAAAACAGTATGATCAAAGTTGAATTTTCCACTTTTCAGCTTTACTGTTCCTGAGTGTGAAGAAGCTTCAGTTTTTACAACTTTATAGCCCCACCACCTGATCTCTGATGAAGTTACTTTTGACACTTTATCAAATTTCTTTTGGGCAGAAACAAATGATATGCTTGCGCACATCATAGCAAACAATAGTAATCTTTTCATTCTTTTTTATTTACAATTCAACAAAAATAAAAAAAAGTGTAGAACTTCTACACTTTTAACAATCTTTTTTTGATTAATTTATTGAGCAGTTACCTTTACGACCATATCAATATCATCTTTCACAAAAACATCCTGCATAGTAGACTTGTAAGCTACATCAAATTTTTGTCTGTCGAAAGAGAATTTGTTGGATACTAAACTTACTACTCCTTTGCTATAAGCAATTTTCGCAGGGAAAGTAATTGGATTCGTTTTTCCTTTTACTGTAAGGGTTCCTGTTACTAAAGAATTATAGATTTTATCATTGTTTTTCTTTACACCGGTAATTTTGAAGGTAGCTGTAGGGTATTTTTCAACTTCAAAGAAGTCACCGTTTTTAAGGTGCCCGTTTAATTTTTGCTGATATTCTCCTGAAAGATCTGTAGCGTTGATGGAAGCCATATCTAAAACGAAACTTCCTCCTACCAACTTGTCTCCTTTCATTACCATATCTCCAGACTTCACTTTTACAGTACCATCATGTGAGCTGGCTTCAGATTTTGCTACTTTATATCCCCACCAGTGAACATCAGACGCTACTACTTTTTTTGATTGTCCGAAAGCTAAACCACCAGCTAAAACTGCTAATAAAAATATTTTTTTCATTGAATAAAATTATTTACTTATTTGATGAGACAAAGGTAGCCATCTTATTTGATAGATTTCGTTGATGTATATCAATAAAATTAATTATTTTTATGAATAATATCATCCTATAAAAAAACTCCGAATTTCTTCGGAGTTTATATTTTAGTCTTGGTAATAGGCTGTATAAAGTGCCATACCTTTTAATGCCGTATGATTTTGCTTGACCAGATAGATCGGAATGTTTCTCAACATATCTTCCATTTTATCACTGATCTTAAATTTTTCGTAAAACTTAGCTTTATCAATGTATTCTCTTACCATTTGAGGAATATCTCCTGCAATCAGTAATCCTCCTGTAGCTTTTACTTTCAATGTCAGGTTGTTGGCCTCTCTTGCTAAAAACTCAAGGAAAGTATCTAATGCGATTTTACAAATCAACACATTGTCTTCTACAGCTGCTTTATAAAGTTCTTCAACAAAATTACCGTTGGCAAGACGTTCTCCCAGCCATTCCGGTTCAGGATGTCTTTTCACGTCTCTTAAGAATCGATAAATATTAAACAAACCTGTCTTGGAGAGTACGTTTTCCCAGCTTACAATTCCATAAATGTTATTTAAGAATTGATAAAATTCAACTTCTACATTAGTTCTCGGTGAAAACTCAGAATGTCCCCCTTCTGTAGCAAAAGGTCTAAGGTATTTTCCATCAAAGAAATATCCTGCCTCTCCCAGCCCGTTTCCAGGTGCAAGGATCGCCACATTCCCTTTTTCAAGATGTCCGCTTGTATAAATGGCATCAAGATCACTATCTTCAAGAAGAGCCATTCCGTATGCGGAAGCTTCCAGGTCATTCAGCATATCTGCTTTTTCAAACCCGAAATCTCTTTTGTATTCTTCGATATCTAAATGCCAGCCCAATCTTGCAGGACTACTTTTTCCGTCAATTACAGGTCCCGGCACAGCCATTCCCAGACGTTTTACATTTTCCAACTGATTATCCTGAATAAATTTCTTCAGAATATCAGTAAAAGAAGCATATTCTTTCGTTGAATATGTATTTTGGATTTTTATCTCAAGACCTCCGTTACTGGAAACAAAGTACCCTAAGATTGTTATATCTTCACGGAGACTCGCTCCAATGATAGAAACATTATCATTATTACTGTTCTCTACTCCTGGTAAATAAAGTGGAAATTTTGGATTCAGAATCATAACCTCAAATTTTACCAAATATAACAATTGTTTTTTGTAATTCCTTCAGAGAAGAAAAAAACCTTTTCACTTTCGTGAAAAGGTTTGGTTAATAATTGTTTATATATTAAATCTAACTACTTTCCTAATGGAATATTGTAACCGAATCCTACTCCGATATTCCCCACATTATAGTCTTGGCCAGGTAAATCTCCTTTAGTTCCTACAAAAACCTTCTGGTATTGTACGAAAAAGTTCCAGTCTCTGTTGTGGTATCCGATCTCCGGTTTAAGGTAGAAACCTCCGCTTGCTCTCTCTACATTAGTATTGGAAGCTACTGTTTTATCTCCAACTAAGAAACCATATCCTAAGTCTGTTCCGAAATAGAAACCTGTTTGCTTTGGATAAATTCTTATTAAAGCTGCTACAGGAACTACCCCTACATCATTATTTTTATAACCGTTGTTATCTTTTCCGAAATAGTGAGTATATCCTGATGCGATACCTAATCCAAACCCCGGAGTAATCAAGTTTTGGTAAGATACATCTACTCCAACGGCCGCTGAAAGGTTATCTGCGGGAACTGCTAAACCAACATTTGCGCCCACTTTGATCATGTTATTCATTTTTGAACTCTGTGCGCTTGCTATTCCTGCTGTTAAAATTCCAGCCAGCAATATTGCTTGTTTAAACATTTTCATAACTCTAAATTTTAAATTTTACTAAGCAAGTAAGATGTAAAAATCGTGCCAAGCAGGACCTTCTCGTCTATTTTAACACTCAAATAAACCATAAAACAATGATTTACAATACATTATTTTATCTTAAAATTTAAATGTTTGTTTAATAAAATTTATAAAAAACAAGCTTTAAAATGTGAAATAATTCTAAAAAGTTAAAAAATTGAAGAATAAAAAATGTAACACTTGGGTACAAATAGATTCTATTGTTGGACAATGCAAAAGGCAAAGATTTTTTAACAGGATGCTGCCTTATTTTTGCCACGAATGCACTAATAAATTGTTTGATTTCCAGGTTCAAAAAATTATTCGTGGCCATTATTCAGTGGTATTCAATTTTGTCTCAGATAAAGAATCTTGCGAATTATCATGTAGGTAAAAGAATTCGCACCTTTTCATTTTCCAACAATCCTACTTCCCATACTTATTACTTATTATTTATTACCCATTACTCATGATAACATTAACAATCCTTAACTCTTTATTATTTTAACCTTTATCTCACAATCACATCAAAAAAATAAACGTTCTCACAATGACCGATTCACTATTAAAAAATAAGCATCTACTTTGGCGGGCAGGTTTTGGAGTTGGGATTAATCAGGTTGACAATCTTAAGAATAAAAACATTAAAGCATTGATAAATGAATTATGTAAAGAAGACAGCTTTGATGAAATTACCTACGATACTCCCGATATTGATCCTGTTATGGATTATATGAACACCACCACTCCTGCAGATAAGAAAAAAGAAATGCAACAGGTTTACAGAGATCAAAATAATGAGCTCAACCTAAATTTTCTGAATAAAATAGTCAACAGTAAGGAGCAGATGAGAGAAAAGATGGCTTTTTTCTGGCACGGACATTTTGCTTCAAGGGTAAATAATCCAAAGTTTAGCAAGCAGCTTTTAAATACCATTCGAAAAAATGCATTGGGAAATTTTAAAGATCTTCTTTTTGAAGTAAGTCAGTCTCCGGCTATGCTTAACTTCCTGAATAATCAACAAAACAAAAAGGATCATCCAAATGAAAATTTTGCCCGTGAAGTCATGGAATTGTTTACCATGGGAAGAGGCAATTATACTGAAAAGGATGTGAGAGAAGGCGCCAGAGCTTTCACGGGATGGAGTTATGATAAGGACGGCAATTTTAAAGAACGAAAAAACCTCCATGATGAAGGAACAAAAACATTTCTCGGAAAAACAGGTAATTTCTCCGGGACAGATGTTTTAAATATTATATTGGAACAAAAGGCTACCTCTCAATTTATCACAACCAAGATTTATAAATTTTTCGTCAATGAAAATGTAGATCACAATATTGTCAATACATTAAGTACCAATTTCTACAATTCCGGTTACGATATTAAAAAATTAATGTCTGATATATTTTCAAGTTCATGGTTTTATGATCAGAGAAATATAGGAAACAGAATAAAATCTCCTATAGAATTGATGGCCGGAATAATGCGGATACTTCCCATGCATATTCAAAATCCGGAAAACCTCATTGTTTATCAAAAACTGCTGGGGCAAATGCTATTGTATCCACCCAATGTTGCCGGATGGCCTAACGGGAAATCATGGATTGACAGCTCTACTCTGATGTTGAGGCTTCAGGTTCCCCAGATATGGTCAGGACTTCGTCCGTTAGAATACAGTCCACGCCAGGATGATGATATCGACATGGGAATGAAATCAAAGGAAACAGCTTTGAATAAAACATTTAAAAATCCGAATATTACCATAGACTGGGATCGGGTTGATAAAATTTTTGCTCATAAAAACTGTGAAGATTACCTCATTCAGAATGTCCAAAGTCTGGATATGAATTCTGTAAAAGATTTCTCGGATAAGAGTATAAAAATGAACATCATCAATCTGATGTCCACTCCGGAATATCAACTCATGTAATACTATTGCTACCTGTCACCTAAACACAACAATTATGCTAATCAAAAGAAGAGAATTCCTCAAAATAAGTTCATTGGCTACAGCTTCCCTCTTAATGCCTAATTTTCTAAAGGCAATGACATTGGACGAAGCTCTTCCTTCCAATCAAAATATTCTGGTTGTACTCCAATTTACAGGGGGTAACGATGGCTTGAATACGATTATTCCGGCTAAAAATGATATTTATTTCAGGGAAAGAAAAACACTTGCCATTCAGAATTCCCTGTCTTTAACGGATGAAGCAGGGATTAATCCTTCCCTCTCCTATTTCAAGGAGCTCTTCGATAACGGCGAGCTTTCTGTGATGAATAATGTAGGGTATCCTAATCCGGACAAATCCCATTTTCGAAGCATGGACATCTGGCAGTCGGCAAGCAGAAGTGACGAGTATCTGGATACCGGCTGGCTTGGTCGTTTTCTTGATGAAGAATGCTATCGTTGTGAACATCCTACTCAAGCACTCGAAGTTGATGATATGCTAAGTCTTGCACTAAAAGGGAATAACAATAAAGCATTTGCATTTAAGGATCCTAAAAGACTTTATCAAACCAGTCAGGAGAAATATTTCAAATCTTTGTATGATCATCATCATGATGATGAGACCGTATCTTATCTTTACCAGACTTTAGGCTCTACCATCAATAATGCCGGTTATATTTTTGACAAAAGCAAGGCAAAAAAAACGGAACAAACTTATCCTAATTCTCAATTAGGAAAGGATTTTAAAACAGTTGCCTCTCTAATAAAATCTGATATCAACACTCAGGTCTATTATCTATCGATCGGAAGTTTTGACACGCACGTCAATCAGAATGACAGACAAAGTAAGTTATTCAGTGATATCAATGAAGCTGTAAAATCATTTGTAGCCGATATGAAAAGCAATGGACTTTTTAACAACGTTCTTCTAATGACCTTTTCAGAGTTTGGACGTCGGGTGGCTCAAAATGCCAGTAACGGAACAGACCACGGAACTGCCAACCAGATGTTTTTCATCAGTGGAAATCTAAAAAAGAAAGGCCTTTTAAACGCACTTCCCAATCTTCAAAACCTGAATGAAGGAGATCTTATCTACACAGAAGACTTCAGAAAAGTATATGCTACAATTCTTAAAAATTGGCTTAAAGCAGATTCTTCCAAAGTCCTGGGCTGGAAAAATGGGGTGTATGATTTTGTGTAAATAACGACCTGACCACCCCGTCGAAAATTCTTTGATTTTTTGACACTCCTCCAGAGTAGGGCAATATTTGTACTTTTGATGGTAATCTTATTGAGCAGTATTGTTATTGTAATAAATTAATCTGGATTCCTGCGGAATGGCAATATTTGTATATATCAACATTGTTTAATGATACCAATTGCTTTTTGTCATTCCCGTAGGAATCTAAACATTTTTTATTATAAGAAAATCATCTATTTTCAAAAAGCTTAAGTCACTTTAGCACGGTTAGTATATTACTTATATAACCGTAGTGTTTAAAAACTTTTGTGACTTTATGATTTTATCATCTTCTTTTGGAAACACAAGAACATCCAAACAAAAAAGAGACTGCTCATATATGACAGTCTCTTTTCAATAATTTTAAATTTTAACTACTTCTACGTTTATGCAGGAATCTGCTTTTTTTCTTTTTGCTTCTCTTCTTCCTTTTTATCTATTTTTTCAGATATTTTTTTAACGATATATTCTATCGCCAGCGGTGCTATGATTGCAATTAATGTTTTAAATATTCTTGATTTCATATTGTGATATTGTGGGCAGGATAATGCAATTTTTAAGCCAAGACGAAATTGTTAATGCAATTAATTTTCGTCGGGAATTACCAAATCCTGATAATTCTTATTTCCGGATCTAAACTTCTCTTCCATTCTTAATCTTAGTCTTCTGGGCTTATGAACAACCAGAGAATCACCAAATCCTAGGAGAAGTCTTTCCAGCTCATAATTGATCTGCACACAGATTTTAAATAATGTTCCTTCTACTGTTTCATTGATAATTTCCTGGCTTTTATGTAGGGGTTTTGTTTTTACATAAGGAGCATTTGCTGCATCTACAAAGAAAAC
>NZ_PIZV01000033.1 GCF_002835665.1 Chryseobacterium sp. PMSZPI
GGGAAATGTTTTAATTGTTCTAATAATACCATAGTATTGGTTTTAATGATTAATGTTTTGGGTGAATAAGCAAAATCACGACTTAGTCAATTTGCTTTTATCTTTTGTTTTTGTAAAAATAATTAAAAAAACATATCTACGCAAAACTATTGCGCAATAAGATTATTACTTTGCATCATCAAAATGAAATAACAATGGAATTTAATGGAAATCACTTAATCGAATTAGGATATAGACCAGCAAAATGGTTTAAAGATGCCATTATCTATATCAATGAAAATAATCTGGATGAAATTCAGACCAAAGAATACCTGGAACAATTCAAACAACCTGAGCTGATTCCTCTTCATGAAACTGCCAAGGATTTTGTCATCAATATCAGAGCCGAGCATGAAAGTGAAAACGACAACGTAGAAAAAGTAATCAAAACGATGAAAGTTCTGATGAAAACACCAACATTGATTGGGGGAGCTCTAATGCCTGACGCTTGCCCTACAGGTCCTGAAGGTCAGATTCCGGTAGGTGGTGTCGTGGTAGCACAAAATGCAATCCATCCTGGATTCCATAGTGCGGATATTTGTTGCTCTGTGATGTTAACCGATTTTGGGAAAGCAAATCCTAAAGAAGTTTTGGATGCAGCCCATTCTGTCACTCATTTTGGATATGGAGGAAGACCAAGAGGAGAACAGATGCCAATGTCTCAAGACTTGATGGATGCCTTCAGAAAAAATAATTTCTTAAATGATGAAAAACTGATCAGCATTGCCCGTTCTCATATGGGAACACAGGGGGACGGAAATCATTTCCTGTTTGTGGGTATTTCTAAAAACACAGGAAATACGATGCTGGTAACCCATCATGGATCAAGAGCACCCGGTGCAGCTCTTTATGACAAAGGAATGAAAGTAGCTAACCACTATAGAATGGATATTTCCCCGGAAACATTAAAAGAAAACGCCTGGATTCCTTATGACACTGAAGATGGTCAATCTTATTGGGAAGCTCTTCAACTGATCAGACAATGGACCAAAGAAAATCATACGTCTATCCATGATGCTGTGCTCAACAAAATGGAAATGGAAAAAGAAAACAGATATTGGAATGAACATAATTTTGTTTTCAAAGATGGAGACCTGTTTTATCATGCAAAAGGAGCTACTCCATTAGATGATAAGTTTATGCCTGATATCACTGGACCAAGGCTGATCCCATTAAATATGGCAGAACCGGTATTGATCGTTCAGGGAAAAACAACCGAAAGAAATCTGGGTTTTGCACCACACGGAGCCGGAAGAAATTTCAGCAGAAGTCAGCATAAAAGATCTTTAGCTCATAAAACAACTGAAGACATTTTTAAAGAAGAAACCGAAGGTTTGGATATCCGTTTTTACTCAAACGAAATTGATATTTCAGAATTGCCAAGTGCTTATAAAAGTGCCAAAAATGTAAGGGCACAAATTGAGGAATATGGCCTTTGTGAGGTACTGGACGAAGTAATGCCATACGGATGTATCATGGCCGGTGACGTTCAGAAGAATGCACCTTGGAAGAAAAAGAAAAAATATAGAAAAGCATAATTTTTAATAGTAAGCCTTACAGGTTTTGACCATCAGTAATGTTTACAAAATAACCAAAACTAATAACCAAACCTTATGGGTGTAAAAGCCTGTAAGGTTCATGAAAACTTTTTTCATACGGCAGGGGCAGTAGCTCAGATGGTAGAGCAACAAAGACTACTTTTCGCTTCAGGCAAATAAAGTTCCTATAAATCACCAGGTTTGTGGGTCACAGGTTCGAGTCCTGTCTGCTCCTCAATACAATTTAAGGCAAAGAAAGTTCCTATAAGTTAGAAATACTTTCCGCCTTTTTACAACTCATAAGGCAAAAGGAGTTCCTATATATTTGGTCATTACTCCCCGCTTTATAAAACTATAGGTAAAAGGAGTTCCTATAACACTTCACTTTTAATGAACTTACTCCTCACTTATTTTTTTAAAATTAAAACAATGAAAACATTACAATTATTCAATGCTGTACTGGCCAAAGAATCAAATGCAGAGCCATTTATTTCTAATGACGGTTTTATTATTGAACCTCATGCAGTTTGGGCTAAAAAAGAGATCATCTCCTATTATTCAAAAGAAAAACTGAATGGAAATGATTTGAATAAAACATTCCATAAATCCTGGAAAAAAATAAAGGATACTTCCAGATTTGATTTGTTTCTTGAGCAGATTCAACATTATATTTCAACCTATGGAAGTGATTTCCAGAGTGAGATCTATATTCCTCAAGAAGTATTGAATGTTCCTGATACAAAGCTGATCTTTAAAATCATAAAAGCTTATACCATAGAAGAAATGCAGGAAAAATGTCTTTCCCTTCTGCAATCCGGAATCGCTTTGAAAGAAGAAACGATTGATAATTTGCTGCATATTCTTCATACGGAACTGGAATATGATTTTACAGGAAAAGAAAATATCAGAAATAAGGAAGCCATTATAAAAATAGCGGATCGATACGATATTTACCCTGAAAATCCTGTTGAGTTTTTCCGTTATGTGATCTATAAGACCACCCAAACGACGCTATTAATCAAAAATGATGAATTGATTGGTTTAATCAAGCAAAGTAAATTCAACCCAACGTATCTGTTTGAAAGCTTTGGTATGGAAAAACTGGCAGAAATTTTCAACAGATTTAAGCCGTTATTCCTTGCTTATAAAAACAGAGCTCCAAAAGCGATTAATAAGATCTCAAAGTTATCTAAGGTCAATCATAAGCCATTAGTTTCAAATCCACTGAATAATGCTACCAATACATTGCTGGAAAACAGCGATTGGCATTGGCTGGAAAATGCGACACCGTTTGCATTATTTAAAGCATTATCAGCGTGTTACTCAAGAATGTATGGCCAGGATACTTTTGTCTACAGAGTCAGAAACGGAAAATCATGGGTTAAAAAAGGTAAAGAAACTGATGTGAATCAATTCAACTATGAGTTTATCTTAGATTTTCTAAAGCTGAAGTATGAACATATTTCCGGAAAGAAGTTCTATTTCCCTGAGTATATAGAGTTTGCCCTTCCAACTTCTGAAAAAATGTTTGTTGGAAATATTCCTACCGGAACCCGTTTTTACGGTGATAGATTAGCCGTTGGTATCTATTGGGAAGATAAATGGGGTGCCCGTGACCTTGACCTTTCAGGATTGAATATCGCGGGAAAAACAGGTTGGAATGCAGCTTATAATCATGCTGACGGACAATTGATGTATTCCGGAGATATGACCTCTGCTCCTAACGGTGCTGTTGAATATCTTTATGCCAATAAAGGGCTGAGTACGCCAACACTTGTCATGAACAATGTTTTCAGCGGAGATGCCAACTGTGGATATAAAATTGTCATCGGTAAAGGAGATAATATCTCTTATGACTATATGATGAATCCTAACCAACTCTTTGCAGAAACCAGATGTAATTCTGTGCAGAAGCAAATGATTCTGGGAATGTTGCTGCCAAAAAACGAAAAGCAATGTTTCGTACTGTTGAATTTCGGAGCGGGTCATTCTCATGTTTCAGGAAATACTGAAGTATCTATGATGGCCACAAGTGCATTGTATCAGCAATGGTATGAAGCAATGTCCTTCAATGAACTGATTAAAGAACTTGGTGCAGAGATTACAACAGAAAAAGCGGAAGCTGATTTTGATTTCTCTCTGGAAAGCCTGGAAAAAGATAGCTTTATCAGAGTATTTAAATAAATATTTTCAAAAGCCATGTGATTTTGTCATTTGGCTTTTTTATACTTAGTCAATATCCTTTTGACCTTTTAAATATAGAAATAATGAAATAGATTCCTACCGGAAAGACAAAGTGTATGGATAGATCAAGCATAAACATCTGTGTGATTTGTGGGAACATTTTTATTCCCACGGATTTCTCAGATTTCTCAGATTTTCAATCTCGCAGATAGCTCAGATTTTTTTAAGCATAAATATCTGTGCGATTTGTGTGATCTGTGGGAACATTTTTATTCCCACGGATTTCTCAGATTTCTCAGATTTTCACTCTCGCAGATAGCTCAGATTTTTTTAAGCATAAATATCTGTGCGATTTGTGTGATCTGTGGGAACATTTTTATTCCCACGGATTTCTCAGATTTCTCAGATTTTCACTCTCGCAGATAGCTCAGATTTTTTTAAGCATAAATATCTGTGCGATTTGTGTGATCTGTGGGAACATTTTTATTCCCACGGATTTCTCAGATTTTCACTCTCGCAGATTTTGCAGATAACGCAGATTTATTTTAAAATAAAGGGTTTATTATACATTTACTTTTTTGATGGAAAAATAATCCTCTTTAACTTCAATAATGACTTTCTTTCCATAATCAATCTGAATGCTGAACATATTTTCTAAAGGAAACTGTAGCACAGATTGTAGAATAAGACGAATTACACCCGCATGGGCAATAATCAGAACTTTTTCAACGTCTTTTTTAATAATCAGCTCATTCCAGAAGCTGAGGACACGGGTTTGCATTTCAAGGAGGCTTTCTCCGCCTGATGCTTTTACATGGATAAAATCTTCGTACCACGGATTAATTTCTTCTTCCGGAATTTCTGTCCATTTCTTTAGCTCCCAGTTTCCGAAATTCATTTCCCGAAGTCTTTCATCGGTTGAATAATTCAATTTAAAATGTTTTGCCAAAAGACAACAACGTTGTGCCGGGCTTGAAATCACTAAATCAAAATTTTCATCTAAATGTAAGCTATTAAAATCTTCCAGATACTCTTTTCTTAAAGGCATTTCCGCAAAACCATAGCACAAGTTTTCCGGATTTTCTACAGCTGTATGGCGGATCAGATGAATTTCCATACGATTATTGTTCCTAAATAAAATAAAACTTCACAAACCTGCTGTACAGAACCCAAACAATCTCCGGTATACCCGCCAATATGCTTTTTAAAATACCACCCCATACAGACTTTCCCCAAATAAGCCAAGGCAAAAGCAAAAATCAATCGCCAATCCGGCATTACCGCAAAAGCAATTAAAACACTAAGGAATCCTACTATTAAAGCTGTTGTGTCCAATGGCTTATTGGCTAAAGGTTTGGATTTACTGACATCAATATCCGTTACATACTGATGGGTATAGATCATTGTTCCCGAAATAAAACGGCTTGATGAATGAGCCATAATAATAATCGCTAAAGACTTCATCAAATCAAGATTTCCAAGAGCCTGGAGACTGAAAAATTTCAATGCAAACAACAAAACAATTCCAATTGCTCCATATGCTCCCACTCTGCTATCTTTCATAATGGTGAGGATTTTCTCCTTTCCATACCCACCTCCGAAACTGTCACAAATATCCGTAAAACCATCTTCATGAAATGCTCCGGTTAATAGGACACTGGTGATCATCATCAGTACAATTCCTATTTCCAGGTTAAAAAGCTGAAAAGAAAGATATAAAACCATTGCATTAATCAATCCTACCAAGAGCCCAATCCATGCAAAATATTTTTGAGACTTATTCATAATCTCACTTGAATAGGGAATTTTAACCGGCACTGGAATTCTTGTAAAGAACATCAGAGCTGTAGCAAAATAGATCAGTTCGTTTTTTACCGTTTTCATTTATTCTTTATTTGAAATATGAGCATCTTCAAAGCTGGACATTTCATTCAGAAAATTAACAGCACTTTGAATAAGCGGATACGCCAATGCACAGCCCGTCCCCTCTCCTAAACGAAGATTAAGATTAAGCAATGCTTTTTGTCCCAATAATTCTAACAATTGAAGATGAGCATTTTCATCACTTACATGACAGAATATGCAATTGTTCAAAATCTCAGGATTCTTTTTCCAGACAGTAGCGATTGCAATAGTGGCAATAAATCCGTCCACCATAATCAGCATATTTTGGTTGAAAGCTTCTTCCATCGCACCAATCATTTGTACAATTTCAAGGCCTCCAAAAGTTTGTGCTACCTCATCAACAGTTTTCACTTCCGGATACCTTTCCATGGCTGTTGTTAAAATATTGATCTTGTTTTGTAACTGATCATCATTCAGACCTGTCCCACGCCCGATACAACTAGCTATTGGAATATCAAACAATCTACTCATCATCAATGAAGATGCAGAGGTATTTCCAATTCCCATTTCACCAAATCCAATAATGTTACAGCCCGTTTCAGCAATTTCAGCAACAACTGACTTTCCATTTTCCAATGCCTGTAGATACTCTTCAAAAGTCATAGCTGGTTCTTCCAGAATATTACGGCTGGATTTTCTGACTTTTTTATCTATTAAATTCAAGCCGATTGAAAAATCAAAATTGACACCTGCATCTACAATTTTAATTTCAATACCATGCTGCCTGCAAAAAACATTAATGGCAGCCCCTCCTCCCAGAAAATTCATCACCATCTGATAAGTCACCTCCTGTGGATAGGCACTTACCCCCGCTCTTGCAATCCCGTGATCGGCAGCGAAAACAACCATATGCGGATTCAACAATTGAGGAAAAGTAGTCTTTTGAACCATTCCTATTTTGTGGGCAAGTTGTTCAAGATATCCTAAAGCTCCTAAAGGTTTTGTTTTAAAATCAATTTTATGCTGTAATTCGTTTGATAACATCGATGTAAGTTGTTATGTTAAATTGAGAAAGTGCAATATTAGTGAAATGAAGGGTATTTTGAGCAATTTTTGTCCGATGTATTAATGTAGGTGCTCTATTAAACTTCAAAATATGAATGGTGAATTTTGCTTCGCAAATGAATCGTCAATCTTGAGCGGAAGTACAAAAATCTTAAACTTTGAACTTTTTCCATCTACGCAATAAGATTACGTATTACCTTAATTACTTTGCATTATAAAATTGAAAACAATGACATCAAAAATACTAGAAAAAATAAAAGAAGTTGAGGCAAGTCGAGGTGTAAAAGTCCTTCTTGCCGTTGAGTCCGGAAGTCGGGCCTGGGGATTCGCTTCTCCTGACAGTGATTACGATATACGTTTTATATACCGCCATGAAAAGGATTGGTATCTTTCACCCTGGGATAAAGATGAAACCATAGAGTTTATGACGGAAGATGATCTGGATGGCTCCGGCTGGGATTTAAGAAAAACATTCCACTTGTTGCTAAAGTCAAATGCCGCCTTATTGAGTTGGTTCTACTCGCCAATAGTTTATAAAGAGGATGAGAAGTTTATGAAGTTATTTAGACCTTTGGCCGATGCCTGTTTTTCTCCAATAGCGGTTTCCTATCATTATTTAAGCATGAGCAAAAAATACCTGGAAGCCTGCAGAGCTGATGAAATAAAACTAAAAAGTTATTTTTATTGTCTGAGAACTACATTAACCGGAAAATGGATCATAGAAAAAGGGACAGTTCCTCCTGTATTGTTTAGGGATCTGCTTGTTTTAGTCGATGATTACACCAGAAAAAAAATAGAAAATCTTGTGGTATTAAAAGCAACAAAAGGAGAATCATATGATCATCCGAATGATTGGGAATTGTTTGCATTTCTGGAGAAAACTGTGATGGACAATGAGGAAAAAAGTAAAAGCTTAAGCGGAGGAAAGTCTGATAAAGCGGAGATGGAAAGGGTTTTTAGAGAGATATTAGCTTAGAAAATATAGAAATTGTTTACGTTAAATTCACAATATAGAAATGTGATAGATCGACAATTTATCAATAACTTTAAGTTTCATTTCAAAAAATACCTGAAAATGGATCACAAAATAAACTTTACACCGGTAGAACAATCATTTTTAAATACTATTTCAAGAAATAGCACAACAAATGTCCCTTATATTGCTGTGGACAACTTCCCCAATTTAGGGATGCTAACAGCATTCCGATTTTTGGAATGGGTATCAGAAAACCCCAAAGGCGTGATCAGTCTTCCCACAGGAAAAACTCCGGAATATTTTATTTTCTGGACCCAACATATTCTTGAAAACTGGGATCAGGAAGAAATCCTTGCACTTAGAAAAAAACATCATTTGTTATTAGAGGCTAAGCCTTCATTGGCAGAACTTCATTTCGTTCAAATCGATGAATTCTATCCTATAAAGTCATCTCAGGCTAATAGCTTTTATCATTATGTCAACAAATATTATATTGAAGGATTAGGATTAAAAAGAGAAAATGCATTGCTGATCAATTGTGATGAAATTCCCTTAGCAAATGGGAAGCATTTTGCAGACGTCTTTCCCAACAATAAGGTTAACCTGGAACTTAGATACCGAGAACCGGAGAATCCTTTAGAAAAATTGCAAAAGGAATCCATTTTTTTGATTGATAACTGGTGCTCGGAATATGAACAAAAAATTCGTCAGCTTGGAGGAATTGGTTTTTTCCTTGGAGGAATTGGTCCGGATGGACATATTGCTTTTAACATTAAAGGTTCTGATCCTTATTCAACAACACGTTTAACTGCCACTAATTTTGAAACCCAGGCTGTTGCTGCTGGTGACCTTGGAGGGATTGAAATTTCCAGAGAACGACTTGTCATTACCATAGGATTGGAAACAATCACGTATAATAAAAATGCCACAGCCATTATTTTCGCTGCAGGAGAGGCAAAAGCTCCCATGATTAAAAATGCATTGGAACTTCCTCCGTCCAACCTATATCCTGCCTCTGTACTGTCTTCTCTTGAAAACGGAAGATTTTATTTGACGCTGGGTGCTGCCAGTATGTTGAATGATTTTATTGACGATTATTACCATTCCGGAACCTGGTCCCAGGAAAAAACTGATAAAGCAGTTATGCTATTGACTCAGAAACTCAATAAATATGCTGAGCATCTTAGCCTGGAAGACCTCCAATCAGATCAGTATACCCGATTGATTCCCAACCTTAATGAGAATACCGTAGAATCTGTAATCACTTCTATTAAAAACAAAATAAAGAAAGGAACCGAGTTACTCAGTCATGAGGTTTTTTATCATACAGGACCGCATCACGATGATATTTCTTTAGGCCTTTTACCTTATATTCATTATCAATCCCGTAATGAGACCAATGAATCTCATTACTCTGTTCTTACCTCCGGTTTTACTGCAGTAACGAATAATTTTTTAATAGAAATCCTCAGTAATACTCTTTCTTTCATAGAAAAAGGAGAAATTGAAATGCTCAACTATCCGGATTTTTTTGATGTAGGCTATAAAAATAAGAAAGACAAAGATGTCTATCATTATCTTATCAATATCGCTTCTGAAAATGCTGACGAAAGATCCAGAGCCGTCTCCCACAGAATGGCAAGAAATATCATAGAATTGTGGAACTTGAAAACAATCCAGGAGCTAAAAACAAAGATTAGTGATATCATTTCTGTAATCAATGCCAGTTATGACGGGCAAAATCCTGAACCCAAGATCCAAACCTTAAAAGGAATGATCCGTGAGTATGAAGAGGAATTGGTATGGGCACATTTTGGGGTGAGAACCAAAAACATTCATCATTTAAGACTAGGCTTTTATACAGGAGCTATTTTTACAGAAAAACCCAATAGAGAAAGGGATGTCATTCCTATTTTACAACAATTGAGAACCATTAATCCTACGGTAATAAGTTTAGCATTCGATCCTGAAGGAAGTGGTCCAGATACCCATTATAAAGTGCTGCAAGCCATTGCAGCCGCTGTAAGGGAATGGGGTAAGGAAAAAGATCTTTCCCAACTTAAAATATGGGGCTACAGAAATGTCTGGTATCAGTTTCATGCCGCTGATATCACTCATATTTTCCCGGTATCCCTCAATGGAATGAGTACAATGGATGAAAGTTTTACCAACAGCTATCTAAGCCAGGTAAATGCTTCTTTCCCGAGCTACAGATATAATGGAAAATTTAGCCATCTTTCCATACAAACCTGGGTTGAACAGCTTCAGGCAGCCCAATTGATATTAGGAAAACCTTATTTCTATGATAATGACAGCCCACGTCTCCGGGCAACACACGGATTGCTTTTCTTTAAAGAAATGAATGTGGAAGAATTCTTACAATCGGCTCGTGAGCTTGAGCAATCAACAGAAGGAGTATAATAAAAATTAAATACTGTAGAAACAAGTTAAAATATGCTTAGTTTCAAATAATAAATGACCATCCAAGACCTCAAAAATAAAAATCTCATCCTCTTTGAAGCCATCTCCGGAAGCCGTGCTTTTGGACTGGCTACGGAAACTTCTGATACGGACATCCGTGGAATATATTACTTACCGAAAGATAACTTCTTCGGACTAAATTATATTCCACAGATTTCCAATGAAACCAATGATATTATCTATTATGAAATCGGAAGATTTGTAGAACTCCTACAGAAAAACAATCCCAATATCCTTGAAGTTTTAGCAAGTCCGGAAGATTGTATACTGTACAAACATCCGTTGATAGACCTGCTGAAACCTGAAGACTTTATCTCTAAACTTTGTAAAGACACTTTTGCAGGCTATGCGATTTCACAGATCAAAAAGGCCAAAGGACTTAATAAAAAGATTTTAAATCCTATTGAAAAGGAAAGAAAATCAATCCTGAACTTTTGCTTTATCCTCGAAGGACAAAGTTCCGTTCCATTGAGAAAATGGCTTTCTGAATCCGGAAAAAATCAGGAAAAATGCGGATTGGCAGCTATTGATCATACAAAGGGAATGTTTGCTTTATTCTATGATGAATCAGGTACACTAGAATATAAAGGTATTATGCATCATGACGAAGCCAATCAGGTTTCCGTGTCATCTGTTCCTAAAAACGAAAAACCTATCGCCTATCTGTTTTGCAATCTGGATGCCTATTCCACCTATTGTAAAGAATATCGGGAATACTGGAAATGGGTTTCTGAACGCAACGAAGACCGTTACAATGTTAATCAAAAACATGGTCAGAATTATGACAGTAAGAATATGATGCATACCATTCGACTTTTACAATCGTGTGAAGCTATTTTTAAAACAAATACGCTTAAAATCCGTGTGGAAAACCGAAATGAATTATTGGATATTAAAGCAGGAAACCGGCCTTATGAAACCGTCATGAAAAAAGCGGAGGACCTAATACAATCTGTTGAGTGTCATCATTCCGAATCCACTCTCCCCGATTACCCTGATTTAGAAAAAACAACAAGGCTCTTAATTAGTATAAGGGAAAAATTGTACGATAGAATTATTGATAATACCCCTTAATAAATTTCTTATTTATTTTTTTAAACCATTAAGGATGATTAAGGGGAAATATCTTCTGATATTTATTAAACATACTGCCTCAAATTCAAATTTATTTGAAACTTAACTTCCCTTACCATCTTAACTTTCCTTAATGGTTTAATTTTCATTCTTACTATAGAGTATTTTATGTTTTATACAAGAGAAGAACATTAGAGACTGGAAACTTGAGCATTAAATTTTTAAGATTAAATTCAAAATACAGGGTAAATTGTAGAAATCTTTTTCCTCCAAACTTCATTACCTACTTCTTCTTAGAAGCCTTCGCTACTTTATTATAATCCAGGCAAATTTTAATCCAATATTCAAAGTCTGAAGGTTTTTGAAATCCAATAGGCTCTACATAACAATATTCCTTTAATTGCTTTCCTCTCATGATCATGGGAAGAAATCCTATTTTTTCGGCCACTTCTTCTTCCTTTTCCGGATTATAACGGCACATCAGGTTATCATGACTGATATTAATACACATTTTTTCATTCACTAAAAATGCCAATCCGCCAAACATTTTCTTTTCTTCAACCTTAATATCAGGAACCTTTGAAAGCCGTTCCCGAACTTTGTCCGCTAATTCAATATTGTAAGCCATGATCTTAGGTTTTATTCTTTAAAATTAATTAAAAAACAATAATTCATTGCAATCATCTTTCAGAGATTTGTTCAATCTATTTCGAAGTCAGATATCGTCAAGAAGAGTTTATATAATCTCTCGTTGATTTTGCAAATTATACAAATATCCTGAAAAATTTTCACGATCATAAAAACAAAAAATCCCTCAAAATTGAGGGATTTCTATATTTAAGAATACATCTTATGCTTCAGTGGAAGGAGTTTGATTTTCCGCAGGTCTTTCACCTTGTGGTTTTTGTCCTTCAGGTCTTCTTTGTCCCTCAGGTCTTCCTTGTCCTTCTTGTCTTGGTTTACCTTCCGGTTTTGGAGGTCTTGGTAAAAGAACTTTACGGGAAAGCTTCATTTTCTTACGATCATCATAGCCCATAAATTTAACTTCTACTTCATCACCTTCAGCATAAGGAACTTTATCTAAACGAGCCCACTCAATTTCTGAAATGTGAAGAAGCCCTTCTGTTCCTTTTGCAATTGCTACGAAAGCACCAAAATCCATTACTTTTACAACTTTACCTTTGTAGACTTCACCTACAACCGGTACGAAAGTAATTTCATTGATCTTAGCAATAGCAGCATTGATTTTTTCTCTGTCTGTTCCTGCGATTTCAATACGACCGATTTCTCCGATCTCTTCGATAGCAATAACAGTTTCAGTATCTTTTTGTAATTGTTGGATAATTTTTCCACCAGGTCCGATTACAGCTCCAATGAAATCTTTTGGAATCTCCATAACAACCATTTTCGGAGCGTGAGGCTTCACGTCTGCTCTTGGCTGAGAAATTGTTTCCGTGATTTTGTTTAAGATGTGTAATCTTCCGTCTTTAGCCTGCATTAATGCTTTTTCCATGATATCCATAGAAAGTCCCTGGATTTTGATATCCATCTGACAAGCTGTAATACCGTCTGCAGTACCTGTTACTTTGAAGTCCATATCTCCAAGGTGATCTTCATCTCCTAAGATATCGGAAAGTACAGTAAATTTACCTGATTTTTTATCGGTAATAAGACCCATTGCAATACCTGAAACCGGTTTTGTAATTTGAACTCCGGCATCCATTAATGCTAATGTTCCTGCACAAACAGTTGCCATTGAAGATGAACCGTTTGATTCTAAGATATCAGAAACAATTCTGATAGTATATGGATTTTCTGCAGGAATAACAGCTGTTAAAGCTCTTTGTGCCAAATTTCCGTGTCCTACTTCTCTTCTTGAAGTACCTCTTAAAGGTCTTGCTTCACCTGTTGAGAATGGAGGGAAGTTATAGTGTAAGAAGAATCTTTCGTCGTGCTGCGTGATTACGCTATCGATCATATTCGCATCCTTTACAGAACCTAAAGTAACAGCAGTCAGTGACTGAGTTTCTCCTCTTGTAAAGATTGCTGAACCGTGAGCTCCCGGAAGGTAATCGATTTCTGACCAGATCGGACGGATTGTTTGTGGATCACGACCATCAAGACGGATATTATCTTCAAGGATCATTTGACGCATTGCTTCTTTCTCTACGTCATGGTAATATACTTTAACGAAAGGAGTTACTCTTGCCAATTCCTCTTCATCTTCAGCATATTGTGCTAAGAATTCTTCAAGAACTGCTTTGAATTTTTCTCCTCTTTCTTCTTTATTGGATGGAGTCTTTGCTACTTCATATACTTTGTCGTAACATTCTTTCCATACTTTTTCACGGATTGCCTCATCGTGCTCTTCGTGGCTATATTCTCTTTTAGGGAAAGCTTTTCCAACTTTTGCAGCTAATCTTTCCTGAGCTTCAATCTGTTTTTTAATTTCCACGTGAGCGAAATTGATCGCTTCGATCATTTCCTGCTCAGAAATCTCCTTCATCTCTCCTTCTACCATTACGATTGAGTCTTTAGTAGCTCCAACCATAATGTCGATATCTGCTTTCAATAAGTTTTCGTAACTTGGGTTAACAGACAATTGTCCGTCGATTCTTACGACTCTTGCTTCAGACATTGGTCCATCGAAAGGAATATCTGTAATAGCAATCGCTGCAGAAGCTGCCAAACCTGCTAATGCTTCAGGCATAACTTCTTTATCGTAAGAAATTAATGAGATCATCACCTGTACTTCCGCGTGGAAATCTTCAGGGAAAAGAGGACGCAATACTCTGTCCACCAATCTCATAGTAAGCACCTCATCATCAGATGGTTTTGCTTCTCTACGGAAGAAGTTCCCAGGAATTCTTCCACCTGCATAGAACTTTTCTCTGTAATCTACCGTTAATGGTAAAAAGTCTACACCAGGATTTGCTTCTTTATTGGCTACAACAGTTGCTAATAGCATTGTTCCACCACATTTAACAACAACAGATCCATCAGCCTGTTTAGCTAATTTCCCCGTTTCAATAGTGATTTCCCTGCCATCTGCAAGGGTAATCGTTTCTGTAAACGCTTGAGGTATACTCATAAATTTGCTTCTTTATACTCCGTATTGAGTATGATTAATATTTAAACTCTTTAAATTTTCGTACGCAAAGGTACTAATAATAATGATATATTAAATTTTTTCAATTGTAGAAATCAGACTTCAAAATACATTTTTTTGTCTATCAGCTAATGAAAGATTTAAAAATACCTGTCAGAGATCAAAACCTATTTCTTAATTTATAAAAGTAAAAATCATCTTTTTTGAAAATATTATATTAAAAGCCCGCGTGTTTTCGTATTATTGTCCCAAAAAAAGAAAATAATATTTTTACCGTTAGAAAGTATACATATCATTATAAAAAATAGTAAAATCATTGCAGAAACATAGGCTGATTCCTATATTTGCCCTGCTTCACAAAAAATAATATGCTGTTGGCAAAAAATAAGGAGGTATCCTTATCCAAGACAGAGTCTCACCAACTCTTTCTCAATAAAATAAATGTTTATGAATAAAGAAGTACAATCGCAAAGCAGGAATTACACGGTTCCGTTGATCACCATCACCCTGCTTTTTTTTATGTGGGGATTCATCACCTGTATGAATGACATTCTGATCCCCTATCTGAAACAACTTTTCAAGCTTACCTTTTTCGAATCCATGTTGGTACAGTTCTGTTTCTTTGGAGCTTACTTTATTGGTTCATTGATCTATTTTCTGATTTCCATTTCAAAAGGAGATCCCATTAACAAATTAGGTTATAAAAAAGGAATTTTGTTCGGAATCGGTTTGGCGGCATTAGGCTGCGTCTTATTTTATCCGGCGGCCACATTCTCTTATTACCCGTTATTCCTAGGGGCTTTATTTATCCTCGGGCTAGGTTTTACGGTATTACAAATTACCGCCAATGCTTATGTTTCCTTGTTGGGAAGTGAAGAATCTGCATCCAGTCGTCTGAATATGACCCAGGCTTTCAATGCTTTCGGAACAACGATTGCGCCGGTGTTGGGAGGCCATTTGATTTTTGAACTATTTTCAGAACCTGATGGAACTTTCAGTGCGGTAGCAACAAGAATTCCTTATTTAATTTTCGCAGCTATTCTTTTATTAGTAGGATTATTAATTTCAAGAGTAAAACTTCCTTCATTTCAAATGGAAACCGAAGAAACTGTCCAAGGTTGGGGTGCATTAAAATTCAACCACTTAAAATTCGGAGTTTTCACCATGTTTTGCTACGTGGGGGGTGAAGTAGCAGTAGGAAGTTTCATCATCAGCTTCCTTGAAGAAACCATGAAATTCAATGAAGCCATCAGCAAAAATTACCTTTCTTTATACTGGGGAGGAGCAATGATTGGTCGATTTTTAGGAGCTATTTCGTTAAATCAATCGATTAGTCGAGCTAAAAAAGCTATTTTTATGCTAGGTGCTGCAGCATTAGTTTTTCTGGTAATTTTCAGCATTGTAAATCTTAGTTTTAACCAAATAAGCTTTTTCTTAGTATTTATATTGCTCAACTTTGTAGCGTTTTTTATTGGAAAAGCAGCACCGGCAAGAACCTTATCTATTTTTGCAGCCATCAATGTTGTATTATTAATTTCAGCAATGGTAAATCACGGAGAATTGGCAATGTACAGTATTCTAGGCATTGGTATATTCAATTCTATTATGTTCTCCAATATCTATACATTAGCAATTTCAGGGTTAGGAAAATATACAAGCCAAGGGTCTTCTTTGGTTGTAATGGCCATTCTGGGAGGAGCTATTGTTCCAATTTTTCAAGGATATCTTGCAGATCAGTTTGGAGTACAGCACTCATTTATTATTCCTGTATTCTGCTATCTGGTTATTCTGATTTTTGGTGCCTATTGTACCAAATATCTTAGTCATATAGAAAGTACCGAGGCTAAATCAGGGCATTAAATACTACACGATAATAATATAAAGCAATAGGCTGTCCCAAGATGGGACAGCCTATTTGTTTTATACAAATCCTTTATTCATGCAGTATAACAATTTAAAATGTAACATTTTCTTAAAAAGATATACTTATCTCATGGTATTTAAAACCTCCTTCAAATGAAAATTCAATTAAAACTTGAATATGCAGCTTTTTTAATTCTTGGAGTATTTGCTTTTGCACAAACAGGTTATTCATGGTGGTGGTTTGTAGGATTATTTCTTGCGCCGGATATTTCCATGTTGGGATATACGATTAATAATAGGGTAGGTGCATTTTGTTATAACCTGTTTCATCATTTGGGAGTCGCTATTATTGTATATTTTGTCGGAACAGCTTTAGCACTTCCCTATTTACAAATGATCGGAGCTATTTTATTTTCACATTCCGCGTTCGATAGGATATTAGGTTATGGATTGAAATATCAGGATAGTTTCCAGAATACACATTTAGGAAAAATTGGCAAGGAGGTTGAGTAAAATTGGCCAGCCCGTCAAAATCATAGATTTTTCAAAAACTTAAGAGCACTTATCAACAGCCTGAATGATCATTTTAAAATCTTTGGGATTTTGTGGTTTATTTTTTCCAACAGATGACACGGATTTTCACAGATCTTTACGTATAATTTTTCTCCGCAGATTAAACAGATAAAGCAGATCTACTAAAAAGCTTTGATTTTTAAAACTTATGTGAACTTCTATGCAGAAAACTTTAAACCTAAAAAACTTAAATGTCCAGAAACTTTTGCGACTTTTGTGGTTACCATGTAACAAAAAAGCAACCTCTTACGAAGTTGCCTTATTTTTTGAAAATCTTTATAGATTATTTTCTTAAACCTAGTTCAGCAATAATTGCTCTATATCTTGCGATATCTTTGTTTTTAAGGTAATCTAGTAAACTTTTTCTCTTACCTACCAATTTCACTAGAGATCTCTCTGTGTTGAAATCATGACGGTTAGCCTTTAAGTGCTGAGATAAGTGGTTGATTCTGAAAGTGAAAAGAGCAATTTGTCCTTCAGCACTCCCTGTGTCTTGTGCAGATTTTCCGTGTTTTGCGAAAATTTCCTGCTTTTTTTCTGTTGTTAAGTACATTCCAATATTGTTTAATGATTATTATGTAACGGGTGCAAAATTACGACTATTTTTTGATTCTGCAAACATTATTGATTTCATAAATCAAATTTGATAGAAAAAAATGTTAAAAATTTCTTAATAAATTTTATGCTATCCAACGAAAAGGCAGTAATTTTGCATTCGAATTACAAATGAAAAAAATTATATTCTTTACAGCAGTGATTACTTTTTTATCAGTCGGCGTTACTTTGGTAAAGGCACAGAGAAATGCTGATGATAAAATAAAAAAAGTACTATACTTCAATCCCGAGGTAGAGCCTGATATTGATGAAATAAAGGACCCTACTTACAATGCCTTTTTCGATGCCGTTTCTGATAATTTCAGTGGCAGAAGAAATAAAATGCTCCGGGCAGAAGTTCAGCTTCCCTTTGACAGCATAGATAAACAGACTATTGTGGATTATTGTTCCAACAATGATGCTGATTTTGCTATTGTTTCCAAGGTACGATATTTCAAAGTTGGTATTGGGAAATATGTATTTTCCAACCAGGTTGTAGTAAGCATGAAGCTTTTCGGGGCAGATGGAAATCTGGTAACTGAATCAGATCATGATACCTACCGAAAAAATATGCGTCTGCTAGGCTCTACCACAAACTCAGTCAAAATTGGTACGGAAGGAGCTATAAAAGAAATTATTAAGAAACTGAGGAAGTTGAAACCGACAGAAGCAGAACTCTGAGTTTAACGTTTAAAGATTAAGGTTTCAATTCTACGTATAACAATCTTTTCATTTAGTATCTTATTTATTTTCTACATCAGTTATCAATGATTGATCCTAAACCGTATTACTTTTATTTTCGTTAGAAAATTCCCTCTTATCAATTTACTATTCATCATGAATTTATTCTTTTAATATTCATGGTCCTCTCTTAATCACTATTCTTTAAAATTCCATCATCAAAGAAAACAAAACACAAATAACTGTATATCAGTTAAATATTTTCACTAAATAATGATTTATTTAAAAATTTTCACTACTTTAGTCTAGCGTTAAAACTAAATCTTATGAAAAATTTGAAGAAACTCAGTAGAGAAACCATCAAGCAAATCAAAGGTGGAGGGTTCAACAGATGTAGCATAACCGATCCTTGTACCGTGGGATGGTGTTGCGATGGCATTTGCAAAGAATTTATCTGTATGGAATAAATATATCATTACTCATTAAAACTTAATCAATATGAAAAATCCAAATTTCAAAAAACTAAACAGAGCAGAACAAAAAGAGATCAAAGGTAACGGAATCATCAAAAGATGTACGGAACATTTTGAATGTCCCGGAGGATCATGCTGCCGTAACACATGTGTAGTATATCCTTGCCCATTGGAATAAGTATACAAAACAAATTAAAAATTAAAACATATGAAAAACTTAAAGAAAATCAGCAGAAAAGCCGCCAAACAAATTAATGGAGGTGCCGGGCCCATCAGATGCAGTGCAACCAAACCATGTTTTATAGGATCGTGCTGTAGAGGTGTGTGCATGGAATATATCTGTATGGAAGAATAATCCGGAATTCTAATATTAAATCCATTATTATGAAAAATGAAAAATCCAAAATTCAAAAAGCTCAATAGAAATGAGCAAAAAGGGATTAAAGGTAGCGGATTAATTAAAAAATGCGGCACCAGTGCACAGTGTGATCCTGGTGAATGTTGTGAAGGAGGAATGTGCTTACGATCCCCTATTCTGGAATGTGAACCTATTTTTGAATAATATAGGCATACATATAATTTTAAAATTTAATTTTTTGAACATCCGTCTCTACGGATGTTTTTTCGTCTTTATTATATGATATTAAACTTTAATTAATCCTTAATTTTCCCAGTTTGTTGCTTTGTCTTAAAAATTTGAATTATTTTTGCATATCCAAAAATTTCACGCTTTGAATTCTAGAAACGAACTTATCTTCAATCCTGCCGATATTGCCGAAACTCTCAGCGACCTTCCTGCTGACGAGAGGTTGTTGGCATTTTTGAAAGTTCCCAAAGAATACAAAGCGGAGGTATTCTCTCACCTTGACCCTGATTTCCAAGAGGATACCATCAGAAGTATCGGTAGCGACGAAGTTTCCGAGATCCTGAATGCAATGACTCCGGATGACAGGACTGCCCTTTTTGAGGATTTCCCTGATGAGCTGATTAAGTACTCCATCAATCATCTTAATCCACAGGAAAGAAGAATTGCATTAAAGCTTTTGGGCTATAATTCTGATTCTATTGCCCGTCTGATGACCCCTTATTATATCCAGATCCGTAAGGAATGGACTGTGAAACGATGTCTTCAGCAAATCAAAAAAGTAGGCAAAAAAGTAGAAACAATGAACTATCTGTATGTGGTGGACGAAAGAAACCGCCTCATCGATGACCTTGCCATTGGAACCTTACTTCTTGCTGAAGAAGATACTTTGGTTTCGGATATTACAGATAACCATTTTGTTGCTATTACTACAACCACAACCAAAGAAGATGCGGTAACTTATTTCGAAAAATATGACCGTGGAGCACTTCCCATCATTACGGAAGCCGGTGTTTTGGTAGGAATTGTAACAATAGATGACATCCTTGACCAAATTGAGCAACAGAACACGGAAGACATTCAGAAATTCGGGGGATTGGAAGCACTAGACCTTCCTTACACCCAGACTTCATGGACAGAAATGATCAAAAAAAGAGCAACATGGCTAATTATTCTATTCGTCTCGGAAATGTTGACTGCTTCCGCAATGGGATATTTTGATAAAGAAATTGAAAAAGCCGTTGTCCTGGCCTTATTTGTCCCTTTAATTATTTCCAGTGGAGGAAATTCCGGTTCACAGGCCGCTACGTTGATTATCCGTGCTATGGCTCTTCAGGAAATCAGTTTAAAAGACTGGTGGTACGTTATGAGAAAGGAAATTATCTCCGGGTTATGCCTTGGGGCTATTTTAGGGGTTATCGGTTTTATCAGAATTATGCTTTGGCAGCAGATAGGGCTTTTCGATTATGGTCAATATTGGGTATATGTAGGATTGAGTGTTTCCGTATCTTTGATCGCCATTGTATTATGGGGAACATTATCAGGCTCTATGATTCCATTTGTTTTAAAGAAATTAAAACTCGATCCTGCCACTTCCTCTGCTCCATTTGTAGCCACATTAGTAGACGTTACGGGGCTTATCATTTATTTTACGGTAGCCGGACTTTTCTTAACCGGAAAACTTTTGTAATTTTAGGCATCATCTAACATGCCAATATGAAAATTGTTTCACTTGTCCCCTCCATTACTGAGGCTTTATTTGATTTGGGTCTGACCGAAAATGAAATTGTCGGCAGAACAAAATTCTGCATTCACCCCCAAGATAAAATAAAAAACATTGTTGTAATTGGTGGAACAAAAAATATAAATATTGATAAGATTAAAGCTTTACAACCTGATCTCATTCTTGCCAATAAAGAGGAAAACGTCAAAGAACAAGTAGAAGCTTTAATGACTAATTTTAAAGTTAATGTAACCAACGTTGAAACGATTGAAGACAACTACTACCTGCTTAAAAATCTTGGAAAGCTATTTGGAAAGGAAGAAAGGGCCCAATTATTCAATCTTAAAATCTATGAAATTCTTCATCAGACAAAACTTAACACAAAAATAAAAACAGCCTATCTTATCTGGAAAAATCCTTACATGACAATTGGTTCCGACACCTTTATTCATAGAATTTTATCCGAAATTGGTTTTGATAATATTTTCAAAGACAAAACCCGTTATCCTATCATCACAACAGAAGACCTTGCAAAGGCAGACGTTATCATGCTATCTTCCGAGCCATTCCCTTTTAAAGAGAAACATATTGAGGAATTAAGAGCTTTTTATCCTGAAAAAAAGATAATGATCGTTGACGGGGAAGCTTTCTCCTGGTACGGGACGCATATTGCGAAATGTGAAAATTACTTTAAAGAATTACTGGCAGAAATACATGCCATGCAAATATGATTTTCTAGACACAAAGTTTTAACACTTAAATTTTCTGAGATTAAAAAGTATATCGTTAAGAAAAATACATAAGCTTTACAATCATTTTTTTATTGTGAGGCTTTGAATACTATGTTTAAATTCTTACAGAATGACAAATAAAACGTTAAAAAATAATAGCAACTTGCCTCATGATATAATTTTTGGTACATTGAACTTTATTAATATTTAAAATCGTATGTCTGGTACTGTTATATTATCTGAAGGAGTAGAATTTGATCACGTTATACGGGAAGTTTCAAAATATATCAACCTCTATGTAATGGCATTTGGAACGGATGAACGAAGCATCACACGCATAGATAAACGTGAAAATATGTATGGCGGAAACGGAACCGTGCACATGATACAAATGTTTGACCCAAAGGAACTGGCCAACAATCGTCTGGCTGCTTATATGGTTTTACTGAATAAAGGTGATGAATCCGGATTTCACACCCACAATGAAAGAAATGAACAGGAATTATATGTTGTCATCCACGGAATCGGAAAATATAGTGAAAGAACCGGAACAGAAGGAGCCGTACGAAAAAAAGCACTTCAAAAAGGAGACATTACGGCCATCAATTCCATAGGTTATCATTCTATTGAAAACACAGGGGATGAACCCTTAATTATGTTTGTCATTACCACCAATAATCCATAAAAAACTCCGACTATAAAAGTCGGAGTCTATATTTATTTTATCCCTATTGAATTTCATTACAAAATCTTAGAAACTTCATTACAAAGCCATTCTAATAATTCGCGGTCTTCGTTTGTAAAAGGATCGATAGTATGAGAATCAATATCAATCTGCCCAATGTTTTTTCCGTCTTTAAATATCGGAACAACAATTTCAGCTTTTGTATCGATTGAACAACTTAGATAATTGCTTTCTTCATGTACATCAGGAACTACAAATGTTTCATTGGAAACAGCAACCTGACCACAAATCCCTTTTCCGTAAGGAATGATCGTGTGATCTGTTGGAGCTCCTACATAAGGGCCCAATATTAATTCATCTTTATCTCCATTTTTAAAATAGAAACCTGTCCAGTTGAAATAAGAAATTTCCTGATCCAACAGGTGGCAAACTTTTTCAAGTTTTTCTTCTGTATTATGTTTTGGACTTTCAAGAATTGAGGAAAGTCTTTTCTTTAATTCTGACATTATATTGTATTTTTAAGAGAATTGTTTAAAGGAAAGTTCTTCTTTATATCCGAACATTCCTCGCTCTTTGATCATTTCTGCTACACCTTCAGGAACCTGAGTTTCCCACCCCTTCACGCAACATGCTATTTTTCTTAAAATCTCACGCGAATAAATTTCCAAAAATTCAGGGTTATAATTGGTAATATCTACAATACGATTATTACGTTTGAAATATTTATACAACTCTTTCAGGTTTTCTTCCACTTTAAGGTTTGAAGAATCTAATAATTGGTGTGTTTCAGGATCTTTATATGGGTATAGGTATACTCTCATTCCGTTTCTGAAGAATTTTCCGAATGCTTCAAGAATTCCTCCTGATAAATTTTTGTAATACTTCTCATCAAATACCATCAAAAGGTTATTAACTCCCATGGCCACCCCAATATCTCCACTTGTATAAGAAGCGAAATAATCGATCAATCTATAATATTCCGAGAAGTTTGAAATAATAACGGTATATCCCAATTTACCTAAGATATCTACTCTATCTAAAAAGTCTCTTTCATCTATATCACCATCTGCCCGAAGATTGGAAATGGTAATTTCAATAAGGACTTCAGTTTCTTCATGAGTACAGATAGCGTCTTTAAAAAACATATCCATACCGTTTTGAAGCATATCGATATTAACTTTCGTTACCGGTCTGAAACTTCCTCTTACCGCAAAAATATTTTTCTTATATAAAACATCTGCAGGAAGCATATTGTTTCCTTCTGAATTGAAAATTACAGCATCGGTCATTCCGTTTTTTACCAGCTGTAATGACATCAATCTATTATCAACATATGCAAAAGCAGGTCCACTGAAATCAATCATATCAATTTCAAGATTATCTTTTGCAATATCATCATATAAAGACTCAACTAATGTCCTTGGATTATCAAAGTAATTGAACGCTCCGAAAATAAGATTTACCCCAAGGTTACCCAATGTTTCCTGTTGTAAAGTGGCATCGTTTTCTTTGAATTTTACGTGGATCACGATTTCATTGTAATCTTCATTTTCTTTGGTCTGAAAACGAATTCCCACCCAGCCGTGGCCTTTTACTGTTTTATCAAAATTGATTGTTGTTACCGTATTAGCATAAGAAAAGAATTTTCTGTCGGGATTATTATCCCTTGATATTCTCTCTTCAATTAATGCTACTTCATAACGGAGCATTTTGCGAAGCCTGTTTTGGGTAACATATCTGTTTTTTACCTCTTTTCCGTAGATAGCATCACTAAAATCTTTGTCATAAGCAGACATTGCCTTAGCAATCGTACCGGAAGCTCCCCCTGCTCTAAAAAAGTGACGAACAGTTTCCTGCCCTGCTCCAATCTCTGCGAAAGTACCATAAATAGTAGGATCTAGATTAATTGTTAATGCTTTTTGTTTAGGAGTTAGTTTCTGATACATTAGGACATGAAATTTTTTGTAAATTTACCAAAATTAAACCAACCTCAAAACAAAATGAAGTTGAAATTTTTAGGAACCGGTACTTCGCAAGGTGTGCCCGTCATAGGCTGTACATGTGAAGTGTGTACTTCCGAAAATCCCAAAGACAAACGCTTACGCTCTTCCGTGATGGTCACTACGGAGGAAAATAAAAAAATACTCATCGACTGCGGTCCCGATTTCAGACAGCAAATGCTTACAAACCATGAGCATACTGTAGATATCGCACTGATTACTCATGAGCATAACGACCATGTGATAGGTCTGGATGACATGCGCCCTTTAATTTTCAAAAGCGGTAAAGACGTCCCTCTTTATTGCTATCAAAGGGTTGCCCATGAAATAAAAAATCGTTTCCCGTATGCATTTGCAGATGTAAGGTATCCCGGAGCTCCCGCTTTTGAGCTTCATGAAATTGAAAACGCTCCTTTCCAGGTTTTGGATACGGAAATCACTCCTGTTGAAGTCATTCATTATAAAATTTCTGTTTTTGGATATAAATTTAAAAAGCTGGCTTATATTACGGATGCCGGTTTTATTTCCGATACGGAAAAAGAAAAATTAAAGGATTTAGACGTTCTGATTTTAAACTGTATCAGAAAATTTGATCCTCATCCGGCCCATTTTATTCTTCCGGACGTTATCAAATTGTTTGAAGAGCTACAACCTAAAAAATTATTTTTAACTCACATCAGTCACCATTTAGGACTGCATGATATTGAAGATAAGCAGCTTCCATCCGGAATACACCTTGCCTACGATGGTTTGGAGATAAATTTCTAAAAAATTCCTTCAAAAAAACTTTGGAGTATTAAGAAAAGTTTCTATATTTGCACACCGATTCGAAACAAGGTAACACACTTGCCCAGGTGGCGGAATTGGTAGACGCGCTGGTCTCAAACACCAGTTCTTAGGAGTACCGGTTCGATCCCGGTCCTGGGTACAAAAACTCCCTGCAACAGATTGTTTGCAGGGAGTTTTATTTTTTATCTGAGTATCATTAAATTTGACATCGTGTAAAAAATGGATCAGTCTCAAAACTTGGGGACTAGGTAAAAAATTAGTTAATCCGAAGAAAAAAAATGAATTATCTTTTTACTCCTAGGCTTTATACTGAAATTTTGTTTAAACGCAAAGACAAGATACAATTGATTATTGATAAGGAAGCTAAGAAAGCGACAAAAGTCGCTGATGAAGCGATGTAGATAGGCGTACGCTTAGAAAGAATCAATACAATTGATTCAGTCTTTGCTTCCTAAAATACAACACCGGATAATAGAAATCCTTTGCGTGAATTTTTAAATTAGACAGATCTAAATATTCTAAGTCACACAACTTTTGCTCTTGATCTTAAAAATTCGTGTAAATGACTAAAAATCAACCCTCAAGATATTTTCATCTTTTATTCTGTAAAAAATGTATATTTGATAATTATGAAATAAACTAATAACCTCCATAAATGAGCAACACCATTGATTTTTTTAATACAATTGTTATTCTTGGTGTTATTCAGGGAATATTATCTGCTATTGCTGTAGGATACTACTCTTCGCCTGTTTTCAGCAAAAAACTGCTTTCCGCTATCTTACTGACTTTAGCATTTCTTGGAATTAAAATATTACTGCATACACTTGGTTTATGGCAACATCCTAATCTACACTACTTCCCACTGGCCATAGATACTCTTATACAGCCATTATTTTATTTATACATCTGTTGTCTTACAGAAGAAAAATTTTCTTTTAAGCAAAAAACATTATGGCACTTTGCACCTGTATTAATATTCCAGGTACATGCTATCCTAGTATATATCGTTACATTATCACAAACTAACATTCACTCAAAAGATCACATTGCGGAGCAATACCTGTATTATAATGCTGTCAAATGGATAGAGGATATTCTGGTGTTATTTTCTTCCGGCATTTACTGGTATTTGAGTTTTCAAAAGGTTCAAAAATATCGGCATTGGTTATTTACAAGTCAATCTGCAACACAATATTCTGAGTTGAAGTGGCTTCGCAACCTTCTTTTCGGAACCGGGCTTTTGATAACAGTACTTTTCCTATCTTCTTTGCCTGCTAATATTTTACAGTATAAAAATTCATTTCCTTATCTACAAATATTTTATGGCTACCTTACCATTCTTATTTATTTTTTGTCTTTTCAAGGCTACCATACCTTGTTAGCATCCAAAATGCAGGTATTCAGGATGCCTCAAAAATCAATATCTGAAATAGATTTACCGGATATTGAGATAAAGACAATAGAAAATCAGGAAAATTTTCAGGATATTCTATCAGCTTTGACAGAAGTAATGGAAAAACAATTTCTTTTTATGGAACCGGAGCTCAATCTCAAAGATCTTTCCCGACCAATTGGATTTCCAACTTCTCAAGTTTCATCAGTCATTAATACTGGATTTGGGCTAAACTTTCGAGGCTGGGTAAATAGCTACCGGGTAGAAGAAGTAAAGAAAAGACTGAATGATCCTGCCTACAAGCAATTAAGCCTTACCGGTATTGCCTATGAATGCGGGTTTAATTCCGAAGCCAGTTTTTATCGTATTTTCAGACAACATACAGGGTATTCTCCTAAAACCTATTTACAGAAACTAAAATCCAGACATTAAAAGAGCTCTCAAAACCTGTTTTGAGTGGTCTAAAGACTTCTGATATTGTTTATTTGCACCAAATATTATCCTTATGAAGTTTACTAAACTATTATCCGTCATTTTATTAATTATTTACTATACAGGATATTCTCAAATCAGTTCAGATCAGATTCCTGCACAGCAACCTGTTCATATGAAAGCAAAATTTTTAATAAAAACAAACTGGGATCAATGGGGAATTTATGCCCAATATACTCCCAACAAGCAAGTATTGGGTTGTTGGAGTACAGCTTTAGCACAAATCTTTTATTATCATCATTTAAAACCTTACGGTACAGTTGCCTACAGCTGTTCCAAAGGATATGCCATTAAGGAAACTCTATCTGATTATACTTTAAACTGGAAACATTTTGCTACTCAAATCAATGAGAATAGCTCTCCAGAAACCATAGATGCAATAGCACGGTACTCCTATCTCACAGCACTTGCTATTCGTAAAGATTTTGGAACGTCTAAATACTTAGAAATGATCAACCCTGCCCCTCAGATCATAAAGCATTTTGCATGTAAAGCTACTTTTTATGCGAGTTTTACCGGAGATATTCCTTTTTCACAAGAACAAATGAATTCCATTGCTCGAGCGGAACAGATCGAACACATTATAAACAAAGACAGTATTATATTATTGATTAAAAATGAAATTATCCATAAAAGACCTGTTTATTTTCATATGGGTAATTTTACCAGTTATGGTCATTCTACTGTTATAGATGGGTATCTGGAAAAAAATAAAACATTTTATGTTCATATCAATTACGGAGCGAGTGGCTTCCGGACCGGATGGTATGACTTGTTTAAACCTATTGATGTAGAAGATGATATCCATTTGCGAGCATTTATCACTATTGAATCCACCAGGTAGCAAGATTTTAAGACAATAAAAAACAGAATAGGATGATTCCTATTCTGTTTGTATCTATATTAATTAAAAAAATCAGTTTCTTATACTGTAGGCCATCCTCCATCATAAGAAGAATTACCCAGATCAATTTGCTCTGCACTTACTACAAAAGTGATATACATGCTGTTATCATCTACTGCATCAAAGTCTACTTCGTGCTGAATAACATATCCGTTATTCCACTTCAATGTTGTTAACGTTCCTTCTTCGTGAGATTTGTTGAAAGTTACTTCTCCTACAGTAGGTTTGTATTTTCCATTCAGAAGAGTTTCCAGGATATCAGATTTTTCCGTAGCTTCTACAGTAATCTTGATAAGGGCATTGGAAGGATCGGATGCCACTCTACCTGATACGTCAGTAGAACGTGATACACTGTAATTAAGCTTTAATAGCTTCTGTCCTTCTCCGTTGTTGAATTTTAAAATTCCTCTTGAATTTCTTTCTGCCATGATCGTAAATTTTAATCGTTAATATTTTGTGATTTGATGTTGTTTATATCACCAAATTTAGATGTATTTATTCTATTACAATACAATTTGAATGGAAATATGAAAAAGTGTCGTATTTCTACGACTAACACTTGTTAGGTATTTCATTAGTTATCAATCAGAATACAATTCTTTAAAGGAAAATGAATTACTGAAACATATGATTGAAATTTCAATCCACCAATCAAAAAAATCTAGGCGACATTGACGCCAAAAACATGTCCGACTAAAGCTGTAGCTCCCATCGCTACCGTTCCCCAGAAACAGATTCTCAATACCGCGATTTTAATACTCGAGCCTCCCGCTCTGGCTGAAATCGCTCCCAAAAACATCAAAAATATAATAGAAAAACCGTATTGAAAGTATACCATTTGCTTAATAGGAGCCAATAAAGAGACCATAAAAGGAAGTAATGCCCCAACAGCAAAGGATCCAAATGAAGCCAGAGCAGCCACCAATGGCTTCGCCTGTGTTATTTCATTAATTCCTAATTCATCACGGGCATGAGCTCCTAAAGCGTCATGTTTTGTAAGTTCAATGGCAACCTGCATTGCTGTTTCTTTGGTGCATCCTCTTTGCTCATAAACTTTAGCCAATTCTCTAAGTTCAATTTCCGGCATTTCTTCAAGCTCTCGCTTTTCACGCATTAAGTCTGCTTTTTCGGTATCTTCCTGTGAGCTTACGGAAACATATTCTCCGGCAGCCATAGATAATGCCCCAGCAATCATCCCTGCTAAGGCTGCAAGTATGATGATATGGCGTTCCGGTTCTGCCGCGGCAACACCAATAACAATACTTGTAGTGGATAATAATCCGTCATTTGCTCCCAATACTGCTGCCCGAAGCCAGCCCACCCTGTTTACATAGTGTTTTTCTAACTGATGATGCATATTAAATATTTCTGTGTTGATATGGTAATAAAGTTATAAAATGTTTCTTCAAGAATCATTTTAAATTAGCTGAAATTCTACTTCAGATAAAACCACATCTGATATGATAAAAATCAGAGGTTTATTACTTATACTTGTCATAAGCTATTTGACTTTTTGTGCATTCAGCTTCTTTAGTATAAAAAATCTCTTGTTCTTATAAAACAAGCTATAAGTCAGGTGGGATTTATCACTAATACTTTATGAATCAATGTATAGAGTACCCGAAACCGTCTTCAGCACTCAAAAGTTCCTATTTTCTTATATTTGCATCATAAAATCCAACTACATTAATGAGTTTATTATACATCGACTGGAATGTCAATCCTGAGATCATCAATATTTTAGGTATTCCCATAAAATATTACGGACTGTTATTTCTGACAGGACTGGTATTATGTTTTACTATTTTAAAAAGTATTTACAAAAAAGAGAACTTAAGTTTACAGGCGCATGACGCTTTATTTTCATACGCTCTTATAGGGATTCTGGTAGGAGCCCGATTGGGACATTGTATCTTTTATGATTTTGAGTATTACTCCCAGCATCCTCTTGAAATCTTTTTACCGATTCAAAAAGCACCTGACGGAGCTTACCATTTCACAGGTTTTGCAGGACTGGCAAGCCATGGTGGCGGAATTGGATTGGTTATTATGCTGTTGATATATGCCAGAAAATATGCTATTCCATTTATGACGATACTGGATGCTATAGCTATTGTACTCCCCTTAGGTGGTGTTTTTATCAGATTGGCCAACCTTATGAATTCGGAAATCATTGGAGTTCCTACCAACGTTCCATGGGCTTTCATTTTCCGACAGGTGGATGATTTACCGAGACATCCTGCTCAACTTTATGAAGCAATTTCTTATGGAATTATTTTCCTGATTGTATATCTTATGTATAAGAAAAATACCATTGAAATCGGAAAAGGATTTTATTTTGGAATCAGTATTCTTTTAATTTTTATCATGCGTATCCTGATTGAGTTTATCAAGGTAGATCAGGTGGAATTTGAACATGGTATGAGCTTGAATATGGGACAAATTTTAAGTATTCCTTTTGTCCTTTTGGGAGGATATTTTATTGTTAAAAACATACTGGAAAAAACAAAGGTTAAAACTTCATAACTTCCATCGTTTATAAAAAGCACCCCATTGAAAAGAATTTCAATGGGGTGTTTTATTAAGGATGATTCAAAATTATCTTGTTGTATAACCGCCATTAGCAAAAATAGTTTGTCCGGTAATCCACCATCCGTCAGTTACCAAAAATTCTACCAGGGGAGCAATATCTTTGATATCCGTAAGCCCTCCCAAAGCAGATGCCGATTTATGATAGGCTACTGCGTCATCAGCTTCTTGTCCATAGAAAAACGGTGTATCCATTGGACCGGGAGCCACAGCCGTTACTGAAATTCCTCTTGCTCCAAACTCTTTGGATGCTGCTCTGGTGAAGTGTTCAACCGGTGCTTTTGCCCCTGCGTATGTAGAATATAAGCCAGTATAAGCAGCTAATAGTGAAGTAACAATTGTACAGACTTTTCCTTTATCATTCAATTTTTTACCTGCTTCCTGTAAAAAGAAATAGGCCGATTTTGAATTAACATTGAACATGGTATCATATTCTGCTTCCGTAGTCTCGGCGAATGGCTTTTTTAATACCATCCCTACTGTATTGATAGCGACATCTACCCCTCCAAAACGGGAAATTGTTTCATCAAAAAACTTAACGATATTATCTACTTTCGTCAGATCCCCCTGAAATAGGAATGCCTCTGCTCCCAATGCCTGAACTTCAGCCAATGTTTTTTCACTTTCAGCTTTAGAACTTTCGCTATTGTAATGTATTGCCAGTTTAGCTCCTTTTGCAGCAAAGTCTCTACTTAATAATCCACCAAGATTTTTACCTCCTCCTGCAATTAAAACCACTTTTCCTTTTACATCGTGTGTTGACATTTTTTTATATTTTAAAAGTTAATGAAACAAAGATGAATAATAAAACCGATCTCAACATGGTGAATTTTTCGGGTATACACCAAGACTTTATATTTTACATTAAAAAATTAAACAAGACTAAAAACACTCTTATTCACTACCATATTATCTATCAACCAGATGTAATTTTTTTATTGTTTTTTTTCTATAAATCTCTAACATATGTGAATTTTAGGCATAACATTTGCTGCCTTACCATCCGTATTATACAATTACACACCATATCATTTTATAATATATTTTTTCATATCCTCAGCACGCTGGGGATTTTTTATCACTATTTTTCCAGAACCACCTCTCCCTCAGGATTATTTAAACAGTAAAATATTCATTGATATTCTCATTAAAAGTATTTCTGATAATCAATCATTTAAAACAGCATTATTCATTTTAATGTTGTATATTTGTACCGTTAATAGCCAAATTACCACTTTGTTTTCTATTATAGCTTGAATATCTTTATTCAACTTTTGCCTTTTGAGCAACCACATTTTTAACTTTAATCCTGCTAAGAACAACTTGTCGGAATTTTAAAGCTCTTGATGACTGGGGAATCCAAGACAGAAAATACAGGTGGTTTAAGGGTCTAAAACGATCCCAAGTGGATAGCATAACATATAGCAACTAAATACTAAAAATAATTTATGGCAGATTCTTTTTCTAAAAAGGAAAATTTCAAGAAAAAAATTCAAAAGCAAAAAGAAAAAGCGCTAAGACGCGAAGAACGTAAGTCAAACAACAACAAAGGAAAAGATTTGGAGGATACTTTCATGTACGTGGATGAATTTGGAAGATTAACTTCCACTCCTCCTGAAGAAAGACAGGAAGTAAACCTAGACGATATTCAGTTGGGAGCAGCTCCTATTATTGAGGAAGACCCTCGAAAAACAGGAATTATTACATTCCACAGTGAGAAAGGATATGGTTTTATCACTGAAGACAATACAAAAGAAAATATCTTTTTCCACAATAACAACTGTGCAGAACCGGTAAAAAAAGGAAACAAAGTATCTTTTGAAAAAGAAAAGTCTCCAAAAGGATTTTCTGCGATCAACATCCAGATTGTTAAATAACATTTGATTATCAAACCTCTGTTGTATAATGCAGATAGGTTTATCATAATATAGAAGCCACCTTTTCGGGTGGCTTTGTTCATTATTATGGATCGTTGTGTGGCTTAGAATATTTAGATCTGTTTAATTTTAAAATTTAACGCAAAGGATTTCTATTATCTGGTGTTGTATTTTAGGAAGCAAAGAGCTGAATCAATTGTATTGATTCTTTCTAAGCGTACGCATATCTACATTGCTTCATCAGCGACTTTTGTCGCTTTCTTAGCTCCCTTATCAATAATGAATTGTATCTTATCTTTGCGTCTAAATAAAACTTCAGTGTAAACTTAGAGTAATAAAAAGCTAATTTACTTTCCTTTTAAATTAACCAAACTTTTTGTCTAGTCCCCAACTTTTGAGACTAATCCACTATTATTAATAGTAAATTCCTATCTAAAACAACCTACTCAATACCCTGAAACGATAATCGAAAATATAGTCCAATTTCTTTTTAACAAAAAGATGATGCGCTATATCCCCGAGAAAACCCATGGGAAGTTCATAATCAATGGTATCTCTCATTAGAACACCATTTTCATTAGGAATAAATTCATGATGATGATTCCATAGTTTGTACGGGCCTTTCTTTTGAAAATCAATAAAACTTTTCCGGAAATCTACTTGGGTAATTTCGGTTTGCCATTTCATTTTAATTCCGAATAATGGAGAAACATAGTAATCAATGATCATCCCTTGATAAATTTCATCATCATCCATTTTTGTCAGCACAATAAACCCCATGTCTTTCGGAGTAATTTCTGAAAGATTGTTTGCTGAAGAAAAGAATTTCCAGGCTGTTTCTATATTACAATTGAGCTGTTGTTCACGAAAAAGGGTATGTTTCATAGGGCAGAATCAGTTAACATGATTGTTATGAAAGCAAAGGTATAACAAAGGTTTAATTATAGATCCACATCAATACCGGTTTTTCTGATTTCTGAATCATCGGATCTATTTCCTTCATGGCGTTGTTGGAAACAGTAGGACATCCCCATCCTTCAGGAGATCCGTTCGGGAAAGTTTCAGTATCACTCATCAGATTCCACGAATGAAAGACAATAAATCTTTTTAAAGCATTACTGTTGGTTTCTTCAAGACCGTGCATCTGGTATTTGATATTGATTCCCCAGTCGCTATAGCCTCTTCCTTCCAATTTATACTTTCCTAAAGATGAAAGGTGGCTTCCATCTTCATTACTGAATCCCGGATTTGCTTTAGAATCATCTTTACTCCAGGAATTGGAACCGCATCCATGCCCTACCAGATATTTTTTCGAAATCTTATTATTTTTAAAATCCCAGACAAAAAAACGGTTAACACCGGAGTGAAGGCTCATATCAATGAGAATACAGAAATCTTTATTAAGATTCTTTGAAGCACAGAATTTAAATGCTTCTTCCGCTTTTATTTGTAATTTAGAAAAATCAGCTTCAGGTTTCTTTTCTACAGCTACTGGTGTTTCTATTGTTCTTACTCTATTATTTTTTCTTTCCTGAGAACATGAACATATCCAAAAGATGATGAAAAATAAATAAACCCTCTTCATGTATTATTTATAGTGTTGAAAAATCCCAAAATCAGATGGTGTCCAAAGAGCCGCTTTCTGTCCTGCTGCTTTTAAAGCGTTATTCGTCCACGTATTACAGGTGTAAAGGAAACTATAAGTTCCTTTCGCATCATAGAAGGCGTCATTGTCACCATAAACTGCATCGGTGGGAATCAACATAAAATTTCCATTCTGATCCCTGTCAAACTTGGCTTCAACATATTTCACAAGGCTCTCATACTGTGCTCTGCTTATCATAATCATTTTACAATCCTCACCTTCTTTCATACTTGTATAATAAGTGCAATGCATTGCTGAATCGCTTAACCAAAATGCAGCTTTGACTGCGGTTGAAAATTTCAGATCAGCCCACGTAGGGGTTTCCAGATAAAAACCTTTGTCTCCCCATCCTATCCCAATATAATTATAATCTGTTCTTTTGGATTTTGTATTAGCGAAAGGGATGCTTAAGCTCCAATCTTTAAGATCTGTTTTTACAGGCATTACAATATCAGTATGTACACCATTGGTAAAGATGTAAATAGGAATTTCTTTCTTTTGTCCGTCATCTTTTGCTGAAACAGGAATAAAGGGGATCAATAATCCAAGAAGTACATAAATGATTACTATTCCTAAGATTACTCCCAAGATTTTTAAGATATACAATAAAATACTTTTCAAGGTCATGTTTTTTAATAAAATTTAATCTACAATTTTTGGTAAAAGTATTTGTTTTAATCGAAAAAATGACTATATTTAGTTACGAAATATTCACAAATATGCGTAAAAATACCAAGTCACAGAAAAGATTTAAAGTAAGAGTAAAAACGGCTCCAAAAAGAATACAAAAAAGACGTTGATTTTCGGTGAGATTTGATCTCCTGAAAGTCAATTTTTCTTTTTAGGAAAAGCCTTTCAAGAAACTTACATTTATAAATCTTAACCTCCTTAAAATGAAAAATTTAAGGACTGGTCGTTTATCAGCTTTAGTTTGGAACTCCACAAAATTCCAAATAAGGAATTGTCACCACAAGTTTAGGATAAAATCAGTCTGAAGATTTCTGTAAAAACTCAATATTTCTTTTCAGGCCTGCAAATTTGGTTCTTTTCACCGGTGATTTTCTGAAAATCTCAGAGAAAATTTCCTGAGTAAGCTCCTTCCATTCTCCTTTTTTAAAATTTTTAAGCGCTTCATTAGGTGTGAATCTGCTTTGTTGGTGAGGAGCTGAGAATCTATTCCAGGGGCAAACGTCCTGGCAGATATCACATCCGAACATCCAGTCTTCCATCTTATTTTTAAAATGATCCGGAATTTCATTTTTCAACTCAATAGTTGCATAAGAGATACAACGGCTTCCGTCAATAATTTTTTCAGAAACAATCGCATCTGTAGGACAAGCATCTATGCATTTCCTGCAAGTTCCGCAATGATCCGTTGTTTCATGATCAGGGATAAGGTCCAAGTCACAGATAATCTCGGCCAGAAAGTAAAAGGAGCCATTCTGCTTGGTAATCAGGTTAGCGTTTTTCCCGACCCATCCTATTCCGGATTTCCTGGCCCAGCTTCTTTCTAAAACCGGCGCCGAATCTACAAAAACCCGAAATCCGAACTCTCCTATTTCCTCCTGTAATTCTGCTACCATTTCAAGAAGGATTTCTTTGATCACCTCATGATAGTCTTCTGCATAGGCATATTTTGAAATTTTAAAATTCTCCAGTATGGAAATTTTTTCTTTCGGAAAGTAATTGTAGGAAAGTGAAATAACAGATTTAGAACCTTCTACCAATAGCCTTGGATCGAGTCTTTTATCGAAATGATTTTCCATATATTTCATTTCGCCATGGCAGTTGTTCTTAAGCCATGCTTCCAGGCGCGGTGCATCTTCCTCCAAAAAATCTGCTTTAGAAATACCACAACTTTGAAATCCAAAACTTTTTGCCTTAGATTTTATCAATTGGGAGTATTTTTCTGCGCTTAGATTCATAATTTCACATTGCAAAACTAAGATTATTTTATAAATTTGCCATTTTTAAAATAATTCTATTAAAAGCAACAGAATTTAATAAACTATTAAATAACTATGAAAAAAATTGGTCTTTTAGCAGGACTTCTTGCTGCAAGTACATATTATGCACAAATTAAATTTGAAAAAGGATATTTCGTAGACAATTCCGGTACTAAAAAGGAAGTTCTCATAAAAAACGTAGACTGGAAAAATAATCCTGTAGATTTTGAATACAAAACAGATGAGTCCTCAGAAATAAAAAAGGAAAGCATCAATAATGTCCAGGAGTTTAGCATTGATGGTGATCAAAAGTATGTAAGAGCTACTGTCATGCTTGACCGTTCTTCCACCAACTTAAACGCAATGTCCGACAAAAGGGACCCTGACTTTAAAAAGGAAACTCTATTCCTTAAATATATCATAGAAGGAAAAGCAGACCTTCTGTATTATGAAGATGGTAACAACAGAAGTTTTTTTTATACCTCAGAACAATCGGAACCGGAACAGCTTATTTATAAATCCTACTATATCAATGAATCTACTATAGGATATAATGAAGATTTTAAAAAACAGATTGCTCAACATTTGAATTGTAATATTAAAGGAGAGCAAATTCAAAGTACTCATTACAACAAGAAAGATCTTACGAAAATTTTCGCTCAGTATAATGAATGCTCAGGAGGTTCAATTACAGATTACGGAAAACAAAATGCAAAGAAAGGGCTCTTTCATCTTAATGTAAGACCGGGCGTTAATTTTTCCAGTCTTAGTTTGAATGCTATTCATACGAATGATGCCAAAATCGATTTTGGAAATTACACTTCATTTAGAATCGGATTGGAATTTGAATATGTTCTTCCTTTCAATAAAAACAAATGGGCTCTTTTTACTGAACCTACCTATCAATACTATAAAGGGAATGTAGAAGCTATTGAGAATGAAGGAAGTTACTTTGAAAACAAATACAATATTACTGCAGATTACAAATCTATAGAGCTACCCATCGGAGTAAGGCATTATTTCTTTTTAAATGACCGCTCAAAAATATTTATCAATGCTGCCTATTTACTGGATTTTAGTATGAATTCATCTATAGAATTCAAGCACTCAAATCTAGAAATATCAGCGGTAAGTAATTTCATATTTGGGGCAGGATATAAATATAATGATAAATTCAGTGCTGAAGTCAGAGTAGGGACATCCAGAAATCTACTTCGTAATTATGTCTATTTAAGTTCAGATTATACCAGTGTATCCTTTATATTGGGGTATACTCTTTTCTAAAACTAAAACCGAAGGAAAGTTTCAAAAAAAATTACGTACTTTCGTTTATAATTTAATGTTTAAAATAAACAATTATGTCTTTAATAGAAGTAATACAATCTGGAAACTATGAACTGATCGACGTTCGTGAGCCAATGGAGCTTGAAATGGACGGAAATATAGACGGAGCAAAGAATATTCCTCTGGGTGAAGTAGAAGACAGACAAGATGAGATTTTATCCATCGAAAAACCTGTTATCTTATTCTGCAGAAGTGGAAACAGAAGTGGAAAAGCATTGGAATATCTTACTCATCAAGGATTAAAGGACGGCTATAACGGCGGAGGCTGGGCTGAGCTAAAAGCTGTTCTGGAAGCAAATAAGGGAACTTTTTAAAAGTTCCTTTTTTTTATCTTTTTACGCATCATGAATCTCAAAAATCAATTTGAACGTCTTTGTTCACTTTCCACAGAAGATCACGGCTTAATAAAGAGACTTTGGAACGAAATTGAAACCAAGTATACTGAAAAAGGCAGATACTATCACAATCTTTTCCATTTGGAAAATATGTTTCAAGAGCTTGAATTTGTAAAAAATGATATTTCCAACTTTACGGCCCTATCTTTTTCTGTGTTTTATCACGATATTATTTATAGCGCTACTTCCAAATCTAATGAAGAAAATAGTGCCATAACAGCAGCATCAAGACTTCAGGAACTCGGAATAAGCCAAGATGAAACACAGGTCATCTCAGCACAAATTCTAGCGACCAAACAGCATTTACTATCCGAAGATCATGATATCAATTATCTTTTGGACGCTGATCTCTCCATTCTTGGAAAAGACTGGAAGACCTATCTGGATTACACTCAAAAAATCAGAAAAGAGTATTCTATTTATCCGGATCTACTTTATAAGCCGGGAAGAAAAAAAGTACTGAAGCACTTTCTTGAACTTGAGAACTTATTTAAGACAGATTATTTCAAAGAAAAATATGAAGTGCAGGCAAGAAAGAATATTAAGTCTGAACTTTGCTTGTTATCATAAAAAAGAGGCAGAATCTCAAAAGTGTCATTCTGAATGAAATGAAATGCAGTGAAGAATCTCATATAATTGGTTGTCAAAGAGATTCTTCCTGCGTCAGAAATCGAAGATTCGACGTAGTCAATGACAAAAGCCAAATTATTTGACTTTTGAAACAACCTCTTTTTTATTTTCTACTGATTTTTAATTAGATCAATTTCGATAATATTATTATCTTTCTTTACCTTTTCTTTCTCCAGCTGCTCTACTTCTTTTACCATTTCTGCTCCGGTGCGAAATTTTCCCGAAGCATCTAGTTGATCAGGAATTCTTCCTTCTATATACAGTCGTCTTATATCAGCACCAGGATCTTTTCTATACTGTAAATATTTTTTTTTAAACTCAGCCAAAGAAAATTCTACCTCATTCATGTATCCATACTGCTCGGGATATGAATACTTATCCGATAAGTTGGATATTCCAACTAATTCGAAAACATGACTTTTTGTTGTATCTTCCATCTTTACAATAAGCCCGGGAAGTCCATTAAACTTATAAGGACCATCTTGAATAGGAATATCTTGTGTAAACCATGTTGTCCATTTTCTGCCCCCAAAATCCAGGGAAGCCTTTTGAGCATTATAGTGTAAGAACTGCTGTTTATCTCCAAGTACTTTCCAATCCATTTTTCTATCATCATATACTTTCATTCTCATTGTCGCAGAGCTTTCCAATTCTTTGTAAAAAACTTTGCCATCTTTTTTTTCTATAGTGTACAATAAAGTCAAATCCCTGGGAGGGATAATCATTTTTCCTTTATTTTGCGGAGCAATCAGTGTGGAATCTAACACATATTTTCGCTGACTAAAAAATGAAGAAGTACCATTAACCACATCCAGAAACATAAACTCTTTAATAGCATGAGCTTTATTGGTAGAATCCGGAATAAAAGTATATTGATAAATAAACCTTTTATTCTGTGCGAAGATTAGTTGTGAAAAAAGGCAAAGAATAAAAATAAAATGTCTCATAAAAATATTTCGATTTAATGACGCTTAATATACATTTAATAATCTATCTGCAAAAATACATTGATAAGCTTTTAATAAACTCCTCTACTTTATTCATTACCAAATCTGGAACTTCTTTATGAGGAGTATGTCCAATATCTGGAATAATATATTTCTCTGTAGCCCCCTTTACCTGAGTAACTGTTTTTTCAACCTGATCTAAGGTCCCGTATTCGTCAGTTTCTCCTTGAATAAATAGTAACGGACAGACGATATCTTTCAAAAGATATTCAATATTCCAGTTTCGGAAATCATCCCGGGTCCAGGTTTCCGTCCAGGCTTTGAAAAGGGTTTCAACCTTGTCACCGTGGTATTTTTGTAAGCGTTCTGCAAGGTTTGTCGTTTTATAAGCCTCCCAGGCATCATAGATTCCTTTTAGAGTAACCTCTTCCACAAAAATATGTCCTGCTTCACAAACAACGGCCTCTACTCTTTTCGGATACTTTGCAGCGGTGATCAAGGCAATTGTTCCTCCATCACTGTGTCCGAACAAGATTGGCTTATTAATATTGAATTCGTTTAATAACTCATTCAGCAGATCTGCTTCTAATTCCATATAATGTACCGGTCTTTCATGGGTATGCATAGGAGCTGATTTTCCATATCCTAAACGATCATATACGAGGATATTACATTGTGTTGTTTCTGATAATTTGATTGGAAAATCTCTCCAAAGTTGTGCTGATCCTAAAGAATCGTGTAGAAAAACAATTGTCGGTCTGTTTTCAAATAAATTATTGTATTCCACATAAAGACTTTTACCTTCTACATTTACTATCGTATTCTGTACCATAAATTTTCTTCAATTCTTTTTTGTTAAGTCTTATTTTCAAGACTTCTATTCTTACAAAATTACCAAAAAGCAATATGAATTAGGTTAAAATTTTAATCCATTTTAAATCCAATCAAGTTATAGATGTACTGATTAAATTTTAATTCTCTTTTTTTCAATCACTTATCTATTTATTAAAAAATTAACATAAAGTCTCCAAATAGTGAACAATAAAATAAGACACCACTAAGGGTTTTAAATATTTAAAAATAATAAAAGAAAAACTGAATTAAATACAAAAATAAGTTTAAAAGAATAGATATATCACAAATTTGAGATTATTGTGCTTATTATATATTTGCACTCGTAAACAAAAAATACAACAACAATACCCATGAAAAACACATTAAAGATTTCTTCTTTAGCTTTATTAGCTCTGGTCAATTTTTCTTGTTCTACAGACAGTGATATGACTACAGAAACACAACAGGCAGCATTGGCAAAATCATCTGTGGACAATACTAACCCAACAGATAGATGGACAACTATAAAAACAACTGTATTGGTTGAAAGTCAAACAGCTAATGAGCTTTTTCCTTTTGAGCCCGTTACCATACCAAGTAGACCAAGTTCAATTGGCATTATTTATGGAAACGTTCGCCTTCACCTTGATCTTCAAAGAGATGGTAATTTAGTTTTATATGCCAGTCCTGTTAAATGGGATGGTCCCGAATATCCTAAGACTCCCGTTCTATGGGCTACTAATACAGTAAATACTGTCGATGGAAATAACGGACCTTACTTAAGTGCACAGACAGATGGCAACTTGGTTTTATATAAAAAAGCTCCATACAACGCTGAAAATGCCGTATGGGCAACCAATACCGTTGCAGGAAATGTAACGAATCCAAGGTTTAAACTACAAATTGTTCAAAAGAAAGAAGCTATTACAGGACATTCTGAATATTATGCCACTTTTATTCTGGAAGGGAATAACTCTGAAAGACATGAAATCGTAGTAACTAATATCACAGATATTTATAATGGCTATAAATCATAGTAATAAAGAAAAGATCGCTCCTTTGAGCGATCTCTTTTTATCTTTTATATAGCTTAGAAACTTGGCATTTTTGTTTCTTCAAATTCTTTCAATAAATGATTGAAAACAGTTTCTACCGGCAGAATATCATCAATTAAAGCAGAAACTTGTCCTATTTCCAGCTCGCCTTCTTCCATATCCCCTTCAAACATTCCTTTTTTTGCTCTGGCTCTTCCTAGTGACGCTATTAATGCTTCTTTATTTCTTCCACTTTGGTAAATCTCTTCCAATTCGTTAAAGAATTTATTCCTAACCATTCGCACAGGAGCCAATTCTTTTAGTGTAAGATGTGTATCTCCTTCCTGTAACTCAATGATTTTCTTTTTCCAGTTTTCATGGGCGCTGGCTTCAGTCGTTGCGGCAAAACGGGAACCGATCTGTACTCCATCAGCCCCTAAAATCATTGCGGCTTTCATTTGCGAACCTAAGGCAATTCCTCCTGCTGCAATCAACGGCTTAGAAATATGTTTTTTCACATTAGGAATCAAACAAAACGTTGTTGTTTCATCTCTTCCATTATGCCCTCCGGCTTCAAAACCTTCGGCAACAATAGCATCTACACCCGCATCTTCACATTTTACTGCAAATTTGGTAGATGAAACTACGTGAGCAACCTTCAATCCCTCTTTTTGTAAAGTTTCTGTATAAGTTTTGGGATTTCCGGCAGATGTAAAAACGATTTTAACTCCTTCTTCAAGAATGATCTGAACGATTTCATTGATATTAGGATACAACATAGGAACATTCACCCCAAAAGGTTTATCCGTTGCCTGTTTACACTTTTGAATATTTTCCCTTAAAATATCAGGATACATGCTTCCTGCTCCTATCAATCCCAATCCGCCACAATTGGAAACTGCCGAAGCTAATCTCCAACCGGAATGCCAAATCATCCCTGCCTGTATAATTGGATATTTTATATCGAAAAGTTGTGTAATTCTATTTTGACCGGACTGCATATCATGAAGTTTTTTTGCTGCGTTGAAATCTATAAAATTGCTCATGCGTAAAAATACTAAAAAGAAAGATTTTACGGGAAAAATTTTAACTGGAAAATTATATACTATCAACCACAAATCGAAAATCAGACATAATCAAAAAATCATATGCAAATATCTATGAAAATCTGCTGTGTACTCTTTTAATTTGAGCATTTTACATATAGCTAATTTATGCACAAAAAAACCTTCAGAAATTCTGAAGGTTTTAATTTTATTTTTTAATTGATTCTTTCTTCCAATTGGACTTGAAATTACAATTATCATAACGTCCGTCAATAGAGATAAAAGTCGTTGGCAGTTTAGAGTTTACAAACTTTTCAACCATTTCATTCTTCTTTTTATTCAGCGCCATCTGTTTGATTCTGCTAAAGTCTGTTTCCAGCGTAATTTGGTGAGCAGGGATAACATCATCCAGTTTAATAATCTTAACAACTTTTCTTCTGTTGTCATCGTCTTCAAAAGCAGTTGTAATATCTCCTTTATTTAAACCGGCTAATTCATAACTGATTGATCCAGGAACACTTTCTCTTTCAATTTTATCAGAACCATCTCCGCCCGGGATTACTCCTGCGTTGAATTTAGTTCTTTTATCATCTGAGAATTTGAAGGCTGCATCTTTAAATGTCATTTTACCATTCATAACCAATCCTCTGATACTATCTAATTTTGCTTTTGCCGTTTTGATCTCATCATCTGTCGGTGTAGCTTTTAACAAAATATGTCTTGCATCATACACTTTACCGGATCTCTTCAACAATTGAATAATATGGTATCCGAATTCAGATTCTATAGGTTCAGAAATTTCATTATCCTGAAGATTTAATGCCGCAGCTTCAAAAGGCTTCACCATCTGCCCTTTTGTAATGTTTTTATACAAACCTCCATTGGAAGCAGATCCTTCATCTTCAGAATAAATTCTAGCCTGGCTCTCAAAGCTTTCACCTCCGAGAATATCCTTCTTGATCTTTTTCAATCTATTAATTAAGTCTTGCTTGTGGGTCTCACTTAATTTAGGATACATCATGATTTGCGCTAAAGTAACCTCATCTTTTACCTGTGGCAACTGCATTTTATAAAGGTTATAAAAATCAGTAACTTCATTTGGAGTCACGTCGGCTTTATCAGTAACTCTTTGATATTTTGCTTGTCCGTAATATTGGTCTATATCTATCTTTTCGATAGCGTTTTTCATTTCATAACCATTTCTGAACTTATAAGCGGCAAGCATTGATTTTTCGTCCGGAAATTGAGAAAGCAACTGACGGTATTTTGCATTAGCCTGTTCTTTGATCGCTGCAGAACGGTTTTCAATAAGCGTATCTTTTTTTGCTTCGTATACAAGAAGTTTATTGCTGATCAGACTTTCTAAGAACTCACATTTATCTGTGTTGTGAGAAGCTCCTTGCTGTTTTGCATAATTCATCTGTTCATTTACATCAGATTCCAAAACAATTTCATCTCCAATAACAGCAGCAATACCATCCACTAAATCTCCTTGTTTTATCTGAGCATTCATCATATTTGAAGAGAATATCATCATGAAAACCCCAAGAAGAAAAGTGATTTTTAGTTTATTTGTCATTTTACTATTTTAAACAAGTTGCAAATTTAGAATTCTTAACGAATTTTACTCAATTTTTTATTATAAATATTTCTTAAAAAGACTTATTTACTGCAGCTCCACATCAAATGTCGTCAATTCCTTGAATTGTCTCAATCTGCCAAACATATCAGCTTCCTGCACTTCCTGAATCCTTTCTGTTCCGAATTTTTCCACTGTAAATGATGCCATTGCAGAACCTACGATCAATGCAGACTTCATGGTATCAAAATCGAATTTCCCTTTTTTAGCAAGGTAAGCAGCAAAACCTCCTGCAAAAGTATCTCCAGCACCTGTCGGGTCGAAAACTTCTTCTAATGGCAACGCCGGAATAGCAAATACTTTATTGTCATGGAAAAGTAAAGCTCCGTGCTCGCCTTTTTTAATGATTACATATTCAGGACCCATAGTGTGAATCTTTTTAGCAGCTTTTACTAAAGAATATTCTCCTGAAAGTTGTCGTGCCTCTTCATCATTAATCGTGATTACATCAGTTTTAGCAATCATATCCATTAAAATATCCAATGCACAATCCATCCAGAAATTCATCGTATCAAGGATAACAAGCTTAGGACGCTTATTCATTTTCTCAAGTACTGATAACTGAACGCCAGGGTGTAGGTTTCCAAGTAATAAAATCTCAGCATCCTGCATTGAATCCGGGATTTTTGGATCAAAGTTTTCCAATACGTTTACTTCTGTAGCCAAAGTATCTCTGGTATTTAAATCGTTATGATATTTTCCTGACCAGAAGAATGTTTTTCCTTCTTTTACGATTTCAATTCCTTCGATGTTTACTTCTCTGTCTGTGAACATGTCAAGATGTTCCTGTGGAAAGTCTCCCCCTACTACAGAAACGATACCGGATTTAACGCCTAAAATAGATGAAGTGATCCCAATATAAGTGGCTGCACCTCCTAAGATTTTATCCGTTTTACCAAATGGAGTTTCGATTGCATCAAATGCAACACTTCCTACAACTAAAAGTTTCATATATTTTTCAATGTATTTTAAAAAGAATTATTTTTTCCATTCAAAAGTATCCAGCAGATGTTTCATATCGTTTTTGATATAGTTTACTGCAGGAGCTAAAGAATCGGGTTTAGGTCTTGAATTAAAGTATAAATAAGCAGTAACGAAATGCTTCGTACTGTCTGTAATATAAAATTGGAGATTAGAAGCACTTTGCCCTTTAAGCTCATAGAAATTTCCATAAACTTTTTTTTCCGGGTACTCAAAGGATTTGGTATCTATTGCACTTGCTTTGATCGTATGTTCATATACCATTTTTTCTGCTTCTTTGATGTGCTCAGCAAAGTCATTTTGTATCGGATAATAGGTAACAAAAACCTTAGCCTTCATTTTTGGATAATTCAAATAGTACCAGCAAGGTTTTTTGGCTGCTGTAATGTTTGCAAAATTTGAATATTCAAAAGTATAAGCACAATTGTTTTCAAACTTTTGATATTTCGGTGCAGGATATTCAAGACGCAGTTCTCCGTAAGGTTTCGGGACCGGGTCTTTTCCACATGAAATTAAAAGCAGCGATATAAAAATAAAAATGACTTTTTTTATCATTTTGCAAAAGTACAAATTAGATTTCAGATTTCGGAAGACAAATTTCAGTCTTTCAGAGAGTTTTGAATGTAATTTTCGAGAGGCTTGGGGAAGGATTTTTCATGGGATCCCTCAATATCTGTAATGAGGTATTGATTTTCAGCTATAAAATCATTCCAAACCTTGACAGAGGTCACTTTTACATTAAATATTTCAATGCTTAAGTTTTTGTGAGTCAACTTATGATTAACTGTTTTGGACCCGATGATATAGGGTTCCATTTCACTTGGAATGGATGATGGAAATTCAAACAATTTTTTCCAGATAAAATCATCTCCTCTCTGACGGATGAGAAATTGCTCATCTTTTTGAACAAAATAATAAGTCAGAGCAAGATCTTCAGCTTTTACCTTTTTTGTTTTTACAGGATAATCGGTAACCTTTTGCAAAGAAAAAGCCAGGCAGTCTTTATGGATAGGACATTCTTCACAAAGAGGATTTTTAGGTTTACAGATTTCTGAACCAAGATCCATCATAGCCTGATTAAAATCGCCCACGTTTTCCGGCATAACTAAGGTTGCCAGTTCTGAAAAATAGGTAAACGCTTTTGAACTTGAAATATCAAAATCATCTGCAAAAAGACGACTCAATACACGGTAAAAGTTCCCATCAACAGCCGGCATTTTCCCTCCAAAACAGATGCTTGAAACAGCAGCTGCCGTGTATTTTCCGATTCCTTTTAATTTTAAAATGTCTTCATAGTGGGAAGGAAATATCCCTTGATAATCGGTCATAATCTGCTTAGCAGCTTTATGAATATTGATGGCTCTGGAATAATAGCCTAGTCCTTTCCAATATAGCAATACTTCATTTTCTTCCGCTTCAGCCAAAGTTTTTACATCCGGAAATCTTTTAATGAAATTGTTATAATGATTTAATCCCTGATTGATTCTCGTCTGTTGAAATACAATTTCACAAATCCAAATTTTATAAGGGTCTTTCGTCTGTCTGAAAGGCAGATCTCTCGCATTATTCTTATACCACGCCAAAAGCCTGTTTCCTACATGAAGAAAGTTTGAGGCTACACTATTTTTTTCCAAAAAGCTTTATCTATTTAACTTTTGAAGAATCTTAGTCTTCATTTATTTTGAAGGAACAAAGATAAGCTTATTTTATTTTTTCTTCACAGCATATACCGGAGCTGATTTCAGCCACTGATATTTAAGATTTCTATCTTTGGCAATGAGACGATAGCCTTCAAGGTTTTTCAAATAGACGTACATAGAATCGCTTTTCAATTTTAGCCTGTATGGCGATAAAAACTGAACCGGGTATTCTATAGTGGAATCCCTTACGGTTTTTAATACCTTTCCGGATCTTACTTTATAGATAAAAAATGGCTTTCCTCGTCCTTTTGAACTGTCTGCCAACTTTACATCTGAGCTTGCAATAACCAGCTCACTGCCTTCAAAACACTCATCCTCATTCATAATGTAGGCCTTCCCTTCCTGGCGTTCATCAGCAAATAAATCGTTTTCGTATTGGCCCGGGCTTTGGTATTTTTTCTCACAACTTACCAAAAACACCATCAATAAGACGGGCAATACAATGGCAAGTTTTTTATTTATCATAATATTCATAGGTATTGGTAGAAAAAAACCGATGTAAAAATTGCATCGGTTTTTGTTATTAAAAATAAGTCTTTTTATTCTTGAGAATATTCTGCATCCCACTCGTTACCATCATCTCCTTTGTGTCCGTCTAATTTAATAACGAAACTTTTTGTAGGGAAATATGGGGTCATACGGATATCAAGCCATACTCTGTCTTTATTCACTCTATCCTGTTCGAAACGAACGATTTTGAATTTCTCGATCAATTTGTCCGGTCCTTTGATATTATCTAGGAAAGTTACAATTTGTCTTCTCAAATCATCTTCATTTTTAGCATTCCAGTTTTCAAAAGCTCTTCTGTTCAGGAAGTCTAATAATACTTTGGTTACATAGTCGAATACACGAACTACGGAATATGTTTGAAGACCGATATTATCTCCTGTGAATAATGTTTTCGCAGAGAATGCCATGATCTTTCCGTATTCGTTAACCATCGGAACAAGACCCATTTTTTCTAATTGAGAAATTTCACTTTTCTTCAATTCGAATTTCACAGCGTCTACTTCGTTGATGTTACCATGTTTTTTACCTGCTGCTACCTGAGACATCAGGGTTTTATGAATTTTCCCGGCTAATGAAGTGGAAGGTGGAAGTTCTACGTTTTCTTCTTCTCCTACTTCTTCAGCTTTTCCACGTCCTACCAGCCAGTTACATGTCATAATCACGTTACTTCTGTGAAGCTCGCCTCCGGTAAGGTTTGCGGAATGAAATAAATCTACAACATCATCCGGTTTATCAAGGTTGGCGAAGTCTGTAACCATCATTACTTTGTTCTCGTTACAGATTTTTGCCCACTTTTCAATCACCTTATTAGATCCTAAATATCCTGGTATGGCAAGAATTGAATAGTTATCTCTAAGATCCAAACGGTCATAATAGTTTTTAAATTCTTCAGAAATAGCATCAATGAATAAAGGATTATCCAAATCTGAAACCTGTTCAAGGCTTGCATTAACAATATTTACGTTATCCACTTTGTCCAATTCTGTATTTTTGTAGAATTGAGCAACAGTTCTATAGTTGGTTTCCAACATACGAACGGCGTCGAGTGTATTTTTTAAATTTGTTTTTAAGTTCTGATCAGCTTGTTGTGCTTTATTTTTGCACGTTTCAGCCATTTTATCTGCAGGTTCGTTACCTTCCAAAAGACTTACCCAAAGATTAATCTTTTGAAGAAGTTCTTTTCTCTCGTCTGCTTTATTGCTGTCGTTAAGGAAAATTTCCTTTCTTGCTTTTCTTGTTGGGTTCATATTGGCAATACCGTCTACAACGGATTCAACAAAGCCAAAACCTCCTATTTTATTGAGCTCTGCAAGCGGGTTCCCTTTCGGTTGCCCTGAGTGTTGCTGCTGTCCCTGCTGCTGGCTTTCCTGTGCCTGTAATTTGCTATCCATGATTTAATGTAAGTCTTTAATTATTTTTCAAGTTCTTGTGCTACATCCTTCAATACCTCAATGAACGCAGCTCTTGTCTGATCGTTCTCCAACATATTTCTTAGAATTTTATTTGTTTTCAGCTGACGTACAATTTTGTTGTACTGCTCCTGCTCCATGCTCAATTGTTGCAGATAATCTGACTTTTGAGTAAGGCTTTTAGGAGTGAAGTCCGCAAGATTTTGAAAACGGAATTCTTCTTCCACTACACCACCATCTTCTGTTTCGTGTTGTACGGATACAGAAGGCTGGAAATGTTTGAAAACGTCTTCCACAGTTTTTAATCCTGTTACAATTTCAGGGGTATAAGATTCGTCTGTTGTAAGTTGGCTTACTATCAGTGATTTATTTTCTTGTATTTCCTGAATAGCTTCATTAGCGTCTACTTTTACCTCGTTTCCGCCAACACCATAGTTAAACATTGCCATATTATTATTATTTTGAGATTTACGATTTTGATTTGGATCTGTTTCTGAGTAATTTACAGATGAATTAAATAAATTACCAATCCAGTGTTTAAATTTAAAAAAAAACTGTAACATACAAAATTTTGTCAAGATTTTTCTTGAGTTATTTAACTTTATCTATAATTATTTAACATGAAATCACTCTCTTACGATGTCACTAAGCTATGAAAAATAAATAAAATAAATCATAAAAAGATAAAATAAAAACTTTAAACACTCTGCTCTTATAAAAGTACCCAACCTAAATTAAAATATTCCGAATTCAGATTAAAATATTAAATCATTCAGCATGAAGAAAAATATTCTTTATATTTAAACAAAGCAAACAGAATCATGAAGGATGTAAAAATAGCCTTTAGAAAACCAATATTTCCAGTTTCAGAAGCATTACAACAATATTTGGAGAAGTATAACAGAACCACCAAAATTCATTTTCTGTATGAAGATCTTTTAAGGTTTAGTGATAGTGTGAGGATTCTGGATAAAGAAGGCAAAGATACTTTATGGCTTGGAGTATTGTATTCTGAATATGAATTTAAAGAAATCGAAGCCAATTTAAATAAGATTTACACCCTCCTTCATTCCGACGGAGATGAAGCTACTTTACCCTATCTGAAAGTAGACACAATCGACTTTTGTACCTTCGGAAATTCTAAACCGTTCCGAATTCGGGTAAGAAATATTCTGAATGATAATTATACTAACTTTTATATTAAACAGGCGGATGCTTCCCGCATATATGGGCTGGAGCTCGAAGATCTGCTTTCTCCCAACCGAATCAATTTTCTGATATATCGAAATACTTTAATAGAGGAACATATTTTGGGAATTCCCGGAGATGTCTTTATTCAGAAGCATTTATCCAATTGTACGGAGTTGGAAAAAGCTCAGATTTCCAAAGAATTTGTGAAATTCAATGAACGTTGCCTCATCGGACTTCTTGGCGACATGCGTTCTTATAATTATGTTGTTATTCCTATACACGACTTTGACCAGGTAATTTACAGAATTCGCCCTATTGATTTTGATCAGCAGACTTATGAGGGAAATTTGAAAGTCTATCTTCCCCAGTATTTTAAAGAAAATAACCCAATGGTAAACATGGTCCTGGAAAAACTAAAGCCCAGTTCTATAGAGCAGTATCGTAAGGAAGTGCGTTCTCAAATTGTAAAAAGAGTGACCAGCAGCAAAAACAGATTCGATGAGCTCATCTCCATTATGAAAAAAGAAAATATTGCACCGGAAGCCAATGTTATAGAACTAAGAACTGCTTTACAAAAACTCACTTATGATGTGAATTTCAAATATTGCAAAACGATGGGAGATATTATAGAAACCGGAATAAAGTTTGTCATCCGGAATTATAAAAAAGCATATTAAAAGAGAATCCGTCTCACATTTCATGGAGACGGATTCTTTCTTTTCTAACAATTTTTGGTAAGGTTACCAAATTTTTATTCTGTCCTGAGGAGCTTTATACATTTTATCCCCCGGCTTAATATCAAATGCTTTGATAAATGAATCCTGGTTTACCAGTGGTCCAAATGCCCTGAACGTTCCAGGAGAGTGTGGATCCGTTTTCACCTGGTTGATCATATATTGATCGGTTGCTTTTGTTCTCCAAACCGTCGCCCAGCTCATAAAGAATCTCTGATCCTGAGTAAATCCGCTAATCTTACCCGGATTTCCTTTATCTTTAAGATACATCTGAAGAGCATCATATGCTACCGCTACTCCACCTAAGTCACCAATATTTTCTCCACTTGTAAACTTACCATTTACAAAGCTGCCTTTTACCGGTTCATAAGCACTGTATTGAGCTGCCAATTCTCCTACTTTTGCATCGAAATTTTTACGATCAGCATCTGTCCACCAGTTATTAAGATTTCCATCTCCATCAAAACGGGAACCGCTATCATCAAATCCATGAGAAATTTCGTGTCCGATTACCGCACCAATTCCTCCGAAATTCACTGCTGCATCTGCTTTAGGATTGTAAAAAGGAGGTTGTAAAATCGCTGCAGGGAATACGATCTCATTGTTTGAACCGCTATAGTATGCATTTACCGTTTGTGGCGTCATTCCCCATTCTGTCTTGTCAACAGGTTTCCCTATTTTATCCAGATTTTTTTGATATTGCCAAGCAGCAACATTCTGGAGATTAGAATATAATGTACCTCCTTGTTTTGGAGATTCCACTTTTAATTTTGAATAGTCTTTCCATTTATCAGGATAAGCGATTTTCACAGTAAATTTGGACAGTTTTTCCTGAGCTTTCACTTTTGTTTCAGGAGACATCCAGTCTATATTTGCAATATGGGTTTTGAATGATTTTAAAAGATAATCAATATACGTTTCCATTTGCTGTTTTGCCTCAGGAGTAAAATATTTTTCAACATATAACTTTCCAAAAGCCTCACCAAGCACACCATTTACAAGACTTAACCCTCTCTTATTCATTGGGCGTTGTTCTTTTTGTCCTTGCAGATATTTTGAATAAAAATCGAATCTGATCTGCTCCAAATTATCATCTAAGTTGCTTGCATTTCCGTTAATTAAATGATATTTCAAATAATCTTTTAATAAAGGAAGATTTTTCTGCGTCACAAACTGATCCATATTCTGGTAATATTTCAATTCTCCAATGATCACTCTGTCTGTATTCACATTGGCATCTTTCAGATATTTTGCAAGGTCAACATTCTTCACCAGACCTGATAGTTCAGATACATTTTTAGGATTATACCTTAGATTGGCATCTCTGTTCTGCTCAAGAGTTAATAGATTATTAGCCAGTTGTTTTTCAAAGTCTACGACATTCTGTGCTGCCTGAGTTGAATTCTTATATCCTAAAACTCCGAATAATTTACCCACATAAGTCTGATATTCTGCTAAAGTTTTAGTGTTTGCTTCATTCACTTTTTGGTAATAGTCTCTTCCTAATCCAAGATCAGGTCCGCCCAGATATACTGCATTCATTTTAGAATTCTTCATATCGGCACCTACTCTCCATCCATAGAAGGAATTATCACCTAATTTTGTTGCTTCTAAAAGGTATTTTTGTAAATCATTAAGATTTTTAATAGCATCTATTTTTGCCAAATCTCCTTTGATAGGAGCTAAACCTTCTGCATTCCTTTTATTGGTATCCATAAAAGAAGCATATAAATTTTGTATTTTTTGTCCTTCTGATCCTTCTGAATAGGATTCAGTAAGAATTTTGTTTAAGATATCCAATGAAGCATCATCTACATTTTCTCTCAAAGCATTGAAAGACCCCCAGCTTGCTTTATCTGAAGGAATCTGAGTGGTTTTCACCCAATTTCCGTTCACATAGCTAAAAAAGTCATCCTGCGGACGGACATTTGTATCCATATAAGATAAATTGATTCCCTCCTCTTTCACTTCTTCTTTTACCGGTTTTACCACAGTGGCCGTAGCATCAGCTTTTGTATCTGTCCCTGCAGTCTTCGCCGCACCACACGAATTTAGAAATACAATACCCGAAAGGGCAAGTATTCCAATATTTAGCTTTTTCATTAAAGATAATTTTTGATTTTACACAAACGTATCAAATATACAAACTTTAACGATAAGTGATAAAGGGTAATTGACAAATGATGAAAAGTCTTCAATAATAGCGTTTAAAATACGAGACGAAAAAGACAGGATTAGATATAAGTTGATAACACTTAATTTTAAGTTTCGGCTAAAGCCATACGATTTTAATTTTTTATTGTAAGCGGACTAAAGTCCGCTCCTATTGATATATTTCTCCTTCATTAAAAAACAAAAACCGTTCATTGCTGAACGGTTTGCATTTTTACCAGATTTTAATTCTGTCTTCCGGAGCTTTATATAATTTGTCTCCTTTTTTCACATCGAATGCTTTATAGAAAGAATCAACATTGATCAGCGGACCGAAGCTTCTGAAATAACCCGGAGAATGCGGATCTGTCTTCACTTGGTTGATCATGTATTTTTCGCTGGATAAAGTTCTCCAAACAGTTGCCCAGCTTAGGAAGAATCTCTGATCCTGAGAGAATCCACTGATTTTTCCAGGGTTTCCTTTATCTTTTAAATACATTTGAAGAGCGTCGTAGGCAATGTTTACCCCACCTAAGTCAGCAATATTCTCACCATTTGTGAATGTACCGTTTACAAAAGTACCTTTCACCGGCTCGTATTTGTCATATTGAGAAGCAAGAGCTTTTGTAGCCTTTTCAAAGTTCGCTTTATCTTCAGGAGTCCACCAGTCTACCAAGTTACCATCTGCGTCAAACTGCGCCCCAGAATCATCAAATCCGTGGCTCATTTCATGACCGATAACAGCTCCGATTCCTCCAAAGTTTACAGCTGCATCAGCCTGAGGGTTGAAGAATGGAGGTTGAAGAATAGCTGCTGGGAATACAATTTCGTTGTTTACCGGGTTGTAGTAAGCGTTTACCGTTTGTGGAGTCATCCCCCATTCTGTTTTATCAACCGGCTTACCAATTTTAGCTAAGTCTTTATTGTACTGCCACTCGGAAACGTTCTGAAGGTTTTTATATAATGTTCCTCCTTTAGCTTCAGGAATGATTTCTAATTTCGAATAATCTTTCCATTTATCAGGATAAGCTACTTTTACAGTGAATTTATTCAATTTCTGCATTGCTTTTTCCTTAGTGGTAGCGGACATCCAAGCTAAGTTGTTGATATGAACAGCAAAGCTTTTCTTTAAATAATCGATCAGCTCCACCATTTGAGCCTTAGCTTCTGCAGGGAAGTATTTCTCAACATATAATTTTCCGAAAGCTTCTCCAAGGTTTCTGTTGATTACCTCAAAACCTCTCTTGTTAAGGGCTCTTTGTTCTTGCTGGCCTCTTAAATATTTTCCGTAGAAAGCAAACTTCATATCTCCTAATTTTTCGCTTAGGTAAGAAGCGCTTCCATTGATCATATTAAACTTTAAATAATCCTTGATTAAAGGAAGATTTTGTGCGTTCACCAATTTATCGAAGTTTTTATAATAACCTAATTCTCCGATAATCACTTTATCTGTATTTACTCCAACTTTTTTAAGATAAGCAGGAAGATCAATACCTTTTACCAAAGCAGAAAGTTCTGCCATCGTCTTAGGGTTATACTGAAGCGTATTATCACGGCTTTGCTCGTTGGTCAAATAAGTTTGCGCAATGCTTTTCTCATATCCAACAATTCCTTTTGCTACTTCATCAGCATTTTTATAGCCTAACTCTTTTAACATAGAAGCTACATATTTTTGATATTCAGCAATAGCTTCTGTGTTTTTGTCATTAACTTTTTGATAATAATCTCTTCCTAATCCTAAAGAAGCGTTTCCTAAATAAACAGCATTCATTTTAGAATCTTTAAGGTCTGCATCGATGCCCCATCCATAAAGAACGTTTTCCCCTTCTTTTGTCACAGAAACCATATAGTTCTGAAGGTCTGCAAGGTTTTTGATTGCATCAATTTTATTCAGGTTTTCCTGGATTGGTTTGATACCGTCAGCATTTCTCTTCTGCATGTTCATATAAGTAGCATACAGGTCCTGGATTTTTTTACCTTCACTTCCATCCGTAAACTTATCTTTCAAAAGAGAATTCAGAATGGTCATGGAATTGTTATCCGTATCCTCTGCTAATTTATTGAAGCTTCCCCACGTTGGCTTGTCGGACGGAATTTTAGCTGTTTTCATCCAAGTTCCGCTCACATAGTTATAAAAATCATCCTGTGGACGTACTGAAGTGTCCATCAAACTAAGGTCTAAGCCTTTATCCGTACTATTAACAGCTGTTTTTACAGCTTTTGCTTGTGCACTCATGGTAGTTTGAGAGCAGATCCCTGCTATTAGAAACAAAGAAAGCGTTATTTTTTTCATTATGATAACAATTTATGGAATATGTATAATTTATTTAGTATTTGTTACTTTTTTGAGAAACAAATTTAAACAAATATTAAGAAGATGTTATCTCTTTTACATTCCCTGTTCTTTTCAGGAATCCCCAGGACTGCATTTCGCCTTTCAATGCTTTTCTTAAACTTTTAAACAATACAATATACATCAGCCATCTGTACCCGAATCTCTGCGGAATGATATACAACAAATTCGTTAGTTTTTCCCGTTGCATGATGAATGCTATAAATGCTAAGGAAGCATCCACCAAAAGGAATAACAGGTAATAGGTAAATATTTTACTTCCGTTTCCGGATAAAATTCCTAAGAGCATAATCACATCCGCCATTGGTGAGAAGAATGGTATAATGTATTGGAATAACAAAATATTCGGCATTGCCCAAAGTCCCAATCCTTTATATTTGGGGTTAAGGAAAGTTTGTCTCTGTTTCCAGAACATTTGCATGATTCCATAGGTCCAACGGAAACGTTGTTTCAAAAATTGTTTTACTGTTTCAGGAGCTTCTGTCACAGCTACGGCACTGTTTTCATTAGCTACAGTGTATCCTTCTCTCAGTATTTTCACTGTTATATCACAATCTTCGGCCAACGTATCTGAAGAATATCCTCCGACCTCAGTAATTACTGATCTTTTGAATGCTCCGATAGCACCCGGAATTACTGTAATTGCATTGATATTAGCATACGCCAGCCTATCAAAATTCTGACTTGTCGTATATTCTATCGCTTGCCATTTTGTAAGCCAGTTTACGGTATTTCCTACCTTCACATTTCCGGCTACAGCGGCAATTTTTTCTTCAGGGCTTGCATTTAAAAATCTTGCAATGAGATATTTTACAGCATCCTGTTGCAATTTTGTATCTGCATCAATACACACTACATATTCAGCATCGGTTTGTGAAATACCAAAATTAAGAGCTGTGGCTTTTCCTCCGTTTGCTTTGGTGAGTATTTTAAGTTTCGGGTGATTCGGAAATGCTTCTTTTGCTTTTGCATAGGTAGAATCTTTACTTCCGTCATCCACCATAATAATATCGAAGTTAGGATAAGTTTGTTTCAACAAGTTTTGTAATGATGAAACAATATTCACTTCTTCATTATAAGCCGGTACAATGATGGAGACTTTCGGATAAGATTCCTGAATTGGAAATTCACCTAATTTTTTTTCTTTTTTTCTTTCTTTAAAAGCCCAATAAGCCATTAACAATAATCTTATCAACCCCAATACAATGAAAATGGTAAATAAAGCAACCAGGAAGTGGCTTATTCCATAAATTGCAGTAGCCAATACCAGGTTAAGCTGCATCACATAATATGATTTCGTTTTCGGTACTTCCGGCATTAATTCATTTTTACTTTTATGCAAAATACTGGTCAGATTGGTAAAGTGATACCCTTGTTTTTGTAGCATTGGAATTAAAATTTTCAATGCTTTTACTGTTTCTTCTCTGGTATCACCACCGGCATCGTGAAGTAAGATAATATTTCCTCTCTGCTTTTTGATTCCGTCAAGTACACGTTTTACAATTTCATCTGCTTTTATTCCAGGTTGCCAGTCTTCCGGGTCAATATTTTCTCCGATATCCAGATAGTTTTGCTGTCTTGCCAATGCTACAGGAATAATTTCTTCCGAAGTGGTAGGCTCTGAGTCGGCATTATAAGGAGCTCTGAACAAAATAGTACTGTGCCCTGTTATACATTCTATTAATAGTCTCGTCAGTTTTAATTCAAGCAGAGCTCTTTCCGGACTTACTTTGGCCACATTCTCATGGGTGAAAGTGTGATTTCCGATTTCATGACCTTCTCGATAAATTCTTTTAACCAATGGAAGGTTCTTTTCTGCATTTAAACCTACTAAAAAGAACGCAGCAGGAACATGATATTTGGACAAGACATCCAATACCTGAGGGGTATAAGTTTCATCCGGCCCATCGTCAAAGGTTAATACCAGTTCTTTCTGAGGAGCACTTCCATACTTTTTCACCTCATAAGAACTTGGGTAAGTAATGTAGTTTTCATCTGTAATGATTTTCTCTTTTGGATCAATTTCCACGGCAATTTTTCCATCATGAGGGGTATTCAATACATCCAAAACTTCACCATCTCCTATATAATCCACCATAGTCTGGCCTTTTACATTTTCCAGTGTTTTCAAGTTAAGTTTGGAAAGGCCGGCAAATGTGAGATCTTTATCATAAAAATTCCAGATTCTGCTGTCTTCACTTCCTAATCTCCAAAGAGCTGTTCCTGCTAATGGATATTCTGAAGAAAAACGCATTGTATTGAAAATGGATGCCGCATCATTAAAGAATACGGTATGCATATTATTTTTAGAATCGGTATAGGAATAATTTAAGTTAAAAGTATTATCATTAAAATCAATAACCGCTTTGCTGGCACTTGCTTTTGTAATGGCCTGCATATAAGTAACAGAGGTATTGTCATCCTTATTGGAACTCCAGTCATAGCCATAGGCACCTAACCCCAGAATAATTTTATGAGGAGATGTTTTTTTGACCATTTTACCTGTCTGAGCCTCTATCCATTTTTGGGAAGAAACCGGTCCTGCATCACTATCCGGAGAATACTCATCATAAGCCATCAACACAAAATAATCTACATAAGGATCTAAGTTTTGGATATTATAATCATCATTATCCGTCATGATATCCATAGTCACCAATAGCTGATTCTTTTTAAAAGTTTCTGAAAGTTCCTTCATAAAAGCAATCAGGTTAACGTCAGAATCCAGATTCATATCTTCAAAATCGATATTGATCCCTTTGAAATTATATTTTTTACATTGCTGGGTTATTTTTTGAATCAGGTTGGTTCTCTTCTGTGGGTCGTTAAGCACTTTCACCAATCCTTCAGAACGGAACTCTCTATCAAAGTTATTACTCAGCATCGGCATTGCTGCGACACCTGTTCTTTTAATAATCTTATATCCTTCAGGGTCTACATTGGTTTTTAAATCCCCGGTTTTAGGATCAAGAAAAAACCATTCGGGAAACACAAGGTTGATGTGTCTGATGTTTCTCTTTAAAGACATCAAAGACTGCGGATCCCATGCAACATAGAAAGCTGAACGGATTCCTCCGGGAAACTGTGCCCAGTTTCTGTTTTGATTCTTAAATCTTTCTGCTCTTGCCTTTTCGATTTTGGCAAGGTTGGTATGGATTGTTTTTTCAGAAATAAAACTTCTGAAACCTTTATATTCTTTGGAAATTTTATTCTCCTGAAGATAGGGTTTGTTGGCCGTAATTACAGCCTTATAGTCTTCCTTAAAAGGAATTTTCGGACTTCTGTCCAGTGTCATCATCAGTCCCAAAGCAAGAAGAAGAAGCACCGCGATAAAGATAAAAAATCGGCTTCCCCACTGTACACTTTTCCAACGTTTCTTGCTGTTGGTCTGAAAGATTTGTTTGGAATTTTCCACGTTTATGAAATTTTAGTGAATGGTTTTCAAAAAGTGTGAAAAACCATATTAAAATTAATTAAAAAAAAATTAAAAAAATGAATTATTAACTATTGATAAGAAGTCCTACCAAATCCTGAATCACCTTTTGGGAAACAAAATTCATAAAATCAAGTCTTTCAAGATGAGGCATGTATAATTTCGAGGTCATTTCCTGATCATTTATCCGAATTGTATAATAAACAGTACCCACCTCTTTACCGTCTTCCCCCTTTCCCGGGCCGGCAACGCCAGTCGTAGAAAGAGCAATATGAGTATCAAATAATTCCTGACATCCTTTTGCCATTTCTTGTGCTACCTGCTCACTCACCACGGTAAATTGATGTACAGTTTCTTTTGAAACATTTAAAATCCGGATTTTCTTCTCTGTGGCATATGCTACAATACCCCCAAGAAAATATTTTGAGCTCCCGGAAACCGAAGTAAGCATTTTCGCCAATTCACCTCCTGTACAGCTTTCTGCAGTGGAAATGGTTAATTTTCTTTCTGTAAGCATTTCTGCCAGAATATTTTCAATCTTATCTTCGAATACGGCAATGACATTATCCTTTATTAAAGGTAGCAGTTTCTGAACCTCATTTTCTGTTTGCTGTTTTAAAGCTGCTTCATTTTCACCAGAAGCAGTTAATCTTAACTTAACGCGGGTTCCCACAGGAAGATATGACAATGATATATTTTCCGGAAGAGCAAGCTCCCATTTCTCAATAGTATCTGCCAAAATACTCTCAGGAATTCCCACTACAGAAACAATCCTGGAGTGAATATAATTAAGTTTAAATTTTTCCTTCAAATAAGGTACAATCTGGTCTTTAATCAATGGTTTTACCTCATAAGGAACTCCCGGAAGACTAAAAGACAACTTCCCATTCTGTTCCATCATCATACAAGGTGCCGTTCCGTAATGATTTTGAAAAACGACAGATTTTGTAGGAACAAAAGCCTGTTCTTTATTTCTTTCCAGAATTTCAAGACGTCCGCGTCTTTCCATATATCCTTTCAAATGGTTAAAAGTAAACTCATCCAGGGCAATTTCATCATTAAAAAACTCTGCTAATGCTTTTTTGGTCTTATCATCTCTGGTAGGACCAAGTCCTCCTGTTGTAATAATTAAGTCGCCCAATTCAAAAGCAGCACTTAATGTATTTTTAATCGTTTCTATTTCGTCTGAAATCGTAATTATTTGCGAAACTTTTATGCCTATATTCTTCAGCTCAGAGGCAATAAAATTAGAATTGGTATCTATCGTATTTCCGGAAAGGATTTCATCTCCAATGGTAATCAGAACCGCTTTTTCCATATATTAAATTCTTGAAAAAATTCTCCTGCAAATGACGGAAAAATCCTTGGCTACGGCAACATAAAATGATTTTTTCTATTTTTGGCAAAAATTGTTTAAAACTATAATTTAAAATGATGTCTAAATATGATGATGCTTCATGGCATTATGGTGGTGATTTTCCTGAGGGACTTCCTCAAAAAAACGGAGCAACACATACGGGAATGTTCTTAAACTGGTGCATTCACAATAATCTGATTTCCGATGAGCTGAAAGAAGATCATGAAACGGAAATTGAAAAAGTAAAACGAAGAGAGATTACGGGAGCTGAATTTATCATGGATTCTTGCGACGGAAAATTTTCCGAATATGATCTGAATGATCTGGGAAATAGCTTCGCCAAAGACTATTATGCTGATGACACCGATTTCGGGAACAGATACAGCTCATTTGCTGATGATTATGTAAATATTTTTGATGCTAAGGCAGAAGAAAATGACTATGAATATGAAACATTCTATCATATTGAGGATACCTATGAAAACTATGACCTAATGAAACAGGTTATTGATCATCGTTTTGAAGAATGGAAAGAATACCTTAACAGCTGATAGAGTAAAGGAAGCTGAAAAAGCTAAGATTGTAAAGAATTTACCTCAGCTATGATACGCCAATAAAATCGTACAACGATGAGATTATTTTACACATTTGCTTTCTTCTCTTTTTCAGCTTTCTTTGCCCTATTAATTATGCTTCACCCAAATTAAATCATTCGTATTATATCCTATCCTCTTTGCCTTTTCTATGAATCTTTGTCGGATACTTTCAGGAATAGTTGTGGTACGAGATAAAATCCAAAGATATTTTAGGCTGCTTCCCGTTACCAAGGCGTACTGATATTCTTCATCAATATCAATCACATTATACCCTGCCCAAAATGGTTTAAAAAAAGACACTTTCAGACGTGCTTCGGTAATATTTTTCACAAATTTTGCTTCTCCTATAGATTCTTCCCATACCTTTTTTAAGTAATTATAGCCTTTATTAACTACCCTGATGGTCCCATCAGATTTCTCGAGATATTCTGCAGTGACATTATCCATGTTTTTCTCAAACTTATAATCAAAACGAGCAATTTCATACCATCTTCCAAGGTATTTTTTAATATCAAAATCTTTTACTGCAACTGCTCCTCTGGGAATTCCTACCGAATATGAATGAAAAGCGAGATAAGCCAATGCTCCCAACGAGACGGGGACTATAATTTTGTGAATCGTTTTCATATGTAGATATTTATTGTTTTTTAAAGATCATATGGAATCGCATCATCTTCATAGGGGTTTGTGTTTGCAAATCATGGCGATTTCATAACAAAAATATTTAGGGTAACTACAAAAAAACGTCAAAAATAATGCCTTTAGGCTGTTAAGGAACGATAAATTCTATGAGAAAACTTTCAGAAAGTTATCTTTAAAACCACCGGATACCTCGATTTCCGTATCGTCAATAAGCATTACAGTTCCACTTTTATGATAAGATTTCACAAAACCTGTATTGATAATGTGAGAACGATGTACTCTTACAAAAGGATTTTCCAACAGGTCGTCAAAATGCTTTAAAAACCTGCATACCATCTTCTTTGAACCGTCAGTAAGATAGACCTGTGTAAAGTTTCCATCAGCCTGAAGTCTTATAATGTCTTCTGTTTTCACGACATCAAAACCTTGTAAAGTTGGTAAAATAAGCTGCTGTTTTTCAGGTTTTACCTTTAAGTTTTCGAGCAAAATTTTATTTCGGTTGAGTTCATCCTTTTTCTCAAGACTCTCCGCCACTTTATTCACAGCTAAAATAAGTTCCTGAATATCGATTGGCTTTAAAATATAGTAACTCGCAGATTTATTTAAAGCCTGCAAAGAATATTGAGAAAATGCAGTAATGAAAATGGTTTCATAAGAAAATTCTTTGGTTGCTTCCAATACGTCAAAAGCATTTCCAAAAGGCATTTCTACATCCAGAAACACCAATTGAGGTTGTTTTTCCGTAATAAGAGGTACAGCTTCCTTGATATTCTCTGCTTCCCCCAGCAATTCAACTTGTGGGCAGTATTTGGTAAGATAACTTCTCAACACTTCTCTTGCGATGGTTTCGTCGTCAACAATTACAGCTTTTATTTTCATTAGATTAGATATTAACAGAAATTTACTTTAGGTATTCTACTGTTCTGCTTTTAAAATTATCCCAGATTAATTTTGATAGTGACCAATACTCCGCTATTGTTTTCTTTATCTTTTACAGAACAGGTAATATCCTTTTTATACAGATCATTCAGCAATTGAATTCTTTCCAGTGTGTTTTTCATTCCTCTACCTTCCCTTGTCTTTTGATGATGGGTCTTCTGCTTTTTACTTTCTTCAATTCCTATTCCGTTATCTTCAATAGTGATTTCTAAATGTCTTTCGTTTTTTTCAAAATTTAATTTTAAAAAACCTTTTTCCATTCTGTAACGAAGTCCATGCCATATTGCATTTTCCAGAAACGGCTGAACAAGCATACCGGGAACCTGCAAGCTTTGCATATTAAGATTTTCATCTACGTCCACTTCATAATCAAATTTATCTGCAAAACGTGTTTTTTCTAAGGCAAGATAGTTTTGAAGCAAATCCAATTCCTGTTGGAAGGGAATGAAGTCTTCTGTAGAGTTTTCCATTACCCCACGCATTAGCTTAGAAAATTTGGTCAAATATTGATTGGCTTCCAATTCATTATTAGTAGCTATAAAATGATTGACACTGTTCAGACTGTTGAAAATAAAGTGGGGGTTCATCTCACGCCGAAGAGATTGAAGAGCAATCTTTTTATTTTTAATCTGGACTTTTTTCAAGGTTCTGAAAATGAAAGCAATCAACCCGATCAATAAAATCAAAGCTCCAATCAGGCTATAATTGAAAACATTTTTTTTGCGAATAAGCTCATCTTTCAACTCTTTTTCTTTTTCCAGTTGAGATATTCTTTGCTCTGTATCTTCCAGAATCTTATTATCAACCAAGCTTCTGTCCTTAGATACCAAATCCGGTAATTTTCCTAAAAAATCCCTATACAACTGAACGGAAGCATCTGTATTTCCTGAAATAGTATAAAGACTGTCCAATTTCTTCACACTTTTCTGTGCCTCCAGAGTATGTCCCTTTTCTAAAGCAATTCCATAAGCGTTTTTTAATAAGCCCATGGCCTCCTCTTTATCATTTTTTTTAATATAAATATCGGCTAGTTCCTGGATTTGATTAACCTTTTCCTGAGAGTTTTCTTTTACAAAATCTTCTTTTAGAACTTTCTTTTTAGCTTCAATCGCTTTATCAAAGTTTTTGTGCTCAACATACAGATTGGTTAATTTCTGATTAATTTGTAAGGCCTGTTGAGGAGCTTCTCTTTTGGAAATTGTATAGGCGTTTGTAAGATTCTCTTCTGCTTTAGAAACATCTTTCTGCTGTAGGTTCACTTCTGCCAACTGGCTATAACTTTCTGCCAGGTCAGCTTGTTCGTTTCCTTTTTTGCTAAGATTAATATTATTCTGGATTGCTTCCACCTTCTGTTCCGCTGAAGGAGAAGAGAGCCTTGCTACATCGTTGGCATTAATTACTTTACTTTTCTCATTATACCCCATCTGTGCAGCCATGCTATAATTGCTAATGGCAGGAGCTATTTTATTTTGTTTCTCCTGTGATTGAGCTAGTTTTCTTGTAACTGCTTCAAGGCTTTTTTTATCGTTGAGGTTTTGATAAATATTTTTAGCCTTAATGAGAAACTCCTCACTTTTGGCATAATTCCCCTGATTGTAATAATCATTGGCCATCCCCACATAGGTATCTGCAACGCCTTTATTATCATTTTTCTCTACCGCTTTTTTCAGTTTTGCAGCAGATTTCAATGCTTGAGAAACCCGTGTAGTATCCTGTGCAGCAACTAAATTTCCTACTGCAAACATTACAATGAATATTATTTTTAAAATTAATTTCACGGATTTTAAATCTTTATTGCAAAGTAACTAAAACTTTGTTGATCCTTCTCTATTCTTTACCAAGTCAAAAACCTATTTTACCAAGTTCTTACATACAAAGCTTTTATTATATTTGTAAACTTCCTTTTAATAAAATACCATGAAAAAATTCCAAATATTGCTTGCCATTATTTTCTGCTCCGTCAATATACAGGCACAAACATATATTCAGAATGTAACGGTAGCTGATGTCATTCATAAGAAAATGATTCCTGCACAGACAATTATTATCAATAATGGTATCATTACTGCCGTAAAACCCAATAAACAAGTAAAGGTTTCTCAAAATGCCACTCTTATCAATGGTGAAGGTAAATATCTGATTCCGGGGATGACCGATTCTCATATTCATTTTTTCCAAAGTGGTGGGCTATACACGAGACCTGATGCTCTCGATTTAAGAAAACATGTTCCCTATGAACAAGAAATTAAATGGGGCCATCAAAACATGGAAAACTTTCTTCAACATTATCTCAAAACAGGAATAACATCTGTCATCGATCCTGGGGCTACTTATAACTTTCTTTTACTTCGGGATGCTTTAAAAAAGAATGAAAATTTACCTTCTGTCTATATGTCCGGACCTCTTATTACCACATATGAGCCGGAAGTATTTAAAAATCTTGATAAAGACGAACCGTTCAAACTAGCTTTAACAGTAGAAGATGCCAGGAAATATGTTCTGGAACAATTGCCCTATAAACCTGACTTTATTAAAATATGGTATATTGTACGAGGTACCGATGCCCAAAAGAAGAAAGAAGAAGCAAAAAGGCTTGAGCCTATTATAAAGGCTGCCATTGAAGAAGCCCATAAACATAATCTTAAAGTAGCTGTACACGCCACCGAGCGTTTTACCGCTGAGACAGCAGTTTTGAATGGAGCTAGCTATCTGGTTCATGATATTGAAGACGAAGTGATTTCTGATGATTTTGTAAAACTCTTACAATCTAAAAAAATTATATTATGCCCTACCCTTACGGTTTCAGATAATTATTACGATACTTATGGGCAGAAAAAGCATTACAATACCTACGAACTGGAAAACGCTCATTCCAAAAGTATCGGCTCTATATATGATTTGAGACATCTGGAGGATACATCTGATTCAACATGGATAAAAAAATACAAAGCGAGATTCAACTCTCCTCAGATCAACGCTTATGTATCCAAAACAGATTCTATTAGGAGGGTTAATCTGAAAAAACTATCAGATGGTGGTGTCACTATTGCGGCCGGTACAGACGCCGGAAATATAGGAACTCAACATGCTTCTTCTTTTATGGATGAACTTAAAGCCATGAAGCAAAGTGGAATGGATAACTGGCAAATCCTTCAATCTGCAACGATTAATCCTGTGAAGGTTCTCAGCAAAGATGCCCAATACGGCAGTATAGAAACTGGAAAGTTTGCCGATTTGGTCTTACTCAGAGCGAACCCTATTGATAATCTTGATCATCTTACAGAAATCGATATGGTCTTTAAGAATGGAGTACCAATGGATCCACAGAAAATACTGAAAATAACTCCTGAAATATTGGTACAACAGCAAGTAAACGCTTATAATGCAAGGGATATAGACGCTTTTTTGGAACCTTACGCCGATGACGTAGAACTTTACTCATTTCCCAATACTTTAATCGGAAAAGGAAAAGAAAAAATGAGAAAAACCTACGAGACTCTTTTCAAAAATGCGCCTGGTTTGCATTGTGAGATTAAACAAAGAATTATTAATCTTAATTCTGTTATTGATAAAGAAAGTGTTTCCGGAATGACAGCTGGTAAAAAAGTGGAGGCTACAGCTATTTACGAGATCAAAGACAATAAAATTTCAAAAGTTTATTTCTTATATTAAAACAGGATATTCAGAAGCCTAAATAATCACTTTAAAAGCAATCTTATCAAAGGTTGCTTTTTTGTATTAGTTCACCAAGTGAAAGTTCTCTTTCACCAAGTCTCCCGATTTTCAGTTTCATAGGTTACTAATTTTACCTCAGAATTTAAAATTAAAAACAGGAAATTATGAAATTGAAACATTTTTTATTGATCGGAATTCTTACTCTGGGAAGTTTCGTACAAGCTCAGGAAGTAAAGAAAAACGCTATCGAAGTAACCGGAGTTGCAGAAATGGAAGTAGAACCTGATGAAATTATCTTTAATATCGGGATAAAAGCAGACAACAAAAATGATCTGGCAGATAATGAAAAGAAACTTTTTGAAACTTTAAAAAGTTCCGGAATCAAAAATGAAGACATCAAATTCAAATCGATGTACCAAAATCTTTATTCCAAAACGGGGAAATTTTCCAAAAACTATCAATTTAAAGCCAGTACAAAAGCAAACATCAGCAAAATTTTTGAGGATTTAAATCAAAAATGGGTAAGTAATCTGAGTATTGCGGAAGTAAAAAACACCAAAATTGCAGACTTTAGAAAAACTGTAAAGATCAACGCTTTAAAAGCAGCTAAAGAAAAAGCAGATTATCTGTTGGAAAGCATGGGTAAAAAAACAGGAAATGCCATTGAGATCGTGGAAATAGAAGATTACACCAGCGATACTGTTTTACCGGTGGCTTACAAAAGTAGAATGAGTAATATACAAATGGAGGCTGCTGATGCTCCCGTAGATTTTTCTTTTGACAATATCGAAAATATCAAATTGAAATACAGTATCAAAACGAGATACGAAATTCTTTAACAGATTTAAAAGGCAGTTCTTTTTCGAACTGTCTTTTTTATTTCATCTTTTCACCAAGCGAAACCAGCTTTTCACCAAGTCTCCAAATTTTTAGTCATTGATAAAGATAATTTTACTTCAAAATACAACTTCTACCTTAATAAATAACCTATAAAAAATAAAAATATGACAACTTTAAAAATTTTAACTCTCGCTGCGAGTACTACTTTCTTAAGCTCCGGAAACTCTTTTCAATGTTTAAAAAGTAATGACTTATCTGTACACACTACCTCTTTGGCTACTACAAATATTAATGCTAAGGAAAATAAAATTCAAGTCGCTCTTTTACTCGATACTTCCAATAGTATGGACGGATTGATTGATCAGGCAAAATCCAGATTGTGGAATATCGTCAATACCCTAACAACATTGAAATACAACGGTCAATCACCTCAAATTGAAATAGCCCTCTATGAATATGGTAATGATGGAATTCGGGATGAAAATTATATCCGCCAGGTTACTCCTCTTACTCAGGATCTGGATCTTGTTTCCGAAAAATTATTTGCTTTAAAAACCAATGGCGGCAGTGAATATTGCGGTGCTGTTATTCGCGATGCTTCTACCAATCTGAACTGGGATGGTAATGAAAAAAGCATGAAACTCATTTATATTGCGGGTAATGAACCATTCGATCAAGGAAAAATAGATTATAAGAATGTCATTTCAAAAGCAAAAGATAAAAATATCTATACCAATACCATTTTCTGCGGCAGCCGTGAAGAAGGCATCCAAAGCTACTGGCAAAACGGAGCGACAATTGGTGGAGGCAAATACTTCAATATCGACAGTGACAGAAAAGTAATCTATATTGAAACGCCCTACGACATTAGAATTTCCGAATGCAACGCTAAACTAAACAATACCTATATCTATTATGGGAATCGGGGTTCAGAATATAAAATCAAGCAGATAGCTCAGGATAAAAATGCAGAAATACAGTCTGTTTCTAATCTTGTAGAAAGAACCGTAGCCAAGTCGAAAAAGAATGCGTACCAAAACGATCATTGGGATTTGGTGGATAAAATAGAAAAAGATGCCGGATTCATTGCTTCCGTAAAGGAGAGTGAGCTTCCTGCTGAGTTGAAAGGAAAAAGCAAAGAAGAAATTAAAAAGGTAATTGCCTCCAAATCGACAGAACGTGAGAAAATACAAAAAGAAATTGAAGAACTTTCTAAAAAACGTCAATTCTACATTTCCGAAGAAATGAAGAAAAGAGGAACGGATGATTCTGATGATCTGGGAAAAGCTATCGAGAGTTCAATCCTTGAACTAGCGAAAAAGAATGGATATAATTTGTAAAAATATACACCGGATTTAATAATAAGAAATATGTTTTGACTAAAGTCAATTGAAATATTTTTTATTTTTTAAGCGGGCTAAAGCCCGCTTCTATTGATATTTAATTGAGCTCTAGTTTATCTTCCGAATTTAAAATATCGGGATAAAGGATGCTTTTTGTTTTTCATAAATAAAGAAGCCATTTCCATTCCTGTTACGGAAAAGGTAATTCCATTGCCTCCAAAGCCTAATACAAAGTAGGAATTTTTAAATTCTTTATGTTCACCTATATAGGGTAATCCGTCTTTAGTTTCACCAAAGGTTCCGGCCCAGACGAAATCGGGATAAAAATGATAGTCCGGTTTTATATTCTTTAGGGATTTTAAAATTTCATTTTTCTTTTTATCTAGTATTGAATCTCTTTTTTCAGCATCATAAAAATCTTCATCACCACCACCTATTAAAAGTCTTCCATCATCGGTTGTTCTCATATAGAGATAAGGATCATCGGTATTCCAAACAAGGCTATTGCTGATATTCCTGAATTTTTCATGGTCTATTTCAGAAACAACTGCATAAGTGCTTTTCAGATTCACGAAATTTTCTTTAATAAGGTTCTTGCTTTCGTATCCGATGCAATACATTATCTTTTTTGCTTTAATCCAAAACCCGTTCTCTGCAGTAATCAGATTAAAACCTTTATGTTCCTCTACTTTCACCATTTCTGTTTTATCAAAAATTTTCAATCCTTTTTTCACATTATGCCTGAATAATTCGTGAGCAAATTGAAAAGCATCAATACTTCCACCCTGCTTTGATAAAATCCCGCCATACGTATTTTCAAATCCAAATTGTTTCAATATTTGTTCCGCATTTAGCCAATTTACATCGAAACCGATCTCTTTTCTAGCTCCATATTCTTTTTTCAGCCACTCAACATCTTTCTTTTTTGAGGCAAAGTAGAGCGATTTTTTTCTTTTGAAGCCAGCTTTAGAATGTATCAATCCTGAAAGTTTTTCAATGGTATCAATGGCGTCGGAACAGGCTTTATAGCTATCTACAGCTCCTTTGTTTCCAATTTTCTCCATCAATTCGAAGAGAGGAATATCTATTTCATATTGTAACATTGAAGTGGTAGCAGAAGTACTTCCGTTACACAATTCTCTCTTATCGATGAGAATAGTGTCATATCCATCTTGTATCATTTGATAAGCGATAAGACTACCCGTAATTCCACCTCCAATAATTAAAACATCACAATGCTCATTGGATTTCAGAGAAGGATAAGAAGCTATCAAACCGTTTTTTAAAAGCCAAAAAGGTTCATTCGACTTAAGATCCATATTAATATTTTACATTAAAAATAAAAATATTTATAAATACTTTAACTATTTTCAAATGATTCATGGTGTAATTATTGTTGTTTTCTTTTAATCAAACCACGTTAAAAATATTCACTATGATAACAATTATTCCAGAAGCTCCGGAAAATGTTGCAGCATTTAATGCTACCGGAGAAATAACGAAAGAAGATTTTGAGAAGCTGGTAATTCCACGTGTGAAGGAGAAAGTAGACCAATTTGGTGAGTTGAATTACTTGTTATATTTGGATACTGATCTGGATAATTTCACCATAGGAGCATGGCTTGAAGATGCCCTTTTAGGCCTTGAAAATCTAACCAATTGGAATCGTACAGCTATTGTCACAGACAAAAAAGGGGTACAGGATTTCACAAGTATTTTCAGTGTTCTGATGCCGGGAGAATTTAAATCTTTCCCTAAAGAAAATTTATACAATGCCCTTTATTGGTGTAAAAATGGAAATGAGGTAGAGGCATAAACCTACTTTAAATAAAACCGGCTGTTTCAAGATTGAAAACAGCCGGTTTTATATTTTACGTAAAAAAGCGGTTTATTTATCACAAGAAACACATTCTGCTATCGTTTCTTCTTCAGAGGAAGTTCCTGTTCCATACAAGTACATATACCTGATGCTTATGGCTAGTCCTATAAAAGTCATTCCTACTCCTACCAGCGACGGATAATTGAAAGGTAATCCGTATTCTAAAGGAATTCCTCCCAGAAAAGCTCCCAAAGCATTCGCTACGTTAAAACCTGCCTGCATAAAAGCAGCCGCCATCATTTCGCTTTTTGGTGCGGCTTTCATCATCATAATATTGATCGGCGCCGCAATAGACATAGATAAAGCTCCACACATAAAGGTGAGAACAAAAGCAATATTCTGATGTTCGGAAAGGAAAAATACTCCCGTCAAAGAAATCATCATCAGGAAAATTAAAAGTGCACATGTTTTTTCAGGGCCCAGTTTATCCGAAACAATTCCTCCAACCAGATTCCCAACTACCATCCCCGCACCGGCAAGCACCATTACATAAGCCATCTGGCTACTTTGTACTCCGGAAATCCCCGTCATCAAAGGAGTAATATAGCTAAACCATGTAAAAAGTCCTCCAAACCCGATTGCTGTAATCCCCAGCACTAACCAGGATTGTTTGTTTTTCAAAAACTTCAGTTCTTCCAGGAAGTGTGTATTTTGATTCGCTTCTATATTAGGAAGCCATAATTTTAAAAATAACAAAGCAAAAAGGCCAATCACTGCTACAATGGCAAAGTAAAACCTCCAATGGTATGTATGACCAATATAAGTTACCAGAGGAACCATAGCGAGATTGGCTACCGTAAGCCCTGTAAACATCATAGATATATAAAATGCTTCTTTTCCTTTTCCACCCATTTTAGAAGCCACTACCGTTCCGACTCCAAAAAATGCCCCATGTGGAAGCCCTGACATAAATCTGATGATCAGCATCGTTGTATAATCAGGAGCAATGGCCGAAAGCCCATTAAATAGAGTAAAAAGCACCATAAAAGCCATTAAAACTTTTTTAGGAGGAAATTTTACAGAGTATCCGATAAGAAGAGGAGCTCCGATTACGACTCCCATCGCGTAAGCAGAAATCAAATGTCCCGCTTGTGGAATTGAGATCTGCAATGTTTTGGCAATATCCGGCAACAGCCCCATAACGGTAAATTCCGTTGTTCCTATTCCTAAACCACCAATTGCCAGTGGTATTATCCTTTTATCAATCTTCATTGTATGTTCTTTTTTCTGAATTTATGGGTAGTAAAATGGGAATGATTTCCCATCTTTATTTTGACAGTGCAAAAATCGAAAGAAAGATTGATTTTTACCTCTCTTGGGATGATAAAAATTTGCTCCATATTAACCTTTTTATTTAATTTTAAACCTACAAACAATCAAATGAGAACAAAATGAAGATTCAGAAAGAAAGTATAGAATTTGAAAACGGGAAATCTTTCAAACTGTTTTCACCGTCTTTTAAAAACTGTTTTTTCTGGCATTATCATCCGGAAATAGAGCTTGTATATGTAGAAGCCACAAATGGAATCCGACATGTCGGAAAAAATATTTCAGGTTTTACAGACAGTGATTTATTATTGATAGGCTCCAATGTACCTCACCTTAATTTTGATTACGGAATCCAGACAGAATGCAAACAACTGGTGCTGCAAATGCGGGAAAATTTCCTTCAGGATATTATTCTACCAATTCCCGAATTTGAAAACATTAAAAACCTATTAGAAAGATCTCATCTTGCTCTATCTTTTTATGGGGATACTAAAAGGATCGTCGTTGAAAAACTTCAGATGATAAAAGAGAAAAAATCCTTTGAATCCCTGATGGGGCTTCTTGAAATTCTACAAATTCTGGCCGATTCCAAGGAAGTTAATGAACTCAATAAAGAAGACACAAGAATCAAATGGTTTTTGAATGATAAGATCAGAATGGGAACGATCTATGACTATATTCACGAAAACCATGATAAGAAGCCCAATGTCAACGAGATTGCCAAAATTGTCAGTCTTAGTACGCCTGCCTTCTGTCGTTATTTTAAAAAACAAACCAATATGACATTTACGGATTTTGTCAACAACTACAGGATCAACCAGGCGAAAATATTACTATTGAAAGATTATTCGGTTACAGAGGTTTGTTTTCAGGTGGGTTTTGAGAGTTTGTCATATTTTAACAAGCTATTTAAGCAGCATACGGATGAAACCCCGTCGGAATTTAAGAAAAGGCATTTCAAAGCGATTGAAATCAATGGCAGAATTGGAGTGATTAAACGGGAATCTTCCTGCTGATCATTTTAAGATACAGATAGCATGGATTAGGTTTCGGTTACATTCGGATGATTTCATACTAAGCCCATCTCTATTGATAAAAAGAATATATAATCTCGCAGATTATACTGATAAGGCAGATTTTAAGTTTCAGCTAAAGTTGATGGAATTTGTTTTTATAGCTGAGCTCCTATTTTATTATCCCGAAAGGATCCAAAAGATTGAAAAATTGTATCTGAAAATAAAATAGCACCGGTTAGGTCCCTATAGGATGACAAAATTGGTTAGTAAAAACAAATAATAATGATAAAACAACTGGAAATCATTGTGAAATTTGTGAAAATATTCGTGTGATTTTGTCTCCAAAAAAATAACCGCTTATGAGCGGTTATTTTTTAATGAATATGTTTTTCTGCGTGATAAGAACTTCTTACCAGCGGTGAACTTTCTACGTGTCTGAAACCTAAGCTTCTTGCAAAATCACCAAACTCGTCAAATTCTTCCGGTGTAATGAATTTTTTTACAGGAAGATGTTTTTTAGTCGGCTGCAGATATTGTCCAAGGGTAATAACATCAACATTGGCGTTTCTTATATCTTCAATAGTTTGGAAAACCTCATCTTTTGTTTCACCCAAACCAAGCATTACACCTGTTTTTGTTCTTCTTTGTCCGGCTTCTTTCAAATATCTCAATACTTCAAGACTTCTTTCATATTTAGCCTGAATTCTCACCTCTCTTGTCAAACGTTTTACCGTTTCCATATTGTGAGAGATCACTTCAGGAGCAACATCTACCAATCTGTCAAGGTGTTTTGTAATTCCCTGGAAATCCGGAATTAATGTTTCCATCGTTGTTCCCGGAGAAATTCTTCTCACTGCATTTACAGTTTCTCCCCAAAGAATAGATCCCATATCTTTCAAATCATCACGATCTACAGAAGTAAGAACAGCATGTTTGATTTTCATTAATTTGATTGAACGAGCCACTTTTTCAGGTTCATCCCAGTTTACGTCAAGTGGTTTTCCGGTTTTCACCCCACAAAATCCACAGCTTCTGGTACAAATATTTCCCAGAATCATGAAAGTTGCAGTACCTTCTCCCCAGCATTCTCCCATATTCGGGCAGCTTCCGCTTTGGCAAATCGTATTTAATTTATATTTATCCACCAAAGTTCTTAACTCTCTGTAGTTCTTTCCGGTAGGAAGTTTTACACGAATCCACTTTGGTTTTTGAACGGTAGTATCTTGAACTAAATTTTCCATTTATTTCTCAAATTGAGGTTCAAAGTTAGTGATTTTTTTATCGAAACAATCAAAGATAGACATTGATGAAACACATAATTTTGTAATTTTAGAACACAAAATATTTTATGAAGACAATATTCTGCACTTTATCCTTTATTTTCAGTACATTTTGTTTTGCTCAAAACGAGTTCCAACCCAAAGGTTCGACAGTTAATGAAACCATTGACGGCGACTTGGATGGTGATAAAATTCCCGAAAAAGTAATAGTGTATAATATTCCGACGAAAGATGATTCGGGAGACATACGAGAAATCCAGATCTTAAAGAAGGTAAATAATAAATGGACAATTTTGGAGAAATCCAGAAATGCAATTTTAGGAAGTAAAGACGGTGGAATGATGGGTGATCCTTATATGGGGACAAAAATTGAAAAGGGCATTTTAAATATCACTCATTACGGTGGAAGCAGCTGGAAATGGGGAGGCACAGATAAATATAGGTTTCAAAACGGACATTTTGAATTAATCGGGCTATCTTCAGAAAGTGGTAAACCCGAGGAATATTGGACAAATGTAGATTTCAATCTTTCAACAGGAAAATTGGTTTTCAATAAAAAAGTTGAGAATACTAAGGAATATGGAAAATCTAAAAAAGAAATTTTCATTAAAAAGGGGGTAAAAATTGATCTTCAAAATAGAAACCAGGAGAAACAGAGAAAGATTATTCTGCCACAAACCAAAGAAGAGGTTTATTTCTAGATAGAGTTACACAGTTTAAGTTTTGGCTAAAAGTAATTCTGAAAATAAACTTATATCCTGAAAACCGGGAAAACGCAAAAAACGATTTTTTTAATGCCACGAATGCACTGCACTAATAAATACTAATAAAAAAGATTCGTGTATTCTAAGACATGTGCAAATTATATCTTGTTAAATTTACAAAAGGTTCCTCTCTTTTTACCACTGCGAAGATT
>NZ_PIZV01000034.1 GCF_002835665.1 Chryseobacterium sp. PMSZPI
TTCACTTTATTTTCTCTGGTTCTTCAGAATTTAATTAATATCTAATTTATTACTAAATCCTTTTGCAAATCTAAAGGTATTCGTGACATTAATCTTTTCTATTATATCTGAAATAAAATCTCAGTGTCCGCTATGCTTTCCGACAAAAATCAGTTATCTTCGAATTCGTTGTTTTTTAAGAGTTCAGCGAGAACTTTTTTAGCACGCATGACACGAACCTTTGTATTGGCTACTGAAATTCCCAGTTCCTCAGCGATCTCCTTGATGCTTTTTTCCTCAAAGAATCTTAGTTTGATAATATCCTGATAATTAGCATCTAAAGATTCTATGGTTTTAATGATCTTCTTTTGCTCTTCGTCAGAAATCATAAGTTCTTCCGGCGATTTTGCATATTGATTTTTAACCTCATCAAGGTTTTCGATAGAATCTTCATTTTCCCTATTTCTCTTTCTCCAGAAATCAATCACTGTATTTTGAGCAATCGTAAGAATCCAAGTCTTAAATTGAAAATGCGGATCAAACATGTCCAGCTTCGATAATACTTTAGAAAAAACATTCACAGTAATTTCATCGGCATCATTTTCATCCCTTACTTTTTTCATCACAAAAGAGAAAACATCCACCCAAAAAATATTAATGAGTTTAGTCTGGGCCTTTTGATCCTTATCCTTGGCCTTCTGGATGAGCAGGAATAGCTGTTCGTCGTTCATTAATAACAAATATAGCGCATTTGAAGTAAAATTGCAAAAGGCTAAGGGAACAAAAAAGCAGATAGCATGACTTCCATTTATATTTTATCAATTCAGCTTTCTTAGCTCATTAATTTATAAGCATTTTAAGATAAAAGTTGTTTAAACTTTATAGACCACAGAAGCTTTCATTTTAAAACACTTTAGTTCACTTAAGTAAGTTTGTTTAAAACGATTTCGTAAAAAAGTCCATATAAGATGAAAATCAAAGATTTTCACAAAGCTTAGGTGTTCTTATTATGCATAGGCCAGACTAAAAAAACTTAAGTGGTGAAACCTTTTGTGGTTAAAAATAATCAATATAAAAGTTTAAACTGCTTCGGTATTCCATCGTTTCAATTTTTTGCTTTTCTAGTCTTTTTCTCTTCCTTCTGAATTTTACTATCTTTGCATCGTAAAATTTTAAAGAAAAAAATCAATGAATTCCTTTATAGAAGAACTAAAATGGCGTGGTCTTTTTGCCGATATGATGCCCGGAACCGATGAACAACTGAATAAAGAGGTAACTACTGCATATATTGGTTTTGATCCAACTGCCGATTCTTTACATATCGGAAGTCTTATCCAGATAAAAATTTTAGCACACTTTCAACAACATGGTCATAAACCAATTGCTTTGGTAGGGGGTGCTACAGGAATGATTGGAGATCCATCCGGAAAATCTGCAGAAAGAAATTTATTGGACGAAGAAACGCTTTTACATTATGTTGATTGTTTAAAAAATCAGCTTTCTAAATTCTTAAATTTTGATGGTAACGAGCCCAACAAAGCAGAATTGGTAAACAATTACGATTGGATGAAGAATATTTCATTCCTTGATTTTGCAAAGAATATCGGAAAGAACATCACCGTTAACTATATGATGGCCAAAGATTCTGTAAAGAAAAGATTCTCAGGAGAAGGCGGTGCAGACGGAATGAGTTTTACAGAATTTACGTATCAGTTGATTCAGGGATATGATTTCCTTCATTTATATCAAAACAACAATGTCAAACTTCAAATGGGAGGTTCTGATCAGTGGGGAAATATCACTACAGGAACAGAATTAATCCGTAGAAAGGCTCAGGGTGAAGCTTTTGCGTTAACGGTTCCTTTGATTACAAAAGCTGACGGTTCTAAATTCGGAAAGTCTGAAAGTGGTGAAAACTATTGGTTGGATAAAAAGAAAACCTCTCCTTACAAATTCTACCAATTCTGGCTGAACGCTACGGATGAAGACGCTGAAAGATTTATCAAATTCTATACTTTCTTAGGAAAAGAGGAAATCGAAACTTTAATTGAAGAACATAAAACAGCTCCACACGAAAGAAAGCTTCAGAAAAAACTGGCTGAAGAAGTTACAGTCTGGGTGCACGGCAGAGAGGAATATGAAAAGGCATTAAAGGCTTCCGAAATTCTTTTTGGACGTTCTACAGCTGAAGACTTAGTAAGCCTGGATGAAGAAACGTTCCTTGAAGTTTTTGATGGAGTTCCACAAAAAGAAGTGGCCAAAGCTGATGTATTAGGAATCAACATCATTGATCTTCTTTCTGAAAAATCAGGATTCTTGAAGTCTAAAAGTGAGGCCCAAAGAGAAATTAAAGGAAATGCTATTTCTGTAAACAAACAAAAAGTAAATGATACTTTTACAGCCAATGAAAGCGACCTTATTGATGGTAAATTCTTATTACTTCAAAAAGGTAAAAAAAGCTACTTTATTGTAAAAGTGATGTAATCATCTTACATATAGTAAATACAATCAGCGCTGAGATAAATCTCAGCGCCGATTGTATTTATATAATATCCCTCTCTGTTTTTTTGAAATGTAAAAAGGAAAATACTATTTCGGAGAATATTCCCTAAAACGGTTTGCCCTTCTGAAAGTTCCTAAATCATTAAATCGGACACCATATTTCCGCAACACATCTTGTGCCTGTTTCCTACCTAAATGACGTACATAAAACGTTTCATTCACCACAAAATGATGAATACTGTGTGTCCAACCGAAAAAGAAGCAAAACAATTGCATAGGGAAAGTCCACCAAACATTAAGTACTTGTGTCTGCTCGATGACATTACCATCTTCAAGATCACCAAAATAATGCATATTGGAAGTTATAAAATGTAAGCAGAATTGACGCAATAAATTAGGCAAAAGAATTGTATATGTAATGATATCCAAACTTCTCAATATATTTTCAATAGAATACGGGAAGCCAAGATGGGTTCCGAATTGCCCATTCATCCAATTCATCAGCATATCTGCAAAAAAGAAATACAATACCACATGCGCAAAGATGGTCACAGGTATTATGCTTAAAAATGTGATTCGTTTCAATGTTAAAGATGTTTCCTCTTTAAGATTCCCGTTCTTTACTTCCCTATCCATATCACTATGCATTTGATAAAGTCGGAACAAGCCTCCCAGAACCACATCGGGAGTCATCAACAATCGTTTAACAGACCAGCGTTCACCATTGGTTACGCTACGTTCTTCCACATCATGTAAAGTTCCCGAAAACTTATGGTGATGGTAATGCATTTTACGCCTGATCCAGGGGTTAACAGTTAATGGTCGTAGGATCCAAACCGTAAAGAGCATAAAATGATGAATCGGTTTGTATTTTTTGAAATAAAGCCAATGAATGAGATCATGTTCAATTTCATGGAGCACTCCCATAAAAAAAGCATTGATAACGATCATGAGCCATGTCGGAATAAGAGTTTTATACCAGCCGATGGATACAGCAATAATTGCAATGATAGATAATAGAAATATCGAAAGTCCGATACTATCCTGCCACTTGAGCAAAGGATACGTTTCTTTAAGCTGTTGGAAAGATTGATTAATCTCTTTCCTGATTTGTCTTGAGGTTTCTTGGTGTTTCACTATTTTGTGATTTGTATAACAAAAATAATAATTTTCGCAATACACCAACACATAAATGTAAATTATTAAATAAACCATATTAAATAATTAATATGGTTTACATATATTCACAACCTAAAACAAATTAAAGTAATTAAAATCAGAAAGTATAACTCGCAGAAGCTGATAAATATTGGCCGCTGGAAGTCCCTTCTTTTTTCAGTTCTCCGTCCACCCAAATCTGAACTTTCAACGTAGAAGAAGCATTAGCACCGATTGCATTTACCACAACATTTGCATTATAAGCTCCCGGTTCCGATGTTACTTCAGGGCTTGACCAGGTTGTCCCGCTGAGACTACTTGCTGTCGTAGCGTTTCCATCAATTCCATATACCGCTCCATCAATATTACTTCCTGAAGAAGCGATTGCTTTAAAAACGATTTTATGACTTTTTCCTCCTCCATTGATATTGTTATTGTCATCATTATCCTTACTACAAGAAGTCACAAACCCGAAAAACAACACCGTCATTATAGCGACCAATGTACCTCTTAACAGTTGACTCATTTTCATTCTTTTCATAATCTTTTGTTTAAATTTTAATTATTTATATAATATTCTATGATTCGTGATTTTATATTTGCAAAGCTATGAGAGTCAGTAAATATTATCAATCCTAAAAAATTGGTATTTTTTTCTACCTAAATTCAGGTATTTTGTATGCTATTTTTTTTAATTAAATTGAACGTTTGAAAAAATATTTTACAGAATTGATATATAATGAAGAGATTACTTATTTTATTAAGCCTATTATTGTTTTTCAGTTTACGATCACAACAAATTTTCCCACTTAATGAAAAATTTTACATAGACAGCCTACAAAGTGTTATAAAAAGCACAGCACCCAACACTTCAAAAGCTACAGCTTCTTTTCTATTATCTAATTACTATAGAAACAGCGACTCCCTTTTAAGTAAAAATTATTTAAAAAATGGGAAAGAGCTTATCCAAAACAACGCTTTCTTCATCGCAAAATATTATTATTACGAAGGACAATACAACATGGATCGGAATAAAGCTAAAGCTGCACAATCTTATCAGCGATCCATTAAATCGTTATCAAAATTCAAAAATGAAGAATCTGATTTTCTCCAATCATTGGCGTGGTATAGCTACGGAGTCACACAAAAAGATAAAGAAGGATATGCTCCTTTAGTTAAAATTATTCTCGAAAAAAGCATTCCACTGGTCAAGAAATATGAGAAAAGTAGAAATTTGGGATTTTTATATACCCAGTTTGCCATTATTCTTACTTATAATGCACAGTTTGAGAAAGCTGTAAACTATAATAAAAAGGCACTAGAAATTCTCGAAAGGAGTTATCCAAATTCCGCTGAGTTGTTTTATACTTATCTCAACTCAGCCAATAATTACTGTTATCAGGCCAATGGAGAAGAAGCTAAAAAATATTTGGAAAAGGCAGAAAAATTAATCGCTCCATATCCTGAGTCATCAGCCAATGCCTTCTATTATTACAGTAAGACACTTTTATATATTACCAAACAAAAGAATTCAGAAGCGCTCTCTGTCATTGAAAAGGGACTTTTTTATGCTAAAAAGTTCAATCAAAACCTCTTGGCACAAATGTTTTATTTCAATAAATATGACATTTTGAAGAAGCTTAAGAGATACAGCGAAGCCAAAACCGTTTTGGAAGATGTCCTCACAGAAAAATCTCTCGCCATTGATCTTAACAACAGAAAAACTTTTTATAAACAACTTTCTTTATTAAATGAAGAAATAGGAAATACAAAAGAAGCTCTGGTTTGGGAACAAAAATACTCCAAACTGAATGATAGTCTAAATACAGAAAATATAAAGCTTGAAATCAACAAAATTGAGTCCAAGTATAATGCTGCTGAAAAGGAAAGAAAAATAGCAACTTTAAATGCCGAAAAAAATCAAAAGGATTTAGAAGTCAACAAAAAAAATTCTTACTTATGGGGAATGGGTCTTATTTTATTATTAGCATTGAGCCTTCTCACTTTCCTTTTTATCATTTTTAGAAAAAATAAAAAAATATCTGAACAAAAAATAAACGAAATAAAGCAAAAGGAAGAACTATCGCTTACTAAAGCTATTCTAGACGGTGAAGAAAGAGAAAGAGAACGCATCGCCAGAGATCTTCATGATGGTTTAGGCGGAATGCTTGCCGGAGTAAAAATTAATTTTTCCACCTGGTCTTCCAATCATTTACATCCGGAGAAAGATAAAGAATTTTACAAAATTTTAGGACAGCTGGATAATTCTGTGAGTGAACTCCGCCATGTCGCCAGGAACCTTATGCCGGAATCATTACTTAATTTTGGTCTGGAAACGGCATTAAATGACCTTTGTGAATTCTACGTTAGAAAAGATCTTGAAATTGATTTTCAAGCTATTGATATTGAAAAAAATCTTCCATTAAACATCCAGCTTAATATTTACAGAATTGTACAAGAACTATTAGCTAACGCGGTGAAACATTCCGAAGCTAATAATATTTTATTACAATGTTCCCAATCCGGCGAGAACTTTTTGATCACGATTGAAGACAATGGAAAAGGATTCAAAAAAGACATTGATAAGTCCACTAAAAGCATGGGACTCCATAACTTAAAAAACAGGGTAAACTACCTGAAAGGAAAAATGGAAATACATTCCGATAACCAAGGTACAACAATTAATATAGAACTCAATACTTATGGAGAATGAAAAAATAAATATTGCTATTGTAGATGATCATCCTATCGTTATTGAAGGCTTGAAAATGATGTTAAATAGCCAACCTCTTTTTAATGCTACTGAAAGCTTTACATCCGGATCGGAAATTCTTCACTTCATCAAGTCCAATAAAATAGATATTATCCTTTTGGATATAACCTTACCCGATATAAATGGTACAGAACTATGCAGGGAAATCAAAAAAATATCACCCGATACTTCTGTAATTATGTTTAGCAACCGCTCAGAAAGGAGTATTATTATGCAATCTATACAAAATAGTGCCAATGGGTATATTTTAAAAAATACTTCCATAGATGAGTTAGCAGAATGTATTAAAGGAGCTCGATCAGGAAATATCGTTTTTTGTAACGAAACAAAACAAATCATAAGTCGTCTTTCTCCAACCGATGCTCCTACTCCCAGGCTCACCAAAAGGGAAAAACAAATATTACAAATGGTCGCCCAAGGAAAAACAAGTATAATGATTGCTGAAGAGCTTTTTTTAAGCCCACTCACCGTAGACACTCATCGTAAAAACCTGTTGCAAAAATTCCAGGCAAAAAATTCTACAGAGCTTATTAATCTTGCCTTACAACAGCATATGATTGAGGAATAAAATAAAAAAGCCGCTCCTAAGGCGGCATTTTATATCTCAATATTTACATTTACAATTCCAGAAAACTATAATCAATAGAAGCTGTTAAGACTCCTTTTCCTACTTTTTTATCAGTTTTCACGATGTTTCCGTCAATCCAAAGATTAATAATCAATTCAGAATCAGTGTTTGGCATATCTGCATTAGCATCTAAATTTAACTGAGCCTGACTAGAGTTCACAAAAATTTCTCCGCTTGTCCAAGGTGAGGTCAAAGGAGTCTGTGTCGTATTATACATGGTATTCTGGCTGGTTCCGATCTGCGTAACGATAGTTTTAATAACTCCGCCTGCTGATGCTTTTACTTCGAATTGAACCAAATGATCCTGATAACCCTCATCATCATCTTTTTTACAAGAATTCACAACGGTAATCACAGAAAATAATAAAACGAATAAAAAAGAAAGTCTAGGTAAACTTTTTGATTTGTAAAATTGCTTCATTTCTTCAAATAGATTTTTTAATGTTTCAAATATAAGTTTTTTATTAATATAAAAATAATTTTCATGACAATTTTCTAACAAAGATTTACAAATAATATCAAATCAACAAAACACAAATTATACTATAAAATCCAATAATATAACTTAGATAATCAATCATTACATATAAGACATCATATTAATAAACTTATTTACATGAATAATAAAACATAATATTCACAATGTGATTTATTAATTATATTTGTACATGAATTTAGATTATCTAGTAAGAGAACCGGAAAATATTACCCCTAATACTCCAATTCTTTTTATGCTCCATGGCTATGGTAGCAATGAGCAGGACCTTTTCAGTTTCAGGGAAACCCTTCCCAATGATTGGCTTATCGTAAGTTTCAGAGCTCCAAGAAGCACACAGTTTGAAGGCTACTCGTGGTACGATATTGATTTCAATACTCCTGAAGGCTTTATCGACGTACCTCAGGCAAAAGAAGCATTAAATTCAGTATTGGAAAGCATATTAAAAATTATCAATCATTATGGACTTACCGACAGTAAGGTCCACCTTTGTGGCTTTAGCCAGGGAGGTGTATTATGTTATGCTTTAGCCTTGAAGTATCCTGAATTATTCAATAATATAGCATGCCTTAGCAGTTATCCCGAAGATAAAATTCTGGATGATATCGTAAAAGATAAAAAGAAGTTGGAAAGATTACGCTTTTTTGTTTCTCATGGTACAGACGATGCTGTCATTCCGTTGGATTGGGGAAGAAAAGCTGCAGATTTATTATATGATCTTAACTGTTATTTCACTTTCAGGGAATACATGAGCGGACATGGAGTTAATCAGAAAAATTATATGGATTTAATGGATTTTTTCTCAAAATAGAAACAATTACACTTTTAATAAGTTTCAACAAAATATCCAATTTTATTAAAAGACACACAAACATTCCAACATTGGAATGTTTTTTTATTCACAATAACAATAATTTTACTAAATTCAGTAAATGAAAACCATGATTCTTTTACTGGGATTATTTGTAAGCATTTTTACGAATGCTCAAAACACCTTTGAGCTCATCAACACCCAAAAAGCAGTCATCCCTTTTCGATTCATTAACAATCTTATCTTTCTCCCCATCAACATTAATGGTGCCGATCTTACTTTCCTTCTGGATACAGGAGTTGCTGAAACCATACTTTTCAGTCTTGATAATAAGGAACTCAGATTAGAAAATGTAGAAAAAGTAAGATTTTCCGGTCTTGGCGGAAGCTTAAGTATTGATGGTCTAAAATCCGACCACAATACCGCCAAAATAGGTGATGCCATTATCAATACGTCAATGTCGTTATATGTAATCATTGATGAAGAATTTAATATTTCGTCTCACGTGGGAATACCTGTTAATGGTGTTATTGGATATAATTTTTTTAAAAATCATCCTATTTTGATAGACTATATGTCAAAAAAAATCACAGTATATGACAGCATTGATCCTTTAAAAAAGAAATTAAGAAAGTTTGAAGAGTTCCCTATAAGCATTGAAAAAAGCAAACCCTACCTCTATGCTGACGTAGAAATGACCAATGAAAAGAAAAATTCAAAACTGTTGATCGATCTTGGAAACAGTGATGCCATATGGCTCTTCCCTACTCTTATTAAGGATTTCGTATACAACAGACCAAATATAGATGATTTCCTCGGACGTGGCTTCAATGGAGACATTTATGGCAAAAGAAGCAGAATTCATAACTTTTATCTCGGCAAGTTTCAATTTGAAAAACCTCTCACCTCTATGCCTGATGAATTTTCCATCCAGCATGTCACCATGGTAGAAAACAGAAAAGGATCCGTAGGAGGAGAAATTATGCGTCGTTTCACTACTATTTTTGATTATACCAACGGAAAACTTTATCTGAGAAAGAATAGAAATTTCAACGATCCTTTTCACTTTAATATGAGTGGACTGGACTTCAAACAAGACGGATTGGAATGGCAGGAAGACAGGGTAAAAATCGAAACAAAGAAAACCGCAGGTACTGTAATGAATGAAATATACAACGATTCTTTTCAGTATAAGTTTAGCCTAAAACCGATATTTTCCGTTGCAGGAGTAAGAAAAGATTCCCCGGCCGATCTGGCAGGAATAAAGAAGGATGACAGAATCATAAGCATCAACGGAAGTCCAACTTCTGAAATGACTATGGAAAGAATCATAGAATTGATGAAGTCCAGCGAAGGAAGAAGTATAACCATGCTTATTCAAAGGAAAAATGAAAAATTAACCTTAACTTTCACCTTAGAAGATCCAATTCCTTATCAAGAATAGCATATGAAAACAGAAGAGACCACTTTAGATAAAATAAGAACAAGGCCCAGATTCAAAATGCTGACACATCTTACCAAAGAAGAATACGCTGAGAGTCTAAAAAAATATCTTGCTGAACATAAAACCGAATTTTCCGGCAACATCAACAAAGAAGTGGCCACGATCTGGGTGGAAACTCCATATGATAATTATTGGAAACCACGCCTTTCCCTGCGGGTAGAAATTGAGGATGACCAAACAACAATAAGGGGCGTATTCGGCCCCAGTTCTGCAGTCTGGACATTTTTCATGTTTCTTTATTTTTCTTTTTCTATTTTGTGGATGACCTTCTTCACGATGCATTATGTAGAAAATCAAATAAAAAGCGCCGAATACCCTTGGGCATTGAGCGCTTCTTTTGTGATGTTATTTTTTATTCTCCTTACCTATTTAGCTGCAAGATTTGGGCAATATAAGGGAAAAGAAGAAATGCTTAAGCTAAGACAATTTGCTGAGGAATCTACTTTACAATTTGAGAAAATCGTTAATTAACAGGAGAATCTACAGGCTTTTCATTCTGAATAGGCGTCATACTTGCTCTTGCTGTTTTAATAGAATCTGCAACTTTCTCTCTGTTCGCTTGCTCTTTCAACATTTTTGAAACATCCGGCTCCAATAATTTTATAAGCTCTTCCACCGAGATATTATTAGCATTCGGATCTTCCAAAAGTTTTCTCCAAGGCTTTCTTCCGCCCCAATTATAATCTCCAAATACCATTACTGCCGTTCCTCTCGCCTTTGTTGTTGCACCACCCGGATTCAAAATCCAAGTATCTGCGTAAGAATACAACCATTGAGCATCTTTCCTCAATAATCTTAGGCAAGAATGAGAAGCTGGATATCCCGGAAGCGTATATTCATGCCATCCGATTCCACCTATATTGTGTATATTGAAGTTATAAGGGAGTTTCCATTCGCTGCTGACTGTTGAGATCGATAATTTCTTTTTCCAGTTGGCAAAGGTAAGTCCTCTTGTAGTCTGAGCCGCTTTTTTCCCCATACTCGTTGGTCCCCATTTAACAAGGCTTCCATTAGAGTACACTGCGAATGCCTGTATCGGATATGAAAAAATAACAAACTTTTTCACTCCACTTAAAACATCCAGCTGCATAGGAAATGGCGAATAAGCCATTAACGTTGTATCTATTTTAGCAGGAACTACCAAAGTATCCGAATTCCATTTACTTTTGGAGTCTAATCTGTTGAGGGCTAAAATAGCAGTTCGCTCCTGCTCATTATATTTTTTACTAAACTCCGCATACACGGAATCTCTTACTTTTTTATCTTTTGGAATTGCAAAAGCATTATAAAAACCATTTTCCTGCATGATCGGAGGGACAGATTCTTTCTTCACGACAGGTACCGAATCTTTTTTCACACTATCTTTTTCCGCTTCAGGAGTTTCTGAGACAGAAGAAACAGTATCTTTAAAAGTATCGCTTATCTTTTCTATTTCTTTCTTGCATGAAACCAGGAATACAGCACATAAGCAGGCATATAAAAATGATTTTTTCACAAATATGTTTTTCATAAGTAAAATTGGCCATCTAGTTTGGCTACCCAGTACAAATATCAGACCTAAAATCGAATCTGAAAAGACATTATGAAAAATTCCGTAAAAAAACGGTAATAAAAATGATTATTTTAAATCAATTTGTTGGTTTTAGCGTAAGATAATGCTTCAGCAATATTGTTCACACCAATTTTATCAAAGAGTTTTTTTCTGTGAAACTTTACCGTATCCGCAGTAATAAAAAGCTTACCCGCTATTTCACTGATCGTCAATCCACTGGCGTACAAACTTAAAATTTCATACTCTCTTGAAGAAAGTTTTATTTTTTCATTCTTCTCCCATACTTCCGCCTCCAAATCATATTTCCATATTTCATCAGATCCGTCTTTACTCAGTACAACATTTCCTGCCGAACTGTTAGCAGATAGAGAAACAACACACAATGCCTTCCAAACCTGCCCTTCTTCTGTAAGGAACATCGGAGTAAGTTTATGATTAACCAGGATAAGATTTTTTTTATTATTGATCAGATTAAAATCATAAGAAATAGAATATCTTTTTCTATCCTCTACAGGAATTTTTTCATAAAAATTAAAGCCTGCCTCATTGATTTTGATCAACATCTCCACATCTTCAGGTTTTACGTTTTGAAAATAAAAAGCATACCCCAGGTCTTTCACCTCCTCTGAAGTCTTACCACATAGAAAAAGTGGATTATCAGAAACGTATTCAAATCCTTTGGTTTGATAGTTGATCACATAGAGACTCTGGTAAGTAGTTCTGGAAAGCGCTTTTATCGCCTCCAGATAATCTCCGGACTGGCTAAAGTCAATATCCGCATTGCTACTGACTTCATTTTTATCATTAAAAAATCTATTAATTTCTTCCATAATGTTACAAATACCGTTCATATACTACACAAAAAGGTAGTTTTAGCTTTGATGTCACAAATCTACACAAAAGTGTAGTTGTTTTCAAAATGAGGTGATTTACTTTTGCGAAAAGATTTACATGATTGTACCTTTTTGAAATACAATGATCAAATGCACTCAAAAGCAGCTTTATATAAGGCAATTGAAGAGTCCATTTTCAATATAAAAATAACCATGATTATAAAGAAGCTGCAAAAATAACCGGTTAAAGTTAAAACAAATTCCGCTAATGAAGTTTTTATCGTAACCAACTCAAAACATGAGTCTTAATTCAGATCAGGAATATACATAACAATTACCGAATTGAGCAGCGTTTAGAGATCAGCTTTTTGAACAGTACATTCATCCCTGTTCAAAAAACTATAAGCTGATCGAAGCACCATATCGCTGATCTTTCTATTACTGTCTTTCGGCAGTAATTTTTTTTTACACTAAATTCAAGATACCTCTAGATCAATCACGGAACAAGAGCAAAAGTTGTGAGACTTAGAATATTTAGATCTATTTAATTTTAAAATGTAACGCAAAGGATTTCTATTATCCGGTGTTGTATTTTAGGAAGCAAAGGCTGAATCAATTATATTGATTCTTTCTAAGCGTACGCATATCTACATCGCTTCATCAGCGACTTTTGTCGCTTTCTTAGCTCTCTTATCAATAATCAATTGAATCTTGTCTTTGCGTTGAAATTAAATTTCAATATAAAGCTTAGAGGAGTAAAAAGATAATTCATTTTTTTCTTCAGATTAACTCATTTTTTACCCAGCCCACAACTTCTGCACCTGACCCTCAATCACCCATATTTTCAGTTTCTTCACAAATTTTAAATAAAACACATTAAGGAATTTATTTTGGTAGTATAAAATTTCGTATTAAATTAGACATTGGATTATATCAAAAACAAATTATAAAAGAAATTTTCAACTTATGAAACTGCCTATAGAATTAGGAGATGAATATATAAATACAGTTTTATCCAACCTTTCTTTAAAAGATCTTCCCAATGAAGAATGGAAACTGATAGAAGATTTTGAGAATTATGCCATCTCTAATTACGGACGAGTAAAAAGCCTGGAACGTTGGGTTTCAAACCCCAATGGAGGAGAACAGAAAATATTGGATAGAATCAAAAAGCCACAAGCTTTCAGATATTTCAATAAACACTTAAAGACTCATTTTTTTAGTGTGAAATGTGATCTTTGTATCGAGGGAAGATCATATGGAAAATCAGTAGCACGTTTAGTGTATTATCATTTTGTTGAAAAATTCAATATGGATGATCATTCATTTCTTATATCTTTTAAGGATGACAATCGATTTAATGTACATTTTAGTAATTTAGAGAAGTTAACAGTAGGCCAGCTGCATAGTAAGTCGCTAAGTACCGGTAGAGGAAAGAAAGGAAATTATCAGCAGGCAGTTAGTCAGTATACTGTTGATGGAAATTTTGTCGCTTCTTACGAAAATATTTATGCCGCAAGTGAAGCTTTGGAAATTTATCCTCCTCATATTCTATCAGTAATCAATAAAAAAAAAATTACCGCAGGAAAATTTCTATGGTTTGAAAAAGAATATAAGCCCAGTAAAAAAGATTTTATACCATCAAGAAAAAGTAAGCCAGAAAAGATACTCAATACAAGTTTGTGGAAAAGGCTCGGGCAGCCGCTAATCGATGAAAACAACCCTCCGGCCTGTATGAACTTATCACTAAAAAATCTTCCCGGAGAGCATTGGAAGCCGTTTCCTGATCTTGAGCCCTATTTCGCCATTTCCAATAAAGGAAGAATAAAGAGACTAAACACCTGGACACAAAGTATAAGCCAGACTTTTTGGAAGGAGCAGATCATCTCACTCTTTGTACAAAAGTCTGGTAATGAAAAATATTATCTTTACACTAAAATAAATTGCAATGGAATAGGCTATAATGTAGCAATTATCAGAATGCTTTACTATTGCTTTATTGAAAAGTTCGATCTTAAAGACAGGAATCTGGTGATCATAAACAAAAATGATCCACAATGGGATTTAGATATTTCAAAATTGACCCTACAGTCTGTTACTAAAATCCTTACTGAAAGAAATAAACAGTATGCTACTAAGGTAAGAACGGTACTTAATTCCAAAGAGGTATTCAACAATTCTCTTTGGGAAAAACTAGGTAAGCCCCCAATTAATAAAGAAAACCCTCCCTCTATTTTCGATTTATCTTTAAGAACCTTACCGAATGAGCAATGGAAACCGTTACCAGGTTTTAGCGAAAAATATTTTATTTCTAATAAAGGAAGAGTAAAACGATTAAGTGGATGGAGAGCCGGCATTCATTTTTATGAAGAGGAACAAATTATTTCTTTGAACTTGACAAAAGGCAAATATCCTGTTCTTTATTTTAAGTTACATCCAAAGGTAGATAATGTTAAAAAAATGCTTTTCCGGTTTCTTTGCTGCTCTTTTGTTGAAGAATTTGATATAAATAACAAAAACCTTCGGGTAATTAATGAAAATGAGAGGCTGTGGAAGATCGATCTGTCAAAGCTATCATTACACCCAATGATAGACTCATTAAAAAAATAAAATATTTAACCTATTTATTGCAATAGTATTATTATCCCATCAAATCCCGTTATAACCTATTCATAATTAACATTCTCTTTAGTATAATTATCCACCAGCTGCACAAGATCAGCGTCTAATATAGGATCATTGGAAGCAAAGAATACTTCAGTTTCAGTGTACATAATTTTTGTTTTTTAATCGTTAATAATTGTTTACAAAGAATTCTTGCAAGAAATCTCTAGTCCCAAAAGTAAAAACAGGCAACGCCAAAACTTGACGCAACAAAAATTATTAGGAATAAGAAAACAATTTAGAAAAAGCACATCCGTCAAATTATTAATTTCACTACTTTTATTTCCTTGAAAACAGCATTAGTACTAATACTGTAAAAGACTCATCCTATATCAATCAATGCTTTTTATAAACATTCTATATCTATGGAAAATAAAATATCGACGCCTTTTATCCATCATATAGATGAAAGTAAATTCATTTTAAAAAACATTAGTGATGTTTCTTTAAACGATTTTGATTCTCACGATGCCGAAGATCTTTTTATCATTATATGGAATAAGAACCCTAAAGATAAATCGGAACTCAATACAATTTATTTAATACCTCCCTATCGTAAAATTGATATTGACCTAACCGGTATGAATGGCTATTTTATAGCTTTCAAACGAGATTATCTTGAAGAAGATGAAGAAGAGTATGCTCTGGATGTTTACAATATATTCAATAATCAAGGACAATTTACCACCATCACTATATCGTCCGAGATACAGACAAACCTTAACCATATTATTGAATTAATACAATACGAGCTTAGTATTGAAAAAGGAACTTTTTTAGTGATAAAATCACTCTTAAAAGTAGTATTACTTCATTTAATCAGAATCAGGCAAAGCGCTTTTTTAAATCAGGATATTAATCAAAAAAGAGTGTATGAGTTTTGCAAATTATTAGACGAATTTTATACCGTTGAGAAAAAAGCTTCATTTTATGCTGATCGGTTAAATATAAGCGAAAAAAGACTCAATCAGATTCTTTCAGACAAAATGAATCGGACAATAACCCAACTCATCCATATCAGATTAATCCAAGAAGCAAAGAGGTTTCTTACGAGCGGAAAACTGTCAATAAAGGAGATTGCTAATCATTTAAACTTTGAAGATCAATCTTACTTCAGTCGCTTTTTTAAAAAACATACAGGACATTCTCCTGAAAATTATAAAAAAAATGCAAAGGGAGTTTCTCCTTTGCATTCATTAAAACAAGCTAGAAAAGATTGATTATTTTGATTTAGGTCCATATTCTTTATACAACATGGGAAGAATTTTTTCAAGATTAGTATACTCTTCCAATGCATGATAATTTAAACCACGCAAAGCATTATTGGTTGGGTTCAGTTCTTTTGAAAGCCAAAATCTGCTTCTAAGTTCTATTCCATTTTTTGTTCTCCTTACAAAGTGAACCATGTTAATAAAACCTTTTGCACAAATTGCCGTTCCAACATTAGGTTCTTTAAATTGAGACATATCAAAGCCAAACTCTTCCGGAGAAACAAATTTGATATTGATATCTGCTGCCCCCATCCCAATATCTTCATTGATTAAGTGGGTAACCTCCCAATTTTTTTCGTGAATCGGAATACGATCAGAAAGCAACGTTTCTCTTTCTTTTTTACCGACAGCAACATCATAATGTACATAATGATCCCATATCTTATATCTTAGCGGATCAAGCTGATGCCATGTAAACCACCAATCAAACATTTCAGGTGTCACTCCTTTCATTTCTAGAATTGATGACACATATCCGGTTCCATCCGGTAACACACAATACCCAATTTCAGAAGGCAAATATCCCGGTTTTAGTAAATATTGAAAGTGCTTTTGCAGGGTCTAATGGTCCTTTTTTAATAGCATTTGTTTTTGCTTTATCCACAGGAGCCATTGGCATATAAAAGTATTTGGCAAGAGGTTGTTTTTTCTCTTCTTCAGACAGAATTTGTTTGGAAATTTTCCGACCATCCAATACGGTAACCTTTTCTGTTTTTGAAAAAATGGCATTACGAGCCTGACTATAGATCGTTGTCGGAATCATTGCAAGTGCCATACCTGCAATAAAACTATTATATTTCATAACTTAATTTTTAAGATGTTAATTAAGATTTAAAAGTGATTTATTAAGAAAAGCCTGCCGGCAAAGCTTCTCCCTCTAACAGCCTACGACGAATATAACATTCAACAGTAGCGTATGCATTTAACACTTATTATCTTCATGGCAAAGTTATATCGAGATTATTACATACAGTATGCACAATTTGCGGACAATTAGGGATTATTTGGAAAATACCTCCAGTACCCAATAAGGAAAGTGGAACAGTTTCAAAATTTGTGGACTAGACAAAAAGTTGGGTTAATTTGAAGGGGAAGTAAATTAGCTTTAGTACTCTGAACTTACAATGAAGTCTTATTTAAATGAAAAAACAAGATACAATTCATTATTGATAAGGGAACTAAGAAAGAGACAAGGGCGATGAATAAGCTGTATGGATATGTACGCTTGGAAAGAATCAATACAATTGATTCAGCCTTTGCTTATACAACACCTGATAATTGAAATACTTTGCGTGAAATTTTAAAATTAAACAGATCTAAATATTCTAAGCCTCACAACTTTTGCTCTTGATCCAAATTAAAAGATTTAAATTTTTCTGAGGAGTCTTGTTAGGATAAGTACAAAAAAAGTGCTGTAAAAGATTTTTACAACACTTGTACTATTTTGATCAAATAGTTGCGATCCGGCTCGAACCCGCGACCTCCGCCGTGACAGGGCGGCATTCTAACCAGCTGAACTACCGGATCATTTTCTTAATTTTTAAAGAACTATGTTTCTTTTTTGTGATTGCAAAAATACATCTTTTTTTAATCCCTCCAAACATTCACACCTTTTTTTTCTGCGACATTTAGATAAAACACAGATTATCAATTATAAAAATTTTAAAAAAAATTAAATTCAATCACATGTAATCCCCTTTTATAAACCGTTTCCAGAGTTTTTAAGTAGTCTACACCTTCTACTTTTTATTCAAACTGTTTATTTTTTTCAAAAAATAAACTTCCTTCATTGATTTTTTTCCTGTTAAAAAAAAACATTTTCAATAACATAAAATTATTATCTTTGAATTATGATCAATTCACATATTAGAGATAAAAAACTTATCAGTGTAAATTCTACTCCTGTATTCCCTATTTCTCTTGGTGGAGCGGGCCTAGGCTCTTGTAAAGAAAATATTTTTTTTGAAGGACCCGTTTCAGAAAAACAAGCTGTTGAAACAGTTTTATTTGCGCTAGACAATGGAATTAATCTTATCGATACTTCCCCTTTTTATGGTGATAGCGAAACCAAAATAGGGATTGCTTTACAAGAATATGGAAAACGGTCATCCATTGTTCTGTCCACAAAAGTAGGTACACACCCTCAATATAAAGGTTATACTCCGGACAAAATTCTTAGAAGCATTGAGAACAGTTTAAAAACATTACAAACAGATTACCTCGATATCTTACACATCCATGACCCTTCTGATATTAACCTTCAAAGTATTATGAAAAATGGTACCATAGAAGCTTTACTTCGACTAAAGGAAGAAAAAGTAATTTTAAATCTTGGGCTTGGAGTTCGTGATCATCAACTCCATTTTCAATTCATTTCATCAGGATATGCCGATGTTATTTTACCCTATTTAGATTATAATCTCTTGCGTACTGATGCCGGTAATCTATTAGAAAAAGCTTATCAGGAGAAAGTTTCCGTAATGCTTGGATCGGCTCTGTGTATGGGATTGCTCTCCGGAAACGACCCATCCCAAATTAATATTCGTCATTATAATATAGAGCAAGACGTTTCAATAAAGAAATCCCAACAGATGTATGACTGGTGCAAACAAAACAATGTTGATCTGATGGCTCTCAACTATCAGTTTATCCTTACTCATCCGGCGGTAAACACTATCATTGTTGGAGCATCTTCCAAAGAGGAAGTACAAAAAAGCTTACATGCTTATAACGAACCTGTTAACCCCAAAATTATGAATTCTTTTTTAAAACAGTTTAATTTTTAATAAAAATACAACCAACTCACTTAACAAAACTTATGAAAAAAAACCTTTTACATTACAAAGATGAAAACATCTTACAATCATCAACCGGAATGATTCCTACGGATGTTTACCGCACAATTCTCGACAACGTTCCCCTAGTCTGCGTTGATTTGATTATCATCAAAGACAACAAAGCTTTCCTTACCAAACGTAAAAATAAGCCCTGCAAAGATGTATATTGGATGCAAGGTGGCAGAATGTTAAAAAACGAAGGAATAGAAGAATGTGGAATAAGAAAAGCCGCCTTAGAACTGAATATTCCTGCAGACAAAATAAAAATCACAAACTATTTGGGTACCTTCTCTACAGAATTTAATGATTCTGAACAAGGAGCTTCTTCACATACGATAAATGTAACTTTTCAGGCAGAAGTTGATGCTGATATTTCTTTAGGTTTTGACCATGATCATTCCGATGGAAAGTGGTTTGATATCAACGGAACTATTCCAACTGAATTACAAAGTCAGTATATACATCATCCTTATATTGCTGAGATATTAAAAATGATTGAACCCAAACGCACTTTAAAAACTGATAAAATCAAAGTATTAGTGACAGGAGCAAGCGGGTTCATAGGATCTCATTTAGGTAAACGACTAAAAAAAGAAGGATATTATGTAGTAGGAGCAGATTGGAAAAGTCCGGAATTTATGCAGCCCAACGAATTCTGTCACGAATTCCTTAGAATTGATCTAAGGGTAATGAAAAACTGTTTGCAGGCTTGCGAAGGAATTGACTGGGTTTTCAATCTTGCAGCTGATATGGGAGGCATGGGCTTTATCCAAAGTAACCACAGCCGAATCGGATACAACAACACAATGATCAGTTTAAATATGCTGGAAGCAGCAAGACACCATAACATCAAACGTTACTTTTATTCTTCAAGCGCTTGTGTATACCCTCTACACGCACAAGACGATTCTGAAAACACAATTGGATTAAAAGAGAGTGATGCATGGCCGGCTCAACCTCAAGACATCTATGGCCTTGAAAAATTGTACGGTGAAGAACTCGCCATGAAATATGCAGAAGAGTTCCCACAAATGCAAATGCGTATTGCCAGATTTCACGGAATTTATGGTGAGCAGGGAACCTGGAAAGGAGGAAGAGAAAAAGTACCTGCTGCCTTCTGTCGTAAAGCAGCTGCTGCGGAATCTGTTTTCGAAATCTGGGGAGATGGTGAACAAAAACGTTCTTTCTGCTACATTGATGACTGTGTAGAAGGTGTTATCAGAATTATGAAATCTGACTATGACAAGCCTCTCAATCTAGGTTCGGAAGAAATGATTTCTATGAATGATTTTGCCAAGCTTGTTATGGAAATTGCAGGAAGAAATCTACCTTTAAAACATATTGAAGGGCCAGAAGGTGTTCGTGGAAGAAATTCAGACAACAGCCTCATCGAAGAAGTGCTGGGCTGGAAGCCATCAATCCCTTTAGCTATAGGAATCGAAAAAACCTATCAATGGATTAAAGAACAGATAAAAGCAGAAAAGCAAACCGGAGTTAACACATCTGTATATAGTGAATCAACGGTAGTGGTTACAGAAGCATCAGATATTAATGCTTAAAGTAAATAATTATACATGGATCAACTGGGCAGGAAATTATTCCTGCCTTGCTGAAAATTATTTTGAACCTGAAACAGAAGAACAGATAATCGATATTGTCAGATTTGCAGGAATAAATAAGAAAAAGATTCGCGTGGTCGGTTCAGGGCATTCATTTACTCCATTAGCCCTGAGTAATGAAATTTTAGTATCTCTTAAAAATTATCGAAATTTAATTTCAATAGGCCAAGATTTCATCACCTGCCAGGGAGGAATGTATTTGCATGAATTGTACTCCATAATGAAAGTCAACAATTTATCCTTTCCCAATTTCGGAGTTATCAATAAACAAACTGTTGCCGGAGCATTGGCTACAGGTACACATGGTAGCGGGTTAAAACATAAAAGTCTTTCCGCACAAATAAAAAAAATACGTATTATACAAGCATCAGGAGATATATTGGAAATAAGCAAAGATGATGTATTAAAAATCGGTAATAAAGAGTTGAATCTTTGGGACGCAGCATCTATTTCATTAGGTACTCTTGGAATTGTCACAGAGGTAACATTACAGTGTGAACCTTTATTTTATCTAAAATCAGAGGAATCGATTATTGGATTTGACGAGTACCTTGACTCCATGGATGAATATGCTAAAAAATATGAGTATTTCAAAGCCTGGTGGTTTCCTCATACAGACAAAGTATATGTATTTAAAGCTGAGCGAATCCCGAAAGAACTTTATCTTGAAAAAGACAAGCTTCAAAACTATACCGATGAGCAGAGAAAACGCGACTCTGAAATTGATGTATTAACCGCTCCTTTATTCATAAAAAGCAATGAAGAAACTTTTCTAATTCCAAAAATCAATGCCTACTGTCTTGATTTCTTTTTCACACCTCGTATAAGAGTTGGAACTAGTTTTGAAATCTTAGTCCATGATGAAACAGTGCCAATGGTGGTTTCCGAATATGGATTGCCTATATTGGATAATTATCACAAAAAAGCATTAAAAGAATTCAGAGATACTTTGGAACACTCCGGACAAAAGATCCACTTCCCTATTGATCTTCGTTATACGGCCGCTGAAAGCTCATGGTTAAGCCCTTCTTACCAACAGGACACTTTTTATATTGGAATGTGTATTCGTGAATATCATAAAAAAGAGATTCATCCGTCTATGCAGCTATTTTTTGATGTTATGAAAAAATATAGAGCTTGTCCTAATTGGGGTAAACTTTCAGACTTATCTAAAACAGTGTTGGATGAAAGGTTTCCAAAGTTGAAAGATTTCCGGGAACTTCGTAATGACCTGGATCCGGACGGTACATTCTTAAATGATTTTACGAAAGATATTTTCCTTCCTTAAAGAATATAAAAACAAAAACCAAAGCAATAGTAAAATTACTCTGGTTTAATTATTTATTTTTGTAATATAATCTGTATCAGATTTTCAGGACTAGTCAATCCAAACAAGGAACTACAGTTTTTTAGAAAAGTACATTTTTAGTTATAACTTCAGATATAAAATAATCTTCATATCTAGAATTGATAAATTTGCATTTAATTCCGTTGGGAAAATGATAAATAAATACACCAGCTCCCAATTAAAGCCAAAAATGAAGCAAATATAAAAGGAGCTCCACTAAAGAATATTGGGGTGTTATCAGAAGTAAAATAAGCAAATATCCCGGTCATTAATAATGGTCCAAAAACTGCTGTAATACTACCAATACTGGATAATCCTCCCTGGAGCACTCCCTGTTTGTTATCGGGTACTTTTGAAGATATCATACTTTGGAGTATAGGGGTAGCCATTCCTCCTAATGCATACGGAATCATAACGACAAAAGCCATCCATGATGCATTGATGAACCCAAAAAGCAACAAACTAACACAATAAATGAACATACAAACCATAATAGCTTTCTTCTGTCCTAATTTGTCAATAAATAATCTAATAAATAATCCTTGGGATACTACCATTAAAATGCCAAAAAAGCCTAATGAGTAACCTATCATATCTGCCTTCCAGTTAAATTTTTCCATTCCATATACATTCCAGATACTCGACATAGCGTGACCCGCCAAAGCTATAAATACAAAAGCAATGATCAGATATGGTCCCAATATTTCTTTTTTAATACTTTTCATGGCACTGATAGGGTTGGCAGCTTTCCATGAAAATGATCTTCGATTATCATCTTTAAGTGATTCGGGCAAAACAAAAAAACCATAGATCAAATTGAGTAAGCTCAATGCAGCAGCTGTATAGAAAGGAATTCGCTCTCCATAATGACCTAATACTCCCCCGATCAGAGGACCTATTATTAGACCAAGCCCTGCAATTGCACTTATCATTCCAAAATTCTGGCTTTTCTTCTCCGGGGTACTGATATCTGAAACATATGCTGTAACCGTTGTCATACTGGATCCCATAATTCCCGCAATTATTCTTCCAACAAACAGCCATATAAGATTGGGTGCCATTGCCAGAATCAAATAATCTATTCCAAGTCCCAATAAAGACCATAACAATAATGGCCGTCTCCCGTAACGATCACTAAGACTTCCCAATACAGGAGCAAATATAAACTGCATTAAGGCATATAGGGATATAAACCAACCAATATACTTTGTTGTAGCACTTAGATCTCCATTCGATAATTTTAAAATAAGTGTGGGTAACACAGGAGCTACAATTCCTATCCCAATAATATCAATCAGAACTGTAACATAAATAAACACTAATGCGTATTCTTTTTTCCTAATCATGATAAAGATAATTGTTTGATTTAGCAGTTGCAGTATCCATTGCATTTTTAATAATCTGTGCGAGATAATTGAAATGCTGATTGATAAAGAAGTGATTTCCTTTTACAATTTGGCATTCGCAGCCGGCAGTTGTATAGTTTTGCCAATTTCTAATGTTGAGTGCGTACTGCTCATCTTTACCCATTACAGCATAAATTGGTGTCTGTATTTTTCCATTAAAAGTCCTATTTTCATTGTTTTCTAATAATCCGAAATCAGCTCTGAGTAAAGGTTCAAAGAAATCAAGCAATTCTTCTATTTCCATTACCTCATCGGACAGCCCACCAAGTTTTCTCACTTCAGCAAAAAAGTCTGTTCTTGGCAGTTCTGAAATGGGAAGATTTTTTTTTATTTTGGGTCCGGGGAAACCTGTAGGAATAAAATATTTAGGAGCATCTCCATTATTCTCCATAATCTGGCATATTTCAAGTCCCAGGATAGCACCCATACTATGTCCATAGATAATGTAAGGAACATTTTTTTTCCTTGTTTGCTTTATCTGGACCAGTAAATCTCCTACTGCTGTTTGTTTATTCTCCAAAAAAGGTTCAGACATACGTTCTCCTCTTCCCGGAAGTTCCGGAGTTTCTATCTGAAAATATGATTGTAAATTTTCGATTAGGGGACGAAAAGAGTTTTTGTCTCCGCCCGCATAATGTAATAAATAAATCTGCGGTTTTGATGATATTGTTGTGTTCATATGTTTTTTTGTTAAAATAAGACATGGAGGCTGTCCTCTCCATGTCTTTCAGGTTAGTCTTTAACTAATGTTTTATTAATAATCTCCAAGATCTGTTCCTCTTTCTCCAACATCATCTGATGAGTAGCTTCGATTGGATAAACAGATAGTAACTCCGGATTTTCTATGATTGAATCCACGTTATTGTACATTGAATTTTTAATATTGTTATTAAATGATTCATTAAATGTATCCCCATTCAGCATTGCTTTTAATAAAATAACTTTCGTCAAGTTGAGATTATTGGAAACAGATTCTTTAGCAATGGTAAACTCTGCCGACATAAACTTCTTGGTTGCAATAAAATGACTATCACCAATTGGAACATTCAGCCTGTCACTTAGCTCTTCATCGGTAGGGAATGCAAGAAAATCTATCAACGTCTGATCGTTAGCATAAAAAATTGTATCCAACAGATAGACCGTAATCTTTCTATGTCCTCTTTTCTCCAGCTCAGAAGCAATCTCTAATGCAATATTTCCTCCTAAAGACCAGCCCAGTAAAATGTATTCTTCCTGTTTTGTCTGCTCCTGTATCATATTAATGTGGTCCAGATAATAGCTTGCAAGCTTGTTCAGATTATCAATTTTTTCTTCATGATACAGATTGTAGGAATCTACCCCATAGCAGTCATAATCTGATTTCAGCTGTTCTGCAAGTGACTGATATACCTCACTTCCTCCATTTCCGGGATGGATAAGGAAAATATTCGGGTTGTTAGTGATTCCTCCCAATGTTGATATTGTTTTATATTCTTTACCTGTATTGGCTAGAGTCACAGACAATTTACTGATGGTTCTTTCTTTGAAAATATCCAGGATTTTGATTTGAATATCCAATAAGACTCTTATTCTGCTTATCAGCTTGATCACCATAATACTATTTCCTCCTAATTTGAAGAAATCATCATGAATACTTATGCTTTCCGGATTAAGCCCCAGGACCTCAGCATAGATTTCTGACAATTGTTTCTGGAGATCATTCATTGGGGCAACATACTCGGAAACCCCTGTAAATTTAGGTTCAGGAAGCTGTTTTCGATTAAGCTTACCATTGATGGTTAGCGGGAGATGATCAAGATGAACAAAAATATCCGGAATCATATACTCAGGAAGAGATTTTTTCAGGAATTCTGAAAGTAATTGCGGATCAATTACCGGATCGGATACATAATACCCAGCAAGATACTTTGCTCCTCCTTTATTTTCTTTTGCCAGTACTGCAACCTGACGAATACCTTCATAACGAAGCAATGTATTTTCGATCTCTCCCAATTCAATTCTATAGCCACGTATTTTTACCTGAAGATCATTTCTGCTAATATACTCTAGCTCTCCATTTGGCAGCCAGCGTACCAAATCTCCGGTTTTATATAACCGTCCATTTATTTCTTTTTCTTTCTGTTCAGCTGTTTGGAACGGATTTCTAACAAAGCATTCTTTGGTAAGATCTGCTCTGTTAAGGTATCCACGGGCAATACCTGCACCTCCAATATAAAGTTCTCCTATTGCTCCTACAGGGATAGGACGTTGATGATTATCCAATACATACAATGTGGTATTGGCAATGGGAGCACCAATGTTCAGTGAATTATAATCTTCTTTATAATAATGAAGCGTTGCACACACCGTTCCTTCAGTAGGACCATACTCGTTGATCAAAATAACATCATCGATATTTTTATTCAGGGCAGGGAAACTTTCTCCGCCCGCAAATATGAGTTTAAGGCTTGTTCCATAATCTATTACTTCTCTTAATAAAACCGGTGGAATAAATGAAACTTCAATTTTATTTTCATTGATATACTCATTAAGCTCTGCCACTGATGTTCTGAGCTCATTGCTGTAGAGCCACAAAGTATTTCCATTACATAAGACAGGGAATGCTTCATACACAAAAGCATCAAACACATAATTTGAGAAACAACCCACTTCATTAAATTCCTCAAGCTTATGGGCTTTTATCATTAACTCAATAAGGTTTATTACTCCTTTATGTTCGATCATTACTCCTTTTGGAAGCCCTGTTGTACCGCTGGTATAGATTACATAAGCAAGGTTAGCTGAACATACCTGAGTAACAGGGTTATCAGTACTTGATGTTTCTAGCATTTCCGCTAGATTATCCAGGGATAGCAATTCTGCATTTTCTATTCTATCACCTGAATCCTTCTGTGTCAGCACTACTTTTGCATTTGTATCTTCTAAAATATGTTTTATTCTTTCTGCAGGATAAGACGGATCCATCGGTACATACGCAGCCCCTGCTTTTAATACTGCCATGATAGCAATAAGCATCTGCTCAGAGCGTTCAAAAAGTAACGGAATCAGATCATCAGGTTGAATCTTGTAAGCTTCAATAAGATAGTTTGCCAAACGGTTGGCTCTCTCATTCAATGCTTTGAATGACAATCTGCAATCTTTATATACCAAAGCTATTTTTTCCGGAGTTTGTAAAACTTGTCTTTCAAATAGCTCATGAATTGTCATTTCTGACTGATAGTTTTTCTGTGTTGCATTCCAATTTTCTATAACCTGTTTATTTTCTTCTTCTGATAAAAGAACAAGCCCGTCGATTTTAGCATCCGATATTCCTAATTTTACCATCTGGTTTAGAAGGAACTGATAAGAATTGGCCATTCTGTCTATCGTTTCTTTTCTAAACAAGGATATTGCATAATTGAATGTCATCTGCATCATTCCCGGATAATCATTAATCATTGTTGTAAGATCAAATTTTGCGGCCTGATAGTCTACTTCTCCATGAAAAGGATGAAATAGAGTCTGTTCATCCCCAGAAGATTCTTCATGATCTGAACTTTGAATTCCGAACATGATCTGGAAAACAGGATGTCTTGAAGTATCTTGCTCTACCTCCAATTCTTCTACCAGTTTTTCAAATGGAAGATCCTGATAAGACTGAGCTTCTGTGACTGAGCCTGCCACTTGTAAAATAAAATCTTTTATACTTTGTTTTGAATCTATCTTTTCCCGCAGAGCCAAAGTATTAACAAAGAAACCTATGATATTTTCAAGACCTGCATGATGACGGTTGGCAATAGGGCTTCCCACGACAATATCATCCTGTCCTGAATAAGCAGACAACATCAGATAATAACCACTTAACATGACACTGTATAAACTCACTCCAAGCTTCTTGGAAATGTCTTTGAGACCTTCTCTTGTTTCTCCGGAAATATTAAAGGTAAGTGTTTCTCCTTCATAGGATACTTCAGAAGGTCTATGGAAATCGGTAGGAAGATTAAGACTTTGATAGTCATCAAATTTTGTTTTCCAATACTTGATTTGGTGATCCAGGCGTTCTCCCGAAAGATAGTTACGTTGCCATAATGCATAGTCTTTATATTGAATCTTCAACTCAGGAAGTTTAGGAATATTTCCATTCACCAACGCAAAATAAATGGTAGAAACCTCATTCATCAACAGATCTGTAGACCATCCATCGAAAGCAATATGGTGGATGACAACCGACAGATAATGCAAACCTTCCAAACGGAATATATGAATGTCCACCGGAATTTCTTCATTCAATCTGAACACTTTATTTGCGCATTTATTGATCGCCACATCAAGTTGAGCTCTGGTCTCTATATCGGTTATTCCAAATTCGGGAACATAATCTGTAACAACCTGATACCCTATCCCTTCTTCTGTAGTATGGATTATTGTGCGAAGTACTTCATGACGCATTATGATTGCCTGGAAAGCTGTACATAGAAGCGAAATATCAGTATTTTCATCCAATAAAACAGTCATTGGAATATTATATGCACCACTTCCTCCTTCATAAGAATCAATAAACCAAAGTCTTTCCTGTGCAAAAGATAAACGCTGCTTTTCAGGAGAATCAATTTTCATAGGAGTTATAAGAACCTGCTCAGTATTATTTTCATCTTTCAGAGCTTTTGCCAATGATGCTATTGTTTTATGATTAAATATCATAGATACATTGACAGGAACATCCAGCTCTTGCTTAATTTTACTGATCAGCTTTATAGCCATAATACTGTTTCCTCCTAATCTAAAAAAGTCATCATGAATACTGATCTTTTCTGACGCAATACCTAAAACCTCTCCATAAATATGTGACAGTTTCTTCTGCAATTCGTTTTCTATGGCAACAAATTCCCTATTACTTTTATATACCGGCTCCGGTAAAGCTCTTCTGTCTAGTTTACCATTAATAGTAAGAGGCATTTCTTGCAAATGAACAAAAACTGCAGGTATCATGTATTCCGGTAGTGTTTCTAATAAAAACCCGGCAAGATTCTCACCATTTAATTCAATATCAGAAACATAATACCCCACAAGGTACTTCATCCCTGTATTGTTTTCTTTAGCCACTACAACAGATTGCTTTACTTCAGGGAACAAAGACAGTTTGTTCTCAATTTCACCCAATTCTATTCTATATCCACGAATTTTAACCTGGAAATCTGATCGTCCTATATACTCAATATTTCCATCCGGGAGACATCGTACTAAATCTCCTGTTTTATATAATCGTTCATTTGTACCTTTTGTCCTTTGTTCCTGTGTTTGGAAAGGATTGGTTATAAATCGTTCTTCGGTCAGTTTAGCAAGATTCAAATAACCTCGTGCAATACCTGCTCCTCCTATATAGAGCTCTCCTATTGCTCCTACAGGTAATAACCTATTGTAATTATCCAAAATATAAGCTGTAGAGTTGCCAACAGGGCGTCCTATTAAATGAACATCACCTGCTTTCACTTGCTTGTAAGTAGCATATATGGTAGCTTCTGTAGGCCCATATAAGTTGTATAATTTTTTGATTTCTGACCAGTATTTTCCTGTTTCATAATCGCACGGCTCACCTGCATAAAGTAAACCTTTCAATAATGGATAGTCTACCCGAGGTAATACTGAAAGCATTACCGGAGGTAAATAAGCATATGCAATTTCATTTGTCAATAAATATTGACTGATCAAATCAGCATCTTTTTTTATACTTTCATCCAACAAATGAAGTTCATTCCCATACAATAAAGTATTGAAAAATTCAGATACCGATACATCAAAAACGTAAGAAGTATACGCCGTTATTTTTTGTCCTTCACTAAATCCATAAGCTTCTCTAACCTGATCTAATACATTCACTACATTTCTGTGCTCCACCATTACTCCTTTTGGCATTCCTGTCGTTCCACTCGTGTAGATCACATAAGCCAGGTTTTCTGAAGTGACCGTTGTGGAAGGATTATCTTTAGGCACCTCATCAATAATCTCCTGAAAATCAACATTATCTAAAGAAACCAGATGTGTATGTATATTCTGAAGCTTTTCCAGAGTTGCTTCTTGGGCAATAACAATTTTTGCCCTTGTGTCCTCCAGAATATATTTTATTCTATCTGAAGGATAAAAGGGATCCACCGGTACATAGGCTGCTCCTGATTTCAGTACCCCCAAAATAGCAATAAGCATATATTCAGAACGTTCAAAACATAAAGGAATAAGGCAATCAGGTTGAATATTATATGTTTTGATCAGATAATTAGCCAAGCGATTTGACCTTTCATTAAGCTCACGGTATGAAAGTTTCACATTTTGGTATACAAGCGCTGTGGCTTCTGGTGTTCTTATCACCTGCTCTTCAAACAACTTATGAAGGGTTTCAAATTTTAGAATATCCCAACCTTCTATTGCTTCTAATTGATTTTCTGAAACATATAAAATATTCTCCGAGGTTATTTCCCAGTCTTTTAAAATCTGATCCAACACGATCATCATTCCTTCCATCAGCTGCCCTATCATTTGAGATTCAAACAGAACACCTTCATAATTGAGTTTAAGTGTTACTTTATCTCCTTGTTCAGAAGCCATTATTCCTAAAGGATAGTCTAGTTTTTCTACTGAATCTGTGAATACAAAACCAAGCTCATTATCTTCTCCCCCTTTTGGTACCGGATAATTTTCATATACAAACAAACTGCTAAAAATTCGGCGCCCGTCGTGGTGAAGTTCTGCAAGATTGATATCACTGTATGTATTTAATTCACTGATTCTCTCCTGTATCTCTTTAATCTGGTCTACTACTTTACCTTCTTTATGAGAAACAATCAATGGTAAGGTATTGATGTAAAGACCGGCCGAGGTTTCAATTCCATCTACAGGTAGATTTCTTCCGGATACTGTGGTTCCTACTACTGTGCTTACTGATCCACTGTATATACTCAGCTGCTTGTGCCACAGATATTGAAGTACTGCATTGACAGTAAACCCGTTTGCTTTAGTAAAGTTTTTCAGCAAATGATATTGATCATCTGCTACCGAAAGGCTTACAAAATGATGGTCTTTAATATGACGATACGTTCCTAAATCTGTATTTTTCTGATTTTCTTTAATCAAGCTGCTTAAATTCTCCTGGTCTTCCAACAAATTCATATACTTCTTCCAAAAGTCACGACTATTTTCTTTCTGGCCCTGAAGATACTTCTGTGTTGTTGCGTAAGCATTATCTTTTATCAGAACCGGAAGTTGATTTTTAATCAATTTGAGATATGCGTCATGAACAGCATTTAAAACAACCGGCATACTCCATCCATCCAAAATTGCATGGTGATTACTGAACAAACAACTGAAATGTTTCTCATCCCGCTTGAACATATATACTCTGAACAGACTTCCTTTTGATAAATCATAAACTTCAAAACGATCATCATACATTATTTTGTTGATGATTGTTTCTTGTGCCTGTTCATCCATCATACTAATATCCTTATATCGGAAATCAAGGGATCCTTCTCTATTGATAACCTGGACAATTTCTCCGTTCCAATCAAATCTCAATCGCAAAGACGGATAGTGATCCTGTGTAAGTTTCCATGATTTCTGAAGTTTATCAATATCCATTTTTGTATGGTAATCCCACATTAATTGTACTCTGTAAGCATCATCTTTATCACCTTGACTTAATGCATGATACACAAATCCTTCCTGTAAACTGTTTGCCAGATATACCCCTTCAATTTCTTCAGATTCCTGAATAGCAAGTAATTGATTGTAATTCACCACATGATCTATATCAGATGGAGTAAGATAGCTTCTTTCTTCTGCCGACAAATAATCAATGATCTCAATAATATATTTTTTAAAGCCCTCGGACAAAGTGGAAATCTGCGAATCAGACAAATATCCAGATATTCCGAATCTCAACTGCCCGTCTACCACTGCTCCATTGATGCTGATCAAATGACTATCACGGTTTTGTCTTCCCATTCCTGAACCACTATCTTCAGCAGCAATAAACCAGGATTTTTCTCCTCCTGTTTCTTCCTGATCCAATTGCCCCAGATAATTAAAACTAATCTTTGGAAGATCTCTTCCAATATATCCGATAAGGCTTCCGTATCCCATTCCATTGTTTGGAATATTTCTCAGAGATTCTTTAGTAAGAATAATTGTGTCTTTCAGCTCTTTACCTGTTTCCAATACGGTAGGATACATGATTGTAAACCAACCTACTGTCTCTGTAATGTCTAGATTATGAAATACTTCTTCACGTCCGTGACCTTCCAATAAAACCGCATGATGAGAGTTTCCGCTTATTTTCGTTAAAGCAGATGACAATGCAGACAGCAACAGATCATTAATCTGAGTATGGTAAACATGATGGGTATTTCTGATCAGTTTTCCGGTCATTTCTTTATCTAAAATAAGATGACCATGATGATATTCTGTCCCTGCCAACGCACCCAGAACAGTATTATTTTCATCTACAATACCGGCAATTGAATTCCAATAGGCTATTTCTTTCTCTTTTAATTCTAAATCTTCAGATTTATAACTTCTTACTGCATTTACCCATTGACGGTAGCTACTTCCCTTAGTTTGGGCGCGAATACTTTCTTCATCTCCTTTTTCAACAGACTGATAGATATTCTTCAGATCTTCCGTAATAATTCTCCAGCTTACCGCATCAATAATCAAGTGATGAAGAGCAAAGAAGATTCTTGCACTACCATCCTGATAACCATTGATATATCCAATTCGGAATAACGGTCCGTTTTCAATATCAAAATCAGACTGCCATTCAGTCATTTTTTGGGATAGTGCTTCCTGGGTTAAATCAGATGCGTCAAGGTAACTGATTTTCGGAATAAGGACATTTTTATTATATTCCTGACTATATATTTCTTCTGTTTTAGGATAATACAATCTGAAGGCATCATGTCTTTCCAGTAAATATTGAATGGAAGTGTTCAAGTAGTCACGATTTAATTCCGGAACATGAATCAAAAATGCCTGATTCCAGTGGTTGAAATCCTTCAGATATCCACTTTCTTTCTGATTGAAGAACCACTCCTGAACAGGAAGGAAAGGTACACTTCCATGTAATAACCCTTGTTCTGTAAGGATATGTGCTTCCGAACTGTATTTTTTGTATTCAATAAGCGAAGATAATGCTGCTGCTGTTCTGGCACTAAAGACTTCTTTAACACTTATCTTTATCTCCAATTGTTGTCTGATTCTTCCTACAAGCTGAATACTGATAATACTGTCTCCTCCTAATTTGAAGAAATCATCATGAATACTGATTGTTTCTGTATTTAATCCTAATACTTCTCCATAAATTCGGCAAAGCTGTTTCTGAAGAGGAGTCTCTGGAGCCGAATATTCTTTGTTACCTGTAAAATCCGGTTCAGGTAAAGCTTTTCGATCTAATTTTCCATTGATGGTTACCGGTAAATTCATTAGATGGACAAAAACTCCGGGAACCATATACTCAGGAAGAGATGCTGATAAATGTTCAGTAAGTAATTCTGAATCTATCGCCGAATCGGAAACGTAATAAGCTACCAGGTATTTCAATCCGGATTTGTTTTCTTTAGCCAATACAGCAACCTGACGAATACCGGAATATTCCAATAATGTATTTTCAATCTCTCCTAATTCGATACGGTAGCCACGGACTTTCACCTGGAAGTCATTTCTTCCTACATATTCCAGTTCTCCACTCGGTAACCAGCGTACTAAATCTCCGGTTTTATATAAACGGGTATTTTCTCCTCTTTCTTTTTGAGCGTTCGTTTGGAAAGGGTTTGACATGAAACGTTCTTCCGTTAATTCAAGACGGTTCAGATAGCCTCTGGCAATACCTGCACCACCAATATACAACTCACCCACCGCACCTATAGGAACTGGTCGGAAATATGGATCCAGCACATACACCGTCATATTACGAATAGGACCTCCAATATTTAATGGATTTTTATCTTCTTTATAATAGTGAAGTGTAGAGCATACTGTCCCTTCTGTTGGACCATATTCATTAATCAGGGTAAGGTTTTCTATATTCTTATCTAAAACAGGGAAACTTTCTCCTCCGGCAAATATAAGTTTAAGACTCGTTCCCTGATGCACAACTTCTCTCAACAGGACAGGCGGAATAAAAGAAACTTCAATATTATTTTCTTTGATATATTCGTTAAGTTCTGTCACAGATGTTCTGAGATCATTGCTGTACAACCACAAGGTATTTCCATTACACAAAACGGAAAATGCTTCATATACAAAGGCATCAAAAACATAGTTTGAGTAGCAACCTACTTCATTGTATTGTTGAAGTCTATGAGTATTGATCATTGTTACAATAAGATTTACAACACTCTTATGTTCAATCATTACTCCTTTTGGCAGCCCTGTTGTTCCACTGGTGTAGATCACATAGGAAAGATTATCTGAAGTAACTTGGGTAACGGGATTTTCAGATGATACTATTTCAAGTTTTGCTTTGCAATTAACATCATCCAAAGAAATAATTTCAATATTCTCTACGGCTTTTATTTTATCAACGCAGTCCTCCTGGGTAAGGATTAGCTTAGCAGAGACATCATCCAAAATATGCTTTATCCTGTCTGACGGATAGGAAGGATCCATCGGAACATAGGCAGCCCCAGCTTTTAATACGGCAAAAATAGCAATCAATATATTTTCAGATCGCTCTAAACATATCGGTATTAAATCATCCGGTTGAATCGCATAATTTTCGATCAGATAGTGAGCCAGGCTATTTGCTTTTTCATTCAATTCCTTGTAAGACAGCTCTACATCCTGATATACTAAAGCAGTATGGTTCGGCATTCTTGCAGCCTGTTCTTCGAAAAGCTGGTGAATTGTTACATTTTCCGGATATTCCTGCCTAGTATTATTCCAGGCTTCTAATATCTGGAATGTTTCTTCTTGTGAAATCAATGGTATATCACAAATTTGAGTAGTATCGTCAGTCTGTACTATTTTCTCTAAAAGAAACTGATAAGAACCGGCCATACGAATGATGGTTTCTTTTCTGAAAAGGGCCTTCGCATAATTAAACATTATACGGATATTTCTTCCATCATCATCCACCATGGTTGTCAAATCAAACTTGGCAGCCTGATAGTCTATTTCTCCGTCAAAAGGATAGAATAATATTTCTTCATCATTATTTTCGTTACCTGCTTCAATATTCTGAAGTCCAAACATTACCTGGAATACAGGGTGTCTTGAGGTGTCCTGTTCCACACCCAATTCATCTACCAGTCTTTCAAACGGAAGATCCTGATAAGACTGAGCTTCAGTAACTGATTTTGAAACCTGAATAATAAAGTCTCTGATACTTTGTTTTGGATTGATCTGCTCCCGTAAAGCCAGCGTATTGACAAAGAGACCAATAATATCTTCAAGACCTGAATGATGACGGTTGGCTATAGGGCTACCCACAACAATATCGCTCTGTCCGGAATACATTGAAAGCATCAGATAATACCCACTTAGAAATACAGAATACATGCTTACTCCCATACTTTTTGAAAGTTCTCTAAGCCTTTCTGCTTGTTCCGGCATCAGATGAAAATATAAATTTTCACCTTCATAAGATATCTCTGCCGGTCTTTGGAAATCTGCAGTCAGATTAAGGTTCTCAAAGTCCTCGAATTTATTTTTCCAATAGTTGATCTGCTGTTCAAGACGTTCTCCCGAAAGATAATTACGTTGCCACAATGCAAAGTCCCTATATTGGATTTTTAATTCCGGGAGTTCATGGGTTTCTTTTCCAATAAGGCCATTATAAATGATCGCAACCTCTTTCAGGAAGACATCAGTAGACCATCCATCAAATGCAATATGATGAATAACAATCGATAGGTAATAACGATTCTCAAATCTGAAAATATTAATTTTAATAGGAGTTTCTTCAGATAAATGGAAAACAATATTAACGCTTTTGTTAATTACATTTTCCAACTCCTCCCTTGACGCAATATCTATAATATCAAAATCAGGAACGATATCGGTAACCAGCTGATATCCTACTCCTTTTTCGTTCGTTCTGATTATAGAGCGAAGAACTTCATGGCGTCTTATTACATTTATCAATGCTTCTTGGAGCAATTCAATCTGAATATTTTCATCTAATATTGTCGTAATAGGAATATTATAGGCGCTGCTTCCTCCTTCATAGGATTCAATAAACCAAAGTCTTTCCTGTGCGAATGACAGTCTCTGTTCCTCTTCAGAACTTACCTGAATCGAAGCAATAGTAACAAGCTCTTCAAAATGTGTTTCATCTGATAAGATACTTGCCAGTGACGACACTGTTTTATGATTAAATATCGTTGCTACATTAACCTGTATATTCAATTCCTGCTTGATTTTACTAAGCAGTTTAATCGCCATAATACTATTTCCTCCTAGTCTGAAGAAATCATCATGGATACTGATTTCTGTTGCCTCCAGTTTCAATATTTCGCCATAGATACTGCATAGTTTTGTTTCCAATTCGTTTTGAGGAGCAGAATACTCTTTGCTTCCCGTAAAATCAGGTTCAGGTAATGCGCGTCTGTCCAGTTTTCCATTGATTGTTAATGGTAAAGCTTCCATGTGAACAAAAACCTCAGGAATCATATATTCCGGAAGGAAATCGGCTAAGTAGTCCGAGAGCAGTATTGAATCAATATTCTTTTCAGATACATAATAACCTGCCAGATATTTTAATCCGGATTTATTTTCTTTTGCCAATACAGCAACCTGGCGGATATTAGGATAGGATTGTAACGTATTTTCTATTTCACCTAATTCAATTCTATAACCACGAATCTTCACCTGGAAGTCATTTCGACCAATGTATTCCAGCTCACCATCACGAAGCATACGAACTAAATCTCCTGTTTTATATAAGCGTCCGTTTTCTTTTTTCTCCTTTTGTTCCGGTGTTTGGAATGGATTGGATATAAAACGTTCTTCCGTTAAGTCAGGTCTATTTAGGTAACCTCTTGCAACACCTGCTCCACCAACATACAATTCCCCTACGGCTCCCACCGGAACAGGACGTTGGTATTGATCCAAAACATAGATGGTCATATTACCAATCGGGCCACCGATATTTACCGGGTTTTCATCTTCATTATAGTGGTGCAGTGTTGCACATACAGTTGTTTCTGTAGGGCCATAAGCATTGATAAGATCCACTCCATTAGCTTTATAAAGAGACATGATCTGTGGATTGGTTACATCACCAGCCACCACAAGCTTTTCTAAAGGAAGTATAAATTCACTTGTTAATAGGACGGGTGGTATCGTTGCTATACTAATGGTATTTTCTTTAATATATTGCTGCAATGCAGAAAGGTCAATCCGTTTTTCAGCATCCAGTAAATAAATACGATGACCATGAGTAATCGCCGGATATAGCTCCCAAATATGGGCATCAAATACATAATTGGCATACCACAGGCAATTCTTTTGTATGAAAGGCAAGTTAAAATCATGGATTAAGCCAAACTCTTTTGCCTCTTGCTGAATAAGATTCATTACATTTTTGTGTTCAATCATGACCCCTTTAGGCATACCGGTTGTTCCACTGGTAAAGATTACATAGGCCAGATTAGATGAACGAACCTTAGTCACAGGATTTTCTGAAGATATTCTTCCGATAATTACCTGGAATACTGCATTATCTAAAGAAAGAAACGAAGTCTCCAGGCTTTGCAGTTTTTCTATTGTATTTTCCTGTCCGATCACCACCTGTGCTCCGGTATCCTGAAGAATGTGTTCTATTCTTTCCACAGGATAAGAAGGATCCATTGGTACGTAAGCTGCTCCGGCCTTCAGCACAGCCAAAATAGCAATAAGCATATGCTCAGATCGTTCCAGGAATAACGGCACCAGGCTATCTGGTTGAAGATCGTATGTTTTGAGCAGGTAATTAGCCAAACGATTTGATCTTTCGTTCAGTTCTCTGTAGCTTAATACAACATCCTGATACACCAATGCAGGAGCGTCCGGAGCTTTAACAACCTGTTCTTCAAATAGCTGATGAATGGTTTTATCAGAAGGATAATCTGATTCTACAGCATTCCATTCTTCCATTAGCTTAAGCTGATTATCAGAAACATGTGAGAATTTATCGGAAGTAATTGTCCAGTTTTCAAGAATTTGGGCAAGAACCGTTTTCATTCCATCAATCAGCTGTTCCATGGTATGCTGTTCAAAAAGAACGCCTTCATAATTGATTTTCAGGGTTACACTTTCTCCCTGCTCAAATGCCATAATTCCTAGTGGATAATCCAGTTTTTCAACTGAATCTTTGAAAACAAATCCTAATTCATTGTTATCATCTCCACCTTGTGGTACCGGATAGTTTTCATAGACAAATAGGCTGCTGAAAATACGTCTTGCATCCTGATGAAGTTCTGCAAGGTTTACATCACTGTGGGTATTCAGTTCACTGATTCTCTGTTGAATATCAGCAATAACATCCATCACTTTACCTTCATTATGCTGTACAATTAATGGAAGTGTATTGATAAAGAGACCTGCTGAAGATTCTATATCATCTACAGGAAGACTTCGCCCGGATACGGTTGTCCCTACAACAGTAGTTCCAACTCCTCCATATACGTTTAACTGGCTATGCCACAAGTACTGTAATACAGCATTAATGGTAACTCCGTTTTCCGCAGTGAACTTTTTCAGTTGCTGATATTCCTCTTCAATGATCGTCATTTTTACAACCTGATGATCTTTAATCCGACGATAAGTTCCCACATCAATATGTTTTTGGGACTCTTTGAGCAGGCTGCTAAGGTCTTCACGGTCTTCGAGAAGGTTCATATAAGTAGTCCAGAAGCTTCGGCTGCCCTCTTTGTGCTGCTGAAGGTATTCCTGGGTTTTGATGTAAGCATGATCTGTTAGAATATTCAGATCCTGTTTTTTGGTCAGTTTCAGATAGATATCGTGAATACTGGTCAGTATGATAGGCATACTCCAGCCATCCAACACTGCGTGATGATTGCTGAAAAGACAGGTATAATGCTTATCAGAACGTTTAAACAGATATACTCTGAACAATCCTCCTTTTGATAAATCATATACTTCAAAACGGTCTTTTTGAGTAGCTTCTCTAATCAGTTCATCCTGCTCTTCTTCATTCATGGTACTCAGATCCTGATAACGCCAGTCTAAGCTTCCTTTTTTATCAATGATCTGGATAATTTCTCCATTCCAGTCAAATCTAAGTCTCAGAGCCGGAAACTGTTGTTGGGTATAAGACCATGCTTCTTTAAGGGTCTCAACATTCATATCCGAAAGATAATCCCATACCAATTGTACACGATAGGCATCATCTGTATCTCCCTGGTTCAATGCATGATATACAAACCCTTCCTGAAGACTGTTTGCCAGATATATTTTATCTACTTCTTCTGATTCCTGAACTGATAAAAGTTGTTGATCCTCTATGATATAGTCAATATCCGAACGGGTAAGGAAGCTGCGGGTATTTTGAGAAAGTTCTTCCACCACATGAATAATCTGCTCTTTAAAAGATTGAGCAAGCTGCTCTACCTGTTGTTGGGTGAGATATCCTGAAAGACTGAAACGAAGCTGTCCTTTTAATACTCCACCATTAATACTGATAATATGGCCGTCTTTGTTCTTTTTTCCTATTGAAAGACCAGTATCTTCTGCTGCAATAGACCATGTTTTTTCACCGGAATGATCTTCCTGATCTAGCTGTCCAAGATAATTGAATCCAATCTTCGGAAGTTCGTGGTTAGTATAGCCAACAAGACCTCCATAGCCGATACCATGATCCGGAATTTCTCTTAAGGCTTCTTTGGTCAATATTACTGTATCGCTCGCATTTGCTCCAGTTGTCAGTAATAGCGGATACATTGAAGTAAACCAGCCTACCGTTTCCGTAATATCCAGATTAGTGAATACATCTTCACGGCCATGCCCTTCCAGTACAATAGCATGTCTGGATGCTCCAGTGAACTCTGTAAGTGCTGATGACAATGCTGCCAACAGCAGATCATTGATTTCCGTATGATACACGTGATGGCTTCCTCTAATCAGTTTTTCAGTAGTATTCTGATCCAGAAGAAGGATATCATGATGGTATTCAGTACCAGAAATTTCTTCAAGAGTCTGATTGCTTTCGTCTACCTGAGAGGTTATTCCGTTCCAATAGCCCAATTCTTTATTTCTGGATTCAGCATCTCCAGATTTATAATTTTTAATAGCCTGCACCCATTGGCGGTAGCTGCTGCCTTTCTTAATCTGATAATTTTCTCCTTTTTCAAGCGTCTGATAGATGTTTCTGAGATCTTCAAGAATAATTCTCCAGCTCACCGTATCAATGATAAGATGATGGAAAGCAAAGAAGATTCTTGCCGTTTTATCCTGGTATCCTGTGATGTAGCCGATATTGTAAAGTGGTCCTTTTTCAATATCAAACTGCTCCTGCCATGTAGTAAATATTTCAGAAAGTTCTGTCTGACTTACTTTGGAAGCATCAAGATCATTGATTTTTACTCCTGTTTTTTGGTCACCATAATATTGGCTATAATTTCCATTTTCAAGAGGATAATATAACCTGAAAGCATCATGTTTTTCAATCAGAAGTTCAATGCTTTTTTCTAAAAGACTGCGATCCAGCTCAGGAACATTAATCAAGAATGCCTGATTCCAATGGTTCGAATCCGCTAGGTACCCTTTTTCTTTTTCACTAAAGAACCATTCCTGAACAGGTAAAAGCGGAACTTCGCCTGTAAGGATTCCCTGTTCTGTAAGGATCTCAATCTCTGCTCCTGATTTTTTCTCTTCCATTAGAACAGCTAATGCTGCGGCTGTTCTTGAAGAGAATATTTCCTTCACACTCAACCTTAAATCCAGACGTTGTTTTATTTTTCCTACCAGCTGAATACTGATGATACTATCCCCTCCTAATCTGAAGAAATCATCATGAATACTGATACTTTCAGCATTGATTCCCAGTACTTCTCCATAAATTTCAACAAGGCTCTTCTGAAGTGCGGTTTCAGGTGCAGAATATTCTTTGTTTCCTGTGAAATCAGGTTCCGGTAATGCTCTTTTATCCAGTTTTCCATTAATGGTTAATGGTAAAGCTGTTAAATGAACAAAAGCTCCGGGAACCATATATTCAGGAAGGGTTTCAGATAAATATTCTGAAAGCAGCACTGAATCAATCATTGCATCAGAAACATAATATCCGGCCAGATATTTAATTCCTGATTTATTTTCTTTGGCTATGACAGCAACCTGACGAATGCCTGGATAGCCTAACAATGTATTTTCAATCTCTCCTAATTCAATACGATAGCCACGGATTTTCACCTGGAAGTCATTTCTTCCAATGTATTCAAGTTCTCCGTTTGGTAACCAACGCACCAAGTCTCCGGTTTTATACAATCTTCCATTCTCTCCTTTTTTATTTTGTTCAGGAGTTTGGAAAGGATTAGAAATAAAACGTTCTTCTGTAAGTTCAAGACGGTTCAGATAGCCTCTGGCAATACCGGCACCACCGATATAAAGTTCACCTGCTGCCCCTACTGGAACAGGACGTTGATAATCATCCAGAACATACACCGTCATATTTCCAATAGCACCTCCGATATTCACCGGATTACCATCTTCGTTGTAATGATGTAAAGTGGCACATACGGTACTTTCTGTAGGTCCATAGGCATTAATCAAATCTACTCCCTGTTCTTTATACAGCTTCATCACCTGAGGATTGGTAACATCTCCTGCCACTACCATTATTTCTAATGGAAGAATATGGTCTTTTGTGAGAAGTACCGGTGGTATGGTCGCAATACTGATATTATTTTCATGTATATACTCCTGCAAAGCAATAAGATCCGTTTGTTTATCTTTTTCCAAGATATAAATGCTGTGTCCATGGGTAATAGACGGATATAATTCCCAAACGTGCGCATCAAATACGTAGTTAGCGTACCATAGACAGTTTTTATGAACAGAGTCTGATTTCAGACCAAATTCTTTGGCTTCCTGCTCTATTAAGTTGGCTACACTTTTATGTTCAATCATTACTCCTTTTGGAAGTCCTGTAGTACCGCTGGTATAAATTACATAAGCAAGATTCTCAGGTTTTACTTCCGTTATAGGGTTTTCTGAAGATATCGTTTCAAGAATAGCATGGACAGTGATTGTATCCAGTGAAATAATCTCTACTGATGTATTTTTTACTCTTTCTGCTGTATTTTCTTCTGCCAAAATGATTTTTGCTGCCGTATCCTGAAGAATATGTTCTATTCTGTCTGCAGGATATGAAGGATCCATCGGCACATAAGCTGCCCCGGATTTTAATACTGCCAGGATCGCAATAAGCATTTGCTCAGAACGATTCAGGCATAGTGGGACAATATCATCCGGCTGAAGACCATAGGTTTCAATAAGATGGTTCGCCAAGCGGTTAGCACGCTCATTAAGCTCACGATAAGACAATCTTACGTTCTGATATACTACTGCAATCTGATTCGGAGTTTTCGCAACCTGTTTTTCGAATAATTTGTGAATGGTTGTATCGGAAGGATAAAATACTTCTGTTGCATTCCATTCTTTCATTATTTTTTCACCAGCATCTTCTGTAATTAAACGAAGGTCAGATAGTTTGGTTGTTTCCAGGTTTACATCATTACCAAAGGCCTGTTCAAGCAGGTACAGATAAGAATCAATCATATTCTTAACCGTTTCTCTTGCAAAAATTGCCTTGGCATAATTGAACATTCCCTGGATGGTTTCTTCACCATCATCAATCATGGTAGACAAATCAAACTTAGCCACATCATAATCCGTATCTCCTTCATAAGGATGGAACAGTAAATCTGTATCATCAGCACTTCTGCCGAAACTCTGAAGACCAAACATTACCTGGAATACAGGATGACGGGACATATCCTGTTCTACCCCTAATTCTTCAACCAGTTTTTCGAACGGCAGATCCTGATGAGACTGCGCCTCAATTACAGACTGAGCGATCTGAAGAATAAAGTCTTTCAGATTTTGCTCTGCATCAATGGTTTCTCTTAAGGCTAATGTGTTCACAAAGAAACCTATCATATCCTCAAGACCTGCATGGTGTCTATTGGCAATAGGGCTTCCTACTACAATATCATTCTGACCGGAATAAGCAGACAGCATCAGATAATAACCTCCCAGCATCACACTGTATAAACTAACTCCCAGTTCTTTAGATGTTTTTCTCAGACCCTGGGCTAGTTTTGGAGACAGTACAAAATGGATGGTTTCTCCATCATAAGAAACCTGGTTGGGTCTCTTATAATCTACAGGCAGGTTCAGGGTCTGGAAATCATCCAGTTTTGTTTTCCAATAGTCTACCTGACGATCAAGTCTTTCTCCGGAAAGGTAATCTCTCTGCCATAATGCAAAGTCTTTATATTGTACCTTAACTTCAGGAAGTTGAGGTTCTTCACCCTTGATAAGGGCGTTGTAAATTGTTTGTATTTCTTTTAAGAAAATATCCGTTGACCAACCATCAAATGCAATGTGATGAATCACAACTGACAAATGATGGTGGTCTCCTAACCTAAAAATGCTAATTTCTATAGGAAGTTCTTCATCCAGACGGAAGATTTTATTGGAAACTCTATTGATTTCTCTGTCCAGCTCCTCTTTTGTATTTACCTCGTGTAAATGAATAGCCGGAACCTGGTCAAGAATCAACTGATATCCTTTTCCTTCGTCGGTTGAACGGATAATGGTTCGTAATACTTCATGTCGTATTACAATGGTTTCGAGTGCCTTTCCTATTACTGAAAGGTCTGTTTTTTCATTCAGACGGACAGTCATAGGAATGTTATAGGCACTGCTTCCTCCTTCATAAGTTTCAATAAACCAAAGTCTTTCCTGGGCAAATGATAACTTTTGCTCTTCAGGGGAATTCACTTTTACCGGTATTATTGTAACCTGTTCATCAATATTATTTTGATCATTTAATGCTTCTGAAAGTGAGGCTACTGTTTTATGGCCAAATATCACAGCTACCCCAACCTGCATATCCAGAGTTCGTTTGATGGAGCTGATTAATTTGATGGCCATGATACTGTTTCCTCCAAGACTGAAGAAATCATCATGAATACCAATACCAGAAGCGTCTAATCCAAGGACTTCTCCATAGATTCGACATAATTTCTCCTGTAATTCCGTCTCTGGGGCAGTATATTCCTTACCTCCTGTAAACTCAGGTTCTGGTAAGGCTCTTCTGTCTAATTTACCATTGATGGTTAATGGTAATGAGGTTAAGTGAACAAATGCTGCTGGAACCATATATTCTGGCAACACCTCTGATAAAAATGCGGTAAGATCACTTACTTCATTTGCTTTTTCTGAGACATAATATCCAACAAGGTATTTCAGTCCGCCTTTGTTTTCTTTGGCCAGAACCACAGCTTGTTTTACTTCTGGATATTCCTGAAGTCTGTTTTCTATTTCTCCTAATTCGATTCTATATCCACGGATCTTCACCTGGAAGTCGTTTCTTCCAATGTATTCCAGTTCGCCATCAGCAAGATAACGTACCAAATCTCCGGTTTTGTACAGGATTCCGTTCGTTCCCTGATTCTTTTCTTCTAATGTCTGGAAAGGATTTCTGATGAAACGTTCGGCGGTGAGTTCTTCACGGTTCAGGTAGCCTCTGGCAATTCCTGCTCCGCCTACATACAATTCTCCTACAGCTCCTACCGGAACGGCACGAAGATGTTTATCAAGGATATACATGCCTTGGTCTGGAATATTCTCCCCGATTAATGAGGCTTTATCCAAGTCGTCTGCACTCAATTTCTTGTAAGTAACATGGACGGTGGTCTCAGTAATTCCATACATGTTAATCAGTGTTGGAGAAGAATAATAACGTTCGTACCAAGGTTTTAAAGAGGCCAGATTTAAGGCTTCTCCACCAAAGATCACATAGCGAAGACTGCTTAATAGTTCGTCTCTTTGAAGTGCTGTATCTATAAACTGGTAGAAGGCAGTTGGGGTTTGGTTTAATACCGTTAAGCCTTCTTCTAAACATAAACTGAAGAATAAATTCGTGTCTTTGGTCTGTTCAGAGGATGGAACTAATAATTTTCCACCATAGAACAAAGCTCCCCAGATTTCCCATACACTAAAGTCAAATACATAGGAATGGAATAAGCTCCAAACATCTTTGTCATTGAACTGGTACCAATGATCTGTCGCACTGAACAAACGAGCTACATTGCGGTGTTCCTGTAGTACTCCTTTTGGCATTCCTGTTGTTCCACTGGTGTAGATTACATACGCCAGATGATTAGAAGCTACGGATGTAACAGGATTTTCAATGCTGCTGTTTTCAAGAACTGTTTTAAGCTCTGGATCGTTCAAAATAAGCATGGAAGTTTCCTCTCCGCAGGCTTCAAGAACATTAAGCTCAGAACCGCCTTGAGTAATGACAATTTTTGCACCTGTATCTGTCAAAATATGTTTGATTCTATCGGAAGGATATGATGGATCCATTGGAACATAAGCCCCTCCGGATTTTAACACAGCCAGAATAGCTACAAGCATTTCTTCGGAACGCTCCAAGCATAAAGGAATAAGATCATCTGGCTGAATATCATACGTTTTGATAAGGTAGTTTGCCAAACGATTAGCTCGTTCATTTAACTCACGATAAGAAAGTCTTATGTCCTGATAAACGACTGCTGTATGATTTGGTGTTCTCTCAACCTGAGTTTCAAATAATTGATGAATGGTGGTATCACTCGGATAATGAACCCCAGAAGACCATAGTTTGGAAACCGTTTTATATTCTTCCTGAGTAAGATAAGATAACTGATCGGATGAAATTTCTGAATTTTCAAGGATCTGATCCAAAACAGTGTTCATCCCACTGATTAATTGCTGAATCATGGCTTCCTCAAACAGATAGCCTTCGTAGCTGATATTCAGCCAAATTTCATCACCCGCTTCATAAGCTACAATTCCCAACGGATAATCCAGACGCTCTACCGAACCTTTGAAGACAAATGATAATTCATTATCCTCATCTCCTTTCGGAGCCGGGTAATTTTCATAAACAAATAAGCTGCTGAAAATCCGGCGCCCATCATGCTGAAGGCTTGCCAGGTTTACACTGCTATGCGTATTAAGCTCACTGATCCTGTTCTGAATTTCTGAAATAATATTGGCTACTTTACCTTCCGTATGGCTCACAATCAGTGGTAAGGTATTGATATACAAGCCAACTGAAGATTCAATATCATCTACCGGTATGCTTCTTCCGGAAACCGTAGTTCCTACCACGGTAGACTGTGTTCCGCTGTAAATCGCCAATTGTTTATGCCATAGATATTGAAGTACAGCATTGATGGTAAATCCGTTCTTTGTTGTAAACTTCTTCAATTGCTGATATTGTTCACCCACAATCGACATTTTGATCGAGCGATGATCTACAATCTGCTTGTATTCTGAAAGATCAATCTGTTTCTTAGATTCTTTAATCCAACCACTGATATCTTCACGATCTTCAAGAAGTCCCATATAGTCTTTCCAGAAATCAGCATTAGCATCTTTATGGTTCTGAAGATACTTTTGGGCTTCTGCATACGCTTCATCCGGTGCCGGAGAAAGCTCCTGATTTTTAATGAGTTTTAAATAAGCCTCATGAATAAGGGTCAGGAATATAGGCATACTCCATCCATCAAGAATGGCATGATGATTACTGAAAAGACAAGTATAATGCTGCTCTGAGCGTTTGAACAGGTATATTCTGAAAAGACTTCCTTTTGCAAGGTCATACACTTCAAAACGGTCTTTCTGGGTCAGTTCTGCAATGAAATCTTCCTGTTGATCTTTGTTCATTTCACTCAAATCATGATAACGCCAGTCGAGACTTCCTTTTTTATCGATAATCTGAACAATTTCTTCACTCCAGTCAAACCTCAGCCTTAATGTAGGAAGTTGATTTTGAGTATATACCCATGCTTCTTTCAGCTTTTCAAGATTCATTTCAGAAAGATAATCCCATACCAGTTGTACACGGTAGGCATCATCAGTATCTCCTTGATTCAATGCGTGATATACAAATCCTTCCTGTAAGCTGTTGGCAAGATATACGCCTTCTACCGCTCCAGATTCCTGAATATACATCAGCTGATCTTTACCAACAATATTCTCTGTATCCGATGGAGTTAACCAGGTTTTTGGTTCTGCTGTTAATTCATCAACAATTTGTTTTATATATTCTTCAAATTTTCGGGTAAGCAGATCTACCTGATTCTGTGAAAGGTATCCTGAGATTCCAAAGCGAAGCTGTCCGTCAGCAATGGCTCCGTTGACACTAATTATATAGCTGTCACGGTTTTTATCGCCCATGGAGTTTCCGCTGTTTTCTCCAGAAATATACCAGGTTTTCTCTCCTGTACTTTCTTCCTGGTCAAGCTGCCCAAGATAGTTGAAACTGATTTTCGGAAGTGCCTGTTTGGTATATCCAACAAGACTACCATATCCAATTCCATTGTTTGGAATACTTCTCAGTGATTCTTTGGTTAAAATAACAGTATCTTTTACGTCCTTCCCAGTCTGTAACAACAATGGATACATGGAAGTAAACCATCCCACTGTTTCTGTAATATCCAGGTTATTGAATACCTCTTCACGGCCATGGCCCTCTAGAAGAACGGCATGTCCTGATGTTCCGGTAAGGTCTGAAAGCGCGGAAGCAAGGGCAGATAACAAGATATCATTAATCTGTGTATGATATACATGATGAATCTCTCTAATCAGCTTCTCTGTATAGCTTTCTTCAAGGCTAAGATTTGCAAAATGATAACCATCAGAAGATACTTCAGCTAAAATATCATTGTTTTTCGCAACATTTCCGGCAGTATGAGTCCAGTAAGCAAGTTCTTTGGTTCTGGCTTCAGGGTTATCAAGAAGATATCCTTTTACAGCTTCAGTCCACTGGCGGTAGCTGCTTCCTTTTACATAGGCTTCAGGCTGGTTTCCTTTTTCTTCCGTATATTTTTTATTTGATGAATTAAGGTCGTCAGGAACCCCGATTGTATTTTCAAAGGAAGAAATTTTGTATTTCATCGGGGTTTCCAGATTCTGATATATATTTTTCAGGTCTTCTGTAATAATTCTCCAGCTTACGGCATCAATAATCAAGTGATGCAATGCAAAGAAGATTCTTGCGCTTCCGTCTTGGTATCCGTGAGCATATCCAACCTGGAATAAAGGTCCGTTCACAATATCAAAATGAGACTGCCATTCTGTAAATACGTTGGAAATTTCTTCTGATGACATTCCTGAAATATCAAGATCTTTAATTTCCGGTATATATTCTATTCCGTACTGTTGAGTGTATGTATTATTCTCTTTTGGATAATAGATTCTGAAGGCATCATGCTTTTCAATCAACAGCTTTATACTTTGCTTCAGCACTTCTGGATTAAGCTCAGGAACGGTAATCAGGAAAGATTGGTTCCAGTGATTAAGATCTCCTACATATCCTTCCTCAACCAAATTAAAGAACCATTCCTGAATAGGAAGGAAAGATAAACTTCCGGTAAGCTGACCTTGTTCTGTCAGAATCTGAGTTTGTTCTTCTTTGGCCTTGCTTTCCATTAATTCGGAAAGTTTCAGGACCGATCTGGTTGTAAAAATATCTTTAACGCTTACTCTTATATCAAGTCTTTGTCTGATTCTGCTGACAAGCTGGATACTGATAATACTGTCACCTCCTAATCTGAAGAAATCATCATGAATACCAATACCAGAAGCGTCTAATCCAAGAACTTCTCCATAAATCTGACATAATTTCTCCTGTAATTCGGTTTCAGGGGCTGTGTATTCTCTGCCTCCTGTAAACTCAGGCTCCGGTAAGGCTCTTCTGTCTAATTTACCATTGATAGTCAGTGGTAATGAGGTTAAGTGAACAAACGCTACAGGAACCATGTATTCTGGTAATACCTCTGATAAGAATGCAGTAAGATCACTTACTTCATTTGCTTTTTCTGAGACATAATAGCCAACAAGGTATTTCAGTCCGGCTTTGTTTTCTTTAGCCAGAACAACAGCTTGTTTTACTTCCGGGTATTCCTGAAGTCTGTTTTCTATTTCTCCTAATTCTATTCTATAGCCGCGGATCTTCACCTGGAAGTCGTTTCTTCCGATATATTCCAGTTCACCGTCTGCAAGATAGCGTACTAAATCTCCGGTTTTGTAAAGGATTCCATTTATTTCCTGATTCTTTTCTTCTAAAGTCTGGAAAGGATTAGTGATGAAACGTTCGGCTGTAAGTTCTTCACGGTTCAGGTAGCCTCTTGCTATTCCTGCTCCGCCTACATACAATTCTCCTACTGCTCCTACCGGAACGGCACGAAGATGTTTATCAAGGATATACATGCCTTGGTCAGGAATATTCTCCCCAATTAAGGAAGCTTTGTCCAAGTCTTCTGCTCTCAATTTCTTGTAGGTTACATGGACGGTGGTCTCAGTAATTCCATACATGTTAATCAGTGTTGGTGCGGAATGATAACGCTCATACCAAGGTTTTAAAGAGGCCAGATTTAAGGCTTCTCCACCAAAGATCACATAGCGAAGACTACTTAGCTGTTCTTCTCTCTGAAGTGCGGTATCAATAAACTGGTAGAAGGCAGTTGGGGTTTGGTTTAATACCGTTAAGCCTTCTTCTAAACATAAGCTGAAGAATAAGTTCGTGTCTTTGGTCTGTTCAGAAGATGGAACTAATAATTTTCCGCCATAGAACAGAGCTCCCCAGATTTCCCATACACTAAAGTCAAAGACATAGGAATGGAATAAGCTCCAAACGTCTTTGTCATTGAACTGATACCAATGATCGGTCGCACTAAACAAACGGGACACATTGCAGTGTTCCTGCAGTACTCCTTTTGGCATTCCTGTGGTTCCACTGGTGTAGATTACATATGCCAGATGATGAGATGCTACGGAAGTAACAGGGTTTTCAATGCTGTAGTTTTCAAGAACTGTTTCCAGTTCCGGATCGTTCAAAATTAACATGGAAGTTTCCTCTCCGCAAGCTTCAAGAACATTAAGCTCAGAACCACCTTGGGTAATGACGATTTTTGCGCCTGTATCGGTAAGAATATGTTTGATTCTATCTGCTGGATATGACGGATCCATCGGCACATAAGCTCCACCGGATTTTAACACAGCCAGAATAGCTACAAGCATTTCTTCTGAACGCTCCAAACATAAAGGAATAAGATCATCTGGCTGAATATCATACGTTTTGATAAGGTAGTTTGCCAAACGGTTAGCTCGTTCATTTAACTCACGATAAGAGAGTCTTACGGCCTGATAAACGATTGCTGTATGGTCTGGTGTTCTCTCAACCTGATTTTCAAATAACTGATGAATGGTGGTATCACTCGGATAGTCAATTCCACAAGACCATAGCTTAGAAACAGCTTCATTTTGTTCTTCAGAAATTAAATCCAATTCGGATATAGCAAGACTTTCTGTATCATTGATTTCTGCGATCTGACCAAGCAGGAACAGATATGTATTCAACATATTCTGAACGGTTTCTTTTGAGAAAACAGATTTCGCATAATTGAACATTCCCTGTAAACTATGGCCGATATCGTTAATCATAGTCGTCAGATCAAACTTAGCTACCTGATAATCAATATTTCCATTGAAAGGATATAACAATGTGTTTTCATTTTCCGATTGAGAAACGTCTTCTCCAAAACTCTGAAGCCCAAACATCACCTGGAACACAGGATGTCTTGAAGTATCTTTCTCTACCCCAAGCTCTTCCACTAATTTTTCAAAAGGAAGATCCTGATAAGACTGTGCTTCCGTCACTGATTGAGCAACCTGTAAGATAAAGTCTTTTATCTGCTGATTCGGATCAATAGTTTCTCTGAGTGCCAATGTATTGACAAAGAATCCGATCATCTCTTCGAGACCTGCATGGTGACGGTTTGCAATAGGACTTCCTACAATAATATCATCCTGTCCGGAATAAGCGGAAAGTGTTAAGTAATATCCTCCTAACAAAATACTATACAAGCTTACTCCAAGGTCTTTTGAGAGATTTTTTAACTTTTGAGTCTGCTCTTCATTAAGGCTGAAATAGATATTTTCTCCTTCATACGATATTTGAGCTGGTCTCTTGAAGTCTGTTGCCAGATCAAGGTTCTGGAATCCTCCAAGTTTGTTTTTCCAGTAACCGATCTGTTGTTCAAGCCTTTCTCCAGTAAGATAATTACGCTGCCATAATGCAAAATCCTTGTATTGGATCTTTAATGCAGCCAATTCATGGGGTTGCCCTTGTTTAATCGCATTGTAAATAGTGATTAGCTCTTTTAAGAAGATATCTGTGGACCATCCATCAAATGCAATATGATGAATCACTACTGATAAATAATGGCTTTCTTCAAGCCTAAAGATGTTGATATCTATAGGCAGTTCTTCTTCCAACTTGAAGATTTTATTAGCCACGCGGCTCACTTTTTCTTCCAGTTCCTGCATTGTTTTCACTTCATACTGATGAATAGCAGGAATATCATTCATAACCAATTGCCAGCCTTTTCCTTCATCGGTCATGCGAATGACTGAACGAAGTACTTCATGACGCATTACAATAGCATCCAATGCTTTACAAAGGGTTGTAATATCTGTATTTTTATCAAGAAGGAAGGCCATTGGAATATTATAAGCGCTGGTTCCGCCTTCATAATTTTCAATAAACCACAGTCTTTCCTGAGCAAAAGATAAACTCTGCTCTTCTGGGGTGTTAACCTTTACAGGAGTAATCGTAACCTGTTCATTGTTATGGTTTTCATCTGATAAAACAGTTGATAACAGAGCAATCGTTTTATGATTGAATATTTTGGCAACTTCTACCTGTATCTGTAAAGTCTGCTTGATTTTACTGATAAGCTTGATGGCCATGATACTATTTCCACCCAATCTGAAGAAATCATCATGAATGCTGATGGTATCTGCATCCAATCCTAATACTTCACCATAAACCTGGCAAAGCTGTTTCTGAAGAGTCGTCTCCGGAGCTGTATATTCTTTGCTGCCTGTAAAATCCGGTTCAGGTAGTGCTTTTCTGTCTAATTTTCCATTGATCGTTACTGGTAAAGTCGTTAAATGAACAAAAGCACCAGGAACCATATATTCAGGAAGAGATGCTGATAAATATTCTGAAAGCAGTTCTGAATCTATAGCCTCATCAGAAACATAATACGCCGCCAGATATTTCAATCCGGATTTGTTTTCTTTGGCCAATACAGCAACCTGACGAATTTCAGAATATCCTAACAGTGTATTTTCAATTTCTCCTAATTCGATACGATACCCACGGATTTTCACCTGGAAGTCGTTTCTTCCCACATATTCCAGTTCTCCATTCGATAACCAGCGAACTAAATCCCCGGTTTTGTATAAACGGCTGTTCTCTCCTCTTTCTTTCTGGTCTGAAGTCTGGAAAGGATTTGAAATGAAACGTTCTTCGGTAAGTTCAGGACGATTTAAATACCCTCTTGCAATCCCTGCTCCTCCAATGTACAGCTCACCTACAGCTCCTATCGGAACCAGGCGATTTTGCTGATCGAGAACGTATGCATAAGTATTGGCAATCGGTCCACCGATATTCAATGGATTTCTATCTTCTTTATAGTAATGAAGCGTTGCACAGACGGTTCCTTCTGTAGGACCATATTCGTTCACAAAAATAATATCATCAATATTTTTATCCAGGGCAGGGAAACTTTCACCTCCGGCAAATATCAGTTTCAGATTGGTTCCGTTCTCTACCACTTCTCTTAACAGAACGGGCGGAATAAATGAAACTTCAATATTATTTTCTTTGACGTATTGATTAAGTTCTCCTACTGATGTTCTAAGCTCATTGCTGTACAACCACAAAGTATTTCCATTACATAACACCGGAAATGCTTCGTATACAAAAGCATCAAATACATAGTTAGAGTAACATCCTACTTCCTGATATTCTTGAAGTCGGTGAGCCTTTATCATTGATTCAATGAGGTTTATCACTCCTGAATGTTCAATCATTACTCCTTTTGGCAATCCAGTTGTTCCACTGGTGTAGATCACATAAGCAAGATGATTAGCATTTACCTGGATAACAGGATTTTCAGATGATGTTATTTCAAGTTTTGCTTGAAGGCTTACCTCATGTATAGAAAGAAGCTCAACGGCTGTATTTTCCAGCTTTCCTGCTGTACTTTCCTGCCCAATAACCAACTTAGCCTGTGTATCCTGAAGAATATGCTGTATTCTGTCTGATGGATAAGAAGGATCCATTGGAACATAAGCTGCTCCTGATTTTAATATAGCAAGAATAGCGATCAATATATTTTCAGAACGCTCCAGGCATATTGGTACCAGATCATCTGGCTGAAGAGCATAATTGTCAATCAGATAATGAGCCAGCTGATTGGCTTTTTCATTCAGTTCCTGATAAGAGAAACGGATATTCTGATACACCAAAGCTGTTTGAGCAGGAGTCTTTTTCACCTGATCTTCAAAAAGCTGATGGATTGTTATTTCTGACGGATATGCTTTATAGGTGGCGTTCCATTCTTCTGTTAATTTCTTATTTTGCTCAAGAGGAACCAGATTCAATTCAGAAAGTGTCATTTCCTTCTGACCATCACCTTCTGCTATCTGCTCCAGTAAAAACTCATAAGAACGGATCATGTTTCCAACCGTTTCTTTTGAGAAAATGGCTTTAGCATAGTTGAACATTCCTTTGATGTGATCTTCTCCATCATCAATCATCGTCGTCAGATCAAATTTAGCCACCTGATAGTCTATTTCTCCATCAAAAGGATACAACAGCCTGTCCTGATTATTTTGAGAAGAAGAATCGCTTCCAAAATTCTGAAGGCCAAACATTACCTGGAAAACAGGGTGTCTTGAGGTATCCTGCTCTACTCCAAGTTCTTCTACCAGCTTTTCGAATGGCAGATCCTGATGAGACTGTGCTTCGGTAACTGATTTTGAAACCTGAAGAAGGAAGTCTCTAAGGTTTTGCTTAGTATCCAGGGTTTCTCTCAATGCCAGTGTGTTGACAAAGAATCCTATAATATCTTCTAGTCCTGCATGATGACGATTGGCAATAGGACTTCCTACCACAATATCATCCTGCCCTGAATACGCAGAAAGCATTAAATAATAGCCTCCTAACATTACAGAATACAGGCTTATTCCAAGGTTTTTAGACAGCGTTCTCAGCTTTTCACTTTGTTCTCCATCTAAGCTGAAATATAGATTTTCTCCTTCGTAGGATATTTGAGAAGGTCTTCTGAAATCTGTAGGAAGATCCAAATTCTGGAAATCTTCCAGTTTATCTTTCCAATAGCTGATCTGTTTTTCGAGGCGATGCCCGGAAAGGTAATCACGCTGCCATAAAGCATAATCTTTGTACTGTACTGGCAGATCAGAAAGCACCTCAGTATGTTCATTATTAAGAAAAGCCTGATAGATTGTTTGGATTTCTTTCAGGAATATATCCGTAGACCATCCATCAAAAGCAATATGGTGAATGACTGCTGACAGATAATATCGGTTTTCAAATCTGAAAATATTAATTTCAACAGGGATCTCTGTATCAAGTCGGAAGACTTTATTAGCACATTTGTTGATGGCTTCATCTAGATCTTTTCTTGTGTTTATTTCAGTCACTTTCCATTCAGGAATGCTGTTAGTAACCACTTGGTAGCCTATTCCATCTTCTGTTGTTTTAATGATGGAACGTAGAACTTCATGACGCTTAATAACTTCTTCGAAAGCTTTCTGTAAAATAGAAATATCCGTTTTCTGATCCAGAATTGCCGTCATTGGAATATTGTAGGCACTGCTTCCGCCTTCATAGGTTTCAATAAACCAAAGCCTTTCCTGAGCAAACGATAATCTTTGTTCTTCAGGAGTATTAACTTTTATAGAGGTAATGGCAACCTGCTCTTCAATATGGGTTTCATCCATTAACACTTCAGCTAAAGAAGCAATTGTTTTATGGCTGAAAATTGCAGCTACTTCTACTCTTATACCAAGAACCTGTTTAATCTTACTGATAAGTTTGATGGCCATGATACTGTTTCCTCCTAATCTGAAGAAATCATCATGTATTCCTATGTTGGCTGCCTCCAAACCAAGAACCAGGGCATAGATCTGACATAATTGTTTTTGTAGTTCAGTTTCAGGGGCTGTGTAATCTGTTCCTGCTGTAAATTCAGGTTCAGGAAGCCCTCGTCGGTCCAGTTTTCCATTGATGGTTAGCGGCAGTGAACTAAGGTGTACGAATGCCACAGGCACCATATATTCCGGTAATGTTTGTGATAAAAAGGTAGTAAGAAGTCCTGCTTCTATTGAAGAATCTGAAACATAATAGCCTACAAGGTATTTAAGTCCTGCTTTATTTTCTTTAGCCAACACAACGGATTGTCTTACCTCCGGATATTCCTGAAGCCTGTTTTCAATTTCGCCCAGCTCTATTCTATACCCACGGATTTTTACCTGGAAGTCATTTCTTCCCATGTATTCAAGTTCTCCGGAAGGCAGATAACGAACAAGATCGCCTGTTTTATAGATACGTCCGTTTTCTCCTTTTTCTTTCTGCTCTTTTGTCTGGAAAGGATTTTCTTGAAAGCGTTCTACAGTAAGTTCGGAACGGTTCAAATAGCCTCTGGCAACGCCTGCCCCACCAATATAGAGTTCTCCAATAGCACCTACCGGTACCGGACGATGGTAAGCATCAAGCACATAAATACTTGTATTGCTGATTGGCCGTCCAATATTATTAACTCTGCTGTTGGTATTGACAAGAGATGTTACTGTAGTCTCAGTAGGGCCATAGGAATTGACTAATTTAAATGCTCCTTCTTTTAATTTTTTGTGTAAATCTGAGGATAAGGCTTCCCCGCCTGAGTTCAGTATACGCAAGCTTTTCACCTTAGTAACATCTATACTTTGCAGTACGGAAGGCGTAAGGTGGATATAAGAAACGTTATGATCCGTCAATGTTTTTATAAACTCTTCTTCATTGAGTAACAGATTTTGACTGTCTATGAAGACTAAAGTATTTCCATTTAATATAGCGAGCAAAATCTGCTCTATAGAGGCATCAAACACATAGTTGGCAAACTGCAGAATAACATCGGAACTGTTTAATCCGTAACGAGGATAGAGATCATGAATTAAATTAACAGCACCTTTATGCTCTATCATTACCCCTTTAGGCATACCCGTTGTTCCACTGGTATAAATTACATAGGCAAGGTTTTCTTCCGTACCTTTCGTAAGAGGGTTATCTGTGCTCATTCCTGCAAGGGTACTGATGAAAGACATATTGTCTAAAGAGATAATATCCAGCGGCTTTTCTGCATTCTGAGATATTGCCTCTTTTGTAGTTTCCTGAGCAATAACCAGTAAAGCACTGGTGTCTTTTAGGATATGCTGTATTCTTTTTGCAGGATATGACGGATCTACAGGTACATACGCTGCACCTGCTTTCATTACTGCAAGAATCGCAATAAGCATTTGCTCGGAACGATTCAGACAAAGGGGAATCAGGTCATCCGGTTTAATACCGTATGTCTTTATAAGATAATTGGCTAAACGATTGGCTTTCTCATTCAATTCAAAATAAGACAGCTTATTGGCCTGATAGATAACAGCAATATTATCAGGCGTTTTAATTACCTGATTTTCAAATATATGATGTATTGTTTTTTGAGTTAAATAATTATTCTCTGTATCAGCAGAAAATTCATATTCTGAAACAGAATGCACATCATTTTCAATTTCCTCTGGCTTGGTTGGGCTAATAACAAAATTAGTGTGGGAACTATTTCTATTGATGTATTCAATGCTGCCATTAGGAAGATATCTGGCAGTATCCCCTGTTTTATACAGTCTTTCGTTTTCTCCATTTTTATTAGAGACCGCCTCTTGGAATGGATTATTAATGAAACGTTGAGCAGTTAGTTCCGGCTGATTCAAATATCCTCTGGCAATACCAGGTCCGCCTATGTAAAGCTCTCCTATAGATCCAAACTGAACCTGATTAAGCTCAGCATCAAGAATATAAACATCCTGGCCAAGAACATTTTTACGTGTAAAGGCATTGTCCTTATTATCTGAATGGAACTTTTTATAGGTTACAAAAACAGTAGTTTCAGTAGGGCCATAAATATTAATAACGGAGCAATTTTTATGATAACGTTCATTCCAGGATTCCAAAATACCTGGATTCAGGGTCTCACCACCTAAAATTACATAACGAAGGTGATTGAGTTGATCTTCTTTTTCAAGAGCTACCTCAATAAATTGTCCAAATGCCGTTGGGGTCTGACAAAGAATAGTAATTTGCTGTTCTAAACATAATGTAAAGAGTAAGTTTAGATCTTTAATCTGCTCAGATGAAGGGACAAGCAATTTCCCCCCGTATAACAGAGCTCCCCATATTTCAAGTACACTGAAATCAAATACATAGGAGTGGAATAAAGTCCAGACATCCTTATCCGTAAAATTATAGCCGTGATCTGTTGCTTTAAATAAACGTATTACATTCTTATGTTCCTGCATCACGCCTTTAGGCAGCCCTGTAGTTCCACTGGTATAGATTACATAGGCAAGATGAGAATGCGTAACATGGGTAAATGGATTTGAACAGCTGTATCCTTTTATCTCTTCTTTCAGCTCCAAATCATCCAAAACCAATAGAGAAACCGGCTGGGTATCTATTGTACGTATTTTGAGTGCTGCATCAGCATGTGCGAAGACAATTCTGGCTCCGGTATCATTAAGAATATGTTTTATTCTATCGGCAGGATGGGTTGGATCCATAGGAACATAGCCCGCTCCAGCCTTTAATACGGCAAGAATGGAGATCAACATATCATCTGAACGGTTCAGACATAACGGAATCATCTCGTCCGGCTGAACATCATATTTTTCAATAAGATAATGCGCCAAACGATTGGCTTTTTCATTAAGTTCTCTATAGGAAAGTTCAATACCCTTATAAACCACCGCAATATGATCCGGTGTTTGTGCAACCTGATTTTCGAAAAGCTCATGGATGGTTTTTTCTGATGAGAATTCATGCCAGGTGTTATTCCAGTCTTCGGTGATCTTTTTATATTTTTCCTGTGTAAGAAGGTGTAATCCGGATGATGTTATATTTTCATTTTCAAGGATCTGGCCAAGTGAAACCTGCATTCCCTCAATCATTTGACCCATCATTTCATGATCAAACAGAAACCCTTCATAGTTTAGGGTTAATGAAACTTCACTTCCTCTTTCAAAAGCAACAATTCCCAGCGGATAATCCAGCTTTTCCACGGCATCTCTGAAAACAAAACCGAGTTCATTCTGATCTTCTCCTTCTGGTACAGGATAGTTTTCATACACAAATAAGCTGCTGAAAATCCTGCGCCCATCATGATGCAGTTCTGCCAGGTTAATGTCACTATGGGTATTAATATCACTGATTCTATTCTGAATTTCTTTGATATGATCTACCACTCTTCCTTCTTCATGGCTAACGATTAATGGCAATGTGTTGATGTATAATCCTGCAGAAGACTCTATTCCATCTATTGGCAAGCTTCGTCCTGATACCGTTGTTCCTACAACTGTTGTACTTAACCCGCCATAGATTCTCAGCTGTTGATGCCACAGGTACTGTAATATAGCATTTACCGTTAATCCGTGAGTCTTTGTAAAGGCTTTAAGTAAATCATATTGATCCCCATCAATCGTCATTTTTACCTGTTGATGATCTTGGATATGGCGGTATGTTCCTAAGTCAATATGTCTTTGAGATGCTTTAATGAGCCCGCTTAAGTCTTCCTGATCTTCCAAAGACTTCATATAAGTATTCCAGAATCCTCTGGCTGTTTCTTTATGATCCCGAAGGTATCTTTGGGTATCTGTATAGGCCTGATCTGGTACAACAGTAATTTTCTCCCCTTTGGTAAGGTTCAGATAATGGGTATGGATACTGTTAAGAATTACCGGGATACTCCATCCATCCAAAATAGCATGATGGTTACTGAACAAACAGGTATACTGATCTTTCGAACGTTTAAACAAATATACTCTGAAGAGATCTCCTTTGGAAAGATCATACCCTTCAAAACGGTCTTTTGCTGTACTATCTTTAATGAATGTTTCCTGAACATCTTCAGTCATATCGCTGATATCCTGATAACGCCAGTCTACATTTCCATTTTTATTGATGACCTGAACAATCTCTCCATTCCAGTCGAATCTCATCCTCAATGAAGGATAAGCAGCCTGAGTAAGACTCCAGGCTTTTTTAAGGCTTTCTGCATCCAGAACAGCATTATAATCCCATAATAACTGCACCCTGTAGGCATCATCTTTTTCTCCCTGATTTAAAGCGTGGTATACAAACCCTTCCTGTAAACTGTTAGCAAGATATACGCCTTCTATTTCCGCTGTTTTTTGGATCTCTGTAAGCTGTTCAAAGTCTACCACATGGTCTACATCGGACGGAGTTAGATAACTTTGTGTTTCCTGAGAAAGAGTTTCAACGATAGTTTCAATATTGGCTTTAAAATCTTCTGTTAAAAGTTTAATCTGTTCTTCCGGCAGATATCCTGCAATTTCAAAGCGTAATTGTCCATCCACAACAGCACCATTCATGCTGATATAGTGACTGTCACGATTATTTTTTCCTATTCCCGATCCGGCATCTTCAGCTGCAATAAACCAGTTTTGCTCTCCTGTTTCCTGATCTAATTGTCCTAAATAATTGAAACTTACCTTTGGCAGCGCACGTTCAGTATATCCCACTAAACTTCCATAACCAATTCCATTATGAGGAACACTTCTCAAGGATTCTTTGGTCAAAATGATAGTCTCTGCCAATCCTTTTCCATTTTTCAGGAGTAAAGGGAACATTGTAGTGAACCATCCTACGGTTTCTGTAATATCAAGCTGCGGAAATACTTCTTCACGGCCATGGCTTTCTAAAAGAACAGCATGAGATTCCTCCCCTGTTAATTTTGTAAGCGAAATTGACAACGCTGAAAGCAATAGATCGTTAATCTGAGTCTGATAAACGTGATGCGTATTTCTGATTAAAGCTTCTGTTGTTTCTTTATTTAAAATCAGGCTACTGCGATAAGAATCTTTTATGATGAAACGATCCAGCACTTTATTATGAGCTTCTGTTGTCTCTGCGGATGTATTCCAGTATAGCAATTCTTTGATTCTGGATTCAGTATCTTCAGAGCGATAGTCTTTTACAGCATTTACCCATTGACGATAACTGCTTCCCTTCGTATGGGAAAGAACTTTTTCTCTATCTCCTTTTTCAAGAGACTGATAGATATTCTTTATGTCTTCTGTAATAATCCTCCAGCTTACTGCATCAATAATCAAATGATGAAAAGCGAAATAAAGTCTCGCGCTGCCATCTTCATATCCATTGATGTATCCTATCTGATACAACGGTCCTTGTTCAATATCAAAACCAGACTGCCATTCTGTAAGTATTTTTGATAATTCTTCTTTATTCAGAACGGAAGCATCCAAATACTTAAGAGACGGGAAATTCTGAGTATTTCCATAGGTTTGAGTATATCCACTCTCTCCTCTTTCAAATTTTAATCTGAATGCATCATGTCTTTCTATCAAATGCTGGATAGATTCTTCCAGTAATTCTTTATCAAGCTCTGGAACATTGACAAGGAAAGCCTGATTCCAATGATTGAAATCTGCAAGATATCCCTGTTCTTTCTTGCTAAAGAACCATTCCTGAACAGGAAGTAAGGAAACCTCTCCTGTAAGAAGCCCCTGTTCTGTTGCAATTTGTGTTTGCTCGTTCTGTTTTTTCTCTTCAATAAGTAAAGACAGTGCTGCTGCTGTTCGGGACGTGAAGACCTCTTTCACGCTTATTTTTACATCCAATTGCTGTCTGATTCTTCCTACCAGCTGAATACTTATGATACTGTCGCCTCCTAATCTGAAGAAATCATCATGAATACTGATCGTTTCAACATCAATTCCCAACACGCTGCCATAAATCTGACAAAGCTTAATCTGAATTTCGGTTTGTGGAGCAATATAGTCTTTGCTACCTGTAAATTCGGGTTCCGGAAGTTGTTTTCTATCCAGCTTTCCATTAATTGTGAGCGGTAAAGCCTCCAAATGAACAAAAACTGCGGGAACCATATATTCCGGCAAAGATTCTGATACATATTCAGATAGAAGGTGAGAATCTATTTCGGAATCGGAAACATAATATCCGGCCAGATATTTCAATCCAGCTTTATTTTCTTTAGCTAAAACCGCTGTCTGGCGAATTCCCGGATAACGTACTAATGTATTTTCAATTTCTCCTAATTCAATTCTATATCCTCGGATTTTTACCTGGAAATCATTTCTGCCCAGGTATTCCAGTTCTCCATTAGCAAGCCAGCGTACTAAATCCCCTGTTTTATATAATCGTCCGTTTTTACCATTTTCTTTATCTTCTAAGCTTTGGAAAGGATTGATAATAAAACGTTCTTCCGTAAGTTCAGGACGGTTCAGGTATCCTCTGGTAATACCTGCTCCGCCGATATACAATTCTCCTATTGCTCCAACGGGAACAGGACGAAGGGTTTCATCCAGAACATAAGAGGTCATATTTCCAATTGGACGCCCTATATTCAACGAATTATTATCTTCTTTGTAATAATGAAGAGTAGCACAAACGGTTCCTTCAGTAGGTCCATAGGCATTAATAATATCTACTCCTTCAGTCTGATAAAGAGCCATCAACTGTGGATTGGTTATGTCTCCTGCTACTATCAGTTTCTCTAAAGGTAAAATATAGTCCTTGGTAAGAAGTACAGGCGGAATGGTTGCGATCCGGATATTATTTTCATTGATATAATTTTGCAATGCTGCAATATCAGTCTGTTTTTCTTTATCCAGCAGATAGATGCTATGACCATGAGTAATGAAAGGGAAAAGCTCCGCAACATGGGCATCAAAGACATAGTTAGCATACCACAAACAGTTTTTATAGGTTGAATCCCCCGACACAAGAGACTGATGTTGTTTCGCCAGGTTTACCACTCCTCTATGTTCCACCATAACTCCTTTCGGAAGTCCTGTTGTTCCACTTGTGTAAATCACATAAGCTAGATTCTCAGATTTTGTTTTGGTAGCCGGATTGTTTGAATCTGCTATTTCCAGCTGTGCTTTATGTTGAACCTCATCCAGAGAAATAAGTTCTGCATTTTGATCTTTTAATTTCTCAACTGTACTTTCCTGACCTATTACTAACCTTGCCTGAGTATCTTCAAGAATATGTCTGATTCTGTCTGAAGGATATGATGGATCAACCGGCACATATGCTCCTCCTGATTTCAGAACTCCTAAAATAGCAATCAGCATATTTTCACTGCGTTCCAGACATAAAGGAATAATTTCGTCCGGTTGAATATTATATTTCCCGATCAGATAATGGGCTAACCGGTTTGACTTTTCATTTAATTCCTGATAGGAAAGTTGAATATCCTGATATACCAAAGCTATATGATCCGGAGTCTTTATCACCTGATCTTCAAAAAGCTGATGAATGGTTTTATTGGATGGATACTCTGTAACCGTGTCATTCCAGTCTTCTGTTACTTTCTTATACTCTGTATGAGTAAGGAACTGGAAATCATTAATTGTAGTATTCGCTGCATTTTCAGTACCTATCGCTGCAATCTGTTCTAAAAGCAGAACATAGGTATCTTTCATTTTCAGAATGGTATCTTTACTGAAAAGAGAAACTGAATAATTAAACATCCCTTTTATCTTCTCTTCACCATCATCAATCATCGTAGTCAAATCAAACTTCGCAGCCTGATAATCTATTTCGCCTTCAAAAAGTGAGAATACAGCGTCTTTTTGGGTCTCTCTTCCAAAGCTTTGAACGCCAAACATCACCTGAAATACAGGATGACGGGACATATCCTGTTCTACACCCAGTTCTTCCACCAATTTTTCAAATGGAAGATCCTGATGAGACTGTGCTTCTGCCACAGATTGAGATACCTGAAGAATAAAGTTTTTAAAATTCTGTCCGGAATTCACATTTTCTCTCAGTGCCAGCGTATTAACAAAGAAACCAACAATATCTTCAAGGCCGGCATGGTGACGATTGGAGATCGGGCTTCCCAGAATAATGTCTTTCTGTCCTGAATAAGCAGACAACATCAGATAATATCCACTTAACATCACGCTGTATAAGCTTACTCCAAGATCTCTGGAAATTTTTCTTAATCCTGAAGCTACTTCTGGAGCCAAATCAAAGTAAATGGCAGCTCCTTCATAAGAAATCTGAGCCGGACGTTTGAAATCCAGCGGTAAATTAAGAGACTCAAAGTCTTCTAATATTCCTTTCCAATACTTAATTTGCTTATCTAATACTTCTCCTTTCAGATAATTTCTCTGCCAAAGAGCAAAGTCTTTATATTGAACAGCAAGATCAGGAAGCTGATGAGCCGTTTTGTTAATTAAAGCTTCATATACTGCCTGAATTTCATTTAAAATAATGTCTACAGACCATCCGTCAAATGCGATATGATGGACGACAACAGATAAATAGTACTGATCGTTCAGTCTAAATAAAGTAATATCTACAGGAAGCTCTTCTTCCAGACGGAATACCTTATTAGCCACGGAGTTAATCGCAGTTTCCAGCTCTTCTTCAGTTTTTATATCCACCTTTTTGAATTCCGGCAGAGCCTCTGTAACAACCTGATATCCTATTCCTTCTGCTGTTGTTTTTATTACAGATCGAAGGACTTCGTGTCTTTTAATAACTGTTTCCAGAGATTTTTGAAGTTCCTCCAACTTTGCATCCGGACTCAAAGTGAGTACCATCGGAATATTATAAGCACTGCTTCCACCTTCATATGCTTCAATAAACCAAAGTCTTTCCTGTGCAAAAGATAAACGCTGGTCCTCTGGTGAGGAAACCACTACAGGCTCTATATGTATATTTTCTTCCTGGAATTCCGTTTCCAGAAAAGAAGCAAGAGAAGCAATGGTTTTATGATTAAATACAGAAGTTACCTGAATACGGAGATCCAAATAATTCTTAATCTTACTAATCAGCTTTATCGCCATAATACTGTTCCCTCCCAAACGGAAGAAATCATCATGAATACTGATCTCTCCTGTATCAAGGCCTAATATTTCACCATAAATACGGCAAAGCTTTTTCTGAAGCTCTGTTTGTGGAGCTGTATATTTTTGGATGCTTGTAAATTCAGGTTCCGGTAATGCTCTTCGGTCTAGTTTTCCGTTGATAGTTAAAGGAAGAGCTTCAAGCTGTACATAGACTGCAGGAATCATATATTCAGGCAATGTTTCCAATAAAAATGCAGTAAGTTTATCCTCAGCTACAACCTCATCAGAAACATAATATCCGGCAAGAAACTTCATTCCTGCCTTATTTTCTTTAGCAAGAACCACCGCTTGTTTTACTCCTGTGTATTCCTGAATTCTGGTTTCAATTTCACCTAATTCAATTCTATACCCACGGATTTTTACCTGGAAGTCGTTTCTGCCTATATACTCAATATTTCCATCAGGGTGAAGGCGTACCAAATCTCCTGTCTTATATATTTTTCCATTTTTTCCCCTAATTTCCTGTAGTGAAGTCTGGAAAGGATTCGAAATAAAACGTTCGGAAGTAAGATCCGGTCTGTTCAGATACCCTCTTGCAATGCCGTTTCCGCCAAGATAAAGTTCTCCAATAGCTCCCACAGGAACAGGACGATAATAGGCATCCAATACATATGCTAAAGTATTACCCACAGCACGCCCAATAAGGTGTACATCTCCATGTTCTACCTGTTTATAAGTTGCATAAATGGTTGCTTCTGTGGGTCCGTAAAGGTTGTAAAGATTAGTATATTCTGACCAGTATTTACCGGTTTCATAATCACAAGGTTCTCCAGCGTATAACATTCCTTTCAGAAAAGGATATTCTATTCTTGGCAATACTGAAAGCATCACCGGTGGCAGATAAGCATAGGCAATATCATGATCTAAGAGATATCGGCTTATAGAATCGGCATCTTTTTTAAGGGTTTCATCAAGGAGATGCAGCTCATTTCCGTATAACAGGGCATTAAAAAATTCTGATACAGATACATCAAAAACATAAGAGGTATAAGCGGTTATCTTTTCTCCTTCACTGAAACCATAAGCATCTCTGATCTGTGAAACCACATTAACTACATTCTGATGTTCAATCATTACCCCTTTAGGCATACCTGTAGTTCCGCTGGTATAAATTACATACGAAAGATTCTCCGAAGTAACTTTTGTAACAGGGTTATGAGAAGATGCTGTTTCAAGAATAGCTTTAAATACAAGACCATTTAAGGATATAATCTGTACATCCTTTGCTTCAATTTTATCTTTCGAAACCTCATCTGTAAGAACTACTTTCGCTTGGGTATCTTGAAGAATATGATGGATTCTGTCAGCCGGATATTGAGGATCCATTGGAACGTAAGCGGCTCCTGCTTTTAAGACACCCAAAATAGCTACAAGCATATTTTCCGAACGTTCTAAACATATAGGAATCAGATCATCAGGCTGTACATTATATGCATCAATGAGATGATTAGCCAAACGATTGGCTCTTTCATTCAGTTCTTGATAAGATAATCTGGTATTCTGATACACCAGAGCCGTAGCATCGGGTGTTTTTGCAGCCTGATCTTCAAATAACCTGTGAATGGTATGTCCTTCAGGATAATCATACTCAGTATGATTCAAGTCTTTTGTGATCTTCTGATAGTTTTCATCATTCAGAAGCTGGAGATTCTTAATGGTATTGTTTTTTGAGACTGTACTTCCTGTTTCAATCAATTGGTTCAGGATAAGCATATACGTCTCTTTCATACGGATAATCGTCTCGTCTTTGAAAAGAGCTACTGCATAATTGAATATTCCACGGATATTGTCTCCGTGAACATCAATCATCATGGTAAGATCGAATTTGGCAGACTTATAATCGATATCTCCATCAAAAGGAAGGAGTATTGCCTTGTTATTTTTATGGGAAACTTTTTCTTCAAAGCTTTGAATTCCAAACATCACCTGGAAAATCGGATTTCTCGAATTATCCTGTTCTACACCCATCTCCTCTACTAATTTTTCAAATGGAAGATCCTGATGAGACTGAGCATTGATGATAGATTCTGAAACCTGTACAATAAAATCTTTTATCTGCTGATCTGGATGTATTGTTTCTCTTAAAGCAAAAGTGTTAACAAAGAACCCTATGATATTTTCAAGACCAGCGTGGTGACGGTTGGCAACGGGGCTTCCTACAATAATATCGTCCTGTCCTGAATAAGCAGATAACATCAGATAATATCCGCTCAGCATCACACTGTATAAACTTACTCCAAGATCCCTTGAAAGGTGCTGCAATCCTGACGCAAGCTGTTCCGGAAGATCAAAATAGGTTGTTGCTCCGGTATAGGAAACGTGAGCGGGTCTCTTAAAATCTAAAGGGAGATCCAGGGTCTGAAATCCTTCCAGTTTATTTTTCCAATAAGAGGTCTGCTCGTTAAGTATATCTCCGGAAAGGTAATTTCTCTGCCATAATGCAAAGTCTTTATATTGAATAGATAATACCGGCAGCTGAGGAGCTTTACCCTCAAGTAACGCTTGATAAATTGCATTAAATTCATTGATAAATATTTCCGTAGACCATCCATCAAAAGCAATATGATGAATCACCACAGACAAGTAATCATGCTCCGCCATATTGAAAACAGAAGCACTTATCGGAAGTTCCTGATCCAGATGGAAAACTTTATTCGCCACATAATCTATGGCCTGATCAAGTTCTGTTCTGGTTTCTACCTGTCCGAAATGAATCTTAAGCTTATGGTCTGTTACCTTCTGGTATCCTACTCCATCTTCTGTTGTAAGGATGATACTTCGCAATACTTCATGGCGCTGCATCAACAGATCAAAAGCCTTCTGGAGAAGTTCCAGAGAAACATTTTCTCCCAACTTAAATACCATCGGAACATTGTAAACACTGCTGCTTCCTTCGTAGGATTCTATGAACCAAAGTCTTTCCTGTGCAAAAGACAAACGTTGTTCTTCGGGCTTCGAAACCGGTATTGCATTGATGATTATTGGTTCAGAAACAACATTATTTTCATCAAGTATATGAGATAATGAAGCCACCGTTTTATGTCCAAATACCATAGACACATTTACCGGAATTTCCAGCTCCTGCTTGATCTTACTGATGAGTTTAATAGCCATAATACTATTTCCTCCAAGACGGAAGAAATCATCATGAATACCAATGCTTGCAGGCTCAAGTCCTAAGATTTGGCCATAAATATTACATAATTTCTCTTGTAGGCCGTTTTCAGGACCTGTATACTCTCTTTCTCCACTGAATTCAGGTTCAGGCAGCTGTCTTCTGTCTAGTTTTCCATTAATTGTTAACGGTAAAGCTGTTAGCTGTACAAAAACACTTGGCACCATGTATTCAGGTAATGTTTCTGATAAGTATTCCGTTAGCTTTTCAGCATCCAGCTCTTCTTCAGCAACATAATATCCTGCCAGATATTTCATTCCTGTATTGTTTTCTTTGGCTAAAACTACAGACTGCTTGATATCAGGATGCTGAGATAATCTTTCCTCAATTTCTCCCAATTCTATTCTGTAACCTCTGATTTTTACCTGAAAATCGTTTCTGCCAATGTATTCTATATTTCCATCAGGAAGCCAGCGTACCAGGTCTCCGGTTTTATATAATCTCCCATTTACTCCTTTTTGTTTTTGAAGTTCCGTTTGGAAAGGATTTTTGATAAAACGTTCTTCAGTAAGATCAGGGCGGTTCAGGTATCCTCTTGCAATACCTATTCCTCCCAAATATAATTCTCCAACAGCTCCTACTGGTGACAGTTGTTGGCATGCATCCAGAATATATGCGGAACTGTTTCCTACAGGTTTACCAATCATATGGACATCTCCATGTTCTATCTGCTTGTAGATCGCATAAATAGTGGCTTCTGTAGGCCCGTACAGGTTATAAAGCACCTTTTTTCCCGACCAGTATTTTCCTGTTTCATAATCACACGGTTCTCCCGCATACAGTAATCCTTTTACTGAAGGGTAATCTATTCGTGGTAACACGGATAGCATTACCGGTGGTAAATAGGTATAAGCAATCTTATTTTCTAACAAATATTTACTGATAAGATCTGCATCTTTTTTAGTGCTTTCATCCAATACATGAAGCTCATTTCCGTATAATAAGGCATTGAAAAACTCGGATACGGAAACATCAAAGACATAAGAAGTATAAGCTGTTATTTTTTCTCCTTCAGCAAAACCATATGCTTCTCTTACTTTATCTACAACATTAATGACACTCTGGTGTTCTACCATTACGCCTTTTGGAAGTCCTGTAGTTCCACTGGTATAAATCACATATGCCAAATGATCTGCAGAAGCTTCAGTTACGGGATTTGATGGACTCTGTTCGTCCATCAAAATTTTGAAATTGGAATCATTTAAAGACAAATATTGTACAGGAAGATGATTAATCTTTTCTGCAGTATTCTTTTCTGCAAGAATCACTCTTGCTCCTGTATCTTTGAGAATATGCTCAATTCTGTCTGCAGGATATGAAGGGTCCATCGGAACATAGGCTGCTCCGGATTTCAAGACTGCCAAAATAGCAATCAACATATTTTCTGATCTTTCCAGGCACAATGGTACCAGTTCATCTGCCTTAAGATCAAAAGTATTGATTAAATAATGAGCTAAGCGGTTTGAGCGCTCATTCAGCTCTTTATAAGTGAGTTTAACATTCTGATAGACTAATGCAATATCCTCAGGAGTTTTTGAAACACGATCTTCAAATGCCTGATGAATTGTTTTACTATTCTCATGATCCCAATCTATTGTATTCCAATTACCTATAACTTTCTGATAAGAATCTTCATTTAAAAGCTGATATTGGGAGATCAGCTTGTCAGCGTTTCCTTCTAATAGATCTTCCAGTATTTCAATAAACAGTCTCTGGTAAATATCTACAAAACCGGAAACCAATTCAGCATCAAGCTTTTGATTGGCGTAACGAACCTTATAGTTAATCTGCCCATCTCTTACTTCCTGCTCAAATGAAAGTTTTCCAACCAAATCGACATTCAAATCACTGTTAATGATAACATTACTGGCACCTTCATAATGAATAACCACATCTTTAAGGCTGGTTTGAACAAATCCAAATTCTAATATATTGGAAGTTGGTGCATAACTGATAAGTTCCTCAATAGGTAAATATCGGGCCTTACTTGCCTTTAATTGATTGGTATATTCTATATTTTGATGGATAAGATCCTGAAGAGAAGACTTCTCCTCAAATCTGTATCCTTTTAAAATCGTATTAATATGGGCACCAAAAATAAAGTCCTGCCCTTCTGTAATCCCAACAGGATAATTGATTACCAAATCATTAACTCCTGAAATTCTATGAAGTAAAACGGCAAAAATCAACTGCCCGTAAGTATAGGGGGTTAGTTTATATTTTGAGATCAGCTGTCTTACTTTGAGCGATACCGATTCTGGAAAATGAAAACGAAGTTCACTTATCGGATTAGTCAAAATAAGTTCTTTTTCCTGGGAACCTAGAAGAATTGAGTCTGAGGTTTGTAAAAATTTAAAACCAATATTTTCAACTTCCTTCAAACTGGATTTCCAAAACTCTGACATTTCATTTTTCCCTTTTGCCAGTGTATCTTCAAGCTGATTTCTTAGTTTTTCATATCGAATTTCCTGTTCTGTAAGGCTGATAGGATTTACATAACTAAGATCATTGTAAAAAGTACTGAGCTCAGCATAAATACTATTTGCACTTAATCCGTCAACAAGAATATGGGAAAATATATGAATAATTCTATATCCGCCATTATTCAGTTTAATAGCATAGAACCTTGCCAGCTGCTCTTTTTCCAAATCAAAAGGTTGTAATGCGAGTTGCAAAACTTCATCAGGGCCGGGTTCTTCTGCAATAAATGTTACTATTTGTGCATCTTCAGAAAGCAAAGGTCTGCGTTTCCAAACTAAATTTTCTGACTCACTCACAACATTACTGTTCAACAGTAAGTTATTATTAACAAATCTGACTAAGCTTGAATTCAGTCTCTGGATATCTACATATCCGGACATAGACTGGTCAAAAATTATGTTATAGTCAGTGCGTAATGGGTGTAATACCCATTCATTATAAAATGTGGATTGGTAAGGTGTTAGCTTCATAAGAAATGTATCCCGAAGGATTATTACAGATTAGGTTTATGTGTTTTTTTATTATTCACTTATACTTTGAATACCTATCCAAAATTTCAGAACAACTATAAGCCATACCCTCCTATAGAAACCTGGATTGTCAAAAAGTGAATAAATAGGTCTTATTTATAAGAAGCTTTACATATGAAATGTTATATCGAATAAGTTTAAATTTCATCTAAATCATTATTGAAGCATAGCAGGCTATTTATAACTCTTTTAAATATAGGCTATAATAAGCTGCATAATCAATCCGACAGAATCTAAAACTCTTTTTAGAATGAGATAATTTTTATCTATCTATTTTGTGTTTTATTAAAAATAACATATTAATATGCAATTTTTCTTAAAATGCCTGATGCATTTTTTTCATTATTTAACAGCCACCAGCAAAACAATGCTGGCAGCTATTAAATATTATATTGTAAATGTTATACTATTCTTTTATACAACGGACTGATCTTCCTTCAGCTTTACTCGCACTAAAATCTGCAGAAGGGGAGCCAAATGTTGAAATTTGCATAGTTTGTGCTGCCGGATTTGCATCCATAGGCTCAGCACTTCCACTCCAATAATTTCCAAGAGTTCCTGTTGTGATAGTCGATATATCTCCGTTTGGCATAACTCGTGTACCTGCAGCCGGAAGTGCAAGCTTACTTGTAGCTGCTCCTGTAATTCCATTGGTTATATTGGCAGACGAAAGGTAATTTTTCAACTGAGTTTGAGATGGAACCTTAAATCCATTAGGACAAGGATTATTAGGAGAAATACTTGTTAACCATAGTGACTTGTTGGAAGTTAATCTCCAATCCCCTCCAAAAGGAATAAATCTTGCATCAGTAGGGTTATCAGCTCTTGGGCCATTTCCAGGGGTAACTGGCGCGCCACTATTTGAGGATGTCCATACGATAAGATCATGCCCGTCTGGTTTTCTTCCCCATTGGAATAAAGAACCATAAGCACGATAATCTGTGGCAGAGTTTGCCTGTTTTCCAATATTAAAATTAGGACTATTAATATTAGTATAATCAGCACCCAGATTATTATTCAGCCATACATTTCCATCTTCAGCAGTTACTGGAAGATAAAGGAAATTGTGACTGTAGTTTTTATTAATATCCGGTTCATTAAACATTCTATCTGGAATAGCAGCTATTATACGAACTTCATATCCTTTCTGAGCTCCTGAATTAGGTAACAAGAATTTTCCTAATAATACGCCAAGATAATCATTCCCTATTCCGGCATTTACATCCAACTTACGGGCATTTAATGGTCCAACTTCAGATTTCAGAGTTGCAGTAATTGATTTCGTCGAAGTATTATATGATTGAGAATCCCATGATAGAGTAATATTTCTGGAAATACCATCTTCCGTAAGATTTGCAGGTATATTAATAGTCTGGCTCCAAGCCCCAACAGTTCCGCTTCCTGTAGCTGTTGCAGGGATATAAACAGTGAGACCAGAAGTAGGAATCACTCCTTGCAAATCAACCAATGTTTCATTAATACCATCAGCAGCAACAGGTCTTGCTGTAGTAGCGGGTCCTGTAGGAATCGTAAATGGAGAATAATCCTGATCATAAATAGAAGCTATAAAATACCTTCCTTCTATTGTAATGTTTGTAGGGATAATCGGAGTTCCCGAATTTACAGGAAGAACAAGAGCCGGACATGTACTTCCATTCACCGTAATATTGAAGCTTGCACTTCCGGAGTTAATAGGAAAACCTGTCACAGATAATTGTAACGTTCCATTTCCAACAGCAAAAGTACCTGGTGCTAAAGTAGCTGTCAATCCATTAGACTGAAAGCTTTGCCCCTGATAACTGCTTCCGTCTCCTCCAGTATATGGAATAGTTAGTGTACCACTATAAGCTTGTCCCTGTGTTGCAACATTGGGAGTAAACACTGCAGAGCCACATGTTAAAGTAAAAGCAGGATTATCCTTCCAGAAACATTTTGACCATGCACCACCTTGAAATGCTTTCACGCATTGCTCGGACACATCATAGATCAGCATTCCATTAACAGGATTTGCGATAACCCCTGTATTAGGAACTCTGTTTAATAATAGGCTCTTATTTTTGGATCCTAATTCAAGGTCGGAACTTAGATGAGGATTGGGTTGATTAATCCCTATCTGAGCCATAACAAAAGAACCAATACCAAAAAACATTGGCAATAGAAATAAGTTTTTTTTCATGTCGATTTGTTGTTAATAAAAATTATTTATTGATTTTTTCTCATTGATTTATTATAAAAAAGTAATAGATAGAAAATTTGACGAGTAGATAAAATAAACTTATAATATTAAGTCAACATCAATACTTAATATCTTATACTATAATACTTTATCTCTATAAGAACAACTACTTTATAAAAATAAAATAGTATATCAAATAGACTTCAATTAAACCATTCACTGAAAGTATAAATTATATTATTTTACAGTTACTGAGCAAGTGTTTCCGGCAATATTTATATCAAATATCACATTCTTGGTTGTAGGATTACCGGTAACTGAATATTCCAAATTCCCATTTCCTGAAACAAATTTTCCTGAAGATAGAATAGCATTCAATCCATTACTTACAATAGATTGAGATTCATAAGTACTACCATCTCCTCCTGTATAAGGAATTGTCAGGATACCTTTATAGGCTTTCCCAGAAATTAAAGCAGGAGAAAAATTTGCTGAGCTACATAACAAAGATATAGGGTTGGTTGAACTTCGGCTATTTAAACCTTTTCCAAGGCATTTTGACCATTTATTGGCTTGATACGCTTTTACACATTCTTCCGATATGTCATAGATCATCATCCCGTCGGTAGGGTTTGCAATAGCTCCGGTATTGGGAACTCTATTTAAAATTAGGGTTTTATTGCTGGACCCTAATTCCAGATCAGTACTTAAATGAGGATTTTTTGTACCAATCCCCACCTGGGAAAAGCAAAAGAAACTAAAAAATGAACTAATTAGTAATACGTTTTTTTTCATTGTAAAATCATTTGTTGTTTTGTTGATAGGATAATCATTACAACTACCCTCTATATTAAATTATTATAAATATTATTTAGTATTTTTTACGAAATTATTTATTTAAAAATTCATCCTACTTTTATTCAAAATAAAACCTTTAAAAAACAGACAGATAAGTAAATCATATTTTTATAATTTTACATATCCAAGTTAAATTCAGCAACCAATAAGTCACTTTAAAGAGATTATTTTAATAAATCCGACAAATAATAAGTGTTTTTTTTCATAAAAAAAATCCATTTATTTTAATTATAATTAATATTCGTGAGCTAAAATACGAAATAATTATCAATAAAAATAATAAATTATAATAAAATCATTAATTAAGAAAAACCTAATCAAACACTATTATTGCTTCCGGATATCTTTTAAATTTCAATTATAAAAATATGTTCTATTAATTAATAAATGGATTCGACCATTTTTTATCTTTATAAATATTTTTTCCGGTGAGTGTTTTCATAAAGGCAATAATTGCTTTTTTTTCTTCCGGTGTAGCATTTAAACTTCTTAAACGAAGATTTATGTCTAATTTGTCTGTTCTGGATTCTTTGGGAATATTATTATAATGATCTATTACCTGTTCTAATGTAGAAAATACACCAGAATGCATCATTGGAGCATGTGGTTTACCATTAGAATTCACAAGATCACGCATAGAAGGAGAATTGGTTACAGTAAGATCTTTTTCAGTACTGCCTATTTTATCAATAACTCCATTATTACCGCTCAGGGCAGTCATTCCAAATTCAGGAGCCTGGTGACAAATTGCACAGCCTAATCCACCTCCCGTACGAGTTCCTCCTACCGCAACAGGGAATTCCATATAAAGTTTTTTACCAAAATTCTCTTCGGCAGTGAAGTTAGGAAAATCAAGAAACTCTGAAGCGATCTGCGCTCTTCCTTCATCATATTTTGAATCAAAAGATATAATACTACTTATAAACTGAGCTAATGCTTTTTGTATTTTTTCTTCGGTGATTTCAGGACTTCCATAAGCTTTCATAAAAAGTTCTTTATAGTAATCCAACTCCTGCAATTTGGTAATAAGATTATCAAATGTAGGATCTCCATTTTTGCCACTATATCCCATCTCAACATGGTCTTTGATTGGAATTGTAGTTTGGACATCCAAAGAAGGAGCTCTTTTATCCCAGAACACTTTAAACTCTTGATTATACCTTATATTGATTAATCTCATAGAATGTCTTCCGGTTTTTCCATTTACCCCCTGGCTGGCTATATTATCATCACCAAAAGCTAGTTCCTGTTTATGGCAACTGGAACAGGATACAGTATTATTGCTGGAAAGATTCTTATCATAAAATAAAACCCTTCCTAATGTTGCTCCCTCATTTGTAATACGGTTAACGAATGGAGTATTATCTCTGAAGACATACATAGGAATATTTTGGTTGGCATAATCGGGTAGATTAGTAAAGTCTATATTATTACCAAAATAAGCAGCTAATGATGACGATCTTCCGGACATTGATAATGCAGATACTTTTGCATTAGGTTCAGTAACAGGCTCTAATATTAAATTATCATTATAACATGAATAAGTAATGCTTAGCATTGAAATTGCTAATAAAAAAATTAATTTCTTTGATTTCATTTTTTGTTGTTTTTATCTTATATGATTTATTAAATTATGTCTATTGTTTTTTATTTAACATTTGAGTTAATATACTGGTGAGCAGTATAGCAGTTTCTCCAGGGTGTTGCATTGGAAAAAAATGTCCCCCTTTAATAGAAAATATTTCAAAGGTTTCAGAAGTGTGAAGTTTCCAATTTTCATAATAAGATTGATCAGGATATAAATCATCATCTTCCCCCATTATAGCTATGATAGTAGTAGCTACATAGATGTCCTTCCAATTTTCCATTTGATATTTTTCTAAAATTTCCACATCCTTTTCCATAATTTCGATCCGTTTTTTATAAATTTTTTGGAAAAGAGGAGCTTCTTTATTTTGTTCCTTCTTTACAGGCAGAAAGTTTGATAATAATTTATTTTTGGCCTTTTCAGATAGTATTTTATCGGATAATTGACAGGTAGGAGCTTTCATCCCCGAAACCAATAAACCTGGTACTTTAAATTGATGCTTATATAGTTTGAAAGAAAGCAGTAAAGCCAAAATTGCTCCCATGCTGTGACCCCATAAAAAAACAGGTCTTTGTAAGGAGTCAATATTTTCCTTTACTTGCAAATAAAGATCATCCACCGCCTCCTCCAAAGAAGACAAGAGCGGTTCTTTATGTCGTAAACCTCTTCCGGGAAGTTCAAGATTCTTGATTTCGATAGCATCAATATGAATACGATTTGTTATATTTAGAAATGACATTGATGATCCGCCTGCATAGGGAATACAAAATAGAATAGGACTATTCATTATCTTAAGGAAAAATTTTATTTTGATCAATCAGCATTACCGTTATTTTACCTTTTGCACAGACAGATTCTCCCACAGAAGCTTTCACATTTAGAGAAGTGGCCACACCTTTCTTCCAATCTATTTCAACATCAAGTTCCAATAAGCTTCCGGGCAATACTGATTTTAAGAAGTTGATCTGAACACTCCCCAATACCCCCATTGAAGTTTGTTCTTTTACAGAAACTTCATGATCTGGTTCCCAATTGGCTCCATCTAAAACAGTCATTAATGAAGACGCCTGAGCCAATCCCTCTGTAACGAGAACACCTGGCATGATCGGATAATCCGGAAAGTGTCCGGAAAAATAGGGCTCACCTATAGACACTGCTTTCAGTGCTTTCAATTTATGTCCTTTTTCATATTCTATTACCTTATCTATTAATAAAAAAGGATATCGATATTTCAATATTTGTAAAATTTGATAGGACTCTAAAATAGTCTTCATATTAAGATGTTATTTTTTCGACGATAGTATAGATAATTGTTCCTGAAGGGTCTAATGATAAAATCAATATATTCTTTCTGCTTATCCTGCAATGAGTATTTCCGTTGAATATTGAAATTGCATAGGCGATACCAAACATTCCTCCTGCATTATCAAAATTTCCGTATTGATTTTCAGGATATAATACAGATACTAATGGATAGCTTTCCTTTACCATAATTTCAAAAGCATCGCAATCTATCGCTGATAATCCTCCTGAAACAATGAGAATATCAACATCATACTGAGTGATTGCAGGTCTTATAACACTGTACAAATATGTTTCAAAAGAAACTTCATGATCTATAAATATTTCCGAATGCATCATAACAATTCCAGCCAAAGGACTTTTATTCTCCATATCCATAGACTCCCGGCGTTCCAGAATCATAGAAATTCCCAATTCAGGAGACATATTTCTGTCTCCAAAACTTTTCTGAATTGATTTTTGATAGTTATTCCGTACCTCTGTTGATGCAACTATTCCATAATCAGTAATACCCTGTTTTAAATGCAGGCAGGCGATATCCAAAGCTTGAATACTTCCTGCCATTCCGGCGCACACACTGAAATTAGGACCTTTTATCCCTGCTTGTATGGCCATTTGGCTCGCTGCAGCATTGGCTATTGTATTAGGAACCTTCATAGGACTTACTCTATCAGGTCCTTCATTTTTAGCTGTCAGGTCAAATGCAAAGCAATCTTCAAGATTTGAAAGTTCCGTTCCATTGTAAAGCCCAACCCTTTCAGGAGTATTTTGAATAAATCTCACTAATCCCCTGCTATGAATAGCCTGAAACGCTGTGCTGCAATAAAGTATTGTGGATTTGCTCAGAAATCGCTGACCTTTTGGTTTTAAAAACTTTTGAGGATCATAATCTTCAATAATAAAGGAAGATTCTTTAGGTTTTTCTGAAGAAGAGAAGTATTCATATATTTCCGTTCCATATGAACTATTAAAGCCAATAGCAGAAATTACAATTCTGTTTTTTGAATTAGTTGATATCATACTTACTAAATATTACGCTACAAATATTACCACCAAAGGCAAACGAATTACTTAAGACATGTTTCACGTTATGCTGAATATCCTGAGACGGCTGCAACTGGAAATTAAGATTAAAAGATTCATCAATTTTTTCTGTATTTCTATTTTGCGGAACTTGTTGATTATATAAAGATAATACTGCAGTGACAGCTTCAAACATACTGGCAGCACCCATACAATGTCCAAGCATAGATTTTATTCCATTTACATACAGAGTATCTATTTGTTTTCCAAAAACATTACTCATTGCTTTCACTTCATGAGCATCATTTGCTTTTGTTCCGGTACCATGAGCACTTACATAGGTTATATTCCGGATATCAATATTACTCGAACGTAAAGCATTTGCCATAGACAATGTCGCTCCAGAACCCTCAGGGTCCGGAGCTGTAGGATCATACGCATCACAGGCAAGCCCATATCCTTTAATTTCTCCATAAATTTTTGCACCTCTGGCTAGAGCGTGTTCAAGCTCTTCAAGAACCAAAACAGCTGCTCCCTCTCCTACAATCATCCCTGTTCTGTCTTGATCAAAAGGCTTACAACTATCTTTAGACATTGCACCCAATCTGTAAAAAACAGTATAACAAGATCTTGTAAATGGGTCTGCACCACCAGCGATAATAAGAGGAGTACGTTCATCCTGAATCATAGAAAAAGCTGTTCCTATGGCATAATTTCCGGCTGCGCAAGCCGTGGGAATTACCATATTGGGACCACCCAGATTAAAAAATTTTGCAATACTCGCACTCAACTCTACAGGTCTGAACATTCTTAAAGTTTCTGCTGCTGTTTGGTCTAGATCTTCGTGCTCCATCCCGAGGTTCCATTCATCTATAATACGTTCTATAATATCCTGGTTACCATTGGTGGTTCCTATAATGACTCCATAGTTATTTTTATTGGGTTGCCGGGTTTCCAGCCCTGCATCTCTTAATCCCATATCTACGGCGGCAGCGGTATAAGTAACAGCCATTCCATAGGAACGAAAATGATCTGTAATATTCTTATTCTTATAACCTTTTTCCAGTTCTACTTCTGCAGCTTTTGTTATCCCTTTATACTGTACGGGATCTAATTTGCTAAGATCTCCGACACCGGAATCTCCGTTCAGAATTTTTTTCCAGAAAGTCTCTGTCTCACAAGCCAAAGGGCTTACGACTCCCATTCCTGTAACAACAACTCTTTTCATCTTTATTTTTGTGTCTGTATTTATTTTTATAAAGTCAATCCGCCGTCAATAATGAAAGTCTGGCCGGTAATATAATTGCTATTTTCTGAACAGAGAAAAGTAACTAAATCTGCTACTTCATTAGGTGTTCCCATTCTTTTCATAGGAATCATCTGATCTATTTTTTTTTTATCCTGTTCATTCATTTTAGCAACCATTTCAGTATCTACAAATCCGGGAGCTATGGCATTTACCTGCATATTGAATTTTGCGAATTCTAAGGCCAGCGTTTTGGTAAGAGAATTGATGGCTGCCTTTGACGCTCCGTAATTAGCTTGTCCCATAGCTCCCCGTACACCTGAAACAGATGAAATATTAATTATTTTTGAATTCTTTTTCCGAATAAAAGACGTTACAACTGCTTTGGAAAGGAAATAAGTTCCATTTAAATTAGTATTGATAACATCTTTCCACATCTCATGGGTCATGCTAAAAAATGGGGCATCAGCAGTAATTCCGGCATTATTGATGAGCCCAAACAATGGACCTAATGACGATTCCTCAATGGTCTTAATCAAAGATTTTGACTGCTCTTCATTTTGAATATCTGCGTGATATAAAGCCACTTTATCAGGAAACTCTTCAATAAGCTCATTCAGATACTTTATTGCAGTTTCTTTATGATGATTGTAGGTAAATGATACAGAAGCTTTTGAGGTCAAAAGTTGCCTGACAATTGCTCTTCCAATTCCCCGGCCACCACCTGTTACCAAGAAATGTTTGTCTGCTAAATTAATATGCATATTTAAATTTTGATATGTGGGTAAAATTTAGATTATGATGAATTCAATCATAATTCTTATCCAGGATATTGTCTATATCATTTTCATGTACTGATTTTTTCCTGAAATAAGCAATAGCATCTTCAGCATCTTTATCGAAACCATTGTCTTTCCAAACTTTCATATTTTTCGGGGTACATATTCCTATCTCCACAAAATACCTCATCATGGGAGCCATAATTTTAGAGTTTATTCTTTTTCTGTTTTCGGAATTGAGTAAAGTCGGAATGAGTTCTTTATAATTTCTAAATGCTTTATCTTTAAATCCTACCCGGGAGTAGACCACTATACTGGATATAGACATATCCAACATACTTCGAAGCAAAGGAGCCGTAATTTCTTGTGCTTCCAATAAAAATTCAGGAACCACATCAATAAATTCCCGAATCATATTCTTCCCCCACTCTATATGTCTTGCTTCTTCTTTATGATGTTCTACTGCAACAGCTCTGGATAATCTGGAAATCTCTTTACTATTACAATCTTCCATAGCATTATTTTCTGCAAGCCATTCAATTAAAATAGTCAGATAAATTGCTTTAAGCGGAAATTCTGACATGGAAGCATTATGGCTATATATTTCCCTTAAATTCAATGGAACAGGGAACGGTGTAATATTAAAGTAGTTCATAGCTTTTCTGAACACCATGGCATGAACAATCTCTTCTTTACAAAAATGATGCATATACTTTACCACTTCCGGAAATTTTTTTAGAGAACCATGATTAACAATCTTCATATAATATTCCGAAACCAGATTCTCAAATACAATAAATGTATACCACCATGAACCTGTTTCATAGACAGATAAAAGTCTTCTTTCTTCTTCAGAAGCAAGGTCATAATATAAAGTTCCATAAATTGAAATATTTTCTCTCTTTTTAAGCCATACATTATCAACAGGCTCATCCCATGGATGATCCAGAAGCAAGCTCATCTGTTTTTTTTCAGAAGCTTCATTAAGTTTATGTAAGAGATTTAAAAATTTGGGACTTAATGTTTTTTTCTTTATTTGATTCATACTTTAGTGTTTTTACTCAATAATTTACCTTGTGTAAAGCCAAAACACATTGCGGTTTCATATCCCGGGCCTCCTGCCCAGGTACTGACCAATTTGATTTTATCATTGGGAAAGTTACTCAGCAGATTCAGATTGACTTTGGGAAGCATTTTATAAGCAAAGGCAGATCCTTTAGTAGCAAGGGTGAACTTATAGTTTGTCTTAGGAGTTGACGACTCTATATATATTAATTTACCTTCCAGCTTTGGAAATGTCGCAAGTACTCTTTTAATAAATTTATTCTGAATTTTTTGTTTTCGCTTTATATATTCATCTTCGGAAAGATGGAACCATCGATCGCCATGATCTAGCATAACAAGTTGTAAAACATAGCCTCCTTCTGGATCAAATCTATGATAATTACTCACACTCAATGTAAAAAGATCATAATATCTATCATTTTCAAAATCATTCTGAGTGAAGTTATCACCAGAGTCTGATACCAAAAGATATTCAGGGGAAAATATATCAACATCCTCAGGGGGCACTGATATGACAATGTATACACAAAAGTGCCCCCATCCTACTTCGAAATTCCTGATAATATCCTTGAAGTTGTCAACGTATTCTTCACTATTCAACATTTTCAAAACATCTTCCGGTGGGCATGTTGCAATGACCTGTTGAGCTTTAATAGTGTTTTTCCGGGTTTTGATAAGCATATGCTCACCATGATCTTCCATTTCATAAACCGGATTCTTTTTTAACAGAACCCCACCATGGTTTAGAAATTCTTCAAGTAAAAGATCAGAAAGACGCTGTCCTGTTCCTTTTACATAGGCCTGACCACCATAAAACATTGCGTACAAACAATGAAGAAAATAAAAAGCGTTAACCTCATTAGAGATAGAACCCGAATAGATAGCAATAGGACTAAGAACTTCAATAATATCTTTTCCCTTAAAGATGATTTCAAAATATTCCCTCGCTGTTATCTTTGATAAATTCCTGCTTTCCCTAAGAATATCTTTATTTATGGTATACTCATTAATCAATCTTCTAAAAAACATATAATGCTGATATCCATGGGTCTCTATATCTTTAAAAAGCCTTTCTATCCCCGAGATTTCATCAGGAAAACAAATCATAAGTGTCTCTTTAATTTCCGACGGCTCCGACGGAATCCTAATAAAGTCTCCTTTATACACAACTGTTCCAATTTCCTCATGAAATTTAAATTCATCCAATAATGAATGAAGTCCCAGCCTGTTTAACGTATTCCATAAGTTTCCTATCTCTTTCCTAAGTCCACTAACTTTATGCTGGCTACAGTCAAATACATATTTTCTTTTATTTCTATAAAAGTTGGTAGCATATCCCCCTACTTTATGGTGTGCTTCACTAATAACAACAGAACGGCCTTCCATAACGGCAGTCAGCCCATACATAAGACCACAAAGTCCCGCTCCTATTACAAGATCATCGGTATCGAAATTTTTAATCATCTGTTTGTGTCAGATTATAAGTATTGTCAAGTTCATTTGTCCCAATCCCTACCTATACTATTTTATTTTTTAAAAAAACTAGAAACTGTGTAGGATTAATAAGCTAATTCATTCTCCAGAATTTTAACAATATCTTTTGGAGTAGTCATATTAGCTAGAAGTTCTTCATCCAGACTAACCTGAAAATTCCTTTCCAATTCTACTAATACTTCCAGTCCCATTAGAGATGTCATACCCATATCGTGCAAAAGATTAGTATCTGGCTGTATATTTTTAGGATCACATTCTGTAATATCTCCTAGAATCTCGTATACTTTTTCAAATAATTTTTCTTGATTTTGCATAAATTGTAATTCTTTTTGTTAAACTAAAATATTTTTTGAACAACTGAATACTAAGGCAGTATTTATTTTTTTCCAAATATACAATTAAATACAATAAAAAAAATCAAATCCCCAAAATTAATCACCATACATTGAATTTATACACGAATATCCGTAATAAAATCTATAAAATCATAAAATCTACAAAATATTTTAATGAATATATTCAATTTTTATCAATTATTTTGGTAGTGAAAAGATTGTACAATGGATCTAAGAATAATTGAGGTAAAGTAGGAGTACATCTATCAACAGTGTGGAAGTACTACCTGTTTTAACCTGTCATAGGGAATAGATCAGAAAGAAATGTTCTAATTTCCAGGTTTTGAGTTTGATTTGTTTTTAGCTTTTTCAGAACCGCATAAAAACAAAAATTGCTGTAATATATATTACAGCAATTATACTATTATCATTTGATGATTGCGATCCGGACGGGACTCGAACCCGCGACCTCCGCCGTGACAGGGCGGCATTCTAACCAGCTGAACTACCGGATCATGATGTAAAGAACTTGTTTCTTTTTCGTGATGGCAAAATTACACCTTTTTTTGTTATCTACAAATTATTTTCAAAAAAAATGTCTCCCAATACCGGAAGACATTCATTATCAAACTTATTTTTTTATAAGTGAGCACTTAATTTTTCAGCGATTACATCTTTTGGAGCTACACCTACTAATTTATCTACTACTTCTCCATTTTTAAAAATAAGAACTGTAGGGATGTTTCTGATACCGTACTGCATTGAAATTTCCTGGTTGTTATCTACATCCACTTTTCCTACTACTGCTTTTCCTTCAAAATCTGATGCCACTTCTTCGATGATTGGTCCTAGTGTTCTACAAGGTCCACACCATACTGCCCAGAAGTCTACTAATACGGGTTTATCTGATTTTAAAACCGTATCCTGAAATGAGCTGTCCGTAATTTCTAAAGCCATTTTTGTTTCTTTTATTTTAATTAATATTATATTCTTGTTTCAATCGTTATTGAATGTTCAAAATTACGATTTTTACATCATAAGACTATCTATGCTCAACATTAGTTTTTTCTATAGTATAGTCCTTTGATATCTCTTTTAAAGCATCTACTAATGCGTCAATATCTGCCCTGGTTGTCATATGGCTGAAAGAAATACGTAACGGAGTACAATGATCCATTTCATCTTCAGAAAGAACCATCATCATAACCATTGAAGGTTTAGATGCTCCTGAAGAACATGCACTTCCCTGAGAAATGGCAATTCCTTTCATATCCAATTGAAGACCAATGAGTGGATTTTTATATGGCAATAATGCACTTAGTACTGTATAAAGACTATTTTCTTTTTCAGCACTTCTTCCGTTGAATTTTATCCCTTCAATTTCGGCAGTAAGTCTTTCAATAGCATAATCTTTGATTTCCTGCATATGGTTGGTATATTCTTCCATATGATTCAGAGAAAGTTCTAGTGCCTTCCCAAGTCCTACAATACCGCAAACATTTTCAGTCCCCGCTCTCAGACTTCTTTCTTGCGGGCCTCCTGTAATGATCCCCTTTAATCCGGTCGCTTTTCTGATAAAAGCAAAACCTGACCCCTTCGGACCATGGAATTTATGAGCACTGCAAGAAGCAAAATCTACAGGAATATCAGATAAATCAAGGTTCATATGAGCCATCGTTTGTACTGTATCCGAATGGAAAAGAGCGTTATGTTCTTTACAAAGCTCGGCCACTTTTTTAAGATTGATAATGTTTCCGATTTCGTTGTTGGCATGCATTAAGCTCACCAACGTTTTTTTATCTGAAGCTTTTAATAATTCTTCTAATTTAGCAAGATCAATATCTCCTTTTTCATTAGGACGGATGTAATTCACTTCTACGCCTTTCCTACTTTTCATATCCAAAATACTCTCTGAAACGCATTTATGTTCCAAAGGAGAGCTTATGATCCTTTCCACTCCAAGGTGTTCTACTGAGGACTTGATGATCATATTATTTGATTCTGTACCACAGGAAGTAAAAATGATTTCAGCAGGAGTTACATGAAGATAGTCTGCAACCTGTCTTCTTACGTTTTCGATAAGGATTTTGGCTTCCTGACCAAAGCTATGAGTTGAAGACGGATTTCCGAAATTCATCTTCATCGTACCAACCATTGCATCTATAACTTCTTCTGCAAGAGGAGTAGTTGCGGCATTATCTAAATATATTTTATCCATTGTTATTTTGAATATTTTAATTCTACGGAGGTAAACTGATAATCTGAGGGAACTGTTAAAAAAAGATTAGCAGCCTTTTCATTTTTTATACTTTTATGAGCCAAAATTAATGAAAAAATTGGTAATGTCCCTCATTTGCCCACTTCAACATCGGTCGATCTCCCGAAGTATCGCCAAATGCAATAATTTTATCGTACTTAGAATCGTTAATTTGTTCTTTTATTCTCACCAGTTTTTCTTTCCCATTGCAGTTTTTACCTATAAAATTTCCTGTAAAAATGCCGTTTTTAAACTCTGCACGGGTAGAAACCAACTGCATTTTCAATTCTTCGGCAAAAGGTTTTACCCAGATATCTAATGAAGCTGTAACCAATAAACTTTGTGTATTACTCCTATCGATATTTTTTATAAAGTCTAAAGCATTCTCCCTCACAATTTTAGGATAATGATGCTCAAAGAATTGTTTAGATTTTAATTCAATTTTTTCCTGAGTCTGCCCTTTCAGAATAGATCCTATAAAACTCTTTTTAACCTTTTCAGTTTCAGCCAATTTTAGCTTTAATAGAATAAAAAGTGGTACGTGCTTTAAAAATTGTATCCGGTATTTTGTGGAATCGTAGAATTTAAGATACATAAACATAGTATCCTTATACGTCAAGGTTCCGTCAAAATCAAAACAATACAACTTTTTCATTTTTAAAGCTTTAATTTTTTAAATATAAATTCAGGAATATTCCTGATAATCATCATAATAAGACTCCAAACAGGCAAAACATACGCCACATTCTTTTGCTTTTTGAATGCTTTATAAATACAAGCTGCCGCTTGTTTTGGTGTTGCAGTCAATTTCCGATTTAAAGGCAGTCCTTCTGTCATTTTAGTAGCCATGAATCCCGGTTTTACCGTCATAACATGAACTTTCTTATCAAAAAGATAATTTCTAAGACCGCTTAGATAAGCTGTAAAAGCTGCTTTAGCACTCCCATAAATAAAATTACTTTGCCTTCCCCGATCTCCAGCTACTGAGGAAAGTCCAATAATGGTACCCGATCTTCTGTTTTCAAACTTATGTGCAAAATAATTCATGACCGGAATCAACTTTGAATAGTTTATATTGATAATACGTTCTGTATTTTTATTATCATAAAGACCTTCTTCCGTTCCTTCACCCAAATATCCTACGGCACAAAATAATACATTTGAATTGATATAATCAAATCTATTGTAATCTATTTCTTTCATCAGATCCAGCTCAATGACTTCAGATTGTTGTAAAAACTTCACATCAATATGTGTTGCAAACCTTTCTGTAGTTTCTTTGTTTGAGGTAAAAAGATAAATTTTTTCAAATTTCTCGCCTTCCTGAAGTGCCTTTTCCACAAAAGCCTGTGCTACTTCAGATGTACTTCCCAGAACTATCATTATGAGTTGTTATTTATGATTCTTTTGTGCTGTAAAGACACAAATTTAGGACTTTGAATATTTTTAAGGTAGTTCGTTAATGAAGATCTGCTCATACTGTCTTTCGTAAGGTAAATTCTTCCACCAAATTCCTGAACGATGCTATCAAGCTGATCTACTAATTTTTTCAGTTTTGAATTCACTTTAAAATCAAGTGCCAGTGTATAACCTTCAATAGGAAACGAGTTGTAAGCCTGATGATTATTTTTACCGAAAAGCTTTAAAACAGCCAGGAACGAACCATTACCACTTGCAGCAATTGTTTCAAGAATTTTTTTCATTCCTTCTTTTCCACTCTCCTTAGGAATTACCATTTGATATTGAATAAATCCGGACTTCCCGTAAATTTTATTCCAATCATTAATGGCATCCAGCGGATAAAAGAATGTTTCATAATCAATAAAATTCTTCACCTCTTTTTTAGACTGTTTTTTATAGTATAACCAATTGAAAATTTTTACTGTCAGAGAATTCAGGACAAACCCAGGAAAATAGAAAGGAACTGTAGGCTCTAATTTTTTCTTTAGTCTTAAAGGAGTTCTCCCCAGATTTTGAGGCAGCTCATGTTGAAAGGCATGCTCTCCTCGCATCAAAATACTTCTTCCGATATTTTTCCCTTTTTGAAGACAATCAATCCAGGCTACCGTATAAGTCCAGTTTTCACTTTCATCAAACAATCTGAAGATTTCATCAAGATTATCAGCCTTAATACTTTCCTGACGAATGTAGGCCGATTCTATATTTTTAAGTTTAAATTTTGCAGTAAGAATAATTCCTGTAAGTCCCATTCCACCAATGGTAGCCCAAAATTTCTCCGAATGTTCTTCTCTGGAACAGGTAATAATTTCACCGTTCTCAGTCATTAATTTAAACTCAATAACATATTCTGAAAAGCAACCTTCTGCATGATGATTTTTCCCATGTACATCTGAAGCAATCGCTCCTCCTACAGAAATAAATTTCGTTCCCGGAGTTACATATAAGAAGTATCCCTGAGGAACCACCACTTCAAGTACATCCGAAAGTAAAACTCCGGACTCACATTCTATCACTCCGTTTAAACGATCAAAACTGATGAATTTATTTAATTTTTTGGTAGAAAATATAGATTCTCCCAACGAAGCATCCCCATAACATCTACCATTCCCTCTTGCAATGACCTCGTTATGATTGAGTACAAATTCTTTTATCTTTTTGAAGCTGTCCTCAGATCTCATTTCTTTTTCTACTACCGGGAAATTACCCCAGTTTGTAACTTTCTGTGTGAAATTCGGCTTCATTTTTTAAAGTAAATTTGAATTAAAAATGCGGCAACCCAAAGTAATAGAGTAACCTGAATATAGCGATCTCTATATACAATTTTAGTAGGAGATTCTGTTCTGTTGTACACCAATGTCTGTTGTAAATACCTCAAAAGAGCAAATACTACAAAAACTACGGTATAAAATACTCTTTCATGAAATCTTGCCTGAACTTCAGGAGATAACGTAAACATCAGATAACAAACAATGGCAAGCGTTATGGAAATAGACAATGCTATATCTGCAAACTGTACATTATATCCGTCTAACGCCCTTCTCGTTTTGCCGGAAACCTGAGCATTAATAAGCTCTCCTCTCCTTTTTCCGATAGCCAGTACCAAAGCCAGTACAAAAGTCAGCAAAATAGCCCATTGCGAGATGCTGATTCCGGTGATATATCCGCCAGCCAATACTCTAAGTACAAATCCTATCGCAATAATAAAGATATCGATAATGGGAACATGTTTTAATCTGAAGGTATAAGCCAGGTTCATCACAATATAAAAAGCGACAATAGATCCAAACTTCCATAAAAACTGATGAAAATAAAGTTGGGCAAAGAATACAAGCGCAATATCCGCAACAGTAAGCCCAATAAGGATTCCTATCGCTTTTGATTTGGAAATGGCTCCACTTGCCAAAGGTCTTCTTCTTTTCTCCGGATGCTTTCTATCCGCTTCAATATCGTTATAATCATTTAGAATGTAAACAACACTTGCAGCAAGTGAAAAAATAATAAATGCAAAAATACTTTTAGCAAGTAGGTCTAAGTTGGTAATATTACCTGAAAAAAATAGAGGGACAAATACAAAAAGGTTTTTCACCCATTGCTCTACACGGAGCAGTTTTAAATATTTCTTCATTTGTTATTTCTTCCGAAATTTATATTTGTTTTTAATGATTATCTGAAATCTTCATACCTTTTTGTGCTATGAGATAACTTTTAAATCATGAAGGTTCCTACAAAAGTAATGAATTCAAAGTTTACAGCATAAAAATACAAAAAAAACCGCCGAAGCGGTCTTTTACGAAAATATTTATATGTTAAATTAATTATTGCCCTTGTTTGGCATCATTAATCATTTTTTCATTAGCAGTAATCGCGAACTCTACTCTTCTGTTTTTAGCTCTTCCTTCATCAGTATCGTTGCTGGCAACCGGCATATTTTTACCTTCTCCTTTGGTAAACATTCTGCTACCTGAAATTCCGCTTTTTACTAAATAAGCTTTTACAGCATCAGCTCTTCTTTGAGAAAGTGCCAGGTTGTAAGCATCTTTACCTACGCTATCTGTATATCCGTAAATATTGATATTCGTATCCGGGTTATCACTTAATACTTTAGCTAATTTATCCAAGTTACCTTGTGCTACAGAAGTAAGGTTTGAAGAATCGAAAGCAAAGTTTACAATACTTTCGTTCATCGTAACTTTAATACCGTCTCCTACTCTTTCTACCTGAGCTCCTGGTAAAGTTTCTTTAATATCTCTGGCTTGCTTATCCATTTTGTTACCAATAACGTTACCTGCAACACCACCGATGATACCACCTAGTACTGCACCGATAGCTCCGTTTCCACCTCTACCTACGTTATTTCCTAAGATACCTCCAAGTACAGCTCCTGAAGCTACACCTACTGCAGTACCTCTTTGTTGGTGATTTGAGTTTTGAACCGCCTCACAGCTTGTCAATAATAATGCTGATGACAAGAAAAGGGCTCCTACATATGTTTTAGTAAATTTCATTTTTTTATCTTTTATGTTATTAAATTATTTCATTCCTGTTCTTTGGAAGTTGTAAACAACTTTTACATTTCCTCCTTCAAACGGAACATCTTGCTGAAGTGAAAACTGATCTGTAGTCTGGTTGATTAATATAAGTGTATAACCTGCGATATTTTGTTTTGCCTTTGTACCTTCTGCAATTTTTTTAAACATAAACGTATTACCGTTTTTTACTTCAAATTTAATTGGTTGTGTAATTGCCGGGCAATTTCCACCTCCATTCAAAGTATAAGCTCCTGTCCAGTTGTTAGGAATCAGTCTCCAGTGACTTCCTACAAAACATTGAGCGTCTGCACCTTCATCAAAAGGCTTAATTTTATATCCTTTCTCATAATCCACGCTCACAATCTGCCAGTCTCCTTTTAATTTAAGGAATTCTGCTTTTTGATTTTGAGATGTAGCTGCGTTATTCACAGAGGAACAAGACACTGCAAAAAGTGATGTTCCAAACATCCCTGCAAGTAGTAACTTTTTCATTTTGTTGTTTATTATTTTGTTACTATAAAGTTACAAAAAACCGTGCCAAAATTGAAAATAAAAAATAAAAAAGTCCGAAAAAATTCGGACTTTTTATGGTTTCTCCTTAAATACAGGAAGATAAACTATTTTTTAACAGCCTTTTTTACGGATTTGACTTCGTTAAGCTTACGTTTCGAAGGTTTAGTCACAGTGGAAGACTTTCCGTTATAAAAGTTGTTATAAGCGTATTCTGCTGCTTTTGCCACATCAATCACACCTCCGGCTTGAGAATAGCCACTAAATCCGTTTTCAGTACTTGGATTGCTGGATTTCACAAGGGCTTCAATCACCTGATAAGGTTTAAGATCCGGCATATACGCTAGCAATACTGCTGCAGCTCCTGCAACAACAGGTGACGCCATTGAGGTACCCTGAAGGTATTTGTATTCGTTTTTAGGTACAGTAGAGTAGATTTCTTCTCCTGGTGCAAAAACGTTTACCATTTTTTTGTTATAATTAGAGAAGCTAGCTCTTAGTGCATTATTCTGATTTGTACTTGCTCCTACTACCAAAACATTGCTTACGAAAGGTTTCTCATCCGTAACGTTTTTAAAGTTGGTAGGATAAGCTAAATGCTCTGCTACGTCCTCATTTTCGTTACCGGCTGCTTTCACTAAAAGAACACCTTTGTCTTCTGCATATTTGAAAGCATCCCAAACCACATTTTTACCTGGTGAAACAGGTTTTCCAAAGCTCATGTTCAATACTTTCGCACCATTATCTACGGCGTATCTGATTGCATTTGCAACGTCTTTATCTCTTTCATCACCATTAGGAACGGTTCTCACAGACATAATCTTAGCTACTCTTGAAGCAATACCATACTGAACCTCTTTTCCTTGTGGAAGTCCTGCAATAATACCCGCTACGTGTGTTCCGTGCTCTGCATCAGGTCCTTCATAATGATTGTTTCCATAATTTTTCTCAGAATAGTCATCATAGTTATCTCCTACGATTTCTTTTCTTGTATCATAGCTTAAATCATATTGTTTAGCTTGAGGAGTAAAATAATCAAGAGCTTCTTTCATTTGATCTTTCATTCCTTTCTCAAATTCAGCAGAAGATTTTCCCTGGAATTCAGCATTCTGAGAAACCTGAGTCAGAATTTGCAATGCGACAGCATCCTTTTGGTCTGTAGGTGCTTTAATAGCAGCAATATTTTGAGCCGTTACCGATTTCCCACCTAATAACTTTACCATATTAGGAATCAGTTCATTGATCATGGAATAGGTCTTGAAGTTTTGTTTTGCCTCTATGCTTTTTTTATTGAAAAGCTCTTTGGCTTTCATATACATGGCAAATTCTTCCGGCATTTTAGCCTGATTGGCTTTATTTTTTGTAGAATCGTCTCCTTCAAAAATTGATTGATATTTGGCAACAACTCTTGTTACTTCCATATTATCAATATCAACATCTCCATTTTTTCCACCTATAAAATTCCATCCATGCACATCATCGATGTAACCGTTTCCATCATCATCTTTTCCATTTCCCGGAATTTCGTTAGGATTTGTCCATAGATTTTTCACTAACCCCGGATGATCTACCTGTACTCCACTGTCTAAAACTCCTACTACTACAGTTTTAGGTTTTAGACCTTTAGATTCTAAATATTTATATGCATTGGCTGTATTTACACCATATACTTTAGAAGTTGAAAAGTCTTTATGATACCAAGTCATCAGATCTTTATCTTCTTTCGGATCAATGCTCTTTCCTTTAGACTCCTGAGCATAAGAGAAACTAAAACCTGCTAAAAAAACAGCAGCTAATAATACCTTTTTCATTCGTATACTTTTATTATTTTTTACTGATCGAAGGAACGCCTCAACTTCTATTTCTATGTATTAAAACCTACCAGAGGCGTTTCATATATTAATATTTATTTTTCTCAGATCATATGCAATTACCCTTTTTATGAATAATGAAACTTGGTGAGTGGTAATTTCATATTAATATGATTGTTTAACATTTTTAATATAAGTAAGAGATTCCGGTCCTTTGTTACATACAAGGTCTAAAATCGACAGGTCCTCCAAAAATCCGAATTTATCTGAGAATGTCTGATAATATTCTTCCATTCCAAATTCCGAAGGTAGCTTTGCAGAGAACTTTTCTCTGTAATTGATAGTCCCTTCAGGATTTTTGATATATTCTTCATTCAAAGACTGTGCCTTTTCTGTTTTAAGTACCTGTTGGATGATTTCTAACCCTTTAAGGTTAAAATCAAGGAGAAACTTTTCTTTTAAATCAAATATTTTTCTGAATTTATCTTCGTAGTATTCGAAATAAGGAGAGCTTTGATAGGCTGTTTTGATTGATTTCCAGTGAAGGGTTCTCCAGTCTTCTCTATAAGAAATTTCAATATCTTTCATTTCTCTTTTCCCGTTATGATTAATGGGAATAATCAATGACAGCTTTCCATTGGCACCATAGATATTCGCTCTGTTTCTATAGGTTTGTTTTGGAAAGTTTTCAAACTGTTCAAATATAATTTCATTCTCAGCATCCAGAAATACTGAAAACCAGGAAATTGGTGGCATATAAAAAGCCGGCAATAATACATTCTTCATATTCATAATACAAAAATGAAGTATTTTTTCAAATACTTCATTCTATTTTAAATTTTATTTTATTTATAATTCGTCTTCAGTTTTTTTCTTTCTGAATAATTTCACGAAGTACTCCCATCCGAAGAATAATATCAAGATCATTGCAGCAATCCACCAATAAGAGGTTTTGTTAGCTTCTCCGGTATTGGTCGCTTTAAACATTCTATCCCAACGAATTTTAAAAGGAGCCTGGTAAGTAGAACCGCTATCTGCAAAAGCTCCCTGAAGGCTCATCCATGTAAACATTGGTTTTCCTACAATATTTTCTTCCGGAACAAAACCAAAGAATCTTGCGTCTAAAGATGCATCTCTATTGTCTCCAACCATCATATAGTAGTCCTGTTGGATCGTGTATTGATTAGCTTCTTTTCCGTTGATAAAGATTTTTCCGTTTTTCTTTTCTAAGCTGTTATGCTCATATTCGGAAATAATCCACTGATACATTGGAAGTGTTTCATTATTGATCGCTACTACATCTCCTTTTTTAGGAATTCTAACCGGACCATACCAGTCTTGATTCCATGGTTTGTTAATTGGGAATATAGATTGTGTTGTATCAATTTTTGTTTTGGCTTCGTCTCTATAATATACTGCAGCTTCTCCTTTTGGCGAAATTTCTTCTTTCATATCGATTACCTGAGGAAGTGCTTTAATTTCTTTAGCTGTTTTATCCGTCAGCCCCTGGAATGCATAAAGGTATCCTTTTTCAGTCTGTACTTCCTGAACCGGTAAAAATCCGTAAGTATTATATAATGAAGGGATATCTAATTGGCTTCCTGTATTAACAATATATCTGTGTTGTACTTCCTGGTCTCCTAAAACAGTTTCCGGTTTTCCATTCACAAAAAGTCTTCCGGCTCTCATCTCAAAGGTATCTCCTGCTGTTGCCACACATCTTTTCACATAAGGATCTTTTCTATCGATTGCTGTATGCACGGAATCCTGAGGATAGTTGAAAACCACTACATCATTTTTTTGTGGCTTATTAAATTGTAAAATTCTTGTATAAGGCAATTTTACTCCATCTACATAAGATTTCGGATCGTCTTTCGGGTTACCTTTTTGTCCTGTATCCATAATTGTTCCCTGAAGAAAAGGAATTGCCAGAGGTCGCATTGGAAGTCTGTATCCATAGCTCCATTTATTAACAAAAAGGAAATCTCCTACTAATAAAGTTCTCTCCATGGACCCTGTAGGAATTCCAAAAGGCTGGGTTACAAAAACGTGAATGATCGTTGCAAAAACTACGGCAAAGGTAATAGATCCCAAGAATGTATCTTTTTTCTTTGCGTTTTTCTCTTCATCCGTAAGGAAAAGATCATTAGTGCTTTCATCTTCCAATTCCACATCTTTAGAATAGTTCACTACCGCCATGTAAATAAATGGCAGAATTACTGTAAGAATCTGATCTTTGAAAAGAGTTTTTCCAAATTTTTTCATTAAATAAAGATGGAAAACAGACATCATGATTGGTCCTACGATCGGAAGATACGACAGGATCGCCCACCATTTCGGATGTTTTGTTTCTTTCAGGATAATGAAATAATTATAGAAAGGTATAAATGCAAATAAAGGGCTATAGCCCATTTTCTTGAACAGCTTCCAAGTTGAAATCCCCATCAATATGGATAAAATGAGGACATATACTGTATAAGTTAAAAAATAATTCATAAATTTTTTGTGCCTATTCTAAATATATAAATAATAAATGATGAGCAATAAATGATTACAGCATTCTGCTATTTACAATTACTATTCATCATTTCTGTTATTGGTATGCAATTTAAAGAATTTGTTACAAATTAAAGCCCCAAAACGTCTTTCATTCCGAAGTTCCCTTTCTTATCTTTAATCCATTCTGCTGCGACTACAGCTCCTAATGCGAAACCATTTCTATTGAAAGCGGTATGTTTGATTTCGATTTCGTCCACTTCACTTCTGTAGAAAACACTATGAGTTCCTGGAACTTCATCTTCACGTACGGCAAAAATTCCTAGTTGAGTTCCTTCGGTTTCTTCCAACTTCCATGCATTGAATTTCGGATTATTCTGAATGATTCCTTCTGCTATGGAAATAGCCGTTCCACTTGGCGCATCTTTCTTGTGAATGTGATGAATTTCTTCTAATTGACAAGAGTATTCATCAACGTTTTTCATTAGATCCGCAAGCTTTTCATTTAAAGCGAAAAATAAATTCACTCCTAAGCTAAAGTTGGAGCCATATAAGAATGCCGTATCGTTTTCAACAGCTAACCTTTCTATTTCTTCTTTTTTCTCCAACCAACCTGTAGTTCCACAGATCACCGGAATTTTATTTTCAAGACAAGCTTTAATATTATCAAATGCAACTTCCGGTAATGAGAATTCAATAACAACATCCGGATTATTAAGATTTTCAGCAGTTGGAGTTTCCTTCAGACGGGCAACAACTTCATGACCTCTTTTCTGAGCGATTTCATCAATGATTTTGCCCATTTTGCCGTAGCCAACTAATGCTATTTTCATATGCTGTATAAGTATTTCTTATCCTATGTGATTTTAGAAATTCACAGGATATTTTTTATTTTTTATTTAAAATCTGTAGCTTAAACTTAAACCTGTTTTTGGGGGATCATAACCAAATTGATCCTGAATAACCGTGGGTTTGAAAGTCAGGTCCGGATCGTGACGACTTTCATAAAGATGGGCATCTACTACTGCGTCTACGATATTCAAAATATAGATTAACCCAGTAATGGCAATAGCATAGTCTCTTTGCCTTTTTGCTCTGTCTTGTGCATTTCCTAATGCTCTTTTATCCAACCATGGATGGCTGTCTACAAATTCATTTGGAGTACCGTTAAGTTTTGCGACATAATATTCACGGTATTTTTTGTATTGATTATCATTCCATACAGCAATACCTACTCCTGCCCCTACGGCTCCCCATACGATTGGAATTTTCCAATATTTTTTATTGTAGAATTGGCCTAACCCCGGCAATACCGCTGAATATAAACCGGCTCTGGTCGGATTCAACTTTATAGTCATTTTAGTAGGGCCGTTGGCTTTTTCAAGGTCTGAAATGATTTTCGCTTCCGTTTTTCCCGGTTTTACTACAGGAGCATCCTGTTTCGGAGAAGTTTGTACCCGAACAGTATCAATAGGAGCGACTTGTGAATATGCCACTACAGCAATGCACAAGAAAAATGTGAAAAATATTTTCTTCATTATTTAATATGGGATAAAATATATTCCAGCTCTTCTTCATTTTTGAAGTCCAGAACAATTTTACCTTTTTTACCATTTCCAGAAGTTTTGATCTCGACTTTTACATCCAAGATATCTGCAATCGTCTTCTGGGCTCTTTTATAATTATTGGAAAGCTCTGCGCTTGCTTTTTTAGCTGCCGGAGATTTCGGATTTTTCAGTGCTGTAGCAGCTTGTTCCGCCTGACGAACGTTTAATTTTTCTTTGATAATCAGATCAAATAAAATTTGCTGATCTTCTTCAGTTTCAAGGCTGATAATTGCTCTACCATGTCCTGCAGAAATCTCACCGCTTCGGATAGCGTTCTGTATATCCGGATTCAGTCTTAATAATCTGATTGAATTGGTAATGGTACTTCTATCCTTTCCTATTCTGTAACTCAGATTTTCCTGAGTAAGGCCTATTTCATCTAAAAGTCTTTGATACGTCAAAGCGATTTCAATGGCATCAAGGTCTTCTCTCTGGATATTTTCAACAAGAGCCATCTCAAGAAGCTCCTGATCATTTACTAAACGAATATATGCAGGAATAGTCGTTAATCCCGCAATTTTAGTTGCTCTGTAACGTCTTTCCCCGGATATAATTTCAAACTTTTCGCCATCTTTTCTTAAGGTGATCGGTTGAATTACGCCTAAGTTTTTAATAGACTGCGCAAGTTCATTTAATGCTTTTTCATCAAAATAAGTTCTCGGCTGCGTCGGATTCGGATAAATATCTTCAAGTGCTACTTCTACAATATTCCCTACAAACTTATCCGCCCCTTCATCTGTCGCTGAATTGATGCTCGCTTTCGATTCTGCACTTAAAATGGCTCCCAGGCCGCGTCCCATAGCTCTTTTTTTGTCCTTCATAGATATAATTGATAAATGATGTTTGATGAGTGATGACTGGCATTCACCCGTATTGGCCATTTATTTATTAATTTAGTTCTTTACTAAGTTTTCGTTCTTTAACAGAACTTCTTCCGCTAACTGAATATACTGAACTGCTCCTTTACTTTCAGCGTCATAATTCAGGATACTTTCTCCGAAGCTTGGTGCTTCGCTTAATCTTACGTTTCTGCTGATGATGGTTTCAAAAACCATTTCAGGGAAGTGTAAGTTAACTTCTTCCACTACCTGATTTGATAACCTTAACCTGCTATCATACATTGTAAGAAGAAGACCTTCTATTCCCAGATCTTTGTTGTGAATCTTCTGAACGTTTTTCACTGTATTCAAAAGTTTTCCCAGTCCTTCTAATGCAAAATATTCGCACTGAATAGGGATAATTACAGAATCTGCAGCGGTAAGAGCATTTACTGTAATAAGACCTAAACTCGGTGCACAATCGATAATGATATAATCATAATCATCTTTCACGCTTGCCAATGCTTTTTTCAGCATATACTCACGATCTTCTTTGTCTACCAATTCGATTTCTGCTGCTACCAGGTCAATATGTGACGGAATAATATCCAGATTTGGCGTCGCAGTCCTTTTGATACAAACTCTTGTATCTGCACTGTGCTCCAGTAGATTATAGGTAGAATATTGAACGTCTTCCACTCCCAAACCCGATGTAGCATTTGCCTGAGGGTCAGCGTCAATAATTAATATTCTTTTTTCCAATACTCCTAATGCTGCTGCCAAGTTTACAGCTGTGGTAGTTTTTCCAACTCCTCCTTTTTGATTAGCAATACCTATGATTTTTGCCATTATTAGAACTTTAAGTTTCAAAAATACACTTTTTTCTTTGCTCTCGGTGAGTGACGAAATTCAAAATTGAGTTAAAATATTGTTAATAAGCATTTTAACGATAAAAAAAATTATCCACAAAAAAAAATCTTTGTGGATAACTATTTGAAATTGACGATTCAGTATTAATTATCAAACTTCATGGAAATTGGAAATTTGAAGTAACTTCTTACAAATTCCCCTTTTTTATTTTTGGCAGGAATCCACTTTCCTTTGATTGATCTGATTGTTCTCATCGCCTCATTATTAAAATCAGCGTTGGTTCCATTAGCTTTTACCCCTGAAATTGTTCCGTCCATTTCTACAATAAATGTAATAGTAGTTTTCATGACATCATCCGATTCGAATCCTGAACCGTCAAAACTGTTCATCACTTTATTTCTGAAAGAGTCTATCCCTCCTGCAAAAGTAGCTTCTACACTAGGGTCTTTATCAATTACTGAAGGATCAGTTTTCTCAACTACGGGATCTGCCTTTACAGCAGGTGGTCCATCCCCTCCGATAACCCTTGGAACAATCGGAATATAGGTAGTATTCGGAACATCTTTACCTTCTGAGGTTTGTGTACTTGCTACTGCATTTGTTTTATCCTCAATCTGTTTTTCATTGGTAACAATTGCTTTAGGTTCCGGCAATCTGTCATCATAAGTCTTTACAGCAGGGGCCAAAGTAACTGGCTTTACAATTTGCGCAGGTGGGTCTTTTGGCGTATCAACATCCTGAATTTGAATTGGAGGTGGAAGTACATAAGGTGGTGGTATTACATCCGGGCTTTTAAAAGCAGAGATCACAAATGGTGTAATGGATACAGCAGCCATTAAGCTTGCTCCTATAAAAAGTGCCTTAGTTAGTATTCTATCAGATTCGTTTCTTAATACATAAGCACCGTATTCTTTGTTGCGGTGCTCAAAAAGAACTTCGTTAAAACGAAATTCATGGTTTTGGTTCTGGTGTTTCATCACTATTATTATTTAAACTGTTAAAAAGTGATTATTAGTTTTATTAGTTCTTATCGATAAGCAATGTTTCAATATCAAAATATTTGCCAGAATTTTACCAAAACAACATAATATTATAAAATTTTATGAAAATGTTTTAATTTTAACATTTGTATATTTAAAATAATTCTTGAAAAACACTTTATTTTTCAGAATACGGAGAACCTCAATGGAAACTTATACCCTCTGAATCTGAGAATATTAAATTAAGTGAACATCATCAGTAAAAGAGCAAGAGGAATCAACAATCCCAAAGAATTAATAACGATCAGAATAATTGAGCTTACTTTTGCTCTTTTATAACTTTTGCCGGCAAAATAAATAGCTGCAATACTAAATAACAAGCTGCAAACAATAAATAATTTCAGCAGAAAATTACTATGAATATTTATCGGCAGTCCTAAATAAATAATCAGTAAAACAGCATATGCAATTGTAAAATAAAGACTGATTATAATATTGCTCATTCCTTGAGGTACTTTACTATTTTCCATGTGATTATATGTAAGATTTAAATATAAGGATTTTCATCAATATCAATATTTTGAGAATATATTACGATCCATATCAAGGTTTAAAACCTTGACATGGATAACAAAAAAAAGAGACGATCAAACTTGACCGCCTCTTTTTATTTATGTTTTGTCTCGTCCTAATATAGCGTTACACAAAAAAAAGTAATGTTATGGAATCATTTAAAAATCAGTATGTAAAACGGAG